>NZ_CALRWL010000005.1:0-177011 GCF_943371865.1 Azorhizobium sp. AG788 | reverse complement strand
CGCACCCAGACGGAGATCATCGAGCTCTCGCAGTCGGCGGCCAAGATCGGCGAAGTGGTGATCCTGATCACCAACATCGCCAGCCAGACCAATCTTCTGGCCTTGAACGCCACCATCGAGGCGGCCCGCGCCGGCGAGATGGGCAAGGGCTTCGCTGTGGTGGCCCAGGAAGTGAAGCAGCTGGCGGCGCAGACCGCCAAGGCGACCGAAGAGATCGCCTCCAAGGTCAATGAGATCCAGCAGGCGACCAATCGCTCGGTGGCCTCCATCGACCTCATCGTCGGCACCATCGGCCAGATCCGTACCACCTCGTCCGCCATCGCCGCGGCCATCGAGGAGCAGGGTGCCGCCACCCAGGAGATCGCCACCAATACCCAGCAGGCGGCGCGCGGCACCGAGACGGTGAACGAGAACATCAGCGGCGTGGGACGCGCCGCCACCATGACCGGCGCCGCCTCCTCGCAGCTGATGACCCTGTCCGGTTCGCTCACCGGCCAGGCGCAGCAGCTGAAGGTGGAAGTGGAACGGGTGGTTCAGAATCTGCGCGCTGGCTAATCCCCCCGGCCGCTCGCAGATGAAGGGCCCCGCGCCAGGCGCGGGGCCCTTCTTGCGTTCAGGGGTGGCCGGTTCCCACCGGTGCGGCGGGCGCGGCGATACCGGCCCGGAGGGGCCGTCCGCCACAGTGAGGCCATGCTGAATAGTGTCCGGGTGCGGGGGCCGCGCTCGGCATCAGGATGGGCCGTCGCGGGCGAGGAGGAAGAAGTCGGCGGCGCCCATCTGCCCGCCTTTCAGCACCACCTCCAGGCCGTCGAAAACGGGATCGTCGGACGCGGCCCGGCATAGCGGCGCGCCGGGGGCAAGGCCGGCGGCGATCTCCAAGGCGGCGATGTCCAGCGCCGCCATGACCTCGCCGGAACTGTCGCCCCCCGCCACCACCACCCGCCGCACCCGGCCGGCCTCCACCATGCCGCGCATGATCTGCGCCAGCACGGTGCCCACGGTGCGGGCCGCTTCAGTGCGGGAGAGGCCCGCCTGCGCGGCGATGGCATCGAAGCCGGTGACCGCCGGATCATCGGGGCCTTCGGCGCTGTAGATGAGCGGGCTGAGGCCCTCGCTCAACGCGGCGTCCGCGCGCGCCAGCAGCCGGGCGATCTCGGCGGCCCGGGTGCGGGGATCAAGCGCGCACGGCAGGTGCAGGCGTTCGGCTTGAAAGCCGTTGTCGCGGGCCAAGGCGATCTGGCCCGCCGTCACCGGCGAGCAACTGCCGCTCACCACGGCGATGGCGGACACCGGCGCCGCCACCGGCAGGCTTGGCGTGGCGGGCAGTAGCCCCTGCGCGCGCCAGTGGGCGGCAAGGGCATATTGCAGCCCGGACGAGGAGGCGGTGAACAGGCCGGCGCCGCGCCCCTCCCAGATCAGGCGGCCGGCGGCGGCGAGGGTCTGGTCGTCCAGCACGTCGATGAACACCACCGGCGTATCCGGCCCGCTGAGCGCCTGCCGCTGCGCGTCACCTTGCCCGGCGCGGATCTGCGCCATGTGGATCAGTTCGATGCGGCGCTCGGTCTGTTGGGCGAGATGCAAGGTGAGGTCGGCTTCCGCCATGGGCGTCACCGGATGGCGGGACATGGTGGGGTGGCGGTCGAGCCGATGGCCGTTGCCGTCCACCACCGCGAACAGATGGCCGAACATCTGGTAGCGGCCGAGGCGCGGGGCGCCCACCACGACGGGGCTCCAGTCGCCCCCCATGCGCGCCACGCCAAGATCAATGGCGGTGCCGATGGAGCCGATGGCAGGCGAGGAATCGAAGGTGGAGCAGACCTTATAGTGCAGGATCGGCGCCCCCAGCGCCGCCAATTGGTCGAACACCGGCGGCAGTTCCCGCGCCATCCACTCCGGCGGGCGCCCGCGCGAGGAGCCGGCCAGACCGACGCAGCGCACATGGGGAAAGCGCGCCAGTTGCGCCGGGCTGGGCGGATGCAGGAACAGCACCGTGGGCACGCCCGCCGCCGTCATCGCCTCCATGGCGTCGGTGGAGCCGGTGAAGTCGTCGCCATAATAGGCCAGCAGCAGCCCGTCCGGCCAAGCGGCGTGCGGCTCCATCGCTGCGGCGCCCATCACCAGAAGCCCAAGGCGGTGCGCAGGGCCGGGGTGTGGTCGGCTTCGTTCTCCAGCGGCGTGCCGGCCATGGCCGCCCGCCACGCGGCGCGCAGCGCCTCCACCCCCGCCGGCACGCCGCCGGGATGGCCGAAGATGCCGCCGCCGGCGGTGTGGATCAGGTCGGCGCAGCCGAGCGCCGCATAAGTGGGGGCCGCCTGCCGCCCGGTCTGGCCGGAGGAGAACACCGGCATGGCGATCATCTCCGCCGCGCTGTTGAGCGGGGCGAGCACCGCCCGGGCAGCAGCGATGACGCTGGCGTTGCTTTCGGTGAACTTGTTGTCGAGCCCGTTCACATGCAGATGGTCCACCCCCGCCAGCCGCCACACTTGCTGCCAGGGCGCATAGTCCCAGCCCAGCGCCGGATGGCGATAGAGTGTGCCCCAGCCGGCGCGATGGCCATGGATGGGAAGCTGGGTATGACGGCCGATCTCGCGCGCCCCCACCAGGCCGATGGAATTCACGCACACCATGACGCAGGTGCCACCGTGAGCCAGCACGAAATCATGGCGGCGGCGCATCTCATCCAGATCGCCGGTGATGTTGAACGCCACCATGGCCTTGCGGCCGCGCCGCTCGGCGGCGTCATTCACCACCCGCATCACCGCCGTGACCCGGTCTTCGAACGGGCAGCGGCCGCCGTCGCTCTGGAGTTCGTCATCCTTGATGAAGTCGATGTCGCCGGCGATCAGTTCGCGGACCTGCTGTGCGGTCTCCTCCGCCGAGAGGCCGATGCTGGGCTTGATGATGGTGCCGATCAGCGGCCCCTGGCTCACCCCCGCCAGCTGGCGCGTGCCGGCAATGCCGAAGGCGGGACCGGCGAAGGCGGACGTGAAGGCCGGTGGCAGGCGAAGGCCGGTGAGCTTCAGGCCGGAGACCGCGTAGAGTTCGAACAGATTGCCGGCGATGGTGGACATCAGATTGGTCAGCGACGGGCCGAAATTCTCCACCGGCCAGGACAGTTCGAGCACGCATTGGCGGTAGCGATCGGACGGCTGGGCGCCGGGCAGGCTCGGGGTGCCCGTCTCGCCGATCACCTCCAGCCGCTCCACCCGCGCGCCGGAGCGCTCTTTCAATTCGGCGGTCTCATGGGCCAAGGCGACGAAGGTGCCGCTGGATTGCTCGCCGGCGATGATGGCGGCGGTGCGGGCGGGATCACCGCCGGTTTCCAGCCAATAGGTGGCGTGGACCCGCTCACGGGGCGCTGCTGTGCTCATGGGGAACTCGTCGGTTGGGCGGGCGGGCCGCACGGGCGCGGGGCAGGCCGGGCGCGTGGCCCGGCCTGGACGGTGCGATCAGGTGATGCGGCGGATGCTCTCGGCGATTTCCGGCTCGTCCAGGCACTTCAGCCAGTCCTCGCGCATCAGCCGCGGCTTGCCGAACTGGATCGCCTTGTTGCAGGCGTCCGAGAACACCCCGTCCACCTCCTTGAAGGTGACGGCGGCGAGAATGTTCATGTGGCCCAAGAGGAAGTCGCGGGCGCATTCCGCCGGCACGCCCCGGCGCACGGTCTCGTCCATGGCTTCGCGCATCACATCCAAGAGCGTGGCGCAGATGGTCTCCGACAGGCCCGGCTCCAGCAGCGCCATCTGCTCCAGGGTCAGGCGATAGGAGCGCAGGATCGGCGCATAGATGGCCTTGGCCACCGCCTCGCCCAAGGCGAAGGCCTCATCCGGCCCCTGCATCAAGGCGCTGGTGATCGACTGCTTAGCGGCGATGCCGCCGAAATAATCCCGCCGCGCCGCTTCCTCGGTCTCGTCATTGAAGATGAGCGGATGGCAGGGATGGGAGACGAAATAGGTCAGGTCCGGCCGGTCCGGCAGATGGCCGGCATAGGGGGCGGCGGCATCCAGCACCATCACCATGGTGCCGGCCTTGAGCTGGGGCGAAATCTGGTGGGCGATCTTGCCGATCAGCGTATCGGGCACCGCCAGGATCACCACATCCGCATCACTGAGCGCCACCGCCACGTCGATGCAGTCCACGCCCACTTCGGCCTTCAGCCGGGCGCGGCCGGTCTCGCTGACCTCCACATGGGCCACCTGAAAGTCCGACTTGGCGAGGTTCTTCGACAGGCGCACGCCCATCTTTCCGCCGGCGCCGAACAGGGCGATCTTCGCGTTCATTATCTTCTCCCAGGATATGCGAGCGGGCGGGAGGCCGAGCACGCCGGCCTCCCTTCAGGATATCAGGCCGAGCGGGCGCCCAGGGGCTTGCCGGCGGGGGCGATCTGCTCGGAGCGGGTCACCACCAGGCAGAGCAGAGCGGAGACCAGCATGCAGCCGCCCACCACCAGCATGGCCAATTGATAGGAGCCGGTGGCATCCTTCACCGCGCCGGTGATGAAGGGGGCGGCAAAGCCCGCCACATTGCCCACGGTATTGATGAGGGCGATGCCCGCCGCCGCCCCCGCCCCGGACAGGAAGCGGGAGGGAATGGCCCAGAAGCTGGGCAGGGCCGAGAAGATGGCGCAGGCGGTGACCGTGATCACCGCGATGGTGGCGGCAGGCGAGTTCATGAACAGCGCCACCGGGATGCTGAGCGCCCCCACCAGCGCCGGCAGGCCGATGTGCCAGCCCTTCACGCCGCGCTTGGCGGCAAAGCGGCTCCACAGCAGCAAAGCGGCGGCGGCGGGCAGATAGGGCACGGCGGTGATGAGGCCGCGCTGGATCATGTCGAACTTGGTGCCGAACTGGCTCTCGAACCCGCCGATGATGGTGGGCAGGAAGAAGGCCAGCGAATAGAGGCCGTAGATCAGGCCGAAATAGATCAGCGACAAGATCCACACCCGCCCGTTCAGCATCACCTTGCTGGCGAGGATGTTGTGGGCGCCGGCCTTGGTGCGCTCTTCCTTGGCCAGTTCCGTGGTGAGCCAGTCGCGCTCCTGAGCGGTGAGCCATTTGGCGTCGGCCGGACGGTCCACCAGATAGAACCAGGCGATGATGCCCACCACGATGGCCGGGATCGCCACGCCGAAGAACATGATGCGCCAGCCCGCCAGGCCCATCAGGCCGTCCGCATTCAGCAGCAAGGCGGCAAAGGGCGCGCCGATGACGATGGTGAGCGGCTGGGCCACATAGAACAGCGCCAGCACCTTGCCGCGATGGCGCGCGGGCACCCACAGGCTGAGATAGAGGATGGCGCCGGGGAAGAAGCCGGCTTCCGCAATGCCCAGCAGGAAGCGCAGCACATAGAGCTCGGTGGAACTGCTCACCCAGGTGAACAGCAAAGCGACGATGCCCCAGGTGACCATGATGCGGGCCAGCCAGCGCCGGGCGCCGAAGCGGTGCAGCGCCAGGTTGCTCGGCACTTCCAGGAGGATGTAGCCGAAGAAGAAGATGCCGGCGGCAAAGCCGAACTGGGCGGCGGTGAGGCCGAGATCCTTGACCATGCCGTTGGGGCCGGCGAAGGAGACCGCCGTGCGGTCCAGGAAATTGATGAAGAACATCAGGCCGATGAACGGCACCAGCCGCCAGCAGACCTTGTGAATAGCCGACCGCTCGACAGCGGACGCCAGGGGCTCCGTCATGGGTTTCCTCCAATGTGACGCAGCTTCGTCCCGGTGGGCGGCTGCATTTCGTGTCATGTGCGGAGCCTGATGTGCGGGGGCGATTGGCGCCGTCCCTGCGGGATCTCCACGGCCGTCATTAGGCGCCGCCGCCGTCGCCGGACAATCGATTTGTTGTCCGTCACTTGTGAGTTAAACTCACAGCATGGGCTGCCGTGAGCGCCCGATCGCGGACGCGCACCCCGGAGACGCCCATGGCCCAGCCCGGCCACCAGCCCTTGCCATCGCTTGTGGCGCTACGCGCGTTCGAAGCCACGGCCCGCTGCCGCAGCATGAGCCGGGCGGCGGAGGAATTGTGCGTCACCCATGGGGCGGTCAGCCGGCATGTGAAGGCGCTGGAGGCGACCTTGGGCGTGCCGCTGCTGACCCGGCGCGGTCAGGCCAGCGAGCCGACGCCGGAAGGCCTGCGGCTGGCGGAGGGGCTGTCGGCGGCGTTCGGCCTGATCCATGCCACCGTTGAGCGGCTGCGGCCGGGGCCGCTGACCTTGTCGTGCTCGGCCTCCATCATGCTGTGCTGGCTCATTCCGCGCATGGCGGCGTTCCACCGGGCCAATCCGGACATCCAGGTGGAATTGAACATGAATTACGACAAGGTGGATTTCAGCCGCGACAAGATCAGCGTCGCCATCCGCAACAGCACCATCACCCCGCCGCGCGACGCCTTGATCCGGGATCTGGGCATCGAATGGATCGGCCCGGTGTGCTCGCCGGACTATCTGGCGTCCATGCCACTCTCTGAGCCGCGCGACCTGGAGCGGGCGCTGCTGCTCTCCACCCACACCCGCCCCGAGGCCTGGACCGACTGGGCGCGTGCCGCGGGGCACGGCGGGCTGGCGCTGAAGCCGCAGCGGGGCTTCGATCATTTCTATCTGCTGATCCAGGCCGCCGCCTGCGGGCTGGGAGTGGCGGTGGTGCCGCACATGCTGGCCCTGAGCGAACTGCAATCGGGCCGGCTGGTGGCCCCGTTCGGCTTCGCGCCGGGCAACCGGCATCTGAAGATCTGGATCGCTTCCCAATTCGGCTTCCGCGCCGACGTGCGCGCCCTGGAGGGCTGGCTGGTGGAGGAAATGCGGGCGCTGCGGGTGCCGAGATGAAAATTAGTCGATATATTTCAACGGTCTGAGACCGGATGTCAGAATGCAATACAATAAATTTCAATGACTGGCGCCAAATATGGCTCGAGCGTTGACTTGCCCGCAGGCTTATCGCGACCGAGGGTACGCGCACTGCAATCCACCACCTCTCATCGATCGTTGCAAGCCCGGCGACAGGAAGGTGGGGCAGAAGGGGCGTGAAGATGGGGTGGGTTGCCGTGTCGACGCTGGGATGCTGCTCGATGAGAAAGCTTCTGTTTGTGATCCCGCCCTATTTCAACGCGGCGGACTATCTCGACAAGACTCGCGCGGCGGTGCTGCCGGCGTTCACGGTTCCCTATGGCATCCTGTCCATGGAGGCCTATCTCACCAAGCATTGCGAGCGTCTTGGCGAACTGCGGCTGGTGGATCTCAATGTGACGCTGAAGCGCCTGGTTGAGGAGCGTTCGGTCGAGTCCTATGAGGCCGTGTTCCGGGCCGAGCTGCATGCGGTGCTTGATGAGTTTCGGCCCGATATCGTTGGCATTTCGGCGCTGTTCAACTCGTCCTTCGGCTATATCCAGACGCTGGTTCAGGCGACGAAGGACTTTGATCCGAACATCCTGACCATTGCGGGCGGCGGCTTGCCATCCGCTGCCTTCAAGCTGATGTTGGAAAGCTGCCCGGATCTCGATGCCATCTGCAAGGGCGAGGGCGAACTGCCGCTGAAAGCGCTGATCGACGCCGATGATCCCGCCGAGGTGCTGGCGACGCACAAGTCCTGGGTGACGCGGGCGACCGCGCAGGCCGGAAAGACGCCGGCGCACACGTTCATCGCCAATCTCGATGACATTCCGCAAATGAACTACGGGATGGTGAACCTCGATCACTACAACAATCGCGGGATCGACAAGAAATACACCGACCAGCCTAAGCGCGAGATGGCGATTCATACCTCGCGGGGGTGTCCGTTCCTGTGCGTGTTCTGCTCGAACCCGTCCCTGCATGGCCAGGATGTGCGCTTCATGTCGGTGGAGCGGATCATCGAAGATGTGACGCGCATGCGCGATGAGTTCGGCATGACCGTCCTCATGCTGGAAGACGACCACTTCTTCCATGACAAGGCGCGCGCCAAGACGCTGCTGCGGGCGCTGGCCGATCTCGGGATCCGCTGCGAATTTCCCAATGGCGTCGCGGTCTATGCCATCGACGAGGAGGTGGCGGAGCTATTTTCCAAGGCCGGGGTGTCCGCCGTGGCGCTGGCGGTGGAGTCCGGCTCCGATCATGTGCTCAACCACATCATCAAGAAGCCGCTGAAGAAGAAGCTGATCCGGCCGGCTGTGGAGGCGTTGCGCAAATTCAACGTGCGCTCCCATGTGTTCATCGTCACCGGCCTGCCGGGCGAGCAGGATGAACATCGCCAGGAGACGCTGGAGATGCTGATCGAGAACGGATTCGATTGGGTCCACGTCTATCTGGCCATCCCGATCTTCGGCAGCCGGCTGTATGATATCTGTGTCGAGAACGGCTATATCGAGAACACCAACAACGCCAACTTCGTGGCCACCAAATCGGTGATCCGCGCGCCCGGCGTCGATCCCGTGAAGCTGGAGGCTTATGCCTATGAGACCCAGCTTCGCGTCAATTTCCTCGAAAACTACAATATGAAGATCGGCCGCTACGACGTGGCGCTGCATTACATGAAGAACGTGGTCGCCAAGTATGAGGACCACGCCTTCGGCCATCTCTATGTGTCGCTATGCTATCGGGCCATGGGGGACGTTGACCTCGCCGCGCACCACGCCGCGGCGGCGCTGGAGGTCTTCGGGCGCGATCCCTGGTGGCGGTCTCTGGCCGAGCGCCATGAGGTCGACTACCTCTCCATGCTGTCCGCCGCTCACACCATGCCGGCCCAACTCGCGCATTATACGGCCTGAGGCGTCGCGCCTCCGGCCGTTCGCCTTCGCGGGGCGGGGGTCGCTTTGACACCCCCGCAGCGCCCGCCGGACAGTTGCGATCCCCGGCTTGGGAATCGCGGGCGCCCGCTTTAGGTTGACGGCATGAGCGAAGACATTCCTTTTGATCGCAAGTTTGCGGTTCCGGCGGGGCAGGTGGAGCAGGTGACGCCGCGGGTGCGGCGCATCGTGGCGCCCAATCCCTCGCCCTTCACCTTCACCGGCACCTGCACCTACATCGTCGGGCACGGCACTGTGGCGATCATCGATCCCGGCCCCGATGATCCCGGCCATGTGGCGGCCCTGCTGGAGGCGGTGCGCGGCGAGACCGTCTCGCATATCGTCGTCACCCACACCCATCGCGACCATTCCCCCGCCAGCGCGGCGGTGCAGGCGGCCACCGGCGCCCGCACGGTGGGCGAGGGGCCGCATCGGCCGGCGCGGGCGCTGCATATCGGCGAGATCAATCCGCTGGATGCCTCCGGCGACGCCGCGTTCGTGCCCGACATGGCCATGGCCGATGGCGATGTCCTGTCCGGGGCCGGCTGGACCCTGACCGCGGTCGCCACTCCGGGGCACACCGCCAACCATCTCGCCTTCGCGCTGCGGGAGGATGATCTCCTGTTCTCCGGCGACCATGTGATGGCCTGGGCCACCACCATCGTCGCCCCGCCGGACGGCTCCATGGGCGATTATGTGCGCTCGCTGGAAAAGCTGCTTCAGCGCAGCGAGCCGCTCTATCTGCCCGGCCATGGCGGGCCGGTGCGTGATGCCCCGGCGTTCGTGCGCGATTATCTCGACCATCGCCATGCCCGCGAGGCCGCGATCATGCGCGGCCTGGAGCGCGACGCGCGCACCATTCCAGATCTGGTGCGCGGCATCTATATCGGCCTCGATCCCCGTCTGGTGGGCGCCGCCTCGCTGACCGTGCTGGCGCATCTGGAGGACATGGTGGGCAAGGGACTGGTGGCCACCGATGGCCTGGCGGCCATCGACGGCACCTTCAGCCCGGTGCGCTGACATGTGCGGCCGCTTCGTTCAGCATCAGGCGCCGGTGTTCTATGCGGCGCAGTTCGGGCTCGACACCCGCGACGTTGCCCTGCCCAATGCACCGGCCCGCTTCAACGTGGCGCCGACCCAGGATGTGATGGTCATCCGCCACAATCCCGAGAGCCGGCGGGCGGAGCTGTCGCTGTTGCGCTGGGGGCTGGTGCCGTCCTGGGCCAAGGATCTGAAGATCGGCGCCTCCATGATCAATGCCCGCTCCGAGACCGTGGCGGAGAAGCCGGCGTTCAAGGCCGCCTGGAACAAGCCGCGCCGTTGCGTGGTGCCGGTGGACGCCTTCTATGAATGGCAGCGCACCGACGGCGGCAAGCAGCCTTATGCCATCGCCCTCAAGGGCGGCGCGCCCATGGGGTTCGCCGGCCTGTGGGAGGGGTGGAAAGACCCCGCCACCGGCGCCTGGGTGCGCACCTTCACCATTCTCACCTGCGCCGCCAACGCGCTTATGGCGCCGCTGCATGACCGCATGCCGGTGATCCTGGCGCGGGACGACATGGATCGCTGGCTCACCGGGCCAGACCCGCGCGATCTGCTCAAGCCCTATGCGCCGGAGCAGATGGAATTGTGGCCGGTGTCGTCGCGGGTCAATTCGGTCCGCAACGAGGATGCCGATCTGCTGGTGCCGGTGGCACTGTGAGCGGGGGCGGAATTACTTGCCCTTGTCCGCCTTGGTGAGTCTGGGCTTGGCGTCGGCGGTGCAGGCGAAGGTGGGCTCTGGGCCGCACAGCGTCTTCAACTGGCTGGCGCAATTGGCCACCGCGTCATTGCCGCAGACATTCTCGCGCACGGCATTGAAGCGGCCGGTCACATAGGGCGCCCGGCCTTTGTCCACGGCGCATTCATCGCCCACGGTGTCGCCGTCGATGTGGCCGGAAATCACCGTGCGGGTCTTGCCGGTGCCGGGATCCTTCTCCTTGGTGCGCACGAAGGCCACCAAGGTGGGCTTGGCATGGCCGGCGGTGGCCGGCAGCAGGATCTCGACCCGGTCCGCCTCGGCCTTCTGCAGCGCCGGCGCGGCGAGCGCCACGGTGAGGTCGTCCCAGGGCGCGCCGTCCGCATCACCGAAGCGCAGCACGCTGATGCTCTCCGCCTTGGGCGCGATGTAATAGGGCGGCTCGATGGCGCAGGAGAGCGTGCGGTCGGACAGATCCTGCAACAGCGGCGCGGCGGTGGCCGAGCCGGCCAGCAGAGGAACGAGAACCGCAGCGGCCAGCAGGGGGGCCCGCGTCATCGGGATCACAATGCGCACGGGGCGCTCCTTTCGGGATTGGGGACTCAGTGCTTGCGCCGTTCCGTGGTCAAATCGGACATCAGGCTGGAGATGCGCATGGCGTTCTCGCCCAAGTCGTGGATGCCGTAGCGCGAGCTGGAGCGCACATCGATGCGCGAGCCCTTCGGCGTCGGCCGCACCCGGATCACCACGTCATTGCGAAAGCCCATGAGCGGGGTGGGCGCCACCGCCTCGATCTGCCCGTCGCGCAGGCCGCCGCGCGGCGGCACCGCATCCAGGATGCGCCATTTGCGCTTCTGCACCAGGGCCAGCAGCGCGTTGAACGCCTCTTCCGGGGTGGCGTCCAGGTCCACCGGCTTGATGCCGGGATAGGCCTCCCGTTGCAGCGCGGCGGCGCTCTCGCCGGGATAGGCGAGGGGATTGGCGGTGCGCGGACGGGCAAAGCCCAGGGCGCGGAAGCGCGGGGGATCCAGCGCATCGGTGGAAATGTCGGTGAGGGGCGGCAGCATGACGCCGCGCGCCAGCACTGCGGCGGGGCCGGCCACCACGCCCAGCGCGATGGCGAGAGCCCCGATGGCCCGGCCCATGCCCTGCCAGCCGCTGTCCCAGATGGTGATGCAGGCGGCGATGGCCAGCAGGGCACCGAGGCCGGCGATGGCCAGGCCCGCGGCCAGCGTCACCAACGCCGGGCGGAAATCCAGCACGCCCATGCGGTAGAGCACCGCGGCGAGCACGATCACCGGCACGGAGAACAGCGCCAGCCGGAAGCTCCAGCGCGCCAGCGGCGATTCCCGCTCCTCCACATACAGCCGGCGTTTGATCATGGCTTGGGCGTGATCCTGCAACCTGATGGCGCCCCCACAGGGGCGACCCCGCGTCTTCGCGCAAATCGCGCCCGCTGCCAAGGCCCCCGTGCGAGGGGCGCGCGCGGGCAGGGCGCCATCATCGCGGGTGCGGCCGCGCTTGGAAAGCCCGGTGCGGTCACACCATCATGGGATGGGCGAGCCGCGCCGGCAGGTCGTCGATGCTGTCCACCACCAGATCCGCCGCGTCCACCAGATGGTCCACCGGTGCCGGGCCGGTCCGCACCAGGATGAATCGGGCGCCCGCCGCCTGCGCGGCCGCCAGATCATGGGCGCTGTCGCCCACCACCGCCGCCTCATGGGGCGCGATGCCGAAGACGTCCGCGGCGGCGCTCACCATGCCGGGGCCGGGCTTGGAGCCGAAGCCGCTGTCATAGCCGTGCACCAGATCGAGAAACGGACTGAGCCCGAGGGCGTCCGCTTGGAGGCGGGCATTGGCCTCCGCATCATTGGTCACCAGCCCCAGGCGCAGGCCGCGCCCATGGAAATGCGCCAGCATGTCCGCCGGTCGGCCCAGCGGGGTGAGCGAGCGCAGGCCCTCCCGGGAGAACAGCCTGTCGATCTCGGACAGGAAGGCCGCATCCGCCGGTCGCCCCAAGGCCAGCGCCCACGCCGGTCCATAATGGGCGGAGGAGCCGGCCACCAGAGGCGAGGAGGGGAGGAAGCGTTCCTCGTCCGGCAGATATTCGCTCACCTGTTCCAGCCGGTGCAAAGCGGCGGCATCGCTGCCCGCCAGTTCCCGCATCACCGCGCCTGCGGCTGGACCCCAGGTGCGGTCGAAGTGAACCAGGGTGCCGTCCTTGTCGAACAGCAGGGCTTTCAGTTCGTGCATGGGGCCTCTCAGCGGCGGGGCAGGTCGTGGGCGGGATGATCTCAGAGGGGCAACGCCGCTCGGGCAGGGCGCGACCGCGGAGCCAGGGCGGAAAAGGGCTGGAGGCCAAGCCTTTAACGGTATCCGGGGAGCGGTTCCGCTGCGGGCGAACCTCCTCTAGTATCACGGCCGACATGCTCCCACACCCCGCCGTTCCCCATCCGCCCGCGCTTCCGCTGTTCGCGCGACACCACCTGTCGCGCCGGGTGCTGGACCTGAGGGCGTGCGCCCGCCTGTCGGCTCGTCCTGTCCTGCTGCTTCTGTTCTGGGCGGGCTGCGGCCTGGGGCCGGCCTTGGCTGCGCCGGAGCCGGCGACCCGCCCGGCCGTGAGCGGCGCCACCGGGATGCGGCTGACCGGTAATGTGCCGCTGCCGCAGCCCCGGCCCGAGGATCTGGGCGAGGAGGAGACCGAGGAACGCGAGGAGGACGCGCCGGTGATCGCCCCCTTGCCGATCTACCCGCCGATGTATTCCGCGCCCGATCGCAAATCGCCGGCCCCGAGCTTCGGCGAGCCGCCGCCGCCCGGCACCGCGCCGACCCGCTCGGCGCCTTTCCCCGGGGTGGCGGGCACCGAGAGCGAGAAGGCCGCCCCCGGCGAATTGCCGGCCATGTGCGCGGCGCTGGTGGCGCAGAACAGGATCGCCGCTGCGCCGGCCCATGCGGTGGCCACCCGTCCCGGCTGCGCCTTGCCATCCCCGGTGCAGCTGAGCGGCGTGCGGATGAAGGACGGCACGATGGTCACGTTCGCGCCCGCGGCCATCCTGCGCTGCGAGGCGGCGGCGCATATCGCTCACTGGGTGCGCGAGGATCTGGGGCCGGCCGTCGCCGCTCTGGGCAGCCGCATGGAGACGCTCAAGGTCGCGGCCTCCTACGACTGCCGCCCGCGCAACCGCATCGTCGGCGCGAAGATGAGCGAGCACGGCCAGGGCATCGCCATGGACGTGGGCGGCTTCGTGCTCGAGGACAAAAGGGTGCTGGACGTCAAGGCCAACGGCCTGCCGTTCTCGCTCCAGGCGGCCATGAAGGCCTCCGCCTGCATGAACTTTTCCACCGTGCTCGGGCCGGGCTCGGATGGCTATCACGAGGACCATATCCATGTGGACATGGCCATCCGGCGGCTCGATATCAAATTGTGCCGCTGGGGCCTGAAGCCGCAGGGGGCGCCCATGGCCAGCCCGGCTGCGCCGGTCTCCCTGGGCGCAGCGGTGCGCGCCGCCGATACCCGTGACGTCCAGCCCCCGCCGGCCGCGGCCGCGCCGCAGGCGGAAGAGGAAGAGGCCGCGGCCGCGGAGGAGGCGTCCGAGGAGGCCGTCCCGGCGCCGCCCGCTCGTCCGGCCACCGCGGCCAAACCGGCGCCCAAGCCCGCCGCCAAACCTGCGGCCAAGCCGGCGTCCACGCCGCCCAAGCCCGCGCCCAAGCCCGCGCCCACGCCAAAGCCGGGCGCCAAGAGCACCACCGCCGATGGCACCAGGGGCGACCCGAAGGAACTCATGTGGGGACCGAGCGCGGGCGGCGGGATCTACGCGCCGCGTTAGCGCATTTCCCGCCGCTCGGGACGTTTGCCCGGAGCGGCGGCCTCGCGTCTTCCGCGCCTGCGCGGCGCTGGGCATGGGCCGCCGCCTGCGCGGCGGCGGGTGGGCACACGGTCACCGTGGGGCGGTGGCAGCGCGCGAGAGCGCGGTGCCCATGGATTGGCGCCGGCGCGGGGCCGACCCGATGCCGATCGCGCCGCCGAACGGCACAAAAAAAAGGGGCGCAGCCGAAGCCGCGCCCCTCTTGAACTCACCCGAGCCGGAGGCTCAGAGCACCACCACGTTGGAGCCGACCGGCACGCGGTTGAACAGGTCGATGGCATCCTCGTTCAGCATGCGAATGCAGCCGGAGGAGATCGCCTGGCCCAGCATTTCCGGCTGGTTGGTGCCGTGGATGCGGAACAGCGTGTCCTTGTTGCCCTGGTAGAGATACAGCGCGCGGGCACCCATGGGGTTATGCGGGCCGGGGCCCACATAAGAGGGCAGGCCGGCGATGCGCTGATGGATCTCGGCGGTGGGGGTCCAGCTCGGCCATTCGGCCTTGCGACCCACCTTGGCCTCGCCACGGAACGCCAGGCTTTCCTCGCCCACGGTCACGCCGTAGCGGATCGCGGTGCCATCGCCCTGCACGTAATACAGCAGCTTCTTGTCGGTATCGACGACAATGGTGCCGGGCTTTTCCTTGCCCTCGTAAGTCACGATCTGACGGGCAAACATGCCCTCAGGCTTGACCTTGGGATACGGCGCATTGGCAAGCAGTTGCTTGTCGCGCGGCTTCAATGCCGATTCAGGGGTGGGCTGGGGCGTCGAAGAGATGCACCCACCCAACAAAAGTCCCATCAGAACAGCCGCAACCGACCGCGCCGTCATGGCCGCCTCATAGTTTCAAGAAAGGGTTCGAATCGATGTGTCTGACTTGAATTAACTGAATGCCGGGCTGCCTTGAAGGGGCCACTTGGGCACCAGGACACTGCCCCAATTCCTGTTGCAAAAATGTCTCAGGATCTGACCTATCGGCACCCGTTAACCCGGCGTTGCAAGCTTGAGGCGATGCTTGACGGGTAAGACCTTGGACTCGTCTTGCCCTCTGCACAGTTTCGACGCAGTTGGCTCCCATCTCTCGAAGGGTCTTCACGAGAAAGCGCTTCTGCTTTAGGCAGCTGCGCCGTTGGAAGGAGAGTAAAGATGTCTACGAACCCAGTGCAGGAACAGCAGGCGCGCTTGGATGCCGAGCGCAAGCACTATGCCGGTCAGGCCGCCCAGTGGCGCGACATTGGCATCACCGCGGTTGCCGCTGCTGCCCAGTATTCCCCGGCCCGCGACGAGAAGGCCAAGACCGATGCCGAGCCCCGCAAGGTGGTGACCCTGCGCGATCTCGATTTCCTCGCGGCCTGAGATCCGGCGCGTGTCTCCGGGGCGCTGACGATCGCGCGCGTGCGCCGTCGGATCTGCGTTGACGAGGGTCCGGCACAGTGCGCCCGCACCGTGCCGCGAACGGGCCAGAGCGGTTGCGACCGACGCTGACACGCATGTGACGCTTACAGGCCTGTGTGGTGCCGAGGCGCCATCCCTTTCGGGACGGTTCATGCCCGTGCTAGGTGCAGTCCAGGGGCGCGTGCCCGGTCTGGACCGCAGCGGTTGGCCGGCGGCGAGACCCTTGGCGCGAACAAGCGAGCGGACGCATGCTGGTGGCTTATGTACCGGGCGGCGGTGCCCTGCGCGCTGAGACCATCGCCATGGAGGGGGTCGCTCCCCCTGGTGCGGTGTGGATGGATCTCATCACCCCCGCCTCGCTGGAGGACGAGATCGTCGAGCGCGCGGTGGGCGTCGAAATCCCGACCCGCGACGAGATGCAGGAAATCGAAGCCTCGTCCCGGCTCTTCGTGGAGCATGACGCGCGCTACATGACGCTGTCGGTGCTGTGCGGTGGCAATACCGACGAGCCCGAGATCACACCGCTCACCTTCATCCTGACCGACAAGGCGCTGGTCACCGTGCGCTACAGCGAGCCGCGCGCCTTCGGCATGGTGTCCGAGCGCTTGCAGCGGTCCTGTCCGGTGCATATCACCGGCGAGGTGGTGCTGATGGACCTGCTGGATACGGTGGTCGATCGCATCGCCGACATCCTGGAGCAGGTCGGCATCGGCATCGAGCGTCTCTCCCGGCGCATCTTCGAGCCCACCGCCAAGGGCGCCAATGCCAACCAGCTCTATCGCGCCATTCTTAGCCAGGTGGGCCGCAAGGAGGGACTGACCTCCTATGCGCGCGAGAGCCTGTCCTCGCTCGCCCGCATGCTGGCCTTCCTGAGCACGGACGGGGAGGGCACCCCGCTGTCGCCGGCCAGCCGCGATGCCATCAAGAGCATGACCCGGGACGTGACCGGCCTGTCGGACTATGCCGCCTTCCTGGCCAACAAGCTGCAGTTCCTGCTGGACGCCACCATCGGCATGGTGGGGCTGGAGCAGAACAACATCATCAAGATTTTCGCTGTGCTCTCCGTGGTGCTGATGCCGCCGACCCTGATCGCCTCGATCTACGGCATGAACTTCCAGCACATGCCGGAGCTGGCGGACACCTACGGCTACCCGGCGGCGCTGTGCGCCATGGTGGTGTCCGGCATCCTGCCCTATCTGTTCTTCAAGTGGCGGCGCTGGCTCTAGCGCCAGCGCCGGACCGGTGCGGGCAGATCAGACGTGCTGGCCGCCGTTGATCATGATCTCGGTTCCGTTCAAATAGGACGAGGTCTCGGTGCACAGCACATAGATGATCTTGGCCACTTCGTCGGTGGTGCCGAGCCGCCGCAGCGGGATCTGCGCCACGATCTCGTCGGTGCCGGGCGAGAGGATGGCGGTGTCGATCTCGCCGGGGGCGATGGCATTCACCCGCACTCCGCGCTGGCCGAAATCGAACGCCATTTCCCGGGTCAGCGCCGCCAGCGCCGCCTTCGAGGTGCCATAGGCCGCACCGGCGAAGGGATGCACCCGCGCGCCGGCGATGGAGGTGACGTTCACCACCGAGCCCTTGGCCTTTTCCAGCTCATTGATCAGCCCGCGCGCCAGCATGATGGGCGCGAAGAAATTCACCTGGAACACCTGCATCCAGGTTTCCCGCGCGGTGTTGATGGTGCCGAGCCGCTCCCCGTCCTTGCCCTTGGGAGAGATGCCGGCATTGTTCACCAGCGCATGCAGCTCCCCATCGGGCAGCCGGCGCTTGATCTCTTCCACCGCCGCCAGGGTGTCGTCCGGGTCGGCGAGATCCACCTGGATATGATCCTCGGGGCCGGCCGCCCACGGGCACTGCTCCGGGAAGGCGTGGCGCGAGCAGGTGATGACCCGCCAGCCGGCGCTGGAGAAGCGCTTGACGGTGGCGTGGCCGATGCCCCGCGACGCTCCGGTGAGCAGCATGATGCGGGGCGGCGTGTTGGGAGCTGCGACCATAATGTCCTCGAAGCAGGGCGGGCGTCCGGCGTGGGGCAGCCCGCAGTCATTCCGGCAGGCACCACATTCGATGCCGGCCGGTCAAGGATCAGGGGTAGAGCCGGGTCTTGTCCCACGCCGCATCGGCGGCAGGGCGGGTGAAGACCACGCGGTCATGCAGGCGGAACGGGCGATCGTGCCAGAACTCCACCGCCACCGGCTTGATGCGATAGCCATTCCAGTGGGGCGGGCGCGGCACGGTGCTGACGCCGAAGCGCGCCGTGGTGCTGGCCACCGCCGCCTCCAGCGCGAACCGCCCTTCCAGTGGGCGCGACTGCTGGCTGGCCCAGGCGCCGATCTGCGACAGCCGCGGGCGGGTGGCGAAATAGGCGTCCGCTTCCTCGGCGCTCACCTGCTCCACCGGACCGCGCACCCGCACCTGGCGGCGCAGGCTCTTCCAGTGGAACACCAGCGCCGCCTTGGGCACGGCGGCCAGTTCCCGGCCCTTGTTGCTCTCGCCATTGGTGAAGAAGGTGAAGCCGCGGGCATCGAAGCCGTTGAGCAGCACCATGCGGGCATCGGGCATGCCGTCCGCATCCACCGTGGCCAGGGTCATGGCATTGGGATCGTTGATCTCGGAGGCCTTGGCCTCCGCCAGCCATTCGGAAAACAGCCGAAACGGCTCTTCCGCGGCGGTGAAATCACCAGACGTTAAGGGGTTCTGGGCTTCCATGGTGGAATCGGACATGACAGGAGCCACTCGCGTGTCGCCGCATTCGACCATCGCACGGCGCGGCCATAGGATCTGGCGCCCATATAGGCCGAATGGCGCCGCGCTGCCAGCGGCACGTTACGCGGTTGCAACGCTGTTGGCGTTATCCCTTGCGGGATGCGCCGGCACGGGCCTGCGCGATGATGACGCATTGGTCACCGGTTCCATCAAACCCCTGCCGGTGTCGCTGCCGGTGTCGCAAGGCGCCGCTCCCGCCGGAATTTCCGCCGGTGACTGGATCCAGGCGCGACTGGCGCTCGACCAGGCCCTGGCGGCCAAGGAAGCCGGGGCGAGCATTCCCTGGGACAACAAGGCCTCCGGGGCGCACGGTACCGCCACCCCGTTGGGGGCGGTGAAGGACAATAAGTGCCGGGATTTCCGCATCGGCGTGGTGGACAAGCTGGGCGAGCATTGGATCCAGGGCGAGGCCTGCACCGATGCGGGCGGGACCATTCTGTCGCAGGTGCGACTGCTGGGGCAGGCCTGAGCGCGGCGCCATGTGCCCCCCGGCGCCGACGGCCCCGAAACACCGGTTTGGCGATCCTGGCGCAAGCCTCGGGTGCGACACCAGAAATCGATAGGTCGGCAGACCGGCGACGCCAGCAATGGCCGGCGCCAGCGCCGGGTTCTATCGGCGGTCGCAGCGATGCGGCCCGGGGGGAGACGGGGCATGGGGGCGGAGCGGGGACCGGTTCGCGGACCGGGAAATTGGGGAGGGCTTGAGTTCTCCCGTTGCAATCGGGCAACATCGCACCACATGAAAGGCGCGGCCGGCCGATCAGCGCCGGCCTCGAGGTAATTTGCCCATGCGCGATCCTTACGACATCCTCGGCGTCGCGAAGACCGCCGACGAAGCCGAGATCAAGCGCGCCTTCCGGCGCCAGGCCAAGAAACTGCATCCCGACGCCAACGTGTCGGATCCCAAGGCACAGGATAAGTTCGCCGAATTGAACTCGGCCTATGAGATCCTGTCCGACAAGGACAAGCGCGGTCAGTTCGACCGTGGCGAGATCGACGGCGACGGCAAGCCGCGGATGCACGACTATGCCGGCTTCGGTGGCGCAGGCGCCCGGCCCGGCGCCCGCGGTTTCAGCGGCTTTGACGGCGACACGATTTTCGAGAGCTTCTCCTTCGGTCCCGAGGGCCAGCGTGGGCACACGCGGCGCGGCCGGCCGGAGAATTTTGACGACATCGGTGATATTTTCGGCTTCGGGCGCCAGAAGCGCGCAGCCGGCGGCGGGTTCACACCCAGAGCAGGGGCCGATGTGGAACTGACGCTGACCATCGATCTGGAAGAAGCCGCCCAGGGTGCCAGCAAGCGCTTCACGCTGCCCAGCGGCAAGCAGGTGGATCTGAAGATCGCCCCCGGCACCGCCGAGGGCCATCGCATGCGCCTCAAGGGCCAGGGCGAAGCCAGCGTGGAAGGCGGCGCGGCCGGCGATGCCTTCGTCACCATCACGTATGCCCCCCATGCCAAGTTCCGCCGCGACGGCGACGATCTGCGCACGGATCTGGCGGTGTCGCTGGAAGATGCGGTGCTGGGCGCCAAGGTGCGGGTGCCGACCCTGTCCGGCGCGGTGGAGTTGAACATCCCGGCCTGGACCTCCGGCGGGCGCACCTTCCGCCTGCGCGGCAAGGGCATGCCCAAGGCCGCGGGCGCCCATGGCGACCTGCTGGTGACCTTGACCATCGCCTTGCCGGAAACCCGCGATGCGGAGCTGGAAGCGCTGCTGCGCAAGCGGCGGGACGCCGCGGCGTCCTGAGCCGATAGAGCGTCGAATCCGACGCGATGCAGAAGGCCGTTGCCGGGAGTCCGGGGCCTTTTGCAGCGGCGTGTCCGTCGTCGGCTCACGTTTCTGCACGCTGTGATTGACCGAAAAGTGTCTCCAGACAGATCATTTGTGGGGCTGGGAAACTTGCATCCCATCCTAAGCCATGGTCTCTTCCGGAGGTACTTTTTTCCCGCCGTTTGCTGGTGTTGCCGTCCGGGGTGGCCATGACGAATTTGAATATCCAGTTGAGTGCTGGAATGCAGACGCTGCTGCAGACGGCAGCGACGACCCCGATCCCGGGTGTCACCGGCAACGGAATCAACGGCTACGCGGTCTATTTCGACAGCAGCGGTGCGCCGGTCTGGAGTCAGTTCGCCACCAACGGAAGCATCTCCAACGGCGGCCTCACGACCGTTCCGCTGCCCAGCAGCTTCAACGGCGGCAAGGTCTATATCCTGGTCCAGAGCGAAGGGACCAGCGCGCTCAGCCAGACGGCGCTCGAGACCGCCATCACGCAGCAATCGGATATCAACTGGGCCAACGCCCAGACGTATTCATTCCGCTACGACAGCTTCGAAGTGACGCTGACCGGTGGTGGCACGGCCGCCATCAACGATGTGGGCAATCTGACATCGGTGGAGGGCTTCGGCTTCCCGATGGGGTTGAGTATTACCTACTCGAATGGAACAACCGCCACGCGGGGCTATAGTAACCCGAGCTCCACAACCGGCGCGGGCGACAGCATCTTCACGCAAATCGCGGCCACGAGCTCATCCCAGACCGTGTACGGTTTTGCCGACGGCTCGACATTGCTCGCCGCGAGCTACAATCGCGCGGCCATCTCGCCGACCCAGGCTGTGGGGCTCGTGCCGGCCAATCCAGCCTATTCGGCTGATCAGTGGGCCAACTACATCACGTCGATGGAAACACCCCAAGCGGCCGATGTCACCATTACCGGCTTCTTCAATGGTGCGAAGGACGCAAACGGAATCTGGCATAACGGCGGTTTCTACAGCTATCAATTGCAGTGGAGCGCAGCGGACAACGTGTTCTGGTTGATGCCCACCGCGCAGAGCCAGATTACCGGATACATCAAAGTTACGCCGCAGGATCTGCAGAATAGCATTTACTCGACCTTG
Organism: Azorhizobium sp. AG788; assembly: GCF_943371865.1. GTDB lineage: Bacteria > Pseudomonadota > Alphaproteobacteria > Rhizobiales > Xanthobacteraceae > Azorhizobium. The sequence goes on along the minus strand of NZ_CALRWL010000005.1, from coordinate 155,603 downwards.
GGCAATATTCAGGTGTTCGAAAGCCTGCCGACGGCATCGAACCCGGTGACGCCTTATGTGATTGCCTACAATACCAACGACAGCGGAAATAATGCCGACATCAACACTGGTCTCAATAACCAGTGGGGCAAGGTGATGTCGCAATTTTTGACGGGATTTACCGCTGGATTTTATGGTGCGATCGGAACCCCAGAAAATTCGAACGTGAATGCGATCGATCTCAATAAAAACTACAACTGGGATCCACGCTATTCGTTCAATACGCACGTCACATATAATGAGGGGATCAGTCCCTTCAATGATGCCTATTCCAAGGTGTTTTTCTATAGCTCGAATTCATACGGCTCCGGCTATTCCGATAGCTTGATGAGCCAGTACAGTGTCGGCGGGCCGCTGATCTCGGTCTATGATCCGGGCAACGGCTCCACGGTCAGCCCGGGGGATGTGGCGACCATCAACCTGACCATCTATGCGGATAATGAGCAGACCACCGGTTATGTGACGCCGGTGATCTACAATTACCTGGCTCCCACCAGCGGCGCTCAATATTCCGCTCCGACCGTTCTCAATACCTCCACATCCGTGACCTTGAATTTTGCCAATTTGGGCATGATTCTGAGCGAATCTGTCCCGATTTATCTGGAAATTCTAACGGGATATAATGCTGGCGTGCCCGTGTGGGACACGGTGCAACTCTCTCAGGCGGGTTACAGCCCGTGGCAGGAATGGGTGGTTTCAGGCACAAGCGGAGCTTATAGTGCCACGGTCGCGCCAGGAACCGGCCAAACCGCCGGAAGCTTGGTCATCAGCTCGTTTCCGACCGCCGCTGCGGCGGCAGGCGCGAATACGACGTCCTGGTACCGGATCGTCGTCGGCGATACGCCGGAACTGACCAAGACCTACAACCTCTACATCACCACCAATTCCAGCGGCGAGTTCGTCAACGCCGCAAACAGCATCGCCATCGACGGGCTGGCCACCTTCGCACCCGGTGCGCTCTATAACGCCAGCGCGATGCAGACCTTCAGCATCAATTTCATGCCGAGTTCGACGCTCACCTTCGATCCGGCTTTCGTGACGCAGGTCGCGGACTCCAACTACTCCTCCGGCCTGCTTCCCTTTGCGCCGGTCGCCGGCACGCTCTCGTCCGGGGCCTTCAGCTATATCGCCGGCCAGACCGCCGTGGTGAACACCGCCAGCAGCGCCGCGGTCGGCGAGGGGGATGTGGTCTTCGGCTGGACCGGCGATAATCCGACCGCCAGATCCGCGATCGGCGGGGTCACCAACAAGACCATGGGCCTCAATGTGGCCTTGCTCAGCTTTTCGCAGACCGGCGGCGCGCAGCTGCCGACGATCAACCCGCTGGCGGTGGGATCAGATCTGGACGGCCAGTGGCAGAGCGCTGTCCAGAGTTTCGGCAACGGCACCTATAGCGTCACCATGCGGGAATACGCGCCGGGCGACACGACCTATGCCTCGCCGCTCTCGCCATCCAGCAGCACTCTCACTCTGACCGTCAATATGGCCTCGCTTGCGCTGCGCTCCTCGGCGCACGCGGGCGGCATCGAACTGGTGGCCGATGCCGCGGCGCCCGAGACGAAGGGCAACTGGATTCATTTCCAGTCGCTGACCGATGCCCTGCCGTCCTCAGCCACCTTGCTGCTCTATGCCACCAACGCCGCCGGGCAGATGATCGACTCCAGCGGCCAGGTGACCACCAATCTTCTCGATGCGGTGATCGGGCACGTCGGATCCGTGAAGTCCGATGCCGGGCAGATCCTGCTCGACGGCAGCCACTCGGTCCATCTCGGCGTGGGCGAGGAACTGCACTTCGCCATGCAGACCGGAGGCGGCACTCCGGTGCAGCTCGGCAATGCGAATGTGGTCACGCTTCCCGATGGCTCGCTCTCCATCGACGTCGGCGGCCTGCACCTCACCGCCACCACCAACAATACCCTCTCGTCCGATGAGCAACTGGCCAGCGCGGCGCGCACCTACGACATGCCGCTGGTCTATGCCGAGCACGGCGCCTCGTTGAAGGTGGATGTGGTGGGCAGCAGCGCCAATGTGAACACGCTGGGCTTCGTCCGCTTCGATATCGACGCGCGCACCGGAGCGATCAGCGTGGATGGCGTGGCCTATGGCAATACGGCCGATTTCGACGCCGCCGTGCGCAGTCATCTCGATCAGGGCTATCAGTCCAGCCAGGGCGGGGATTTCAACGCCTCGGCCGTGTGGACCGTGGCCGGCGGGGACGGCTTCTACGCGCCGGTTCTGCTCAATGCGAATGGCGACGTGTTCGTGGTCGGCACCGGCAATTCCGATGGGTCCGAGCACATCCGCTCGTACGGTTCCAATACCTACGGCTTCGAGGATCTCACCGCGGCGCAGGGGTCGGACTTCGACTACAACGACATGGTGATGAAGCTGAGCTTCCTGTCCCACCCGGTGGCGTGACCGGGGCGGCGCAAAAAAAGGCCCCGCTGATCGGCGGGGCCTTTTTTGTGGGAACCGGGGCCGATCCTCAGACCGCGATGCGGTCCACCACCGCATTGGGCTCGCGCAGCACATAGCCGCGGCCCCAGACGGTCTCGATGTAATTCTTGCCCGCCGAGGCGTTCGCCAGCTTCTTGCGCAGCTTGCAGATGAACACGTCGATGATCTTCAGTTCGGGCTCGTCCATGCCGCCATAGAGATGGTTGAGGAACATCTCCTTGGTGAGCGTGGTGCCCTTGCGGAGCGAGAGCAACTCCAGCATCTGGTATTCCTTGCCGGTCAGATGCACCCGCGCGCCATCCACTTCCACCGTCTTGGTGTCGAGGTTGACGATCAGGTCCGCGGTCTGGATCACCGACTGGGCATGGCCCTTGGAGCGCCGCACGATGGCGTGGATGCGCGCCACCATCTCGTCCTTGTGGAACGGCTTGGTGAGATAGTCATCCGCCCCGAAGCCGAAGCCCTTCACCTTGTCCTCGGTATTGGCGAGGCCGGAGAGGATCAGGATCGGAGTCTTGACCTTGGCGAGGCGCAGGCTGCGCAGCACCTCGAAGCCGGACATGTCCGGCAAGTTCAGATCCAGTAGGATGATGTCGTACTCGTACACCTTGCCGAGGTCGACGCCTTCTTCACCGAGATCCGTCGTGTAGACGTTGAAACTTTCCGACTTCAGCATCAATTCGATGCTTTGGGCCGTGGCACTGTCGTCCTCGATGAGCAAGACGCGCATGGCAATCCCTTTCCTCGCAACAACCCGAATGGCGGGGTGCCGCCCTTCGCGTGCTCGGCCGACGTGTGATTCGCGGTACGTGTGTAGAATCGATAACCGAAACTGATTCCGCAGGACAAGAGTCCCGGCGAAAAACTTTGTGCATCGGGACGAAGACTGAGTCTGCGCCTCGAAATTAAGTTGTTCGCATTAACCTACACCGTATCGGCACACCGCCCCTCGAGCCCTTGGAAAATCCGGATCGCCCGCCGACGACGCACGCTCCGAACCATGGGGTCATCATTAACGAAGGGGGTAAACGATTGGTTTCCAACCGGCGCCTTTCGTCGATTTTCGCCACAAACCGCGGCGGCGGTAAGAAAGGGGCAACCCTATATGCCCATTCTCCAGGCCGAGTGGAGCCGGGCGTCCGGTTTCAGCGTTCCCGCGTGTGTCTCGGAGTGTCGCGTTCATGAAATCCCGTGAGCCCCTGATCCGTGCCAAGAGGTTCAAGATCGACGATGCCCGGCGCCGTCTGGCCCAGATCGACACCATGGTCGGCGAGTTCGACCGCATGGCGTCCGAAATGGAGCGGGACATCGCCGCCGAGGAGCAGCGCTCCGGCATTACCGATCCGCGCCACTTTGCCTATCCCCCGCTGGCGGCCTCGGCGCGCCAGCGGCGCGAGAATTTGGTTCGCTCCGCCGACGACCTGCGCGTGCAGCGGGCAGAGGCCCTGGCTGCCGTCAATGAGGCCGAGGCCGAGCTTGTGCTCGCGGAAGCGGCCGGCGAGCGCGAGCGGGCCTGCGAGGGCGATGCCATCGAACGCCGGGCCGCCTGGCGACAGGGCGAACCCGCCCGCCTCTGAGCGTCCTGCTCGCGGCGCGTGCCGGATCTGTCCGGCAGCGGGTGGCGACAACGGTCGTCACGTCGTCTAGTTTCGGCGCAGGCTGCGGGCGGGCATCGGGTTCCAGGGTTGTGGCGCGGCGCCGATGTGTGGGCCACGATGTCAGCTTGGCGTCGCAGGCCCGCGGAGAGGCATTTGTGCCGCGCGCACTGGGGTGCCGGTGGCGTCTCATCGTTCCGCCGGCCTGTGCCGCACCAGGAGATCAGAGGTCCCGTGACCAGTCCAAGCCCGCTGGCCCCGTTGCTGAGCGCCATCGCCAAGGGAGATGTGGACGCGCTGGAGCGGCTGTATCGCCTCTCCAGTCCCAAGCTCTATGGCTTGGCGCTGCGCATCCTGCGCCGCCCCGAACTGGCTCAGGACGCACTGAAGGCCACCTATGTGCGCATCTGGCGCGACGCCAAGCGCATGCCCGCCGGCATGGATCCGCTGTGCTGGGTGGCCACCGTCGCCCGTGATAGCGCCCTGGATATTGCCCGCACCACGGAAGATGCGGGCGAGGCCTGGGAGCCGTTCGAGGTCGAGGAGCCCGCCGAGGATCCGCTGGCCCGCGACGGCCATTCGGACGATCTGCGGCGGTTCCTGGGGTGTCTGGGCAAATTGTCCGAAGAGCGGCGGCGGATGATCCTTCTGGCCTATTATGACGGCTGGAGCCGCGAGGCCCTGTCGGTCTATTTCGATGCCCCCATGCACACCGTGAACACCTGGCTGAAGCGCAGCGTGGTGGAGATTGACGAGCACCTCGCCCAATGACCGTCAATGAGGATGACCGCCAGTTCGTCGCGGAATATGTGCTTGGCACCTTGCCCGCTGCCCTGCGCATGATGGTGCGGGCACGGTTCGACGACGAGCCCGAGATCGCCAAGCTGGCGCAGATGTGGCAGCAGCGTCTGGCGCCGCTGCATGAACTGGCCGTTCCCATTGCCCCGCCCCGCGATCTCTGGCCGGACATCGCCGCCATCGTCGCGCCACCGGACTATACGCCGGCGGAACTGGCCAGCGGCAAGGCCGCCGCATCGGCGGCGCTGCCGGAATTCGCCATCCCCGCCTCGGAGCCCGAAGACGGGGATGCCGACGGGCCATCGTTCTCGAAGCCCGGCGCTGCCGCATCGTCCGTCCTGTCCGCCGGCCCTTCGGGATCGGTCGGCCGCGGCTGGAAACGGGGCGCCATCCTCCTGGGCGGAGCGCTGGTGGCAGTGGGCGGCACCTTCGGCTATCGGGAGTTCGACCGGGCGCAAGAGCAGCACTATCTGGCGTCGCTTCAAGATTCGCGCGCCGCCGCGGTGCTGGTGCGTCTCGATCCCCGCACCGGCGACGTGATCGTGCGCCCGCTGCTGGATCCGGCGCCCGACGACAAGACCTATCAGCTCTGGCTGGTGCCCGATGGCCAGCCGGCTCGCTCGCTGGGAACCTTCAAAGGCGCGTTCGGCGCAAAATCCGATGCGATCCGCAAGCTGGGCGTGAAGGGGGCCGCCAAGGCCATGCTGCAGGTGACTCTGGAACCGGAAGGCGGCTCACCCTTCGCCCCCACCGGCGACGTGCTGTATTCCGGGCGCCTGTTGCCGGAGTGAGGTGGCGAGGCTGACCTGGGCCGCGCGACTGGCCTTGAGCTTTCGCCTGATGCTCCGGCCTGGAGCTAACGCATCGCCGACGGCTGGATGGTCGTATCCAGCGGGGGCCCCGACCGATGCCGCCCCGGCGAGGGTGCGGCCACCACGCGATTGCGGCCACCGTCCTTCGCGGCGTAGAGCGCACGGTCGGCGGCATCGATCAGGGCATCGATGGTTTCTGGCGGCACATCATCGGGTTCGAATGTGGCAAGGCCGATGGCGACCGTCACCTGCGTCGGATGCCCTGCCACCGTGGCGAGGCGTTCCTGCGTCCGCACCCGCAGCCGCTCGGCGATGGCAACCGCGTCCAGCGTGCGGGCTCGGGGCAGGATGAAGCAGAATTCCTCTCCGCCATAGCGGCCGATCACATCGCCGGGCCGCAGGCTGGTGCGGGCCACCTGCGCGAAGGTCTCCAGCACAATGTCGCCTACGCGGTGGCCAAAGCGGTCATTGACCTGCTTGAAATGGTCGAGGTCCACCAGCAGGACCGACAGGGCGCGGCCTTGGGACGTGGCCTGAGCGAGCAGATCCTGGCCTCGGCGCAGCAGCGCGCGACGGTTGCTGAGGCCGGTGAGTTCGTCCGAGGAGGCAAGGCGATCCAGCACCATGAACAGCGCGCCGTAGTTGAGCCCGACGCCGCACACCACACTGATCATCAACGTCACCGAGATCTGCTCGGCGAGAGGTGCGGCGAAGAAAGCCGAAATCCCCATCACCGCCGCTACCAGCCGCGCCAGATGCAGCGCACTGAAGATCGACAGAAACAGAGCCACGCCCAGCCGGGAGAAGGCCGGGCCCGTTGGCGGAACCCGCGCCAGCCGCCAGGCCGATGCGCCCATCCATATGACGGTGACGAACGAAAATATCCCTCCCCGCACCATCGCGGATTTGCTCTGCATCATCAGCACAGCGGCGATGGCGGCGCTCGCGATCACGAGGGCGATCAGCCAACGGCTATTGCGGTCGCGGTCGAAGGCGCGCATGCCGAGATAGGTCATGCCGGTGCCCAGCAGGAAACAGAAATTCACGCCGGCAAACAGCGGCTGCGAGGCGCCGCCGGGCGTGGCCATGATGGCCAATCCCACGGCAAACGTCACATTGGTCGCCGCCCAGATCGCCAGCGATCCTTCGCTGCGCACATGCAGCCATGCCAGCCACTGGACGCATCCCATCACGACGCCCAGAGCCGAGGCCGTGACGATGATCGTCGTGGGGTCAAAAATCATGGTGGGTCGCAATCATTCGCGAAGCGGAAAGTCCGATCGCCAGCTTTAAATATTTACCACCATCCCAGTCAGGAGGGATTGCGGCAAGAGCCAATCCGGAGAAGCGCGCCGCCACCGCAGCACTGTGCGGGCGCGCCGCCGTTTCTGCCGCCGGGAGGCGGCTTGCAGGCTGAAGCGTGAGCGACCGTGAAGGCGGAAAGAGGGCACTTTTGGCGGCGATGGATTTCATGCCTCCGCAGGCCATGGCATAAGCTCTCACGGTGCCCGGACGCTCCCATGCGGCGCGCGGCCCGGAGCGGCAGGACACGGAGGGAGCGCGCGGCGCTCCGGAGGGGATAAGCGGACCTATGACCGTTGCCGTCGTCGTCGAACAGGCCGTCAAGCAGTTCGGTCCCCACAAGGCCCTGTCGGGCATTTCTCTGACTGTCGCACCGGGCGAACTGGTGGCGCTGCTGGGGCCATCGGGCTCGGGCAAGACCACCTTGCTGCGGATCATCGCCGGTCTGGAATCCCTGGATTCGGGCCGGGTGATCCTGGACGGCACCGATGCGTCCCATGTGCCGGTGCGGCACCGGGGCATCGGCTTCGTGTTCCAGCAATATGCGCTGTTCCGGCACATGAATGTCGCCGACAACGTCGCCTATGGCCTGCGCTCGCGGCCCCGCGCCACCCGGCCGGCGGAGGCGGATATCCGCGCCCGGGTCGCCGATCTGCTGTCCCTGGTGCAACTGGACGGGTATGGCGGGCGCTATCCGGCGCAATTGTCCGGCGGCCAGCGCCAGCGCGTGGCCTTGGCCCGCGCCCTGGCCATCGAGCCGAAGGTGCTGCTGCTGGACGAGCCGTTCGGTGCCCTGGATGCCCTGGTGCGCAAGGAGTTGCGGGCCTGGTTGCGGGACCTGCACGACCGCACCGGCCACACCACCTTGTTCGTCACCCATGACCAGGACGAGGCGCTGGAACTGGCGGATCGGGTGGTGGTGATGAGCCAAGGGCAGATCGAGCAGGTCGGCACGCCCGACGATGTCTATGACCGCCCGGCCACGCCGCGCGTGTTCGGCTTCATGGGCGAATCCAGCCAATTGGCGGTGCAGGTCCGTTCCGGTGTTGCAGAGGTGGGCGGCACCGAGGTGGCCAGCCCCCTGGCGCCGGTGCCCGATGGGGAGGGGCTGCTGTTCGTGCGGCCCCAGGACGTGGCCATAGGCCTTGCCGGAACGCCGGGGCTGGACGGGGTGGTGCGGGGCTTCCGCCGGCACGGCGCCATCCGCCGTCTGACGGTGGAAGTGGCGGGCGCGCAGGTGGAAGTGGACATCTCCCCCTCGGTCCACGCCGCCAACGGCACCAAGGTGGCGGTGCGCTTTCAGCGCGCCCGGCTGTTTCCCGCCACGGGCGGCGGGGTGGATTGCCGGCCGCCGGCCGCCCACCAGACCGGCGAATATGCCATCTGACCCCGGGCCGGTGCCCGTCGACGACGATGTGTTTCTGCCTTGCGAGGTGTTCTGCCCATGACTGCTCCCGTGACCGCTCCCCTGACCGATCCCTTGGCTCCCCGTCCGGTTGACCGCGCGCTCGATCCCGGTTTCCGTCACGGCCAGTCCACGGAGCCGAATTATTCCGGCGTCACCTCCTTCCTGCGCCGCCGCTATGCGCCCGATGGCGGCGGGGCCGAGGTGGTGGTCTGGGGGGTGCCGCTGGATGTGACGGTGTCCAACCGGCCGGGCACACGGTTCGGGCCGCGCGCCTTGCGGGCGGCGTCCGCCATTCTCGATGGCGATCCGCTCTATCCCTTCCATGCGGACCCGTTCGGACCGCTGGATGTGGCGGACGCGGGCGACGGGGTGTTCGACTATGGCCTGCCCGCAGGCATTCCCGCCGCCATCGAGGCCCAGGCGGCGCGGCACTATGCCCGCGGCGCCCATCTGGTCACGCTGGGCGGCGATCATTTCCTGACCTATCCGGTGCTCAAGGCGCTGGTGGCGCGCACCCGGGCGCCGGTGGCGCTGGTGCAGTTCGACGCCCATCAGGACACTTGGGACGACGACGGCAGCCGGGTGGACCACGGCACCATGATCACCCGCGCGGTCAAGGACGGCCTGATCCGGGTGGAGCGCTCGGTGCAGGTGGGCATCCGCACCCATGCGCCCAATGATTTCGGCATCGCCATCATCGACGGCTACAGCGCCGGCGAGATGGGGCCGCGGGCTCTCGCCGCCGCCATCACGGAGCGGGTCGGCGATGCGCCGGCCTATGTCACCTTCGACATCGATGCCCTGGATCCGGCCTTCGCGCCGGGCACCGGCACGCCGGTGTGCGGCGGGCTGAGCAGCCGCGAGGCGCTGGAGACGCTGCGCCGCTTGGGCGGGCTGGATCTCAAGGGGTTTGACGTGGTGGAGGTGTCGCCGCCCTACGACCATGCGGAGATCACCGCCCTGGCGGGCGCCTCGCTGGCGGCGTGCTATCTCGGCATCCTGGCGGGACGCAAGGCGGCGGGCGAACGCATCGCGCCCTGAGGCCGGCGGCGCGTTCAGCCGCGCGCCCGCCCGGTCCAGGCTTTCGCTTCCAGGCTATTGCGACTATTGCGCGGGGATTGCCTTGGCGCCGGACCCCGTGCGGACGGCGTTGCACATCCATTGGGAACGGCGCCATGCGGCTGACGCTTTATGCCTATCTGTTTCCCCTGGCGGCGCTGACGCTGGCCGTTCTCGGCCCGGTCTTCCATATCCCGTTCACCGGCTGGCTCGCGCTCGGGGAGACGGTGCTGCTGGTGGGCTGCTCGTTCGCCTGCGTGCACCACGCCGAATCCATCGCGAGCCGCATCGGCCAGCCGTTCGGCACCTTGGTGCTCACCCTCAGCGTGACGGTGATCGAGGTCTCGGTCCTGGTCGCCATGATGCTCAATGGCGAGAACAATCCGACCCTGGCCCGCGAGGCGGTGCTGTCCACGGTGATGTTCGTGTGCACCGGCATCGTCGGGGCCTGTCTGCTGCTCGGGGCGTTGCGGCATCGCGAACAGGAAGTGCGCCAGCAGGGGGTCAACGGCTATCTGTCGGTGATCATCGCCATCTCGGTGCTCTGCCTGCTGCTGCCGGACACCACCTTTTCCGGCCAGCGCGGCAGCTACAATCAGTTCCAGATCGCCTTCATCATGGCCGGCACCGTGCTGCTCTACGGCGCCTTCCTGTTCATGCAGACCGTCCGCCACCGCGACGACTTCCTGGCCGAGGAGAGCGAGGAGGCGGAGGACACGCGGCAGCGGCGGCTCCTGGTGCACATCCCGTGCCTGATCGCTGGCCTGGTGGGGGTGGTGGCGCTGTCCAGCGGCGTGGCCGCCGGCGTCGAGGAGGGATTGGACCGCCTGGGGCTGCGCGATCCCGATGCGGTGGTGGGCGCGGCGGTGGTGGCGCTGCTGCTGCTGCCGGAGACCATCACCGCCATTCGCGCCGCGCGCCGCAACCAGCTCCAGCGCAGCATCAACACCGCGCTCGGTTCGGCGCTGGCCACCATCGGCCTGACCATGCCCGCCATGGTCGCGGTGAGCGAACTGGTGGGCCGTCCGCTGATCCTGGGCATCGACCCGGAAGACCGCATCCAGCTGCTGCTGGTGCTGGTGCTGTCCATCGTCAGCTTCGGCACCGGGCGCACCAATCTGCTGAACGGCTTCGTCCATCTGGTGCTGTTCGCCATCTATGTGATGACGCTGTTCGTGCCGTGATCGGCTGCCGTCCCGGTCCCGTCCCCAAACTGCAGCCGGCATGGTGGAGGTTCGGGTGGACACTGGGCGGGCACGGTGGCATGTTCCGCCCGTCATCATGCGAGGCCCGGCCCGTGAAAGAGTTCCTGCTCTACGTCTTTACCTGGTGGAACAAGCAGACCCCGGGGACCTGGCTGTGGACGCGCCGCCATGGCGAACTCGTGGGCCACGACGAATTCGGCAACACCTATTACCGCACCAAGGGCGGCGCGGTGGATCCCCTGCTGGGCTTCCAGCGGCGCTGGGTGGTCTATAGCGGCTATGCGGATTCCACCACGATTCCCCCCGGCTGGTACGGCTGGATCCACCACCGCTCGGACGTGCCGCCCACGGAAGAGACCTACACCCCCAAGCCGTGGCAGAAGCCGCATCTGCGCAACTTCACCGGCTCGCCGCGGGCCTATCGCCCCAAGGGCTCGGTCCAGTCCGGCGGCCATCGTCCGCGCGTGACCGGCGACTACAACGCCTGGACCCCCGGCGAGTAGCCTTCATCCGATCTTCTGCGCCGCGCCGGTCCCGTGATTGCGGGATAACCGGCGTATCGGTTGTGCCCGATCGCGCTCCTGCCCTCGCCAAGCCGCAATGCGGATGTTAACGAGCGGGCGGCGCAGTGGGGCGCTCCGGCCGGACTGCCCGTTCGGAACTTTGCAGGTGCGCGTCTGATGCGTTTGATCCGTGTTGCCCAGGCCATGCTTGCCTCGACCCTGGTGTTCGCCGCCGTGAGCGCGCCGCTTGGGTCCGCTTGGGGCCAGAGCCGCAGCGGCATCGATTCCGCCCCCTTGCTGCCCCCGGCCGGTGTCGGCACGCCCGACTATCCCCCGCCGGCCAATCGGAACCAGCAGCGCCAGCAGCCCGCCGCCCCGCCGCCGCCGGCGCCCTACCAGGGCATCTATGGCATCGGCCCGCAGGGGCAGGCGCCTCAGGCCGCGCCACCCCAGGGACAGGCGCAGGGCCAGCCGCCCGCCGCCCGCGCGCCACGTCCCGGCCAGCCGCCGTCCACCACCATGCCGCCCGCGCCGGCGCCCGCAGCGCCCGCCGACAGCGACGTGCTGGTGGTGCAGCCGCCCGCCGAGAAGATCGCCAATCCCACCGCCGTCTATGCGGGCCTGGACAAGATCACCGGGCGCATCACCTCGTTCGAGGTGGCCATGGGGGAGACGGTGCAGTTCGGCGCGCTGCAGGTGACGCCGCGCGCCTGCTATACGCGCCCGCCCACCGAGCCGCAGAACACCACCTCCTTCACCGAGGTGAACGAGATCACCCTGAAGGGCGAGGCCAAGCGGATCTTCACCGGCTGGATGTTCGCCTCAAGCCCGGGCCTGCACGGGGTGGAGCATCCGGTCTATGACGTCTGGCTGACCGACTGCAAGGCGTCCGCGCCGCTCACCGCCAAGCCCGGCGGCCAGAAATAATAGTTCGCCGCCACCGGCAGCGCGCGTTCCAGCAGCCGGTGATATTGCCGCCGTGTGACCTCCGTGGCGCCGAAGCCCTGGAGGTGGCTGGTGACGAACTGGGTGTCCAACAGGGTGAAGCCGCCGGCCTTCAGCCGCGCCACCAGATGCACCAGGGCCACCTTGGAGGCATCGCGCTCCACATGGAACATGCTCTCGCCGAAGAAGGCGCCGCCCAGTTCCACCCCATAGAGACCACCCACCAGCCGCCCATCGCGCCAGGCTTCGATGGTGTGGCACTGGCCGCGGGCGAACAATTCGCCATAGAGGCGCCGGATGCGCTGGTTGATCCAGGTCTTGTCGCGCCCGTCCTGAGGGGCGGCGCAGCCGTCGATGACGCCGTCGAAATCGGTGTCCACGCGAATCTCGAACCGATCCGAGCGCACGGTGCGGGCGAGGCGCGTGGGGATGTGGAAGGTGTCGAGCGGAATGATGCCGCGCCGGTCCGGCTCGATCCAGAACAGGCCGGGGTCCTCCGCGCTCTCCGCCATGGGGAAAATCCCGCAGGCATAGGCCTTCAACAGGACGTCCGGGGTGATATCGACGGCGGGATCGCGGGGACGGCTCATGGCGCTATCATAATCCAGGTGCGGGCGCGGTTGCACTCCCCGCGCGCGCTGCATCGCCGATGAGTGGCGTCATTCCGCCGCGCCTCCGCAGCGGTAACGCATGGTGGGACGGCGCATTGCGGTAAAACGCCTGGACCGCCCACGACGTGCCGCTAGCAAGGGCGGCGGGTGCGTAGTCATTCTGTCATCTGGCCGCGCTACTGCCCCGAGGGGTATGCGGCTGCAGGCCCTCCTTGTCCTCGTCTTCAGCGGGTGTTCGTCATGTTTCTTCCATCCGCCGCCGGCAAGACGACCGATCCGGGCCGCCGCCCCCTGGTCAGCGCGTTCGACCTGTTTGCCTTCGTCCTGGTGTTCGGGCTGTTCGCCCTGTTTACCCAGGGCACGCAGCAGACCCTCATTCCCATTGCCGACATGGAGCAGGTGCCGATCTCGCTCAGCCCGTGGGCGCTGCCGGAATATGCGCTGCGCACCACCTTGCGGATGTTGGCGGCTATCATCGCCTCGCTGATCTTCACCTTTGCCTATGGCGCCCTGGCGGCGAAGAGCCGCCGCGCGGAAATGGTGCTGATCCCGGTGCTGGACATTCTCCAGTCGGTGCCGGTGCTGGGCTTTCTGTCCTTCACCGTGCTGTTTTTCATGAATCTGTTCCCCGGCCAGGTGATCGGCGTCGAGATGGCGGCGGTGTTCGCCATCTTCACCAGCCAGGCCTGGAACATGACCTTCAGCTTCTACCAGTCGCTGAAGACGCTGCCCCGCGATCTGGAAGAGGTCTCCCGCAGCTTCCGCCTCACCGGCTGGCAGCGCTTCTGGCGGCTGGAGGTGCCGTTTTCCATGCCCGGCCTGGTGTGGAACACCATGATGTCCATGTCGGGCGGCTGGTTCTTCGTGGTGGCCTCCGAGGCGATCTCGGTGGGCAATACCACCATCACGCTGCCGGGCATCGGTGCCTATGTGTCCACCGCCATCGCCGAGAAGGATCTGGTCGCCGTGGGCTGGTCGGTGCTGGCCATGCTGGTGATCATCCTGATCTATGATCAACTGCTGTTCCGCCCGCTGGTGGCCTGGGCCGACCGCTTCCGCTTCGAGCAGTCCGCCGGCGCGCCGCCGCCACGCTCCTGGGTGCTGGACCTGGTGAAGCGGGCGCACCTGTTCCGCCTTGTGCTCTCGCCGCTGGGCAGCCTGTTCCGGGGCGCGGCGCGCATGCCGCTGCGCAGCCCGGTGCCGGTGCCGCACCACGTCAGCCGCGCCTGGGCCAGCCGGCCCATGGATGGGGTGTGGACCGCCATGGTGATCGGCGTCGCGCTCTATGGGCTGTGGCTGATCGTCAGCTTCGTCGCCACCGAAGTGGGCTGGCGCGAAGTTCTGAACGTGGTCTGGCTCGGCTTCCTCACCTTGATCCGGGTGGCGGTGCTGATCGCGCTCGCCTCGCTGGTGTGGGTGCCCGTGGGAGTGTGGATCGGCCTGCGGCCCAAGGTGGCCAATGCATTGCAGCCGGTGGCGCAGTTCCTGGCGGCCTTTCCGGCCAACATCGTGTTTCCGTTCGCGGTGGTGATGATCGTGCGCTTCGGCCTCGATCCCAATGTCTGGCTGTCGCCGCTGATGATCCTGGGCACCCAGTGGTACATCCTGTTCAATGTCATCGCCGGGGCCAGCGCCTTCCCCAATGACATGAAGGAGGCCGCGTCCTCGTTCCATCTCAAGGGCGCGCAATGGTGGTTCAAGGTCATCCTGCCGGGGGTATTCCCCTATTATGTGACCGGCGCCCTGACCGCCAGCGGCGGCTCCTGGAACGCCAGCATCGTCGCCGAGGTGGCCAGCTGGGGCAACACCACCCTGCGCGCCGAGGGGCTGGGCTCCTATATCGCCGAGGCCACCACCGCCGCCGATTTCCCGCGCATCACGCTCGGCATCGCCATCATGTCGCTCTACGTGATGGCCTTCAACCGCACCTTGTGGCGCCCCCTGTTCACGTTTGCCTCCAAGCGCCTGCGCCTGGATTGAGGAGACGCACCCATGCTTGAAACCGCCGCGTCCAAAGCGGGCACGCCCCTGGTGGAAGTGTCCCATGTGGTGCAGTCGTTCAAAAAGAACGACAACAATCGCTTCCTGGTGCTGGACGACGTGTCGCTCAGCATCGCCGAGGGCGAGATCGTCGGCCTGCTGGGCCGCTCCGGCTCGGGCAAGTCCACCTTGCTGCGCATCATCTCCGGCCTGGTGCCGCCCTATGCGGGCGAGGTGAAATGGTGCGGCGAGGCGGTGAAGGGCCCCTGCAAGGGCCTGTCCATGGTGTTCCAGACCTTCGCGCTGTTTCCCTGGCTCACCGTGCTGCAGAATGTGGAGATCGGCCTGGAGGCGCTGGGCATCGACGCAACGGAGCGGCGGCGGCGGGCGGAGCAGGCCATCGATTTGATCGGCCTCGGCGGCTTCGAGAGCGCCTATCCCAAGGAATTGTCCGGCGGCATGCGCCAGCGGGTGGGCTTCGCCCGCGCCCTGGTGGTGCATCCGCGCCTGATGCTCATGGACGAGCCGTTCTCGGCCCTGGACGTGCTCACCGCCGAGACCCTTCGCACCGACATCATCGATCTGTGGACCGACGGCCTGCTGCCGATCAAGTCGATCCTGATCGTGACCCATAACATCGAGGAAGCGGTGCTGATGTGCGACCGCGTCCTGATCTTCTCCTCCAATCCCGGCCGGGTGGCGCATGAGATGCCCATCACCTTGCCGCATCCCCGCGACCGTCTGGCGCCGGAGTTCCGGGAACTGGTGGAGGACATCTACGCCCGCATGACCAATCGCCACGCCCCCGGCGCCACGCCGGGGCAGGGCGCCGCCAGCCATGACGCGGGCCTCGCCACGGCGCTGGAGCCGGTGTCCACCAACCTCATGGCCGGTCTGCTGGAGGAACTGGCGGACGCGCCCTACAACGGCCGCGCCGATCTGCCGGCGCTGGCGGACGGGCTGAACCTCTCCGCCGACGCGCTGTTCCCCATGGCCGAGACCCTGCAGATGCTGCGGTTCGCGGAAGTGACCGAGGGCGACATCATCCTCACCCCCGCGGGGCGCGCCTTCGTGGAGGCGGACGTGGAGCCGCGCAAGAACCAGTTCGCCAAGCAACTCCTGGGGCATGTGGCGCTGGCCGCCCACATCCGCCGGGTGCTGGAGGAGCGCCCCAGCCACCGCGCGCCCTATTCGCGCTTCTCCGAGGAACTGGAGGACCACATGTCCGAGGAGTTCGCCGAGCGCACCTTGCGCACGGTGATCTCCTGGGCCCGCTACGGCGAAGCCTTCGCCTATGACGAGAAGACCCAGCAGTTCAGTTTGGAAGACGAGGACTGAGCGGGGCTTTCCAAGCTCCGTCCGGGTCTCCCGCGTGGTCGTCATGCCCGGCCTTGTGCCGGGCATCCACGCCCCGCCGCTGGCTGGCCCTCTCAATGACGTTCCTGGCCCCACCGCGTGGATGGCCGGGACAAGCCCGGCCATGACGGCGAGAGGGCGCTGAGTGACGTCAGTGCGCCGCGTCTCTCAGGACTTGCCTTCGCCCTCGGCCAGGAAATGCTCCAGCCAGTGGATGTCATAGGCGCCGTCGGCGATGGCCTGGGTGCGCACCAGGGTGCGGAACAGCGGCAAGGTGGTCTCCACCCCGTCCACCACGAACTCGTCCAGCGCCCGGCGCAGGCGCATCAGGCACTCCTCGCGGGTGCGGCCGTGGACGATCAGCTTGCCCACCAGCGAGTCGTAATAGGGCGGGATCGTATAGCCCTGGTAGGCGGCGCTATCCACGCGGATGCCGAGGCCGCCGGGCACGTGATAGTGGGTGATCTTGCCGGGTGAGGGGCGGAAGGTGCGGGGATGTTCCGCATTGATCCGGCATTCGATGGCGTGGCCGTCCAGCACGATGTCCTTCTGGGTGAAGTTCATCGGCAGGCCGGCGGCGACGCGGATCTGCTCGTTGATCAGGTCGATGCCGGTGATCATTTCCGTCACCGGATGCTCCACCTGGATGCGGGTGTTCATCTCGATGAAATAGAAGCGCCCGTCCTCATAGAGGAATTCCACCGTGCCGACGCCGAGATACTTCAGCTCGCGCATGGCAGCGGCGACGATCTCGCCGATCTCGGTGCGCTGCGAGGCGTTGAGCGCCGGGGAGGGGGCTTCCTCCCACACCTTCTGGTGGCGCCGCTGCAAGGAGCAGTCGCGCTCGCCCAGATGGATGGCGTTGCCCTTGCCGTCGCCCAGCACCTGGACTTCGATGTGGCGCGGGGTGGACAGGTATTTTTCCAGATAGACCGAATCGTCGCCGAACGCCGCCTTGGCCTCGGTGCGGGCGGTGGAGAGCGCCTGGCTGAGGTCGTCGGCGGTCATGGCCACCTTCATGCCGCGCCCGCCGCCGCCGGAGGCGGCCTTGACCAGCACCGGGAAGCCGATCTCGGCGGCAACCCGATGGGCGTCCTCGTCATTGGTGATGCCGCCCTCGGAGCCGGGCACCACCGGAATGCCCAGGCGCTGCGCGGTCTTCTTGGCTTCGATCTTGTCGCCCATGATGCGGATATGCTCCGCCTTGGGGCCGATGAAGTGCACGTTGTGGTCCGACAGGATCTCGGCGAAGCGGGCGTTTTCCGCCAGGAAGCCATAGCCGGGATGGACCGCGTCGGCGCCGGTGATCTCGCAGGCGGCCAGCAGGGAGGGAATGTTCAGATAGCTGTCGCGGGCGGCGGGCGGCCCGATGCACACGCTCTCGTCCGCCAGGCGCACGTGCATGGCGTCCGCATCGGCGGTGGAATGCACGGCCACGGTGGCGATGCCCAGTTCCTTGCAGGCGCGCAGGATGCGCAGAGCGATCTCGCCGCGGTTGGCGATCAGGATTTTCTCGAACATCGGACCCATGCCTGCCTTGGAGCGCGACGCCGCCGCCCGGCGATGCGGGCGGATGACGGTCGGTCTCTTGCCTCGAATGCGAAGCCGGATGGGCGCCTCAGGAAAGGGGAAGGGCGCCCTGGTGTGATCCGGCGTCGTTTGTCCTCAGGCACCGCGGCGCGACTGCGCGCGCGGCGCCGGCCGATCACTCGATGATCAGCAGCGGCTCGCCATATTCCACCGGGTGCCCGTTATCCACCAGGATGCGGGTCACGGTGCCGGCGCGGGGGGCCGGAATGGCGTTCATGGTCTTCATGGCTTCGACGATCAGCAGCGACTGACCCTCGCGCACCTGGCTGCCCACATCGACGAAATTGGCCGCACCCGGCTCCGGCGCCAGATAGATGGTGCCGACCATGGGCGAGGTCACCACGCCAGGGTGCTTGGAAAAGTCGATGGCGGAGGCATCCGCCATGGTCGGCGCAAGCGCCACCGTGGCGGCAGGCGCCGCCACCGGGGCCGCGGCCACCGTGACGGTGGCCGGCGCGCGCACCACGCGGATGCGCAGGTCGTCGTTCTGAACCTCGATCTCGGTCAGGTCGCTCCCGGACAGCAGGGTGGCGATCTCGCGGATGAGGGCGGTGTCGATGGGGGGCTTGGCTGGTTTCATCATGATCATGCACACACGTGGCCGGGGCCACGCAGGAGCTCCTTGCGGATGGCGGTCGGGGTCATGCGCGGGCCTGCCGGTCAGTGGCCAGGGCCGCGATGCCGAGGGCGTAGCTCTGGGGGCCGAAGCCGCAGATCACGCCCCGGACGACCGGGGAGAGAAAGGAATGGTGGCGGAACGCCTCGCGGGCGAACACGTTCGAAAGATGCACTTCCACCGTCGGCACGCCCACCGCGGCGATGGCATCGCGCAGGGCAACCGAGGTGTGGGTATAGGCGCCGGCATTCAGCACGATGCCCACCGCGCCCGCCGCGGCCTGGATCAGATCCACCAGCACGCCTTCGTGGTTGGTCTGGTGGAACACCAGCTCCAGGCCATGGCGGCTGGCGGTTTCACGGCACAGAACCTCCACATCCGCCAGCGTCGCCGCGCCATAGATGGCGGGCTCGCGCGTGCCGAGCAGATTGAGATTGGGGCCATTGAGGACGTGGATGATGTCGGACATCCGTGACGGTTCAGCCTGCGACCCGGTCGCGCCGGGCCCGCGCGGTTATAGGGGGCCTTCCCTCGCAAGGAAAGACGCCACTTGCGAGCATTCACCGAACCGTCACCGGCCGGCAGCCGCCTCCCACCGGCCGCAGGGGCCGGGGGAGGGGCGCTTGGCATCAGTTGGTGCTGGTTTTGCCGCCGGCGGTGACCGCCTGCTGCAGCTTCTCCAGGCCCACCGCGCCCACGATCACATCATCACCGATGACGAAGGAGGGGGTGCCGTTCAGGCCCAGCGCCTGGGCGATTTTCATGCTTTCGTCCAGGGTGGCGTTCAGTTCGGGCGAGGACGCCTGCTTTTGCAGCAGCGCGGTGTCGATGCCCACTTCCTTGGCGGCGGCGAGCGCGCGGGCGCGGTCGGCCTGGCCGCGGCCGGTGAGCAGGGCCTGGTGGAAGGCCATGTATTTGTCAGGGGCCACCATGCGCACGGCCACCGCCACCTGGGCGGCTTCCACCGAGCCCGGTCCGAGCACCGGGAATTCGCGCAGCACCACCTTCAGGTTCGGATTGGCCTTCACCAGGGCATTGATGTCCGAGAGGGCGTGCTTGCAGTAGCCGCAATTGTAATCGAAGAACTCCACCAGGGTCACATTGCCCTTGGGATTGCCGATCACCACGCCGCGCGGGCTGTCGAACACCAGCGGCTTGATATCCGCCAGGGTCTTGGCGCGGGCCTGGGCTTCCGCGTCGCTCTGGCGCTTTTCCAGCACCGAGATGGCTTCCTGGAGCACTTCCGGGTTCTTGATCAGGTATTCGCGGATCACCGGGCCCAGTTCGGCCTTTTCCGCATCGGTGAAGGCGGCGGCCGGAGCCACGGCCATGGCCGTCATCCCGAGGGCGGCCACGGCGGCAAGAGCGGCGCGCAGGCCGGAGCGGGACAGCATCTGGATCTCCATGATCGGGGACATACCCTTGTTAATTGTCATTGGATTTGGGCGGCTTGCTAGTCACGATGTCGTCGGCCTTCAGCCAGCCGGGCGAATTGGGCGGAAATCCTTCCCGCGCCCGCGCCGCCAATTCCCGCGCGGTGCGGAAATCGCCGGAGGCCAAGGCGGCCTGTGACGAGGCGAGAAACGCCGCAGGCCGGTTGTTCTTGCGATCATAGGCCTTGGCGAGCGCGCGCCAGCCGCTGGCACTGTCGGGATCGCGCTGCGTCGCCTGGAGCAATTCCCGGATCGCCTCGTCCGTATAGGCCGGATTTCCCGCTTCGACGAGGGCCTGTCCCAACATGGCGCGAATCAGCGGCGCGCCATTGGTCATGGCCACCGCCTTGCGCAGGGGCGCCACCGCTTCATTGGCGCGGCCGGCTTCCAGCAGCGCCTGGCCCTTCAACTCCGGGAAATAGGGGTTGGACGGCTCGCGGGCGATCAGAGCGTCGATCTGGCTGATGGCGCCGGACATGCTGCCGAAGCGGTAGGCGGAAATGGCGCGGGCATAGAGCGCCGGCATCGAGGTGTCGGAAAGGGGATAGCGCCGGGCGACGCCGTCCGGCCGCTCCTGGAACCCCACCAACTTGGCGCGCATCATGTCGTGGCGGGCCTGGAGGGCGGGGGGATCCTTGGCGTTGTAATAGGGGCTCTTCTTGGCCAGTTCCTCCAGCGCGGCGATGCGCTCGCGGGCCATGGGATGGCTCAGCAGATAGGGATCGATGCGCTGGCTGAGGAACAATTGGTCGTTCTGGAACCGCTCGAACGTCTCCAGCATGCCCTTGGCGGATTGCTGGGTGGCGTTGAGATAGCTCACCGCCGAGCGATCCGCCGCCTGTTCCTCGCCGCGCTGGTAGGCCAGCAGGGAACGCCGGATCATCTCCTGGGGCGCGAGCACCGCGCCCGCTGCCGCATTGCCGATATTGCCGCCGCTGGCGCCGCCGGCCGCACCGGCGGCCACCCCCGCGCCGGCCATCAGCATGGCGACGATGGCCATGGTCTGGGCGCCGGCCAGTTGTTCGCGCCGCCGGGCCAGATGGCCGCCGGCGATATGGCCGGTCTCATGGGCCAGCACGCCGATGATCTGGTTCGGGGTGGTGGAATCCACCAAAGCGCCGGTGTTGATGAAGATCCGCCGCCCGTCCGCCACGAAGGCATTGAAGGACGGGTCGTTGATCAGCACCACTTCCACATTCTGCTGGGACAGGTTCGCGGCCTTGAGGATCGGCCGCGTGTAGTCGCGCAGCAAATTCTCGATCTCGGTGTCGCGGATCACCTGCGGGCCGCGTCCCGGCCCGGACTGCGCCACGGCGGGGGAGAGGGCCAGATGGCAGGCGGCCACCAGCGTCAGCACGGCACCGAGGGCCGATGCCGCGCGGCGCAGCAAGGGAACGGCAGGCGCGGCACACATGAAAAAGTCTCACTCCCCCGTTTGATGGCGGCGCCGGCCCATGTCCGCGGCGCACAGGCCCTTGGCGATGCCGGTCCATTGGGCTAGCACGCCCTTTGGTCACAGGTCACGCGCCGACGCGTCGTCGGATCGTTGCGCGCACCGGTTGCACGCACGGATTGCGCGCGGTGGACGCCGAAGCGAACCGGGTGAGCCCCACGCTCACGGTCATCACATCTGCCTTCCCGAAGGTGTGCTGACCTCTACCCACAGCGGGAATGCGGCGGCAACACGGCATGACGCTCCGGCATCCGGGGCCAAGGCGCCGGCCCCGATCACGAAAGCGAATGCGATGACTTTGCGCCCCCTCTCCCGTGGCCCCGTGCCCGCCTCCCGCCGCAGCGATGTGGCGCCGTTCATCGTCATGGACGTGATGGACCATGCGGCCCGGCTGGAGGCGCAGGGGGCGCAGGTGATCCATCTGGAAGTGGGCCAGCCGGCAGCCCCCGCCCCGCTCACCGCCCGCCGCGCCGCCGCCGCTGCGCTGGAGCGCGGGCAGGTGGGCTATACGGCGGCGCTGGGCATTCCCTCGCTGCGGGCGCGGATCGCCCGGCACTATAGGGACACCCACGGCCTGGATCTGGACCCGGAGCGGGTGGTGGTGACCAACGGCTCGTCCGGCGGCTTCATCCTGGCCTTCCTGGCGCTGTTCGAGCCCGGCGACCGGGTGGCCATCGCCGCGCCGGGCTATCCGCCCTATCGCCATGTGCTCTCCGCGCTGGGCTGCGAGCCGGTGCTGATCGAGACCCGCGCCGAAGACCGATTCGCCATCACGCCGGAGACCCTGCGCGCCGCCCATGCGGACAAGCCCTTGAAGGGCGTGCTGGTGGCCAGCCCCGCCAATCCCACCGGCACCATGATGGACCGGGCGGCGCTCACCGCGCTATACGCCGCCTCCCAGGAGATGGGCCTGCGGTTCGTCTCCGACGAGATCTATCACGGGCTCGACTATGCCTTTCCGGCGGTGAGCGCGGCGGAGGTGGCCGATGACGTGCTGGTCATCAATTCCTTCTCCAAATATTTCTGCATGACCGGCTGGCGGGTGGGCTGGATGGTGGTGCCGCCCGGCCTGTCGCGCACTATGGAGCGGTTGCAGCAGAACTTCTCCATCTCCGTGCCCACCCTGTCGCAGGTGGCGGCGGAAGCCGCGTTCGACGGCACGGAAGAGATGGAGGCGGTGAAGCGCGGCTACGAGGAGAACCGCCGCATCTTGAGCGAAGGGCTGCCCACCATCGGGCTGGACCACTTCCTGCCCGCCGACGGCGCCTTCTATCTCTATGCGGACGTGTCCCGCTTCACCGGCGATTCCCACGCCTTCGCCATCCGCCTGCTGGACAGCGCCCATGTGGCGGCGACGCCGGGGGTGGATTTCGATCCGTTCCGCGGCAAGCAGTTCCTGCGCCTGTCCTATGCCGGCTCGCCCGAGCACATGCGCGAGGCGGTGGTGCGCATCGGGGCGTTCCTCGCCAAGGAATAGGGCGCGCGGGGCGGTCGCCGCCCCGTAAAACTCCCCGGTTGCGACTTTCCGGCGCACCCCTCACACTCCCTCCCATAAAAAAGTGGGATGGAAACGAAGGGGTCGATTCATGTTGGCACTGTTGCTGATTGTCGCCTGCGGACTTTTCGCCGTGGGATATGGGGTGTGGGCCGGGCGAGCGGTCATGGCCGCCGATCCCGGAACCGCCCGGATGCAGGAAATCGCCGCCGCCATCGCCGAGGGCGCGCAGGCCTATCTCAAGCGGCAATATACCACCATCGGCATTGTGGGCGTGGTGATCTTCATCATCGTCGGCCTGCTGCTGGGCTGGCTGGTGGCGATCGGCTTTGCCATCGGCGCCATCCTCTCGGCCCTGGCCGGCTTCATCGGCATGAATGTGTCCGTGCGCGCCAATGTGCGCACCGCCCAGGCGGCCACCAAGTCGCTGGCGGGCGGGCTGGACATCGCCTTCAAGGCCGGCGCGGTCACCGGCCTGCTGGTGGCGGGCCTCGCGCTGTTGGGGGTGACGGTCTATTTCGCCGTGCTGACCCGGTCTCTCGGCTATGCGGTCACCGACCGCACCGTGGTGGATGCGCTGGTGGCGCTGGGCTTCGGCGCCTCGCTGATTTCCATCTTCGCGCGCTTGGGCGGCGGCATCTTCACCAAGGGCGCCGACGTGGGCGGCGATCTGGTGGGCAAGGTGGAGGCGGGCATCCCCGAGGATGATCCGCGCAACCCGGCCACCATCGCCGACAACGTGGGCGATAACGTCGGCGACTGCGCCGGCATGGCAGCGGATCTGTTCGAGACCTATGTGGTCACGGTGGTGGCCACCATGGTGCTGGCGATCATCTTCTTTGCCGCCACGCCGGCGGTGCTGAACGCGCTGATTCTCTATCCGCTCGCCATTGGCGCGGTGTGCATCCTCACTTCGGTGGCGGGCACCTTCTTCGTCAAACTGGGGCCGACCTCGTCCATCATGGGTGCGCTCTACAAGGGACTGGGGGCCACCGCCGGCCTGTCGGTGTTCGCCTTGGCGTTGGTGACCTGGCTGTTGCCGGGCTTCGGGCCGATCACGGGGGCCACCTTCACCGGCACCGGCCTGTTCCTGTCCGGCGTGGTGGGGCTGGCGGTGACCGGGGCCATCGTGGTCATCACCGAATATTACACCGGCACCGGCTTTCGCCCGGTGGTCTCCATCGCCCAGGCCTCGGTGACCGGGCATGGCACCAACATCATCCAGGGCCTGGCGATCTCGCTGGAATCCACCGCTTTGCCGACCCTGGCGATCATCGCCGGCATCTTGTGCGCCTATGGCCTTGCCGGCCTGTTCGGCATTGCCATTGCGGCCACCACCATGCTGGCCCTGGCGGGCATGGTGGTGGCGCTGGATGCCTTCGGTCCCGTCACCGACAATGCGGGCGGCATCGCCGAGATGGCCGGCCTGCCGCCGGAAGTGCGGCACTCCACCGATGCGCTGGACGCGGTAGGCAACACCACCAAGGCGGTGACCAAGGGCTATGCCATCGGCTCGGCGGGCCTCGGCGCTCTGGTGCTGTTTGCCGCCTATAATGCGGACCTGCGCTATTTCATCGCCCAGGCCCAGCCCGGCAGCTATTTCGCCAATGTGGTGCCGAACTTCTCGCTGGAAAATCCCTATGTGGTGGTGGGCCTTTTGTTCGGCGGCCTGCTGCCGTTCCTGTTCGCCGCCATGGGCATGACGGCGGTGGGCCGGGCGGCGGGTGCCATCGTGGAAGAGGTGCGCCGGCAGTTCCGCGAGAAGCCGGGCATCATGGCCGGCACCGACAAGCCGGATTATTCCCGCGCCGTCGACATCCTCACCAAGGCGGCCATCAAGGAGATGATCATCCCCTCGCTGCTGCCGGTGCTGTCCCCCATCGTCTGCTATTTCGTGATCTATTTCGTGGCGGGGGGCGGCGTGGCGGGCAAGTCTGCGGCCTTCTCGGCGGTGGGCGCCATGCTGCTGGGGGTGATCGTCACCGGCCTGTTCGTGGCCATCTCCATGACCTCGGGCGGCGGGGCGTGGGACAATGCCAAGAAATCGTTCGAGGACGGCTTCGTGGACAAGGACGGGGTGCGCCACTACAAGGGCTCGGACGCCCACAAGGCGTCGGTCACCGGCGACACGGTGGGCGATCCCTACAAGGACACCGCCGGACCGGCGGTCAATCCCATGATCAAGATCACCAACATCGTCGCGCTTCTGCTGCTGGCGGTGCTGGGGCACTAGACCGCCCGATGGCCGATGCTCTGGGGATGTGGCGTTTCCGATTGCAGAATCTGAAGCGCGACCATATCTGAGACCTGCGACACACCATGTGCGGCCCGCCTGCGATGCAGGCGGGCCGTGACGTGATCCTGAGGCGGGGGATAACCCGGCCTTTGTCATGCGGCGTAGCGGGCGGGTTGCCGTCCTCGCGCGGCAGCCCGCCGCCCCATGCAGGGCAGCGGACTTTCATTGCGCGGCTCGATCGTGTACGAACCGCGCGAAATTGCGCGCCCGGCCCAGGCCTTCCGGCCCAGGTCCGGCGTGAGGATGATGGAATTCATGCAGACCGTTCTGATCGTCATTCACCTGATGGTGGTGCTCGCCCTGATTGGCGTGGTGCTGATCCAGCGCTCCGAAGGCGGTGGCCTGGGCATCGGTGGCGGCGGCGGCGGGGGCGGCGGCTTCTTTACGGCGCGCGGCACCGCCAATGTCCTCACCCGTGCCACGGCGGTCCTAGCGGCGCTGTTCTTCATCACCAGCCTGTCGCTGACCATCCTGGCCGGCTGGGGCCGGACCCCGGCCTCCATCCTGGCGCCGACCAATGGCCCCTCGGGTCCCAGCGTCCCGCAGAGCACCGGCGGTTCCATTCTCGACCAGATCCGCCCGCAGGGCGCCGGCCAGGGTGCGCCCGCACCGGTCCCGGCGGCTCCGTCCGGCCCCCAGGTTCCGAAGTCGCAGTGATCGACACGCCGCGCTTCGCCGCGGCGTGAGGTTCTCCACAGGCGAGGCGATGCCCCACAGGCATCGCTGCTCGCCGAATCGTGTTTGTGCGGAGTAAGGTCGAAGCCCATGGCGCGCTATATCTTCATCACCGGCGGCGTCGTGTCCTCCCTGGGCAAGGGCCTCGCCGCCGCAGCTCTTGGCGCGCTTCTGCAAGCGCGGGGATACACGGTCCGGCTGCGCAAGCTGGATCCCTATCTGAACGTCGATCCGGGCACCATGAGCCCGTATCAGCACGGCGAGGTGTTCGTCACCGATGACGGCGCGGAGACCGATCTCGATCTCGGTCATTACGAGCGCTTCACCGGCCATCCCGCCACCCGGCAGGACAACATCACCACCGGGCGCATCTATCAGGACATCCTCACCAAGGAACGGCGTGGCGATTATCTCGGCGCCACCATCCAGGTGATCCCCCACGTCACCAACGCCATCAAGGACTTCGTGCTGGACGGCAACGAGGGCTTCGATTTCGTGCTGATCGAAGTGGGCGGCACCGTGGGCGACATCGAGGGCCTGCCGTTCTTCGAGGCCACCCGCCAGCTCAAGAACGAGCTGCCGCGCAACCACGCCATCTTCATCCATCTGACCTTGATGCCCTTCATTCCCTCGGCCGGGGAACTGAAGACCAAGCCGACCCAGCATTCGGTGAAGGAGCTGCGCTCCATCGGCATCCAGCCGGACATCCTGCTCTGCCGCACCGACCGGGCCATCCCGCGCGAGGAGCGGCGCAAGCTGTCGCTGTTCTGCAACGTGCGGGAGAGCGCGGTGATCGAGGCGCGCGATGTGGACAACATCTATGCCGTGCCCGCCTCCTATCATGCGGAAGGCCTGGACGACGAAGTCTTGTCCGCCTTCGGCATCGAGCCGGCGCCGGCGCCCAATCTGGCGCGGTGGTCCACCATCGAGCAGCGGGTGCGCAATCCCGAGGGCGAAGTCACCATCGCCATCGTCGGCAAATATACCGGCCTGAAGGACGCCTATAAGTCCCTGATCGAGGCTTTGGCCCATGGCGGCATCGCCAACAAGGTCAAGGTGAACCTCGACTGGATCGAGAGCGAGACCTTCGAGACCGAGGATCCGGCGCCGTTCCTGGAGCATGTGCACGGCATTCTGGTGCCCGGCGGCTTCGGCCAGCGCGGCGCGGAAGGCAAGATCCGGGCGGCGCAGTTCGCCCGTGAGCGCGCCGTGCCCTATTTCGGCATCTGTTTCGGCATGCAGATGGCGGTGATCGAGGCGGCGCGCAATCTCGCCCACATCAAGCACGCCAATTCCACCGAGTTCGGCGAGACCTCCGAGCCGGTGGTGGGCCTGCTCACCGAATGGCTGAAGGGCAACGAGCTGGAGCGCCGTTCGGCGGCGGGCGATCTGGGCGGCACCATGCGGCTCGGCGCCTATCTGGCCCAATTGGCCGAAGGCAGCCGCGTGGCCTCCATCTATGGCGGCTGCGAAATCTCCGAGCGCCATCGTCACCGCTATGAGGTGAACACCGCTTATAAGTCGCGGCTCGAAGATCACGGCATGCGATTCTCCGGCATGTCCCCGGACGGGCTGCTGCCGGAGATCGTGGAATATACCAATCACCCCTGGTTCATCGGCGTGCAGTTCCATCCGGAGCTGAAGTCCCGCCCGTTCCAGCCGCATCCTCTGTTCGCGTCCTTCATCGGGGCGGCCATCGAGCAGAGCCGGCTGGTCTAGGACCCAAGCGCGATGAGGCCTGCTCATCGCGCACGGGTATCAGCCCGCGCGGCGCTTGAGCGCTTCAAGGTGCGGATGCGTCAGCATCCTCGCACCTTGGTATAAAGAAGGAAGAAGTCCCATGCGTCGCGGCCTTGATCACGTCGTCCATCTGGTGCGGGATCTGGACGCGGCGGGTGAGGTCTATGATCTGCTGGGCTTCACGGTCGGTTCGCGCAACCAGCATCCCTGGGGCACCCACAATCGCATCGTGCAGGTGCCCGGCTTCTTCATCGAGCTGCTGCAAGTGGCGGAGCCGGACAAGATTCCCGGCCACGGCGCCGAGCATTTCTCGTTCGGCGCGTTCAATCGCGGCTTCCTCGCCAGCCATGGCGAGGGCCTGTCCATGCTGGCGCTGCAAGGCACCGACCCCGCCGCCGAGAAGGCGAGCTTCGATGCGGCCGGTGCCGGCGGCTTCGATGTGTTCGACTTTTCCCGCATCGCCCGCCGGTCGGATGGGACAGAAGCGGAAGTGGGCTTCTCGCTGGCCTTTGCCCGCGATCCGGTCCCGTCCGACGCGGGTTTCTTCACCTGCACCCAGCGCCAGCCGGACAATTTCTGGTCGCCGCAGATGCAGCGCCATGCCAATGGCGTCAGCGGCGTCATCGGCGTGGTGATGGTGGCCGAGAGCCCCGTCGATCATCTCAGCTTCATCGACACTTTGAGCGACTGCACCCCCCGCCGGGCCAGCGATGCCTGGTATGTGGCCCAGACCCCGCGCGGCGCCATCGATGTGATGACCCCAGGGCTGTTCACGGAGCGCTATGCGGTGCCGGCGCCGGTGGGCGAGGGCCTGCGGCTGGCGGCGGTGCGCTTCGCCTCGCCCGGCGCCGCGGACCTGCGCCGCAGCCTGCTGGCGCGGAAAATGGTGGAAGAGCAGATCCAGGGCATCGTGGTGGTGCCGCCGCGTTCCGTCATGGGTGCCACCCTGGTGATCGAGCGGCCCGACGACGCCGCGTGATCGTCCCGCGCCTGCGGCGGCCGCCTCGTGTCGTTCGGGCGGGAGGGCGGTTCGCCGGCACACCGGCGCGGTTGTGGTGTCCGGCCCTTGAAACAGGCGGGATGCGTCCCACGTAGGGCAGGCCGATGATCCGCCCCGCGGATCGGCGCTGCCATTTCCACGCGGACGACCGCGTGCGCAGTCATGAACCCGGCGCGGACGACCCCGCCATGTGCGGAGTGCGATCCCATGGCTTGGATCATCCTGTTTGCAGCCGGCCTGATGGAAGTGGGCTGGGCCATCGGCCTGAAGCAGTCTCACGGGTTCACCCGGCTGTGGCCTTCGGTGTTCACGGTGGCCAGCATCATCGTCAGCCTGTTCCTGCTGTCGCTGGCCATCAAGGACCTGCCCATCGGCACCGCTTATGCGGTGTGGTCCGGCATCGGCATGGTGGGCGTGGCGGTTGTCGGCGTCGTGGTGTTTGGCGAATCCCTCGATCCGGTGCGGCTGGTCTCCATCGGCCTGATCGGGGCCGGCATCGTCGGGCTGAATCTGGCGGGCGGGCACTGAGGGCGGCTTTTGGGGGACGCCTCCGCTTCGTCATGCGCGGGCTTGTCCCGCGCATCCACGCCGCGCCGACGGCGCCGACCTCTCAAGGCTGTACCAAGCGGTGCCGCGTGGATCCCCGGATCAAGTCCGGGGATGACGTCCGTCTGTTGGAGGGCTGCCCGCGAGACGTGGTCAGCGAATGGAGGGGGCCATCTCCTATCGTCATGGCCAGTCCCGCCGAGCCAACCCCGCAAGCCGACTGCGCCGCATCAGGTTTCCCATTGCCGGCGGTTTGGCTATGAAGCGTCCAACTGAATGCCCAGGAGAGACTATGCCCATGACTCCCGTTGACCCGCAGTCCGTGGTCGAGATGGGCAATGTGCGCATCGGCAATGCTTTGCCGCTGGCGCTGATCGCCGGCCCCTGCCAGATGGAAAGCCGCGCCCATGCGCTGGAGATGGCCTCCGCGCTGAAGGAGATCGCCACCCGGCGCGGCATCGGCCTGATCTACAAATCCTCCTTCGACAAGGCCAACCGCACCTCGGTCAATGCCGCCCGCGGCATGGGGCTTGAGGCGGCGATGCCGGTGTTCGCGGAGATCCGCGAGAGCCTCGGCCTGCCGGTGCTCACCGACGTGCATGAGATCGACCAGTGCGCCCCGGTGGGCGAGGTGGTGGATGTGCTGCAGATCCCCGCCTTCCTGTGCCGGCAGACCGACCTGCTGATCGCCGCCGCCCGCACCGGGCGGGTGGTGAATGTGAAGAAGGGCCAGTTCCTGGCGCCGTGGGACATGGCCAATGTGGTGGCCAAGCTCACCGGCGCCGGCAATGGCCAGGTGATGGTGACCGAGCGTGGCGTCTCGTTCGGCTACAACACTTTGGTGTCCGACATGCGGGCGCTGCCGATCCTGGCCCAGACCACCGGATCGCCGGTGGTGTTCGATGCCACCCATTCGGTGCAGCAGCCCGGCGGCAAGGGCTCGTCCTCCGGCGGCCAGCGGGAATTCGTGCCGGTGCTGGCGCGCGCCGCCGTGGCCATCGGCGTGGCGGCGGTGTTCATCGAGACCCACCAGGACCCCGACCACGCCCCCTCCGACGGCCCCAACATGGTCCCGCTCAACCAGTTGGAGGCGATGATCGCCTTGCTGCAGGAGATCGACGCCATCGCCAAGGCGAACCCGGTCGCGATCTGAGCGGAGGGCTCCTACCAAGGTGCGAGGATGCTGACGCATCCGCACCTTGAAACGCTCAAGCGCCGCGCGGGCTTGACCCATGTGCGATGAGACAGCCTCATCGCACATGGGTCTCAGTTCGGCTCCACCAGCACCCGGCGGCTGCGGTCATAGCGCCACATGCTGCCGGGGTGGATGTGGGTGCCGCCCAGCCAGCGATCCAGCGCATTCTCGCTGGCGTGGTCGAACTGGCCCTTGAGCGCGGCAGCGCCGGCGCGGGTCAGCGTCAGGCTGGAGCCGGCGAAGGCGTGATAGCTGATCTCATGTCCCTGCGGCTGGGTGCGCGCGGGATCGAACGCCTTGCACTCGCTGGAGGGGAAGGGAAGCCCCTGGATCAGCGGCTCATGGGCGAAGGCCAGGCCATCCAGGCGCAGGAAGAACGGCAGGT
Organism: Azorhizobium sp. AG788; assembly: GCF_943371865.1. Taxonomy (GTDB): domain Bacteria; phylum Pseudomonadota; class Alphaproteobacteria; order Rhizobiales; family Xanthobacteraceae; genus Azorhizobium. The sequence continues at coordinate 125,109 of NZ_CALRWL010000005.1, read as the reverse complement.
CCGCCAGGAACTGGGCATCCTCCTGCCGATGCACGGCGGTGAACACCTCATGAGCCTTGCGCGGCCCCTCGGCCAGACAGTGCAGGATGCGCTCCTCGGTGAGCGACAGGCCGGTATAAGGCGCCGGCAATTCCGCCAGGGCGCGGCGCAGCGCCGGCGCGAGGAAGGGCAGGGCGCCGTGCGCGCGGCCGGCAAGGGCGGCCAGCGCCTTGGGGGTGGGGGCGGTGAAGGCGGCCCAGGCCTCGCGGGCGGTCTCCAGTTGCAGGCTGGACACCGGGACCGAGGACTCGGCCAGCGTGGTGATCGCCTCCGGCGCCAGGGTGCCGAGATAGTCCGCCGCCTGGATCAGGCGGACGCCGTGACGGTCCGGCTCATGGGCGAAATAGTCCAGCAGCTGGATCAGCTGGAGCTGGTCATAGAGATCATGCTCGAACCACAATTCCACCTCGCGGAACGCGATGTGGATTTCCAGCTGGCCATCGCGCTCGGCAAAGTCCGCCCGCACGGAATCGAACGGCAGGCCGAACGCCTCGGCCAGGAATTCCGCCCGCGTATCGGCGACGATGGCCAGCGAGCGGCTGGCCGGCACCGGACCGTCATGGAGCATGTCCCGCCAGGGCAGGAAATGGCCGGCCACACCGCCGGCCTGCAACCGCGTCACGGCGCTGTCCCCATTGGTGATGACCAACTTGGCCATGGCTATCCCCTTCCGCGATAGGGCGCGACACCGGTATCCGGCAACCAGATGCCACTGGGCAGATCGCCGGATTGAAAGAAGACGTCGATGGGAATGCCGCCGCGCGGATACCAATATCCGGCGATGCGGAAGAAACGCGGTGTCAGAAGCTGTATGAGACGTTTGCCGATGGCCACGGTGCAGTCCTCGTGAAAGGCGCCGTGGTTGCGGAAACTGGCCAGATAAAGCTTGAGCGACTTGGATTCCACCAGATGCGCATCGGGCACATAGTCGATCACCAGATGGGCGAAGTCCGGTTGTCCTGTGACAGGGCACAGCGAGGTGAATTCCGGAGCGGTGAAGCGTGCCACATAGTTCACATCGGGATGGGGATTGGGCACGCGGTCCAGCACCGCCTCCTCCGGAGAGGCGGGCAAGGCGGTGTCCCGCCCGAGCTGGAGCTTGGCTTGCGTCATCGGTCGTCCTTGGACTTGCGGGCGTTGGACTTGCGGGCGTTCCTCGGAGCGGCGGGGCGATGCCTGCGCTGCATTTTTAAGCAGCTTAGCGCAATTTCGCGCCCTGTCGCGGGGAACCTGTTCTGCGCCCAGACCCCTTACCAGCCGCCGCCGGACGCGGTAGAAGCTGCCCGCCCCGTTCAACGATCGCCGCCGGGCGGTCGCAAGCTTTGGGCAGAATGAAGGGAAGGACGTTCCATGACAGCCATCGTCGACATCATCGGCCGTGAAATCCTCGATAGCCGCGGCAATCCCACGGTGGAAGTCGATGTGCTGCTGGAAGACGGCGCGCTCGGTCGCGCCGCGGTGCCCTCCGGCGCATCCACCGGCGCCCATGAGGCGGTGGAACTGCGCGACGGCGACACCACCCGCTATCTGGGCAAGGGCGTGCGCAATGCCGTGGACGCGGTGAATGGCGAGATCTTCGATGCCATCGGTGGCTTTGACGCCGAGGATCAGGTCAAGATCGATACCACCATGATCGCTTTGGACGGCACGTCCAACAAGGCCCGGCTCGGCGCCAATGCCATTCTCGGCGTCTCGCTGGCCGCGGCCAAGGCGGCGGCCATCTCCAACAATCTGCCGCTCTATCGCTATGTGGGCGGCGTCAATGCCCGCACCCTGCCGGTGCCGATGATGAACATCATCAATGGCGGCGCGCATGCGGACAATCCCATCGATTTCCAGGAATTCATGATCCTGCCCGCCGGCGCGCCCACCTTCGCCGAAGGCCTGCGCTGGGGTGCGGAGATCTTCCACACCCTGAAGAAGGGCCTGAAGGACGCCGGCCACAACACCAATGTGGGCGACGAGGGCGGCTTCGCCCCCAATCTCGCCTCCGCCGAGGCGGCGCTGGATTTAGTCCTGAAGGCCATCGAGAAGGCCGGCTTCAAGCCTGGCGAGGACGTGTTCCTGGGCCTGGATTGCGCCGCCACCGAATTCTTCAAGGACGGCGCCTATCATTATGAAGGCGAAGGCAAGGTGCGCGATATCGAGGCGCAGGTGGCCTATCTCGCCAGCCTCGTCTCCAGCTATCCCATCGTCACCATCGAGGACGGCATGTCCGAGGACGATTGGGCGGGCTGGAAGCAGCTCACCGACGCCATCGGCGCCAAGTGTCAGCTGGTGGGCGACGATCTGTTCGTGACCAATGTGGAGCGCCTGGGCCGCGGCATCAAGGCCGCCACCGGCAACGCCATCCTGGTGAAGGTGAACCAGATCGGCACGCTGACCGAGACGCTGGAGACGGTGCAACTGGCCCACACCTCCGGCTATCGCGCGGTGATGTCCCACCGCTCGGGCGAGACCGAGGATTCCACCATTGCCGATCTGGCGGTGGCCACCAACTGTGGGCAGATCAAGACCGGCTCGCTGGCCCGTTCGGACCGCACCGCGAAGTACAATCAGCTCCTGCGCATCGAGGAAGAGCTGGGCAGCGCGGCCAAATATGCCGGCAAGGCAGCGCTGAAGGCGTTCGCCTGAGCTTTGCCCGGACGCGCCTGTGGGTGCGCAAGGTACTGAAAGCGTGAAAATGCCCCGGCTGGTCCGGGGCATTTTTGTATCTGCCGCCCGGTCTATGGCTTGCGCTTGAAAAGTCCGGCCGCGCAGGGGGGGCGAATCGCCCTTAACGGCGCTTCAACCTTGTCGGGTCAAGATGGGTGACCATGCAGACCCGCTCTCGCCTCCGCGCCTTTTTCTTCGCTTTGCTGCTGTATCTCGTGGCAGGCGGAGCCATCGGCTATTTCGCTTATCACGCCTACAATGGCGACCATGGCCTGATGGCCAAGCGCAATTATGAGCTGGAAGTCGAACGCCTCCAGGGCGAACTGGCCACGCTCAAGGCCCAGCGTCGCGAGATCGAGAACAAGGTCTCTCTCCTCGACGCGCGCAATCTCGATCCCGACATGCTCGATGAAGAGGGGCGGCGCGAGCTGGATTTCGTCCACGCCAAGGACCTAGTGATGATCAAATCACATAATTGAACCTGTTGTCAGTTCATGAGGTGAATGAACCGTATTCGAGTTCAAGTGAGTGAAATCAAGTGTTTGCAACGTGTTGCGCTGCAACACGACGCTTTTTTCCCTTTTGGTGGTTCCCCAGGTGCGCTAGAGGATGTGCAGGTCTAGAGTTTCCTGAGGAAGTCGATGGCAGCGAAGAAACCGTCCGCCCGGACAGAGGCGGTTCCGGCCGGCGTACCGAACTTCACCAAAGAGCAGGAATTGCTCGCCTACCGCGAAATGCTCCTCATCCGCCGCTTCGAGGAGAAGGCCGGCCAGATGTATGGCATGGGCCTGATCGGCGGTTTCTGCCACCTCTACATCGGCCAGGAAGCCGTTGTGATCGGCATGCAGATGGCCATGAAGCCGGGTGACGAGGTGATTACCGGTTACCGGGATCACGGCCACATGCTCGCCACCGGCATGGAATCCCGCGGCGTGATGGCCGAGCTGACCGGACGTCGCGGCGGCTATTCCCGCGGCAAGGGCGGCTCGATGCACATGTTCAGCACCGAGAAGCGCTTCTACGGCGGCCATGGCATCGTCGGCGCCCAGGTGTCGTTGGGCACGGGCTTGGCTTTCGCAAACCACTATCGCGACAATGGCGCCGTCTCGGTCACCTATTTCGGTGACGGCGCGGCCAACCAGGGCCAGGTCTATGAGAGCTTCAACATGGCCGAGCTGTGGAAGCTGCCGGTCGTGTATGTGATCGAGAACAACAAGTACGCCATGGGCACCGCGGTCAGCCGCGCCTCTGCCCAGACCGACTTCTCCAAGCGCGGCACCTCCTTCAACATCCCCGGCGAGCAGGTGGATGGCATGGATGTGCGCGCGGTGAAGGCGGCCGGCGAGCGGGCTCTAGCCTTCGCCCGCGAAGGCAAGGGCCCCTACATCCTGGAAATGCAGACCTACCGCTATCGCGGCCACTCCATGTCCGATCCGGCGAAATACCGGTCGAAGGAGGAGGTGCAGAAGATGCGGACCGAGCATGATCCCATCGAGCAGGTGCGCGCGCGCCTGTTGGAGGGCAATCTCGCCACGGAAGAGGATCTGAAGAAGGTGGACGCGGAAATCCGCGACATCGTCAATGAGGCCGCGGACTTCGCGACCCATGACCCAGAGCCCGATCCCGCCGAGCTGTACACCGACATCCTGCGCTGAACGAGGTGCCCGTGGCGGTCATCGCGCTCATCGTCCTGTTTCTCTGCCTGGCGGGTGCCGCCGCCAGCTGGGGCGTCGCCGTGACCGAGGGGTTGAAGGCGAAGGGGGCCGCGCAGGCGGCCGGCGGGGGCCGCGGCTCCGTCAACACCGTGCTTCTGGTGCTGTGGCCCTTCTCAGCCCGTCTTATGGAAGGCCCTGCCGCAGGCCATGCGGCCCGGGTCAGCAAGGCCCTGGTGGCCTTCATCACTGCCTTGATGCTCGCGGTCGCCGCGGTCTCCGTCTACACCAACCTCACGGTCGTGCGCCCGCCCCTAGCCGCTCCGGCGGGCCAGGGCACGGCCGCGCCCAGCAAGAGCTGACAGCCATGCCCATCGATATCCTCATGCCGGCCCTGTCTCCGACCATGGAGAAGGGCAACCTCACGAAATGGGTGAAGAAGGAAGGCGACACGGTCAAATCCGGCGACGTGCTCGCCGAGATCGAGACCGACAAGGCCACCATGGAAGTGGAGGCCGTGGATGAGGGCATCCTCGGCAAGATCCTGGTGCCGGAAGGCACCCAGGATGTGCCGGTGAATACCCCCATCGCCACCATTCTCGCCGAGGGCGAGGATGCCAACGCCGCCCCGGCACCGCAGGCCGCCGCGAGCGCTCCGGCCGCTGCTCCGCAGCCTTCGCCAGCCACTGCCGCCGCGCCCGAGCCGCAGAAGACGGTGCCGTCCGCGGTTGCGTCCCCGCCCATCGTCACCTCGCAGCCGGACCCGGAAGTGCCTGCCGGCACCGAGATGGTCACCATGACCGTACGCGAAGCGCTGCGCGACGCCATGGCCGAGGAAATGCGCCGCGACGGCGACGTGTTCGTGATGGGCGAGGAGGTCGCCGAATATCAGGGCGCCTACAAGATCACTCAAGGGTTGCTGCAGGAATTCGGCGCCAAGCGCGTGGTGGACACGCCCATCACCGAGCACGGCTTTGCCGGCCTCGGCGTCGGCGCGGCCATGGCCGGCCTGAAGCCCATCGTGGAGTTCATGACCTTCAACTTCGCCATGCAGGCGATTGACCAGATCATCAATTCCGCCGCCAAGACGCTCTATATGTCGGGCGGCCAGATCCATTGCTCCATCGTGTTCCGCGGTCCCAACGGCGCCGCCGCCCGCGTGGGTGCGCAACACAGCCAGGACTATGCCTCCTGGTACAGCCACGTGCCCGGCCTCAAGGTGGTGGCGCCCTATAGCGCCGCCGATGCCAAGGGCCTGCTCAAGGCGGCGATCCGCGATCCCAACCCGGTGATCTTCCTCGAGAATGAAATCCTCTACGGTCACTCGTTCGAAGTGCCGAAGCTGGACGACTACGTCCTGCCCATCGGCAAGGCCCGCATCGCCCGCGCCGGCAAGGACGTGACCCTGGTGTCCTGGTCCATCGGCATGACCTATGCGCTGAAGGCGGCCGAGGAACTGGCCAAGCAGGGCATCGAGGCCGAGGTCATCGACCTGCGCACCATTCGCCCCATGGACGTTCCCGCGATCATCGAGTCGGTGAAGAAGACCGGCCGCTGCGTCACGGTGGAAGAGGGCTGGCCGCAGTCCGGCGTCGGCGCCGAGATCGTCGCCCAGCTGATGGAGAAGGCGTTCGACTATCTGGATGCCCCGGTGCTGCGGGTGACCGGCAAGGATGTGCCCATGCCCTACGCCGCAAATCTCGAAAAGCTCGCTCTGCCCTCGGTCGCCGATGTGATCGAGGCGGTCCGCGCGGTCACCTATCGCTGAGGGGAGAGACCCATGCCCATCGAGATCCTGATGCCGGCCCTGTCTCCCACCATGGAGAAGGGCAACCTCGCCAAATGGCTCAAGAAGGAAGGCGATAGCGTCAAGTCCGGCGACGTGCTTGCCGAGATCGAGACCGACAAGGCCACCATGGAGGTGGAGTCCATCGATGAGGGGATCATCGCCAAGATCCTGGTGCCGGAAGGCACCCAGGACGTGCCAGTGAACCAGATCATCGCGCTGCTCGCCAGCGAAGGCGAGGACGTGAAGGCGGTTGCCGCCGGCGGCGGGTCCAAGCCCGCGCCTGCCGCTGCCGCGGCCCCGGCGCCCGCCGCCGAAGCTGCACCGGCCGCTCCCGCGCCGCAGGCGGCCCCCGCCGCCGCGCCGGCTCCAGTCGCAGCCGCTCCCGTCGCGGCGCCTGCGTCCGCCGCCAATGCCGGGCGCGTGTTCGCTTCGCCGCTGGCCCGCCGTATCGCCAAGGACAAGGGCCTCGATCTGGCGGCTGTCGCCGGTTCCGGTCCCCATGGCCGCATCGTTGCCCGCGACGTGGAAGCAGCTCAGCCCGGCGCCAAGCCGGTCGCCGCCGCCGCTTCACCTGCGGCGGCTCCCGCCGCTGCTGCGCCCGCACCCAAGGCAACGGTGGCGTCCGCCCCGGGTGTCGATCAGGTCAAGGCGCTGTTCGCGGAAGGCTCCTATGAGGAGATCCAGCTCGACGGCATGCGCAAGACCATCGCCAAGCGGCTGGTGGAAAGCGAGCAGGTCACGCCCACCTTCTATCTGACGGTGGATTGCGACATCGACGAACTGATGAAGCTGCGCGAGACGGTCAACGCCTCCGCCGCCAAGGACAAGGATGGCAAGCCGGTCTTCCGCGTCTCGGTGAACGACTTCATCATCAAGGCGCTGGCGCTAGCGCTGCAGAAGGTGCCGTCCGCCAACGCGGTGTGGGCGGAGGATCGCATCCTGCGCCTCAAGCATTCGGATGTGGGCGTGGCGGTGGCCATCGATGGCGGCCTGTTCGCGCCCATCGTCAAGAAGGCGGAGACCAAGACCCTCTCCACCATCTCCAACGAGATGCGCGATCTGGCCAGCCGCGCCCGCACCAAGAAGCTGAAGCCCGACGAATATCAGGGCGGCTCCACCTCGGTGTCGAACCTGGGCATGATGGGCGTGCGCGACTTCGTGGCCATCATTAACGCCCCGCAGTCGTCCATCCTCGCCGTGGGCGCCAGCGAGCAGCGGCCCGTGGTGCGCGGCGGCGAGATTAAGATCGCCACCCAGTTCACCGCCACCATCACCTGCGATCACCGGGTGATGGACGGTGCGCTGGGCGCCGAACTCCTGGCGGCGTTCAAGGAGTTCATCGAGAAGCCCATGTCCATGCTGGTCTGAGGCATGGCGCGGAGGGCTTCGGGGCCGATCGGATCGAACCGGTCGGCGCCCGAGAGACCTCGGCGGTGGATCGCTGCGGCAGATCAAATCGCGGGACGCTGCTTGGGTGTAGCTGCACAGATGGGCGGGTTGTGAACCGCCCATCGCATCTGGAGGATACCCTATGAGCCATACGCCCCACGAGATCCTGGCCGAGTTTCCCGAGCATGCGGAGAAGATCCACGCATTGCGTCAGTCCAACGCGCATTTTGCGAAGATTTATGAGGCCTACCACGAGGTCAATCGCGCCGTTCATCGCGCCGAGACTGATGTAGAGCCCCGCGCTGATGAGGATCTGGAGAACCTGCGCAAGGAGCGGGTTCGCCTGAAGGATGAAATCTACGCCCTGATCGTGCACTAGGCGGGCCGAGCCGGGAGGCACTGCTTCCCGGCACTCCCCCTGGGTGCCTCCGGCCCTGCCGGCAGGGATACCACCATCGACCCACCGGCCCCTCGCGGCGGGGAGGGGAAGGAGAGACCCATGGCAGAGACTTCCTACGACGTGATCGTCATCGGCGGCGGGCCGGGCGGCTATGTGGCAGCCATCCGCGCCGCCCAGCTTGGCCTCAAGACCGCCGTGGTGGAGAAGAAGCACCTGGGCGGCATCTGCCTCAACTGGGGCTGCATCCCCACCAAGGCCCTGCTCCGCTCCGCCGAAGTCTATCACTATATGGAGCATGCCAAGGACTACGGCCTGACCGTCGAGAAGATCGGCTTCGATATCGCCGCGGTGGTGAAGCGCTCGCGCGGCGTCGCCAGCCAGCTGGCCACCGGCGTCGGCTTTCTGCTCAAGAAGAACAAGGTGGACGTGATCTGGGGCTCGGCCACGCTCACCGCGCCCGGCAAGCTCAAGGTGGTAGCGTCCGAGAATGCGCCGAAGGGCGCGCTGGGCGGGGGCGACTATCAGTCCAAGAACATCATCGTCGCCACCGGCGCCCGTCCGCGGGTGCTGCCGGGCATCGAACCGGACAAGAAGCTGATCTGGACCTATTTCGAGGCCATGGTGCCCGAGAAGATGCCCAAGTCGCTGCTGGTGATGGGCTCGGGCGCCATCGGCATCGAGTTCGCCTCTTTCTACAAGACCATGGGCGCGGATGTGACCGTGGTGGAAGTGCTGCCGCAGATCCTCGCCGTCGAGGATGAGGAAATTGCCGCCCACGCCCGCAAGCGCTTCGAGAAGCAGGGCATGAAGATCCTCTCCGGCGCCAAGGTGAATGGCGTGACGAAGCAGGCCGACAGCGTCACTGTCCATGTGGAAGACGCCAAGGGCGCCAAGCAGGATTTCACCGTCGAGCGGATGATCTCCGCCGTGGGCGTGGTGGGCAATGTGGACGGGCTCGGCCTGGAAGCGGTGGGCGTGAAGATCGAGCGCGGCATCGTCGTGACCGACGGCTTCGGGCGCACGAACGTGCCCGGCGTCTGGGCGATCGGCGACGTGGCCGGCGCGCCCATGCTGGCGCACAAGGCGGAGCATGAGGGCGTGATCTGCGTCGAGACCATCAAGGGTCTGCACACCCATCCCCTCGACAAGGGCAAGATCCCCGGCTGCACCTATTGCGTGCCGCAGATCGCCTCCGTGGGCCTCACCGAGAAGAAGGCCAAGGAACTGGGCCGCGAGATCCGCGTCGGCCGCTTCCCCTTCATCGGCAATGGCAAGGCCATCGCTTTGGGCGAGCCCGAGGGGCTGGTGAAGACCATCTTCGACAAGAACACCGGCGAGTTGCTGGGCGCGCACATGGTGGGCGCGGAAGTCACCGAACTGATCCAGGGCTTCGTGGTGGCCATGAATTTGGAAACCACGGAGCAGGAACTGATCGAGACCATCTTCCCGCATCCCACCCTGTCCGAGACCATGCACGAGAGCGTGCTCGACGCCTACGGGCGCGTCATCCACACCTGACCGGCGCGGGCTCAGCCCGGCCAGCGGAGCGACCATGGACGACCAGACCTATGCGGTTCTGAGCCAGCCCGGCGTCGGCATCTTCACCATGATCCTGATCGGCCTCATTGCCGGTTGGGTGGCGGAGCGGATCACCGAGAGCAATCACGGGCTGCTCACCAATCTGGTGGTGGGCATCATCGGCGCCTTCGTGGGGGCTAAGCTGGCGGAATGGGTGAATATTCCGGTGTTCGGTTTTTTCCGCACCCTGGTGGCGGCGATCGTCGGCGCCATCTTGGTGCTGTGGATCTGGCGCGCGGTGCGCCAGCGCTAAGGGCGCGCCGGACGCAAGGCAGTGCTGCGGCAGGCTGGCTCGACGCGATCGGCGCCGGACGCTAAGACAGATGTGACATGATGCGCGTCATCGCGCGCTCAACCTGAATGCGGAACCCATGGTCACCGTTCTCAATACGCTGAACCGGCCCCGCCACCCCGAGAAGGCGAACCGCCCCGAAACCGAGGTGCTGCGCAAGCCGGAATGGATCCGCGTCAAGGCGCCGGGGTCCGCGGGCTGGTCGAAGACCGCCGAGATCGTGCGGGCCAACGGCCTGCATACGGTGTGCGAGGAAGCCGGCTGCCCCAATATCGGTGAGTGCTGGGAGAAGAAGCACGCCACCTTCATGATCATGGGCGACACCTGCACCCGCGCCTGCGCCTTCTGCAACGTGCGCACCGGCCTGCCCAAGGCGCTGGATGCGGACGAGCCGGAGAAGGTGGGCACGGCGGTGGCCAAGCTCGGCCTGTCCCACGTGGTCATCACCTCCGTGGATCGGGATGATCTGTCCGATGGCGGCGCGGAGCATTTCGCCCAGACCATCGGGGCGATCCGCAAATTGAGCCCCGGCACCACCATCGAAATCCTGACCCCCGATTTCCTGCGCAAGCCAGGCGCCATCGAAGTGGTGGTCGCGGCCCGGCCGGATGTGTTCAACCACAATCTGGAAACCGTGCCCGGCAATTACCTGACCGTGCGTCCGGGCGCGCGTTATTTCCATTCGCTGCGGCTGTTGCAGCAGGTGAAGGAACTGGACCCCACCATCTTCACCAAGTCCGGCATCATGGTCGGCCTGGGCGAGGAGCGGAACGAAGTGCTCCAGCTGATGGACGATCTGCGCTCGGCTGAAGTGGACTTCATGACCATCGGCCAGTATCTCCAGCCCACCCGCAAGCACCACAAGGTGGAGCGCTTCGTGACCCCGGATGAGTTCAAGGCGTTCGAGACGGTGGCCTATGCCAAGGGCTTCCTGATGGTGTCGTCGAGCCCGCTGACCCGCTCCTCGCATCACGCGGGAGATGATTTCGCCCGGCTGCGCGCCGTGCGCGAGGCCAAGCTCGGTCGGAGCTGAGTTCGTGCCCTCCTTCTCCAGCCAGCGGGTGGTGCGCCACTCCGCCATGAACATGTTCGATCTTGTGGCGGACGTGGAGCACTATCCCGAGTTCGTGCCGCTGTGCCAGGCCCTGCGCGTGCGCCGCCGCTCTGAGAGCGGGGAGGGGGTAGAGATCCTGGTGGCGGACATGACGGTCGCCTACAAGCTGATCCGCGAGACCTTCACCTCCCGCGTTAGCCTCGACCGGCCGCGCCGGGTGATCCATGTGGAATATCTGGACGGGCCGTTCAGCCGCCTGGACAACCGCTGGGAATTCATCGCAACCGGCGACACCCAGTGCGAGGTCCGCTTCTCGATTTCCTACGAGTTCCGCTCCCGGACCTTGGGCTTGCTGATGGGGGCGATGTTCGATGCCGCCTTCCGCCGCTTTGCCGATGCGTTTGAGAAGCGTGCCGACGAGGTCTATGGCAAGACAAGCTGACATATGGCAACCTGAAGCAGTGGTCTTTGGGATGCTACACGCAAGCTCCGGTGGCTAGCCTCCATTGTTCCTGTTACAGGGACCCGCAGGGGGAAACATGAACACAGTCGCACGCAAGATAGCCGTCGTTCCGCGAGGCCGCGTGCCCTACGCGCCAATCCCTGCTGTCAGCCCGCGCAAGCCATACTTCTTTCGCCGCTTCGCTGTCCTTTTGGCGTTCATCGCGGTGGGAGGGTTCTTCTACGCCCTGACCCAAGTTCGAACCGTCGCCGATGACCGGCGGTTGGCGAATGCCCATACCGCCGATGAGATCGTGAGGATCATCCTTGGCGACTCCGCCCGCCTTGCGGTGGTCAATGACACGCGCAGCATCTCGATCCACTACGATCTCAGCCCCTGGTCGATCACTCGGTCCTCGCTGCGCTCGTCTTACATCGGCAATGTGATGCGCTTGGTGCCGATCCTGTTTGAGCGTGTCCCGGAATCGGCGCAGGTGGAAGTCGTTGCGGACAACATCTTCGCGACTATTCAAGGCCGTGAGGTGCGCCAGCCCGCCTTCAGCCTGTTGTTCACCCGCGCCACCGCCGCAAAAGTCGACTGGGCGAAGGTGAGCCCGTTCGAAGTCATCCGCGGCGCCGATCGGGCATGGGCCACCCCATCCATGGGCTGGCAGTAACCGCCGTTCCTGACCCCTCTCCCTGTCGCGCGGGTTAGAACCGCGCCAGCGTTTCCAGAAGGTCCAGCGCCACCAGCACCGAGCGACGGCGGATTTCGCCGCGCCCGATGTCGCCGAAGCGCTCTTCGCGGTGGAGGACCGGCCCGCCCTTCTTGGCGGCGGCGAAATGCACCAGGCCCGCCGGCTTCTCCGCTGATCCGCCCCCCGGTCCCGCAACACCGGTGATGGCCACCGACAGTCCCGTCCCCGCCGCTGCCAGCGCGCCCCGCGCCATGGCCCCCGCGGTCTGCTCGCTGACCGCCCCATAGGTGGCGAGCATGGCCTCCGGAACCCCCAGCATCTGCTGCTTGGCGAGGTTGGAATAAGTCACGAAGCCCCGGTCCACCACGTCGGAAGACCCGGCGACGGCGGTCAGCGCGCCGGCCACCAGTCCGCCGGTGCAGGATTCGGCGGTGGCGATGGTGAGGCCGGCGGCGCGGCAGGTCTCCAGCACCTGGGCCGCGCGCGCTTCGATCTGCGGGTCGATCATGGCAATTCCTCCAGGGGCAGGCGCACAGTCGCCGAGGCCATGGCCGCGATGCCTTCCCGACGCCCGGTGAAGCCGAGGCGCTCGGTGGTGGTGGCCTTGATGCTGATCCGACCCACCGGCACGCCGGTGATGGCCGCGATGATGGCCCGGATGGCATCGCGATGCGGCCCCACCTTCGGCGCTTCGCAGATCAAGGTGAGGTCCAGATGGGCGATCAGCCCGCCGCGCTGGCGGACCCTTTCCACCGCAAATGCCAGGAAGCGGTCGGAGGTCGCGCCCTTCCACTGCGGATCGGAGGGGGGGAAGTGGGCGCCGATATCGCCATCCGCCAATGCCCCCAGAACGGCGTCGGTCAGGGCATGGAGGCCCACGTCCGCGTCGGAGTGGCCATCGAGGCCCTTGTCGAAGGGGATGGCAAGGCCGCCCAGCATCACATGGTCGCCCGGCCCGAAGGCATGAACGTCGAAGCCGGTGCCGGTGCGCACGTCCGGCCGGTCGGCGAATGCGATGGCCGTGGCGCGGGCGAGATCATCTGGACCTGTCAGCTTCACGTTTTCCGCCTCTCCGGGGAAGGTTGCGACCGCATGCCCGGCCCATTCCATGACGGCGGCATCGTCGGTCAGATTGTCGATATCCGCGGCGGCAGCGGCGCGATGCGCGGCCAGCAGGGCCTGGAAGCCGAACGCCTGGGGTGTCTGGACTGCCCGCAGGCTGGCGCGATCGGGGGTGGCGCAGACGCGGCCATCGGCGTCCACCTGCTTGATGGTGTCGGTGACCGGGAGGACGGGGATTGCGGCGGCGTGCGTGGTGGCGGCGGCAATGGCGCGGGTGACCAGGGCATCCGAGGCAAAGGGGCGGGCGCCATCGTGCACCAGCACGATATCAGGAGCGGTCGCTGCCAACGCTTCCAGCCCGGCATGCACCGATTGCTGGCGACTCGCACCCCCGAGGGTGGGAGGCCGAATCTTGGGAAGGTGCGCGGCGGACCGACCATAGGGCTCCGCGTCGTCGGGGTGGATGACCACCTGAAGCTGATGCACATCCGGATGGTGCGCGAACAGTCGCAGGGTGCGCCGCAGCACGGTTTCGCCGCCGAGGCTATGATATTGCTTCGGCACCGAGCCGCCGGCCCGCGTGCCGCGCCCCGCAGCAACCACAATAACAGCGCATGCCATGGACTTGAGGATCTCGCTTCAGACTGTTCCCTGTCCTTGAACCGCGCCCACAGCGGCGGCGCAAGGGATATCCCGCAGGCAGTGGCGAGCCGATCCCGAAGGCATTCCGCGCGTCGTGCAGGCAGACCTAGGGGAATTCTCCCGGTGTGCACTTGCACAAATGCTTTGAATGTCTAGAATGTAGGCAACCACTGGATGGCCTAATTTCTGTGCAAGATCCTCTTTTTCCATCGCTTTCGCCGTTGGCGATCGGGCCCCACCGGGTCACTGCGCCGGTCATTCTCGCGCCTATGGCGGGAATCACCGATGCGCCGCTGCGGCGGATGGCCCTGCGCTACGGCGTCGGACTGGCGGTGTCCGAGATGGTGGCGAGCGAAGCGCTGATGTCCGGCCATGCGGAAATGACCTTGCGAGCCGACGGTGCCGGCGTTGAAGTGCACGCGGTGCAACTGGCCGGCAACGAACCCCATTGGATGGCGGAGGCGGCCCGGCTGGCGGAAGCTTCGGGCGCTGCGATCATCGACATCAACATGGGCTGCCCCGCCAAGCGGGTGACCACCGGCGCCGCGGGCGCGGCCCTGCTGCGGGATCTGCCGCTGGCCACCCGTATTCTGGAAGCGGTCCGTGCCGCCGTCAGCATTCCGGTGACGCTGAAGACGCGTCTCGGTTGGGACGGCGATGCCGTGGTCGCGCCGCACCTGGCGGCGCGCGCCGAGGCGGTGGGGATCGCCATGATCACCATCCATGGCCGCACCCGGTGCCAATTCTATACCGGCACCGCCGATTGGGCGGCGATCCGTGCGGTCAAGGATGCGGTGTCCATCCCGGTCGTGGCCAATGGCGACCTCACCCGGCTCGACCATGTCGTCCCGATGTTGGCGGCCTCCGGCGCCGACGGGGTGATGATCGGGCGCGGTGCGCAGGGGCGGCCCTGGTTCCCCGGCGCCGTGGCGCATTATCTGAAGACCGGTCGGGCGCCCGGCGCCATTAGTCTGGACGAGCAGCGCGATGTGCTGCTGGAACTTTATGACGGCTGGCTGTCGCTCTACGGCATCCCGCTCGGCATCCGTCAGGCCCGCAAGCATGTGGGCTGGGCCTTGGAGGCCGCGGCGGACACCGCCGGGGTCGGCGCCGAATGGGCCAAGGCCTGGCGTGGCCGCATTCTCACATCGGAGGAGCCCGCCGTGGTGACGGCGGAGATCCGCTCCGCATTCGACCAACTCGCCTGGAGGGCGGCTGCATGAAGGCGGACCTGAAACGCCGGCCAGACGTGGAGGCGAGCCTGACGCGGGCCATCCTCGACGCCGTGCCCCATCCGGTGGTGACCATTTCCGACGATGGCAAAATCGTCGATGCCAATGTGGCCGCCGAAGCCTTCTTCCAGGTCAGCGTGCCGCTGCTGCGCCGCCGGCCGTTCTCGGAATTCGTGCCCTTCGGCACGCCGCTGCTGAGCCTGATCGATCAGGTGCGCACCCGCGGCGCGCCGGTGAACGAATATCGCGTCGATCTCGGCACGCCGCGCAATGGTGGCGAACGGGTGGTGGACATCCATGTGGCCCCCATGTCGGAGCAAGCCGGCCATGTGGTGGTGATGCTTCAGGAGCGCACCATCGCCGAGAAGATGGATCGCCAACTCACCCATCGCGGCGCCGCCCGCTCCGTGAGCGCGCTGGCCTCCATGCTGGCCCATGAGATCAAGAACCCGCTGTCCGGCATCCGCGGCGCCGCGCAATTGCTGGAGCAGTCCGCCGGCGACGAGGACCGGGCGCTGACCCGCCTGATCTGCGACGAGGCCGACCGCATCGTGAAACTGGTGGACCGCATGGAGGTGTTCTCAGACGAGCGCCCCATCGAGTGCGAGCCGGTCAACATCCATGCGGTGCTTGAACATGTGCGGACCCTGGCTTCATCCGGCTTTGCCCGCCATATCCGCTTCATCGAGGAATACGACCCCTCGCTTCCGCCGGTGTTCGCCAATCGGGACCAGTTGGTCCAGGTGTTCCTGAACCTGGTGAAGAATGCCGCTGAGGCGATCGAGAGCGACCAGGATGGCGAGATCCATCTGACCACCGCGTTCCGTCCCGGCGTCCGCCTCACGGTGCCCGGCGCGTCCAGCAAGGTCAGCCTGCCGCTGGAATTCTGCGTCCGCGACAATGGCAAGGGTGTGCCGGAGGATCTGGCGCAGCACCTGTTCGACCCGTTCGTGACCACCAAGCCCACCGGAAGTGGCCTTGGCCTTGCATTGGTTGCGAAGATCATCGGCGATCATGGCGGCATCGTTGAATGCGATAGCCAGCCCCGCCGCACCACCTTCCGCGTGCTGTTGCCCATGTATCGCGGCAACCGCGCCTCATCCGAGGACAACTGAGGTGTCTATGCCCACGGGAAGCATCCTGGTCGCCGACGACGATGCCGCGATCCGCACGGTCCTCAATCAGGCCCTGTCGCGGGCCGGATATGAGGTGCGCTCATGCGGGAATGCGGCCACCCTGTGGCGCTGGGTGAGCCAGGGCGATGGCGATCTCGTCATCACCGACGTGGTGATGCCGGACGAGAACGCCTTCGATCTGCTGCCGCGCATCAAGAAGGCGCGCCCGGATCTGCCGGTCATCGTCATGAGCGCGCAGAACACCTTCATGACCGCCATCCGCGCCTCTGAGCGCGGGGCCTATGAATATCTGCCCAAGCCCTTCGACCTGAAAGAGCTGATCTCGATCGTTGGCCGCGCACTGGCGGAGCCGAAGAAGGCCGAGAAACTGGCCATCGGGCCCGATGACCAGGAGAACATCCCGCTGGTGGGCCGCTCGCCCGCCATGCAGGAAATCTACCGCCTCCTGGCGCGGCTGATGCAGACCGACCTGACGGTGATGATTGCCGGCGAATCGGGCACCGGCAAGGAACTGGTGGCCCGCGCCCTGCACGACTATGGCAAGCGCCGTAGCGGTCCGTTCGTAGCCATCAACATGGCCGCCATTCCCCGCGACCTGATCGAATCCGAGTTGTTCGGGCACGAGAAGGGCTCGTTCACCGGCGCCACCACCCGCAATCCCGGCCGCTTCGAGCAGGCGGAAGGTGGAACGCTGTTCCTGGACGAGATCGGCGACATGCCCATGGAGGCGCAGACCCGTCTCCTGCGCGTGCTCCAGCAGGGGGAGTATACGACGGTCGGCGGGCGCACGCCCATCAAGACCGACGTGCGCATCGTGGCGGCGACCAACAAGGATCTGCGCACGCTGATCCAGCAGGGCCTGTTCCGCGAGGATCTGTATTTCCGCCTCAACGTGGTGCCGCTGCGCCTGCCGCCGCTGCGGGAGCGCTCCGAGGACGTGCCGGACCTCGTGCGCCACTTCTTCCTCCAGGCCGAGCGCGAAGGCTTGCCCGCCAAGCAGGTGGATGTGGCGGCCCTCGACCGGCTGAAGCGCTATCGCTGGCCGGGCAATGTGCGCGAGCTGGAAAATCTGGTGCGGCGCCTTGCGGCTCTGTATCCGCAGGAAATCATCAGCACGGGCATCATCGAGGCCGAACTGTCCGAGCCGGTGCCCACCACCATGTCGGAAGACGGCCCGGTGGATGCGACGCTCGGGGCCTCGGTGGAACGGCACCTCACCACCTATTTCTCCGGCTTCGGCGAAGACCTGCCGCCGCCGGGGCTCTATCACCGCATCTTGCGGGACGTCGAATACCCGCTGCTGTCGGCGGCCCTCGCTGCGACACGGGGCAACCAGATCAAGGCCGCCGAACTGCTCGGGCTTAACCGCAACACGTTGCGCAAGAAGATCCGCGACCTGGACATTCAGGTGATCCGCACCAGTCGCTGAAGGCCGCCCGCCATGGCGGGCGGACTGGATAGCGTGCGGACAATATGCTGAAATCTCTCGGTTTCTGGTCTTTCCGGGAGGTATGAGTTGCGGCCGCGCGCGAGACCTGTAACGTACCCGAGGGGCGGTTGAGGGAGCGCAAGTTTCCCATCTGAGGTGGAGTCGGCCGGTGGGCGGCTGCGTCTACGATCCCGCGATCTGGGGGCGTCGTATGGCGGGTGGGCAGCCAGAGAAACTCGCGGATGTCTTCACCGAGATCATCTCTGCGGCCAATGGCAAGGGCGATCTGTCTTGCCTCAGCCCCGAGTTGCTGAGGCGTCTGGCGCAGGTGTGCGACCTCCAGCGGATTTCGCTGTTCCAGGTCCATGAGGCGCCGGGAATGGGGATTTCGTCCACCTGCCGGGTGGATTGGACGGTGCCCGGCCTTCCTTCCATGGTCCGTGGCACACACCCGCCCCTTACAGTCGCCGGTGGTGATGAGGTGTTGCAGGACTGGGCCGGGCGGCGGCGGCGCGGCGAGATCGTCTTGGGACTCACACGGGATCTCAACGGCTACGTCCGCGCCTTTTTCGAACACCATGGCATCGTGAACTTCCTGACGGTTCCGGTCATGGTTCATGGCCGGTGGTGGGGGCATTTCTGCGTCGATGCCGCAGATGCGGATCGCGTGTGGACGCCCGCTGAACAGATGACCTTCCACAGTATTGCGGAGGTGGTGGCGGGCACGGTGTCCCGCTCCGACGCCGAACGGACGGTCAGTGAGGCCAGCCGACAGGTGATGCTGGATACGGCGATCGATGCGGTGGTCATTGCCGATGAGGCCGGGGCCATCATCGAGTTCAATCGCGCAGCCGAACAGGTGTTCGGCTATGCCCGCTCCGATGTGCTGGGTCGCCTGATGACCGAAACCATCGTGCCTGCCCACTACTGTCAACGTCACAAGGATGGGTTTGCGCGCTACCTCTCCTGCGGCGAAAGCCGCATCCTGCAACGTCTCGTGGAAGTGGAGGCGCTCCGCGCCGATGGCACGCTGATTCCGGTCGAGTTGACCATCAGCGAAATCCGCACCGATGGCGGACGGATATTCGCGGCCTACCTGCGGGACATTTCCGAGCGCCGCAAGGCGCAGATGGAATTGGAGCGTCTGGCCTATTTCGATAGCACCACCGGCCTGCCGAACCGGGCCGGCCTGTTGCGCCTGTGTGCGCGCAAGGCCCCCCTGGCCACGGGGGCCGTGGTGGTTCAGTTGCGGGACCTGGCAGTTCTTGCCGCCAGCCTCGGCGACGACTGGGCGGAGCCAATGGTGGTGGAGACCGCTCGCATCCTGGGCGATCTGCTGCCGGATGAGGCGGCTCTTGCCCGTACCGGGGAAAGCGAATTCGCCGTCGTGCTCTGGAACCCCGGGATGGCGGCGGATGTGGGCAAACGCCTGCAGGATCGCCTGCGCACAGCGGTCGCAGTCACCGGGCGCCGATTCTATTTGCGCGCCGATATTGGCGTGACGGAGCGGCAAGGCGCGGTCGCTGACCTGCTTCGGGATGCGCAGATGGCGTCTCGCGATCGCCCGGACGGCGCCGTGCGGCTGTTCGAGGAGGCCATCCGGGTGGATCATCACCGGCGTCTGGAACTGGAGACGGCGCTGCGGGATGCGGTGCAGCATCGTCAGTCCGAACTGTCGTTGAACTACCAGCCGATCGTTGAGCTCCACAGCGGGAGGATCGCCGGGTTCGAGGCCCTGGTGCGATGGCACCCTCCTGGCCGGGCCGCCGTCTCGCCGTGCCTTTTCGTCCCTTTGGCAGAGGCCTCCGGCCTTGCCCACAGCCTGGGCGAATGGGTGTTGGACACCGCCTTGGGCGATTGCGCGGGCTGGTCCCGGCGGCGCGACATGGCCGGCTCCGGGTCGCGGCACGTGGCGATCAATCTGTCGGCCGCCCAAATGGCCGCGCCGGACTTGGCGGAACGGATCATGGCAGGCCTTACGCGCTGGCATCTGGATGGAGGCCTGGTCCGCTTCGAACTGACCGAGACCTCCATTCTCAGCCAGCCGGATCAGGCGATCGCGACCTTGGGGCGTCTGAAAGGGCTCGGCTGCTCCACCGCCATCGACGACTTCGGAACCGGCTATTCCAGCTTCAGCTATCTCCAGCGACTGCCGGTAGACACGCTGAAGATTGATCGCAGCTTCATTCAGCATCTGGTGACGGACAAGCGCACGCAGGAGATCGTTCGCGTCATGGTGGTTTTGGCCCATGGTCTGGGGATGAGCGTGGTGGCGGAAGGCATCGAAGCGCTCGAGACCCACCATGCGCTCGTGGACCTGGGATGCGACTTTGGGCAGGGCTATTTGCTCGGGCGCCCCATGCCGCTGGCCATCGCGCAGGCTTTGCCGGATCGTCTCCGACTCTGAAACAGGGGTTGCTGACGGGAAATGGTGGGTGGCGCTGGCGGCTGTCACATTTTTGCACCAGTGTCGTTCCACTGCATCAGTGTTGCCCGACTCACACGGGTGGCAGGGACGCGGCGTGGGTCAACCGACCCCGCGGTCGTCTGGGAAGGTAATCGCGCGTTGCGTTCCGGCGGTCCGCCGGCGTCTCGTGCCCAGGAGTGGCGTGGCTTATGACCCCATCGGCGGTGGACGAGACGCCTGGCAGCGGCCCGATTACGCCCCCGAGCGTCGCTTCCGGCCTGTTTGCGCCCGCCGTGGTGGCGCTGGCGCTGATTTCCGCGCTGGCCACCTTCCTGATCCTCATGGGGCTGACCCCGGTGGTGCCGACCCATCAGGTGGTCATCAGCGTCCTGGCGGTGAATGCCGCCGCGGTGTTCGTGTTGAGCACCATGGTGGGACGCGAGGTCTGGCGCATCGCCAAGGCGCGCGCCCGGGGCCGCGCGGCGGCACGACTGCATGTGCGCATCGTCAGTCTGTTCGCGGTGGTCTCGGTGGTGCCGGCGATCCTGGTGGCTGTGGTGGCCAGCCTGACCCTGGATCGCGGGCTAGATCGCTGGTTTTCCATGCGCACCCAGGAAATCGTCGCCAGCGCCGTCTCCGTGGCCCAGACCTATGTGCGCGAGCATGCCCTGAATATTCGCGGCGATCTGGTGGCCATGAGCGCCGACATGACCCGCATGAAGCAATTGTTCGATACCGATCGCGCCCGCTTCACCCAGATCTTCACCGCCCAGGCCGCGTTGCGGAACCTGCCAGGCGCCATGCTGATCCGCCGCGACCTGTCCGTCGTCGTGCGGGCGGATGTGAATATCGGTCGCGAGTTCCTGGTGCCGAGCAATATCGCCATCGGCGAGGCCACCGCCGAGCAGCCGGTAATCTATTTGCCCTCGGACGCGGATTTCGTCGGCGCGGTGATGCCTCTGCGTGACTATGAGGATCTTTTTCTCTATGTGGCGCGCCCCATCGACCCGCGCGTCATCGGCTATCTCAAGGCAACCCAGGAGACGCTGGCCGATTACCAGAGCCTGGAGGAGCGCCGCTTCGGCGTGCAGGTCGCGTTCGCGCTGATGTACATGGTCATCACGCTGATCGTGCTGCTCTCCGCGGTGTGGCTCGGGATCAATTTCTCCAAATGGCTGGTGGCCCCCATCCGTCGGCTGATGTCCGCCGCCGACCATGTGGCGGCGGGAAATCTGGATGTGCAGGTGCCGATCTATCGGGCCGAAGGCGATCTTGCCACCCTGGGCGAGACCTTCAACAAGATGACCCAGGAATTGCGCAGCCAGCGCGAGGCGCTCATTGGCGCCCGCGACCAGATCGACAGCCGCCGACGCTTCACCGAGGCGGTGCTTTCGGGCGTCGGGGCCGGGGTCATCGGCCTGGATTCCGACGAGCGCGTGACCATCCTGAACCGCTCCGCCGAGCGGCTGCTGGGCGTGACCGAGGTCGAGGCACTGAACCGCCCCCTGGTGGATGTGGTCCCCGAGATCGCCGGTTTGCTGGCGGAGGCGGAAGTGGCGCGTCAGCGCATCGTCCAGGGCAATGTCACCATCAATCGCGAAGGCCGGGACCGCACGTTCGCGGTGCGGGTGACCACGGAGCAGTCCTCCGAGGCCGAGCATGGCTGGGTGGTGACGCTCGATGACATCACCGAGCTGATTTCCGCGCAGCGCACGTCCGCCTGGGCGGACGTGGCCCGGCGCATCGCCCATGAGATCAAGAACCCGCTCACCCCGATCCAGCTGTCCGCGGAGCGGCTGAAGCGCAAGTTCGGCCGGCATGTGACGCAGGATCGCGACGTGTTCGACCAATGCACCGATACCATCATCCGCCAGGTGGGCGACATCGGCCGCATGGTGGACGAATTCTCCTCCTTCGCCCGCATGCCCAAGCCGGTGGTGGACAGCCAGGATCTGGCGGAGATCACGCGCCAGACCGTGTTCCTGATGCGGGTCGGCCATCCGGAAGTCGCATTCGAGGCGGAAATCCCCCCCTCTCTCCCGGCGCGCTTCGATCGGCGCCTGATTTCGCAAGCCTTGACCAACATCCTCAAGAATGCCGCCGAGGCCATTGATGCCGTGCCGGCGGACGACCGGGGCCAGGGACGGATCCGGATCAAGACGGAACGCGTCGGAGACGATTTGGTGATCGACATCATCGATAACGGAACCGGGTTGCCGCAGGAGAGCCGCAACCGGCTCTTGGAGCCTTATGTGACCACCCGGGAAAAAGGCACCGGCCTTGGCTTGGCCATCGTCGGCAAGATCATGGAAGAGCACGGCGGCGGCATTGAGCTGTACGACGCTCCCGAAGGGCGCGGCGCCTGGATTCGCCTGCGCATCAGCGCGGACGGGCCCAAGCCCGAGGTGCCCACGCGCGCCGCCATCATTGGAAGGAACTGAGCCATGGCCCATGACATCCTGATCGTCGACGACGAGCCGGACATCAGCGGCCTGGTGGCCGGCATTCTGGAAGACGAGGGCTATTCGGCCCGTACCGCCCGCGACGCCGACAGCGCGCTGGCGGAGGTGGCCTCGCGCCGGCCGAACCTGATCTTTCTCGACATCTGGCTCCAGGGCAGCCGGCTGGACGGCCTGGAATTGCTGGACGTCATCAAGCGCGAGCACCCGGAAGTGCCGGTGGTGATGATTTCCGGCCATGGCAACATCGAGACCGCGGTCGTCGCCATCAAGCGTGGCGCCTACGATTTCATCGAGAAGCCGTTCAATGCTGACCGGCTGGTGGTGGTTACCGAGCGGGCGCTGGAGACCCTGCGCCTGCGCCGCGAGGTCCGCGAGCTGAAGCAATTGACCCAGCCGCACACCATGGTCGGCCGCTCCAGCGTCATCCAGCAGTTGCGGGCCACCGTGGACCGGGTCGGCCCCACCAACAGCCGTATTCTGATCATCGGCCCGTCGGGCTCGGGCAAGGAGTTGACGGCGCGCCTGGTGCATGCGGCATCCGCCCGCGCCCAGGGGCCGTTTGTGGTGATCAACGCTGCCGCCATCACACCGGAGCGGCTGGAGTTCGAACTGTTTGGCGTGGAGGAAGGCGAGGGGCGCGAACGGCACCGCGGGGCGCTGGAAGAAGCCCACGGCGGGACGCTGTTCCTCGACGAGATCGCCGACATGCCGCGCGAGACCCAGAATCGGGTGTTGCGGGTGCTGGTGGAGCAGACCTTCACCCGCATGGGCGGCACCGAAAAGGTGCGCGTGGACGTGCGGATTATCTCCTCCACCGGGCGCGACCTGGAGGCGGAGATTGCCGCGGCGCGGTTCCGCGAGGATCTCTATCACCGCCTCAGCGTGGTGCCGATCCGTGTGCCGCCTTTGGCCGAGCGCCGCGAGGACATCCCGGATCTGGTGGATTTCTTCATCGAGCTGATTTCCCAGACCACCGGCCTTCAACGCCGCAAGGTGGGCGAGGACGCCATGGCGGTGCTTCAATCCCACGATTGGCCGGGAAATGTGCGCCAACTGCGCAACAATGTGGAGCGCCTGCTGATTCTCGCCGGCGGCGATCCGGATGCGGAAGTCACCGCGTCCATGCTGCCGCCGGACGTGGGAGCGCTGGTGCCCAGCCTGCCCAATGGGAATGGCGGCGAGCATCTTATGGGGCTGCCGCTGCGCGAGGCTCGCGAAGTGTTCGAACGGGAGTATCTTGCGGCGCAAATTAACCGCTTTGGCGGCAACATCTCGCGGACCGCGGAATTTGTCGGCATGGAGCGCTCGGCTCTGCATCGAAAGCTCAAGGCTCTCGGCGTAGGCTGAGAGCCGGGGAACGGGTAAGGTTCAAACTTCGGGGCCGGGTGGGCAAGCACGGGCAGCAGAGTCGCCCACGCCATCGGGCTCCGACCTATGGGGAAAGACCGGTTCACCCTTGAGATGGCATCCGTCTCAAGCGTGAAGCGGCCTTTGGGGGAAAAGCCAATGAAGGTCGTGATCTGCGGGGCGGGGCAGGTGGGGTTCGGCATCGCCGAGCGCCTCGCTGGCGAGCAGAACGACGTGTCCATCATCGATGCCGATCCGCGCCGTATCCAGATTGCCACCGAGCAACTGGATGTCCGCGGCGTGGTGGGGCACGGCTCGCATCCCGATGCGCTGGCCCGGGCCGGCATCGAGCAGGCGGACATGCTCATCGCCGTGACCCTGCATGATGAAGTCAACATGGTGGCCTGCCAGGTGGGCCATTCGCTGTTCAACGTGCCGACCAAAGTGGCCCGCATCCGCGCGCAGACCTATCTGCAGCCGGAATGGCGCGCCATGCTCTCGCGCGACCATCTTCCCATCGACGTGGTGATCTCGCCCGAGATCGAGGTGGGCGAGATGGTGCTGCGGCGGCTGTCGCTGCCCGGGGCCATCGATACCGTGACCTTCGCCGACGGGTCGGTGGTAGTGGCTGGAGTCCATTGCGGCGACGACTGCCCGGTGGTGGATACGCCGCTGAGCCAATTGACCCAGTTGTTCCCAGATCTGGCGGCGACCATCGTCGCCATCAACCGCGGCGGCAAGGTCCAGGTGGCCCGCTCCAGCGATCATCTGCTGACCGGGGATATCGCCTATTTCGTCGCCCAGGCGGATCAGGTGAGCCGCACCCTGTCCATTTTCGGCCATGACGAGATCCCGGCCAAGCGGATCATCATCGGCGGCGGCGGCAATATCGGGCTCTATGTCGCCCAGGAACTGGAGAAGCGCAATTCTGCGGCCAAGATCAAGGTGATCGAGCATTCCCGCGCCCGCGCGCAGGAGATTGCCGAGACCTTGTCGCGCTCGGTGGTGCTGAATGGCGATACCCTTGCCCGCGAGATCCTGGACGAGGCCGGCGTGTCCGATGCCGACACCATGATCGCGCTGACCAATGACGACCGCATCAACATCCTCTCGTGCCTGTTGGCCAAGCAATTGGGCGCGCGGCGCATTCTCGCGCTGCTGAATGAGCAGGGCTACGCCACCTTTGCCCGCGGCCTGGGCATCGATGCCCATGTGAACCCGCGCCAGATCACCGTGTCCAAGGTGCTCCAGCATGTGCGCCGTGGCCGGATCCGCGGTGTCCATTCGCTCCTGGACGGTGCTGGCGAGATGATCGAGGCCGAAGCCCTGGAGACCTCGCCGCTGGTGGGGCGCCCCTTGCGCGACATCGATCTGCTCGACGGCTTGCGCATCGGCGCCATCGTCCGCAATGGCGTGGTGATGCTGCCCAAGGGCGATACGGTGGTACGGGCGCAGGACCGGGTGGTGCTGTTTTCCGTGGCCGAGCGCATCAAGCGCGTGGAACAGCTGTTCCGCGTCAGCCTCGAATTCTTCTGAGAGCTGCGATCCCGTCCATGGCCTCCGCCATCCGCCTGTTTGCCTTGGTGCTCGCGCTGGTCGCGGCGGCGGCGCTCGTGCCGGTGGCGGTTTCGCTGTTTGCGCATGAGGCGGTCGCCGCCAGCTTCCTGGCCACCACCATCGCCTGCACCTTTCTGGCCGGGGCGGTCTATTTCTCGGTTCAAGGGCAGGCCTCCCGCATGCGGCGGCTGCATCTGTTCGGGGCGGTGGCGGCGCTCTGGGTTCTGGTGCCCTTGGCCTGCGCCCCGGCCATCGCCTTTGCCGGCCAGATGAGCTTTCGCGCCGCCCTGCTGGAGGCGGTGTCCGCCTTCACCACCACCGGCGTGTCCTCGGTCGCCGACGGGCCGGCCAGCCTGTTTCTCTGGTTTGCCCTGCTGCAATGGGCGGGCGGCCTGCTGACCATCATCGCCGGCATCGCCGTGCTGGCGCCGGCGGGCGCGGGCGGCCTGCCGGATCGGGCGGTGTCCATCGGCGAGGCGCACGAGGCCATCGACCTCATGGATGCCCTGCGTATCGTCGGACCCATCTATGCCGGCGCCACTGTGCTGGCGTTTCTGGCCATGCTGGCCACCGGCCAGTCTCTCTATGCCGCCTTGTGCCTGGCCAGCGCCGTCACCTCCACCGGCGCCCACCTGCCGCCCGAGGCCCATGAGGCCGTCTTCGCCGGCACGGCGGTGAAATGGGTGCTGCTGCCGTTCCTGTTGTGGTCCGCCACCAGCGTGCGCTGGCACAAGGCCCTGGTGTCGCGGCGGATCAATGCCGCCCCCGAGCAGGGCGAGAGCTTGATTCTGCTGGCCTATTTCCTGGTTCTGGGCATCGTCTTCGCCGCCTTCTTCTTTCGCGGTTTGGCGGGGCGCCCGGTGTCGGAGGCGGTGCCGGACGGGCTGTTCATGGCCGCCTCCCTGATCTCCACCACCGGCCTTGCGCCCTATGCCGGGGCCTATGCCCATGTGCCCGCCGGCCTGGTGCTGCTGGTGGCGCTGGTGGGGGGCGGGGCGCTGTCGGTGGCGGGCGGGCTCAAGATCCTGCGGGTGCGGGCTATGTTGTTGCGGGCGCGGGGAGATTTGCTGCGGCTGGTCTATCCCAATCTGGTGCAGCCCTCGCGCACCGGGGAGGGGGGCGTGGGCTCGGCCATGCGCGGGGTCTGGGTGGGGGCGATGGCCCTGCTGATGACCTTCGGCGCGGTGCTGATCCTTATGGCCACAGGGTTTGTGAGCTTCGATGCGGCGCTCACCGGGGCGGTGGCGGTCATCAGCAATGTCGGGCCGATCTATGATCAGGCCGGGCAGGGGTGGCCGGGGTTCGATGGGCTGAACCCGCTGGCGGCGCTGGCGGCAGGTGTCGGCATGATCGCCGGACGGCTGGAGACGGTGGGGCTGTTTGTCGTCATCCATCTGATATTCTGGCGGAATTAGGCGCGCGGCGATGAATGGCGCGGTCCGCCCCCTCGATTTCCGGCCCCGGCCTTGCCGGCGCCGGCAGTTACACATGTGACGTCTGTCGCATCACAAGTTCCCCGAAATTCACCACGGAACAGTCCCATGTCACGCATCGCTTACGTCAACGGACAATATGTCATTCACGCCGATGCCAGCGTGCATGTGGAAGATCGCGGCTATCAGTTCGCCGACGGCGTCTATGAGGTCTGCGAGATCCGCGACGGCCATCTGGTGGACGAGCGCCGCCATCTCGACCGCCTCGACCGCTCCCTGCGCGAACTGCGCATCGACCCGCCCATGGATCGCGGCCCCCTCGGCGTGGTGCTGCGGGAGGTGGTGGCGCGCAACCGGGTGCGCAACGGCCTCGTCTATCTCCAGGTGACCCGCGGCGTCGCCCGCCGCGACCATGCCTTCCCCGCCGCCGGCACCCCGGCCAGCCTGGTGGTGACCGCCCGTTCGGTGAACTTCGCCGCTTCGGACAAGGGCGCCGAAGTGGGCATCAAGGTCATCACCGTGCCGGACAATCGCTGGGAGCGGGTGGACATCAAGACCGTGGGCCTGTTGCCCAACGTGCTGGCCAAGCAGGCGGCCAAGGAGGCCGGCGCCAAGGAAGCCTGGTTCGTGGATGCCTCCGGCCATGTGACCGAGGGCTCCTCCACCAATGCCTGGATCGTCACCGCCGACGGCAAGCTGGTGACCCGCTCGGCTGAGAGCGGCATTCTGCGTGGCATCACCCGCACGGTGCTGTTCGATCTGGCGGAGAAGGAGCAGCTGCGCATCGAGGAGCGGGCCTTCACCCGCGAGGAGGCGATGGGCGCCCGCGAGGCCTTCATCTCGTCCGCCACCAATCTGGTGATGCCGGTGGTGATGATCGACGGCCAGGCCATCGGCGAGGGCACCCCCGGCCCCATGTCCCGCCGGCTGCGGGAGCGCTATCACGCTTATGCCGAATTTTCCGTGTGAGAAGCCCCTGACCCCATCATGTTGCACGGCAAAATGATGTTGCACTGGCGTCCTGTTGTGCGATGCTAGTGTGCTTATTCCCGCCCCCGCATGGCAGCGACGCCCGGCCCCCAGCTCGGCGCCGCGCTCTGGGGAAAGGGCGGGGCAACGCCGAAAGAAACGGACATCAAAATGGCGGCGGAACGTACACAAAATCTGCAAGACACCTTTCTCAATCACGTGCGCAAGAACAAGGTTCCGCTCACCATCTTCCTGGTGAATGGCGTGAAGCTTCAAGGCGTGGTAACGTGGTTCGACAACTTCTGCGTCTTGCTGCGGCGCGATGGCCACTCTCAGCTGGTCTACAAGCACGCCATCTCGACCATCATGCCCGGCCATCCGGTGCAGCTGTTCGATCCGACGGACGAAGTCGCCGCGGAGAAAGCGTGACAGTCGGAGAAAGCGTGACAGAAAGCGTGATCCTGAGTGGAGTCTAAAGCAGAGCGGGGCGCAAGCGCGGGTGGGGCCAAGGGCGTGGATCGCCGCGCCCCCCCGACCCGTTGCGCCGTCATCACCCCCTTCCTCAACAAGAAGTCCGCCAAAGGCCATGTGGACCGCCGCAGCCCGGAGGCCCGCCTGGCGGAAGCCGTGGGGCTGGCGGCGGCCATTGATCTGGATGTGGTCTATGCGGGCCTCATCTCCCTGTCGGAGGTGAAGCCCGCCACCTATCTGGGCTCCGGCAAGGTGGAGGAGATCCACGACATCGTGCACGACCAGGAGGTCGGGCTGGTGTTCGTGGATGCGGCGCTCTCCCCGGTGCAGCAGCGCAATCTGGAGAAGGCGTTCGAGGCCAAGGTGGTGGATCGCACCGCCTTGATCCTGGAGATCTTTGGCAGCCGCGCCCGCACCAAGGAGGGCACGCTGCAGGTGGAGCTGGCCCATCTGAACTATCAGCGCTCGCGCCTGGTGCGCTCCTGGACCCATCTGGAGCGCCAGCGCGGCGGCTTCGGCTTCTTGGGCGGCCCCGGCGAGACCCAGATCGAGGCCGATCGTCGGCAGATCGGCGAACGCATCCTGCGCATCGAGCGCGATCTGGAGCAGGTCAAGCGCACCCGTGCGCTGCACCGCACCAGCCGCAAGCGCGTGCCTTATCCGGTGGTGGCGCTGGTGGGCTACACCAATGCCGGCAAGTCGACTTTGTTCAACCGCCTGACCAAGGCGGAGGTGATGGCGCAGGACCTCTTGTTCGCCACCCTCGACCCCACCTTGCGGGCGGTGGACCTGCCCCATGGCACCCGCATCATCCTGTCCGACACCGTGGGCTTCATTTCCGAACTGCCCACCCAATTGGTCGCCGCCTTCCGCGCCACCCTGGAAGAGGTGATCGAGGCCGACGTGATCCTGCATGTGCGCGATGTCTCCCATCCCGACACCGACGCCCAGGCGGCGGACGTGCGCGATGTGCTGACCGAGCTCGGCATCGATCTGGAGACCGGCCGGGTCATCGACGTGTGGAACAAGGTGGATCTGCTCACCCCCGAGGACCACGAGCGCCTCACCAACACTGCGGTGCGCACCGACGCCACTGAGCGCCCGGTGCTGGTCTCAGCCCTGACGGGGGAGGGGGCGGAGGCCCTCTTGTCCATCGTCGAAGGCCGCATCACCGCCGGACGGGTGACGCTGAAGGTGACCATCCCCGCCGAGGATGGCGAGGGCCTGGGCTGGCTCTATCGCCACGGCGAGGTGCTGGCCCGCGAGACTGACGAGGACGGCGTGCTGCGCGTCTCCCTGCGCATCCTCCCCGAGCGGGCGGCGCTGGTGAAGCGGCGGTTCGGGGCGGCGAGTGTAAGGCCGGGGTGAGCCCCTCGATTGTCCTCGCGTCTCAGGTTTGGCTGTCCTCGCGGCAGCTTGCCGAAAATGGCATTTGCGCTGAGTGCGGGGAGAGGCAGTTCTTGCGTCGATGGCGTCTTTCCTGCCGAGTTCCCTTGTCTGCGGCTATGTGCATTTCGACACCACATGGCACCAGTGTTTCTGCGCCACCCTGTGGCTGGGCCTGCCCGACCCACGACCGGCCTGGGCATTCACGTCCATCTGCGCAACCACTTTTGTGACCTGCCTACTACGAGCCACCCTCGCACCCGCGGGGGCGCAAGCATGTCAAGCTCAAATTCGAGGTATACATCGTCATCTCCGCCTTGCCGGTGATCCGCAAGGGGTGATGTTGGTACTAGCCGAGGCGAGCAGCTGGAGCAGGCGGCGCTGGTGGAAGCTGCGGTTCAGAGCGGCGAGTGTCGGGCCCTGGTGCGGTTTTGACCCATCGACGAAACAGAAGGTTCCGCTTCCGGGTATGTTTAACGCCACATTCCAAGCGACTGATGTTAGGCTGTTTGCGGACCGTCCACCAATGGTCTCGTAGAATATGGCAACATACTTATTCGCAAAGTTCTAACGGCCGCAATTGCCTCGAAGCGATAAATATTACCTAATCAGTAGTGTCGCACAGCAGTAAGAACCGCGCGGATAACTGCATTTATTTCTATATTAATTAAGCGATTTGATGTATTTTAGTGATGAGTTTATTAGGTGTTCTCCTTTGGGTTGATTGTAGGGGGCGGCATTGAATCCTGTGGACTGGGCTCAGATCATAAGTGCGATTGCCACCACGGTGGCGGCGGGGGCGGCTGCCTACACAACCCGTCTGGCTCTTAAGCAGCAGCGCTTCCAATTTAGTCCCCATTTGCAGATCGCAGGCGAATCTTTTCAAGTCCGAATGTGTCAGGAATCATTTAAGCGCGTATTTTGGGAAGAGCCCACTAAAGAGGCTTCGTATTTGAATGGCGGAACTGTTGATTATCGATTCCGTCTGACAAATACGGGTTCCGGTTCTGCGCAGGACATACGCATATTTGCTCAATTCGATCTTGAGTCAGCTTATCAGGATGTTTCTCGGAAACTAGCGCGATGCGCTCCGGGCATTGAAATACTGCAGGAAGAGTGGGGTG
Source organism: Azorhizobium sp. AG788 (assembly GCF_943371865.1). GTDB lineage: Bacteria > Pseudomonadota > Alphaproteobacteria > Rhizobiales > Xanthobacteraceae > Azorhizobium. The sequence goes on along the minus strand of NZ_CALRWL010000005.1, from coordinate 94,465 downwards.
CTGGAGTGTTTGTTGATGGAAAACATATTGGTGGATTTAAAAATCCAGATCAAGCTTTTGGTTTTATTGATTATATTCGGCCATGCAGAGAGGATCGCGTAGAAGAGTTTTTTTTGATTGACCCTACGCTAAGCTTCTTTTCTCTTGTGTATGGGTATTATATTATGTGGGAGCTGATGAATAGCAATATGCGGCTGCCTGAACAGGTGATATATGTAGATTTTATTGTAAAATTTACTGATTCAGGTGGTCAAGAATGCGAGCAGCGGCACGCGCGGCAATTAGTCATTTCCGGGGGGCGCTGTAACAGTGATATGTCGGATGGAGTAATTGTTGTGAGTTTGCGTTCGCGCTAATTTGCGTCCAAGCAGATGAGAACTAGTGTAGTGGATGAATCTATGCATTGATTGACATAACTGGAGATTATCGCTTGCGCGGGCTGCGAGAACGCGTGGCAGCGACGATGTTGGATTTCAGGAAGGTGTGTCTTCGCCATTTATTACTGATAGGGCGCGTAAAGCCGAAGCTTCCCTCAGCCCGCCCAACCCCGCCAGCGCTCCCGGCACCTGATCGAGCCCGGTCAGCCCCAGCAGGGCCAGCGTGACGTCCAGTTCGGCGCGCAGGATCTCAAGCACTCACACGGTGCCCGCCGTGTCGTCCGCCGCCAGACCATAGAGCGGCCCATCAGGCCGCCGTCGGGGCCCAGCGCCAGATATTTGCCCACGTCGCGGCTCTCCGCGATGACAATCACCATGCCCCGCCGCCCCCTACGCCACCGCCTTCGCCACCATCTCCGGATGCAGGCCGATGACGCGCACATAAGCGATGGCGAAATCCGGGGCGGTGGCGCGGGCTTGCTCCCAATCGCGCAGCGTGCCCACCGGAACCCGGAAGCGGGTGGCGAACTCCGCTTGCGACAGGCCAAGCCCGGTGCGGGTCTTGCGGATCAGGCGCGCCCGCTGGCCGCGATCCAACGCCTCGGCGGTCACAGTGAAATCTTCGCTGTCGGCGGGGTCAGCCGGCAGCGGCATAGGCTCGTTCTTCACCGGCATGGCTCCTGCGCACCGGCATGAAGCGGGGCACATCTCCCCGCCAGACGATAGGCATCAAGAGTATACGGGATTTCCGTAGGCGCGAGCAAAGCGCAGAGCGGCACTCACCATCCCTTACGTCGTCATGCCCGGCCTTGTGCCGGGCATCCACGCCGCGCCGTTCGCGATGACGGGTTGAAGCCCATCCCAGCGGCGCCGCGTGGATGGCCGGGACAAGCCCGGCCATGACGGGGAGAGGTCCGGTCAGGAGCATCCGGCCGAACGCATCCGCCAAGCCTCAGCCCGCGTCCCGCTCCCCCCGCTTCGCCTCGCCCCACAGCGCCTCCATCTCGTCGAGGGTCGCCTCCTGCGGGCGTTTGCCCTGGGCGGCGAGGGCGGCTTCCACATAGCCGAAGCGGCGGGTGAACTTGTCATTGGTGCCGCGCAGCGCCGCTTCCGGGTCCACCCCCGCATGGCGGGCGAGATTGACCGCCGCGAACAACAGATCCCCCACCTCGTCCTGAATGGCGGCAATGCCCCCCTGAGCCAGCGCCTCGGAGACTTCGGCGGTTTCCTCGCGGATCTTGTCCAGCACCGCGCCGGCATCGTTCCAGTCGAACCCGACCCGGCCGGCCTTCTCCTGCAATTTCAGCGCCCGGGTCATGGCCGGGAGCACCACCGGCACCCCATCCAGCACCCCGCCGCCATCCTCCGGCGGCAGGCCGGCGGCCATGCGGCGGGCGGCGCGTTCGGCTTTCTCGGCGGCCTTGATCTCGCTCCAGGCGCGCTTGACCGCGTCCGGGGAGAGGTCGCGCGTGTCGCCGAACACATGGGGATGGCGGCGGATCAGCTTGGAGGTGATGGCCTCCACCACGTCGCCCAGTTCGAACGCGCCCTGCTCCTGCGCCAGGCGGGCATGGAACACCACTTGCAGCAGCAGGTCGCCCAGTTCGTCTTTCAGATCATCCAGATCGCCGCGGGCGATGGCGTCCACCACCTCATAGGCTTCCTCGATGGTGTAGGGGGCGACGGAGGAAAAATCCTGCTCCAGATCCCACGGGCAGCCGGTCTGCGGCGTGCGCAGCGCGGCCATGATCTCCACCAGGCGGGCAAGGTCGCGGGAGGGCTGCATGGGGATCTCCGGAAAAAGGTTGCCGTCCTTATGCCGGGGGCGGGGCAGGGGGGAAAGAGGCGAGATGACCTCCCCCTGGCCCTCCCCTTGCCGGCGCGAGCGGCTATGATGGGCGCAAGGAGAGAATTCATGTCCGCATCCGTTTCCGCCGTGCCGCCCCCTCCCGCCCGCAGCGACGGCATCCGGCCGGGGGAAGTCATGGTGGACTTGCCGCCCGCTTATGACGCCGGCCTGTTCTTCATCGGCGCCATCCGCACCCCGTTCGCCGATCGCGCCGCCTGTCCCAAGCGGGCCGAGCCGGACGGGCCGGTGTGTACCCTGGAGATCGATCCGCGCTGGCGCGAGGCCTTGAGCGGCATCGTCCCCGGCGGGCGGCTGCAGGTGCTCTATTGGATGGATCAGGCCCGGCGCGATCTGGTGCGCCAGAGCCCCCGCCGCGACGGCACCACCACCGGCACCTTCTCGGTGCGCTCGCCGGTGCGGCCCAATCCCATCGCCTCGTCGGTGGTCACCGTGGTGGCGGTGGATGGTCTGTCCATCCAGGTGCGCAGCCTGGATTGCGTGGACGGCACGCCCTTGGTGGATCTCAAGCCCGATTTCTGCGACCACGGCGCCGCCAAGGCCGACGCGGCGTCCGCCCCATGAGCGCCCAAACCGCCACTGGCCAAGACCCCAATGCCGGCGCCGTCGGCCTCTCCGGCGACGCGCCGTTTCTCACCTATGCCTATCGCCCCCGCATGGCCGGCGCCGCCACCCGCCTGACCCTGGACACCGGCGCCGCCGAGGGGGGGCTGGAATGGACGGTGGGGCCGCGCACCGGCCGGCTGCCGGTCAAGGACATCACCGGCCTCACCTTGCGCTATGAGCCGGGGCAATTGGGCTCGGCCAATTATGCCTTGCTGATCGCCACCCGCGCCGGCCCGTCGCTGCGCATCGGCTCGGTGTCGCGCACCGGGTTGACCGGGGTGACCGATCATCGCGCCGGCTTCGTCAGCTTCGTCACCGCACTGCACGGCGCGTTGGCGGCGGCGGGCGCGAGCGTGCGCTATGACGCCGGCCTGCCGCTGTGGCGCTGGCGGATCATGGTGGTGGTGGCGCTGCTGGTGGCCGCTCTGCTGGCCTGGATGGCGGTGAGCGCGGTGATCGCCGGCCTGCCCATCGAGGCGGCGATCATGGTGGTGCTGGCTTCTGTGCTGGCGTACCCGCTGGCGGAAACCCTGTGGCGCAATGTGCCGGGGCCTTATGTGCCCTCGGCGCCGCCGGCCCGTCTCTTCCCCGGCTGAGGCTCGCCGGCCTCGTCCGCCGCCTTGCGGATCAGGCCGGCGGCCACGTCGGAGAGGCGCGGCGCCGGCAGCGCCGCGAACGGCATCGGCCGGGTGACGGCGATGGCCGCCAGTCCCAGCCGGGCGGTCAGCAGGCCGTTCACCACCCCCTCGCCCAGGCGGGCGGAGAGGCGGGCGGCGATGCCATGGCCGAGGATCTGCTGCACCAGGCTGTCGCCCGCCGCCATGCCGCCGGTGACCGCCAGATGGGCGAGCACATGGCGGGTGAGCCGCACCATGCCGAGAAAGCCCGGCCGCCCGCCATAGAGTTCACACAAGCGGCGGGTGAGGGTGACGGCGGTATAGAGCACAAAGATCAGGTCCACTGCCGCCCGCGGCGACACGGCGGTGACCACCGAGACCCTTTTCGCGGCATCCGAGACCATGGCGCGGGCCTGGGCATCCAGCGGCCCCATCAAGGTGCGCTCGGTGACGCGGATCAGATCGGCGCCGTCAATGATGGCGCCCAGATGCGTGGAGAGTTCGCCGCGCGCCCGCGCCAGCTGCGGCGTCTCCTTGGCCAAGGCGAGCAAGGCTCGCGCCACCGCTTCGGCGTCCGGGCGATCATCGCGGGCGAGGGCATCGGCGGATTGTTGGCGCAAGCTGTCCAGCGACGACAGGCGCGCCAGCCCCATGGCCTCGCGGGTGAGGATCGCCACCAGCGCCACCGCCAGCAGGGCGGCAAAGCCGAGGCCCGCATACCCCAGCCATTCGGCGCGGGCGAACAGGTCTTCAATCAGCCGGGAGATGGCAAGGCCGGTGCCGAGACTGACCAGCCCGCCCAGCGCGGTCCAGAACAGCCCGCCCAAAGAGATGCCGAATCTGCTGCGCGCCGGAGGCGGCGCGGCAACCGGCAGGGCACGTTCGTCCACCACCGGCTCCAGAGGCGCGAGCGTCAGGCCGCCGTCGTCCAATTGGAAGATTTCGGGCCGGCGGCCCCGTTGTTCCACCATCCGCTCACTCAACTCCTGTGCCGGGACCATGGATGCCGGTCATGCCAGGCGATCGCCCAGCAGAAACTGGAGCGCCCGGTCCAGACGGATATGGGGAAGGGCGGCGCCGGCGCCAATGCCGCCCGGCGGGCGGAAGCGCAGGAAGCGGAAATCGCTGTCGGCGTCGTCGCCGCTGGCGAGGCCGATGAAGCCGCCGTCGGCGGCGAACAGCGCGTCGGGACTGGCGGGCAGTTCGCCGGGGAACACCCCCACTTCGGCGAGGCCGTCGAACCTCTGTCCGCCCGCGGATTGGCCCGCCTCTGGCGTGCCGACGATGGCCGGGATCAGCGTGCCGCCCCGGTTCACCGAAGCCTCCCGCGTCGCCCGCACGGCGGCGAGCGCCGCCACGTCGAACAGCGCGCCTTCCGCCTTGGCCCGCAGCAGGGCGCGATCCACCAGCCGCTGGAGGATGGCTTCCAGCCGGTCGTGGCTGGTCTGGTGCAGATGGTCGGCCTTGGTGGCGGCGAACAGCACCCGCTCGATGCGCGGCCGGAACAGCGCGCTGGCGATGTTGTTCCGCCCCAGCCGGAAGGCGGTGAGGATGCTGTCCAGCGCCCGTTCCAGATCGGCCAATGCCGCCGGTCCCGCATTCAGCGCGGACAGCGCGTCCACCAGCACGATCTGCCGGTCGAGGCGGGCGAAATGCTCGCGGAAGAACGGCCGCACCACGGCGTTCTTATAGGCCTCGAACCGGCGCGCCATCATGGCGCCCAGCGAACCGGCCTTGGGCGCGGTTTCGCCAGAGAGATCCAAGGGGGCGAAGGTGAGGGCGGGGGAGCCTTCCAGATCGCCGGGCATGAGGAAGCGGCCCGGCGGCAGCAGGCTCATGGCCACCCGCTCGCCCCGGCAGGCGGCGAGATACGCGGTGAAACGGGCGGCCAAGGCACGGGCCTGGGTCTCGTTTTCCGCCGAGGCCGGATCGGTTGCGGCGAGCGCCGCCAGGAACGGCGCCGACATGGCGGCGCGGGCGGGATCGCGGGCCAGATCCAGGCTGTTGCGGGAGAAGTCCGCAAAGCTCATGTCCAGCAACGGCAGGTCCAGCAGCCATTCGCCGGGATAATCCACCAGATCCAGGGTCAGGGTGCGCATGCCGCCCCGGCGCGGGGCATAGCGGATGGCGAGGCGCAACTCGCTGATGCGGGTGGTGGAGGCCGGCCATTGGCGCTGCGTGATGATCTGCGCCAGATGGTCCTCATAGGCAAAGCGCGGCACCGCATCGTCCGGCTGCGGCTTGAGGTCTGCGCCGGCGATGCGGCCGCTGTTGGCGGGCTCGAACACCGGCAAGCGCCCGCCGCGGATCAGCGCATGCACCAAAGCGGTGGTGAACACGGTCTTGCCGGCGCGGGACAGGCCGGTGACGCCCAGCCGCACCGTGGGGGCGGCGATGTCCTCCACCCGGTCCAGCAGCGAGCGCAGGCCGATGCGGGCCTCGTCGAGCAGCGTGATGCGTGCGGCCACCGTCAGTCGTCCGCGATCGCCAGTCCGCGTGGGGTGACGAAGCGATCCAGGCGCCCGCTCTCCGGGCTCACATCGGCCCAGTCGTCGATGGGCAGGTCGATCACCGCCAAGGCGCCGGTGGGAAATTTCTCGTGCATGGTGTCGCGCGCCCCATCGGGGCCGCCGCCCACCAAGGTGGCGGCGAGATCCTCGGTGCCGGGATTGTGGCCCACCAGCATCAAGGCATGCGCGGCGGCGGGCTGCTCCCGCAGCACCGCCAGGAGACGGGCGGCGCTGGCCTCATAGAGCCGCGGCTCGCTCAGCACTTCGGGAATGCCCAGAAGATGCGGCGCCACCAATTCCCAGGTCTCGCGGGTGCGGCGCGCCGGGGAGACCAGCACCCGGTCCGGCATCAGCGCCTCCTGTGCCAGATACTGGCCGATGCGGGGGGCGGCGAGGCGGCCACGGGGGGCGAGGGGGCGCTCGCGGTCGGAGATGCCCACCGGCCAATCGGATTTGGCGTGTCGAAGCAGGATGAGACGGCGCATGGAGCTGAAAGTCACCTCACGGGCGGGAACTCATCCTAGCATGCTTCCCGTGGCCGTCCCGTGGCGGTCAGGTGGTTGTTCACCGGGGCGACACTTGTGGGCGCTGGCGGTCTGAAGGACGGCGTGCGGGCGGCGCGTCGATGACGCATCTCGACCCAAGACGGACGCCCGAAAGGTCCGCTTCGGGCGGGAAAAAAGGCTTCAAGCGCGAGCGACCCAGCCGCGAAAGGTCAGCGCGGCATAGAATAGCTGGGGATCGGTGAAACCGGCCGCGCGGAGACTATCCACCTCCTCCTCCGGAGACAGGATGGGCAAACGCTCACCGACAACGCGCGCGCCTCCGGTCCGAGCGTCAAAAGCCACGCCATTGCCCGCGGCGAACGCGCCGAAGCGATCGAACCACAGGTCCCGCGCCGGCCCGGCCGGCACGCTGTGATGCGCGACCACGAACGGCGCGCCCGGCTTCAGCCTGCGTCGGATTTCCGTCAGGGTGGACAGCCGGTCCTCCAGCGGGACGAAATGCAACGTCAGAAGGCAGCACGCCGCATCGAATGGTCCTGTCGGCGCCGAAACAATATAGCCTTCGTGCAGGTCTGCCCGATCCGCGAAGGGTCCAAGCGTGTGGGTTGCCAGCTTCAGCATCTCGGCGGATGGATCGATGCCGACGAAACGCCAGCCGGGTTGCGCCTCGGCGAACACCCGCAGCTCAAGCCCCCCGCCGGCGCCGACCACGAGGATACGACCATCGGCCGGTGCCGTTTCCGCCATGAGCAGCCGCGTCATACGCTGCAGGTCGCCAAAGCCCGGCACAAGGCGCGGCGGGTTTTCGGCGTAGCGCGCGACGGCCGCCGCATCGTCCAAACCGGTCATGGCCGATCCCGCCCGCCGTGCGCCGACTCCAGAACCAGAGCCCGGTGCGCGGCGACGCCGGCCATGACGCCAGCGGCCGACGCCAGCGTGGCGTTATACATCTCAGTTGCCGCATCGCCGGCGGCGAACACCCCCGGCACGCTGGTCTGCTGCATCGGATCGACCTTGATGTAGGGGCCGGTCATGCCGTCCGCCAAAGCGCACCCCAGCTGCTCGGCCAGCGGGCTGGCCATTTGCGTGCGCGGTGCGGTGAAAACGGCCTCGGCCGGGACCGCGCGGCCATCGGCCAAGACCAGGCTGGAAATGTTGGCCCCCTCTCCGACAAGCTCGACCACCGGGGTGCGTTCGATCTCGACGCCACGCGCGCCGAGCAGTGCCGCTTCCTCTGCGGTCGGTTCGAACATCCCCTGCGTATAGAAGGTCGTGGGCCCCCAATCGGGCAGGATCATCGCCTGGTGCACCGCGCCCGCGGCGTTGGCGATGGCGGCGAGGCGACGGCCCCGCACTTCGTAGCCGTGGCAATACGGGCAATGCAGAACGCTCACGCCCCAACGGCCGATCATTGACGGCAGCGGCAGCGTGTCCTGCACCCCGGTGGCCAGGATGAGCTTGCGGCCCTCCACCTGCGCGCCCTCAGATAGGGCCAGGGTCAACCCATCGTCATGGACCGCGGCGGCCAGGGCCTCGGCCTGGCGGAACGCGACGGTCGGGTATCGCGCCAGTTGCGTGAGCCCCTGGTGCAGGATCTGCGCCGGTGCGACGCCATCCTGTCCGAGGAAGCCGTGGGAGGCCGCCGCGAAGCGGTTTCTGGGGCGCCCCGCGTCCACCAGCAGCACGCTGCGCTGCGCCCGGGCCAGCTGCATCGCGGCGGACAGGCCGGCGAAACTGCCCCCGACCACAATGACATCGTATCGATCCATGGCTCACACTCGCAACTTTCAATGTTGCGTGAAACGTACAGAATGGATCCGCACATGCAACTTATATTGTTACGAGTGATTTTGCTCTAGGATCGCGCATGCCTGCCGACACCCGCCTGTCCCGAATGCTGCACGTCCTGATCCACATGGATCATATCGGCGGCCCAGTGACCTCCGAGGTCATCAGCAGAATGCTCGACACCAACCCGGTCGTGGTGCGGCGAACCATGGGATGCCTGCGGACGGCGGGTTACCTGACCTCCGTCAAAGGTCACGGCGGCGGCTGGGCGCTGGCGCGGCCGCTCGACACGGTCACCCTGCGCGACATCCACGAGGCGCTGGGCAGCCCCAAGGTGCTGGCGATCGGCCTCGCCGACGACAATCCCAAGTGTCTGATCGAACGGGCCGTCAACGACGCCCTGAAGGACGCTATGGCGGAGGCCGAGCACCTGTTGCTCACGCGCTTTGGCGAGGTGACGCTTGGGGCCTTGTCGCGGACCATCGCCCTGCCTCTCAGCTGAAGGGGTGGCCGGAGACGCGGGCCGACGACGCGCAGATGGCGGGGTGTGTCGCGTTCAGCTCGCGAGGTGCTTGGCGGTGCTGGCGGCGGACGTTTGGCGTCGGCGCCTCCGTCGTCATCCTTGGGCGGGAGGTGTGGCGCACCACTGAGTCTGCGACACTTTGGCGCGGTCTGGCGTCCAAGGGAGGAAATCCCCAAGCCGTGATACCCTGCAAAGCTGTTGATATGTCTCCCGCAGCCTGGGGTGGTAGCCTGTGGCGGTGCTTGGCGGGGGCGGAAAGGAACCGCATGCCGGTGGGCACGCCGCCTGATCTGAATGCCGATGTTTGCGTGGTGGGCGGCACGACGGCCGGCTTGTGGACCGCATTGCGGCTGGCCCGGCGGGGCGTCGAGGTGGTGCTGCTGGAGCAGGGCACCCTGGCGCCCGTGCACCGGGCCGGGCTGCTCTCGCCGGGCCTGACCTTGTGGCAGAGCACCGTCTGCGGCCAGGCGTCGAAGGAGACCGCACGGGCCACCTTCGACCTCTCCTTGGAAGCGGTGGCGGATGCGGTGGCGGAATTCGAGGCGCTTGGCATCGGTCGGACCGGGCGCGGCCTGCTGCGGGTCGGCGCCGGTCACGAGACCGCCGCGCTCGATGCGGAGGCCGCCGGGCGCGACCTGCTGGGCCTGTCGCAGTTGCGGCGCTGGGGACGGATGGAGATCGCCGCCACCATCGCCAGCAATCGCTATGCGGGCGCCACCTATGATCCCCATGCGGTGATCTTCGACACCGCGGACCTCACCTTCATCCTGGCCGCCGCGGCGCGGGCGGCGGGCGTGCGCATCCTGGAGCGCACCCCGGCTCTGGGCGCCGACCTGGAGGGCGTGCGCAAATATGTCCACACCCCCGCCGGTCGGGTGCGCGCGGACCATGTGGTGCTGTGTGCCGGACGGGGCGCCGCCGCCATCGCGCCCTGGCTGGCGCGGGCGCTGGAGCCCGAGCCCTGGGTGGGCGGCGGCTTTGCGGTGTACACCGCGCGGCCCGATTTCTCCGGCCTGGTGGTGGAGGCCGGCCCGCTGGGGGCGCGCTTCATGCCGCACGAGGGCGAACTGTCGTTCGAAGCCCCCACCGCCAGCCGGGTGCGCGGGGAGGTGGGCGCCGCCGTCACGCTGCGGCGACGGGCGCGGGCGGTCTATCCGGAACTGGGCCGGGGGCTGGCGGAGCGGGCGGCGGGCTTCAGCCTGTCGCGCACTCCGAGCGGGCTGCCGCTGATCGGCGAACGCCGGCCCGGCGTGTGGTATGCGGCGGGGCTGGGCGGCAATCCCCTGGCCAATGCGGCGCTGGCAGCGGATGCCATCACCGCCGCTTTGGTGGATCGCAATCACAAGATCGCCGACCTGTCCGCCTTCCAGCCGCGCTACGCCTTCGGACTGGCGGGGCGGGCGGCATCCGCTGCCAGCTTCTGGTGGCTGCGCCTGCGCGAGGGCACCGCCGAACAGATGGCGGCGCGGGCCGCACGCCGGGCTGCGGCCGAGGCGGCATCACCGCCGATCCTGCCGGTGGCGGCCCCCGTCAATCGCGGCCGGCTGCACGGCCGGCTCAAGCGCAGCGACCCGCGGCACGGCGGTGCCGGGCAGGGCCATCATGCCCCCGCCGGCGTCCCGGTCGCGCACCTCGTGCCCGACCATGGCCCCGGAGCGGTGGCGGGCGGGATGCCCGGGTCCGCCCTGCTGCACGCCGCCCATGCGGAGGCCGAGGCCGCCGCGGACGGTAGCCGCGTGCACCTGCACGCCGTGACATGAATCCTTAACTCTAACTTGGCGCAAATGGTTGCCGTTACGTGACATTTCTGCAACCAAACCGGGCCTGCGCCCGGTTAGGTTTGGCGAAATGCTGAGGTACCCTCCATGCCCGTGTCCCGTCTTTCGCTGCTCCGCTCCGCCGTCTCCGCGGCCGTTGTCCTGATCGGGGCACAGGGGGTTGCGCGCGCCGCCGATTATCCCACCGGGCCGGTGGCCTCGGCGCCCCTGGGCAAGATTGAAGACTGGTATCTGACCATCGGCGGCGCCGCGCGGGCCGTGCCGGAATATCCCGGCAGCAGCGACTACACCTTCAGCCCCAAGCTGATCCTCGGCCTGTCCAAGGCCAGCAGCCTCAATTCCTTCCGCAGCGTGGACGACAATCCCTCCATCGCCTTGTTCGATACCGGCCGATTCCGCATCGGCGCCGTGGGCAAGCTGGACTGGGGCCGCGACGAGGATGATTCCAGCCGCCTCAACGGCATGGGCAATGTGGACACCTCGTTCGAAGCAGGTGCCTTCACCGAATGGTACCCCATGGACTGGCTGCGCCTGCGCGGCGAACTGCGCTACGGCATGGGCGGGTTCTCGGGCCTCATGGGCGATCTGGCGGCGGACGTGATCATTCCCTACCAGTCCTGGCGCCTCGCCGTCGGGCCGCGCCTCAGCTTTGCCGGTTCGGGTTATATGGAGGCCTATTACGGCGTGACGCCGATGCAGTCGCTGTCGTCGCGCCTGGTGGGCGCCTCGCTGCCGGTCTACCAGGCCGGCGGCGGCATCGATTCGTATGGCGCCACGGCGCAGCTCACCAAGAATTTCGGCAACGGCTTCGAGGCGGGGGTGTTCGGCACCTACGCCCGGCTGGTGGGGGATGCGGCGGATTCGCCGGTGACCCAGAACGCCAATCAGTTCATTGGCGGCGTCTCGCTCAGCTACACCTTCAACATCGGCAAGTCCTGGTGGTGACCGGGTAGGCGCCTTCGCGCCTGCCGTGTCCCGGGGCCGCGTCTTGATGTCGCCACTGCTGCTGCAACCAGTGGCGGTGCGCCTTTGTGCATGCACGGAGACGTATGCGGGGCGCCGCGGTCTTCCATCATCCATCCGCGCGATGGCGGTTGTCGGAAGGCGAGGTGCTGGATATAAGCGCGGCGACCCGACGGGGATCGTCGTAGCGGTATCGAGGACTTTGCGGATGTCGATCAGCATCGATCAGGACTATCGCCCCCGCGAGGACGAGCCTTTCATGAGCGATCGGCAGCGTGAGTATTTTCGGCTCAAGCTGTTGAATTGGAAGGAAGACATTCTGCGGGAAGCGCGTGAGACGCTCCAGCACCTCCAGGACGAGAATCAGAACCATCCGGATCTGGCGGATCGGGCCTCCTCGGAGACCGACCGGTCCATCGAACTGCGGGCGCGGGACCGGCAGCGCAAGTTGATCGCCAAGATCGACTCGGCGCTGCAGCGGATCGAAGACGGGAGCTATGGCTTTTGCGAGGATACGGGCGAGCCCATCTCGTTGAAGCGGCTGGAAGCCCGGCCCATCGCCACATTGTCGGTGGAAGCCCAGGAGCGGCACGAGCGCCGTGAGCGGGTCTACCGGGACGATTGAGGCCGGCGCCACGCCCCGGTGCTCCCGCAAGGAGCCGCGGGGCGATGGCAGGGCGGACGCCGGTGAGCGTCCGCGTGATCTGACATCTGGGATCTCGCGTGCGGGATCTGACTGAATGCGATGCCGGGCCGCCAGAGCGGACCCGGCATTTTTTTGGTCAGCCCTTCTGGCCGCTGGTGCGGCCGAGCAAATTGGCCATCTCCGCTTCCAGGTCGTCGAACGGATCGCTCCCGGCGGGCGCGGCGGCCGGCGCAGGCTCCACCGCCGGCACGGGCGGCACCGGCGCATCGGCGCCAGCCACCGGGGCTGCGGGCGCCGGCTGCGCATGGCTCGCCTCGGCGGCGTCCGCCTCGGCTGCGGCGAGTTCCGACATGCGGAACTCCAGCTCCTCGATGGTGACGACGGCCGCTGCGCTCGGCGGCGCCGGCTCCGGGATCACCGCGGGTTCGGTGGCGGCGGCCACCACCTCCGGCGGGGCCGGATGCGGTACCGCGTGGGCCACCTCTGCGACCGGCTCGGGCTGGGGCGCCACGATGGTTGCTTCGCTCACCACCGGGGCCGGGTGCGGCACCACCGGCTCGGGCGCTACCGGCTCCGGCGCGGCGGCATGCGCCACCGGTTCGGCGGCCACGGGCTCCGGCGCGACCGTTGCGGGCATCTCCGGCGCGGTGACGACGACCGGCGGGATGTCCGTCACCGCGATCGGTTCGGGCGCCGGTACCACCGGCTCCGGTGCACTGCGCAGCGGCTGCTCGAGGGTGATCGCCGGCGCGGCGGGGGGCGGGGTGTCCGAGGGCGCCTTGACCTCGGGGGCGGCGGAGATGGGACCGCCCAGCAGGTCTTCCACCGTCAGCGCCGGAATGATCTGTGCCGGCGGGGTCAGCGAGCGGCCCAGCGAGGTTTCCAGGCGTTGCGCCATGTCCCCCAGCTTGGGCTCTTCGCGGCGCGGCGCGCCGATGCGGTCCGCAAACAGCGACCCGCGCCGGGCGAGGGGGGGCGCGGCGGTGGTGGTCTCAGGGGCATCGGCCTTGGGCGACAGCGGGCGGATGTCCGCCAGCAGCGGCGCCTTGGGGGCGAGCGGCTTCAGCGGCGGCGCCAGCGGGGCGGCAGGCTTGATCTCGGCCGCGGCGGCGCCGGGCACGGTCTGATCGCGCGGGGCGGGGTCGGCGGATTGGGTACGATCACGCAACGCGCGAATGCCGAAACCGTCCTGCTCCGCCCGCGGCGCGGGACGACGGGACAGGAACGAGCGCCGGGGCGGCTCGGCACCGGCCTCAGGGGCACCCTCCACGGCCATCCCGACGGAGGGCATGGCTGGCGTCGCCTCAGGGACCGGCGGGGCCGCAGCGGGCTCCGGGACGGGATGCGGCGCGGGCGCCTCGGCCTTCACTTCGACGGGCGCGGCCTCGGGCAGCTTGGGCTCAGCGGGCGCGGCGTCCACGGGCTGGGCTTCAGCGGGCTTCACGTCGCTGGATTTGCTGTCGGACGCCTTGGGCGCAACCGGCTCCGGCTCGCTGGCCTTGGGGGCGGCGAAGCGGGACTCCGAGGTGCGGCGTTCGAGCGGGCGAGGCTCGGCGGGGCGTGTCTCGGTCTGACGCGGCTCGGGACCACGGACCTCGGCGGACGGCTCCGGCGCGACGGCCGGGGCCACCGGCTCGGCCGTGGCGTCGGCGGGAGCGACACCGGCCCCGGTCAAAGCGGACGGCGGGGCAAAGCGGCGCTGCGGGAGGGGCTGGCGCATGCGGCTGGGCAGGGCTTCGGCGGCCTCGCGTCCGGGCAGCGCCTCGCGGGGCTCCCGTGGCGGCAAGGCCTCGCGGGGTGGCAGCGGCTCCCGATGGGGCAGAGCTTCGCGCGGCGGAGCGGCCTCGCGGGCCGCGGGACGTCCGATACCGGACTCCACCACCACATCGGCGGTGCCGCCGACCAGAAGCAGATGCTCCACCTCGTCGCGCCGCACCAGAACCAGGCGACGGCGCTGGTCCACGGCCACGCTGTCGAGCACGGCGAGCCGATGCCGCGAGCGGGTCATCCCGCCACGGCCACCACCGCCACCGAGCCGGCGCACCAGAAACATGGTGAGGCCGAGCAGCGCTGCGATTACCACCAGGGCGATCGCCACTCGAGCCGGAAGCTCGAGCTGCGCGCCGAATAGATCCTGCAACATCAACCCTCCTCATCGCTGCACGCGGTGCAATAGCACGATCCGATACCGGACGCGCGAGCGGACGCCTAATTTGTGACCCAGCCGAAATGGCTAAGAAATTGTTGACGATCTCGCCAGGATTTCAACCAATGCCGCAACTTTGCGTTAATTTCCGGGAATCAACGTGGCGACGGGGCGTATCTTCCCACGCTAAAAACAAGGCGTGACTCAGGCGCCCATAAGGATGATTTGATGATTGGCGGAGCAGGAGCTGCGGATCGCGATCCGGCCGCTGGCCCGACCGCGGGACCGCCCATAGGCCGGCCGATGGGCACTCCTGCCGCCTTTCAACGCCTCATTCTGGCGGCATCGGGCTTTGCCGGGGCGTTCATCGCCATCCTGCTCCAGGGCAATGGGGTGTCGTGGCTTCTGCCGATCCTGGCGGCATTCGCCTGCATTGGCGTGTTTGCCCTGGTCACCGCCGTGGTTCGGTTCGGGGTGACGCGCGACAAATTTGGTGAAGAGCTGTCCCGGACCCTGGTGGCGGCCACCACGGATGCGGTTGCCGTCGTCGAGGATGGCGAGCGGATCGTGACCGCGAACCCGGCCTATCTGCGCCTCACCCGCAGCCGGGAGACCCAATCGCCGATCCCCGAGCGGTTCCTCAACCGCATTCCCGGCGGACAGGAGCCGGTGGCAGACCTGTTGCGCGCGGTGGCGGAGGGCGGCTCTGCCACCCGCACCTTCCCGTTCGATGCCCATGCGGACGGTCGCCGGCTCAATGTCTCGGTGCACACCATCGGCGGGCGGCGGCGCATCCTGTGGCTGATGTCCCTTGGCACGACGCAAGTGGGCGCGGGGCAGGGCGCGGAGACGCCGGCCCGGTCCGGTCCCATGGCCGAGGTCGCCGCAGCGGGGCTTCTGGAGGTTGAGGATCCCGGTACGCTCCTGTCGCTATGGGAGACGGCCCCGGTGGGCCTCTGCCTGCTCTCCCCAGATGGCGCGCGGTTCGCCAACGGCACCCTGGCGCGCTGGCTGGGCTATGATCTGGCGGAGATTGGCGAAGGCCGGCTGGCGTTTGAGGAATTGATCGCCCCCGCATCCGGTCCGGCCATGATGGCGGCGGTGAGGCGCGGTGCGTCCGATCCCGAAGGCCTGGACATCGAGGTCGTCCGCAAGGACGGCTCGGGAGTGGCGGTGCGGGCCTTCGTCGGCGGTCCGGTGATGGGCGAATGCGCCCTGGCGCTGATTCCCCGCCCGCGCGGGTCGGGGCTCGGCGGGGCGTCGAGCGCGTCTGCCGCCAGCGCTTCCGCTTTCGGTTCGTCGTCGTTCGCCGCTGCGACGTCCGGCCTCGCCGCGCCGCTGCGGCCCGGTGAGGATGCGGCCTTCTTCTCCCGCTCCCCTCTGGCCATGGCCACCATTGACGGCCGTGGCCGCATCGCCGAGGCCAATGGCAGCTTCGCCCGGCTGTTTGCCGGTGGTGCGGCGCTTTCCGGCACCGGCCTGCAACGGCTGGTGTCCGACCGCGACCGCGCCGGGGTGGAGCAACTGCTCCAGGAGGCGTTGGCGGAGGGGGGCACCGCGGCGCCGGTGGACGTGGCCATCGCCGCCGACGGCAGCCATTCCGCCCGCCTCTATGCCGCAGCCCTGGGCGGTGCCGGCGCCGGCGTGGCCATCTATGCGGTGGACACCACGGCGCAGCGGGCGCTGGAGGCCCAGTTCGCCCAATCGCAGAAAATGCAGGCCATCGGCCAGCTGGCGGGCGGGGTGGCGCATGATTTCAACAATGTGCTGACCGCCATCATCGGCTATTGCGACCTGCTGCTGGCCAATCACCGGCCCAGCGATCCGTCCTTCCCCGACATCATGCAGATCAAGCAGAATGCCAACCGGGCCGCGGGCCTGGTGCGGCAGCTGCTGGCCTTCTCCCGTCGCCAGACCTTACGGCCGCAGATCATCCAACTCACCGACGTGATCTCGGACCTGTCCATGCTGCTGCGCCGCCTCATCGGCGAGACCATCACCCTGGAGGTGTCGCACGGCCGCGACCTGTGGCCGGTGAAGGTGGACGTCAACCAGTTCGAGCAGGTGATCGTCAACCTGGCGGTGAATGCCCGCGACGCCATGGCCAGCGGCGGCGTGCTGACCCTGCGCACCAGCAACATTTTCGCCGCCGACTGCGCCGCCTATGCGGACGCCGCTCTGGTGCCCGGCGACTATGTGCTGATCGAGGTCGCCGACACCGGCACCGGCATTCCGCCTGACATCATGGACAAGATCTTCGAGCCGTTCTTCTCCACCAAGGACGTGGGCAAGGGCACCGGGCTCGGCCTGTCCACCGTCTATGGCATCGTCCAGCAGACCGGCGGCACCATCCTCGCCGCCAGCGTGGCCGGGCAGGGGAGCACCTTCCGCGTGTTCCTGCCGCGCCATGCCGCTGTGGAAGCGGAGGAGGCCGAGCCGCGCCCGGTGGAGGTGGACACTCGCCCCGCCGACCTCACCGGCCAGGGCTCGATCCTGCTGGTGGAAGACGAGGACGCGGTGCGGGCCTTCGCCACCCGCGCCCTCACCGCCCGCGGCTACAATGTGGTCGCTGCCGCCGGCGGGGTGGAAGCCCTGGAGCTGATGGACGCGGCCGCGCACCGGTTTGACCTGGTGGTGTCCGACGTGGTGATGCCGGAAATGGACGGCCCCACCTTGCTGCGCCAGTTGCGGGCCCGGGATCCGGGGCTGAAGGTGATCTTCATTTCGGGCTATGCGGAAGAGGCCTTCGCGCGCAATCTGCCGGCGACCGAGAGCTTCTCCTTCCTGGCAAAACCCTTCTCGCTGAAGCAACTGGTGGCCGCCGTTAAGGAAGCCATCCACGCCTGATCCTGAGCCGGGCAAACTGTCGCACGGACGCCATCCCCCCGGGGTGCCCGGGCGATCATCCACAGGCCATGGGGGCGTGGCGTGGCCCCGCCTGGCTGGCCTGGGGCTGGCGCCGCGCCTTCTGCGCCATTGCCCGCAGACGGCGCAGATCCTACAGATGCCGCAGTGCACGCGGCACATGGATCTTTTTGCCGTGCGGGGGAACCACCTCGCACTTGCCACCTATCTGGCGCTGCGATAAGCCTCGCTCGTTTCGAACTCCTCCAACCGAGGCCGGCGCGGTTACGCTTCAAGCGCATCGCCCCACGCGCCCCGAGGTGCGGATCATGAACGCCTTGCTCCTGGATTATCTGCCGGTCGTCATCTTCATCGGCGTGTCCCTCGTGATCGGGCTCGCCCTTCTGGTCGCGCCGTTCATCGTCGCCTATTCCAACCCGGACCCGGAGAAACTGTCGGCCTACGAATGCGGCTTCAACGCCTTCGACGATGCCCGCATGACCTTCGACGTCCGCTTCTATCTGGTGGCGATTCTCTTCATCATCTTCGACCTCGAAGTGGCCTTCCTGTTCCCCTGGGCGGTGACGTTCGGGGGCCTGGGCGATCTGGGCTTCTGGTCGATGATGCTCTTCCTCGGCGTGCTGACCGTCGGGTTCATCTATGAATGGCGCAAGGGAGCACTCGAATGGGATTGACCCCCGCCGCATCCAAGCCGCTGGTCGCGAGCGCCGCCACCGGCGTGCTGGATCCGAACACCGGCCGTCCGATTCTCTCCGATGATCCCTTCTACAAAGAGATCAATGCGGAACTGGCGGACAAGGGCTTCCTGCTGACCACCGCGGACGACCTCGTCACCTGGGCCCGCACCGGCTCGCTGATGTGGATGACCTTCGGCCTCGCCTGCTGCGCGGTCGAGATGATGCAGGCCTCCATGCCGCGCTATGACGTGGAGCGCTTCGGCTTTGCGCCGCGCGCCTCACCGCGGCAGTCGGACGTGATGATCGTGGCCGGCACGCTCACCAACAAAATGGCCCCGGCTTTGCGCAAGGTCTACGACCAGATGCCGGAGCCGCGCTACGTCATCTCCATGGGCTCCTGTGCCAATGGCGGCGGCTACTACCATTATTCCTACGCGGTGGTGCGCGGTTGCGACCGCGTGGTGCCGGTGGACATCTATGTGCCGGGTTGCCCGCCCAGTGCCGAAGCGCTGCTCTATGGCGTGCTTCTGCTGCAGCGCAAAATCCGCCGCACCGGCACCATCGAACGCTGAAGGCGCCTCTCGCAGGCGACGGGAACAGGCTGATGGACGAGACCTTGAAGGATCTGGCGGCGCATGTGGCGGGCGCAATGCCCGCGGCAGTCACGGGGTGGACGATCGCGTTCGGCGATCTGACCCTGGAGACCACGCCGGCCCATATCGTGAAGCTGACGACGTTCCTGCGCGACGATCCCGCATGCCTGTTCGCGTGCATGGTGGACGTGTGCGGTGTGGACTATCCCGCCCGCCCGCTGCGCTTCGACGTGGTCTATCACCTGCTGTCGCTGAAGCAGAACATCCGGGTGCGGGTGAAGCTGGCCACCGACGAGACCACCCCGGTCCCGTCCATCACCGGCGTCTATCCCGGCGCCAACTGGTTCGAGCGCGAAGCCTACGACATGTACGGCATCCTGTTCACCGGCCATCCCGAGCTGCGCCGGCTGCTGACCGACTACGGCTTCGACGGCCATCCGTTGCGCAAGGACTTCCCGCTGACCGGCTTCGTGGAAGTGCGCTACGACGACGAAGTGAAGCGGGTGATCTACGAGCCCGTGCGCCTGGCGCAGGAATTCCGCAATTTCGATTTCCTCTCGCCCTGGGAAGGCGTGGAATACGTCCTGCCCGGTGATGAGAAAGCCTCCTCCCAGCCCGGCGCGCCGAAAGACGCGCCGAAGGCGAGCTGAAGGATCGCGTCATGGCCTATACGCTCGATCCTCCCAAGACCGAAAACCCGGTCCGCAACTTCCAGATCAATTTCGGCCCGCAGCATCCCGCGGCCCACGGCGTGCTGCGCCTGGTGCTGGAGCTGAACGGCGAAGTGGTGGAGCGCGTCGATCCCCATATCGGCCTGCTGCATCGCGGCACCGAGAAGCTGATCGAGGCCAAGACCTATCTCCAGGCGGTGCCCTATTTCGACCGGCTCGACTATTGCGCGCCGATGAACCAGGAGCACGCCTTCTGCCTGGCGGTGGAAAAGCTGATCGGCCTGGAAGTGCCCAAGCGCGGCCAGTTGATCCGCGTGCTCTATTCCGAGATCGGCCGCCTGCTGTCGCATCTGCTCAATGTCACCACGTTCGCCATGGACGTGGGCGCGCTCACCCCGCCGTTGTGGGGCTTCGAGCAGCGCGAAAAGCTGATGATGTTCTATGAGCGGGCCTCCGGCAGCCGCATGCACGCGGCCTATTTCCGGCCCGGCGGCGTGCATCAGGACCTGCCCACCCAGCTGGTGGAAGACATCGGCACTTTCTGCGATCCGTGCCTGAAGCTGCTGGACGATCTGGACGGCCTGGTCACCGAGAACCGCATCTTCAAGCAGCGCACCGTCGATATCGGCGTGGTGACGCTCGAAGACGCTTTGGCCTGGGGCTTCTCCGGCGTCATGGTGCGCGGCTCGGGCGCGGCCTGGGATCTGCGGCGCTCGCAGCCTTATGAGTGCTATTCGGAGCTGGATTTCGACATTCCGGTGGGCAAGCACGGCGATTGCTATGATCGCTACGTGGTCCGCATGGAAGAGATGCGCCAGTCGATCAAGATCATGAAGCAGTGCGTGGCGCGCCTGCTGAAGGAGACCGGCCCGGTCGCCTCCACGGACCACAAGGTCACCCCGCCCAAGCGGGGCGAGATGAAGCGCTCCATGGAAGCGCTTATTCACCACTTCAAGCTATACACCGAAGGCTTCCACGTGCCGGAAGGTGAAGTCTATGCGGCCGTGGAAGCGCCGAAGGGGGAATTCGGCGTGTATCTGGTGGCGGACGGCTCCAACAAGCCCTACCGCTGCAAGATCCGCGCTCCCGGCTTCGCGCATCTCCAAGCCATGGACTTCCTGTGTCGCGGGTACATGCTCGCCGACGTTTCGGCGGTGCTGGGCTCCCTCGACATCGTGTTCGGGGAGGTTGACCGGTGAAGACTTTCGCACTGACCGCTTTCGCTCTGGTGATGGCCGCCGGCTCCGCCGTGGCCGCCGATTATCCCACAAAGGTGCCGAGCATCGAGATCGTGGCGCCTGCCACCCCCACCGCCCCGCCGCTTGCGGTGGTGGCCGAGAAGCTGACGGTCTACGGGCTGCTCAGCGACGGCTGGCAGCCGATCAAGGCCGCGCTGGTTCCGGTGTCGGGCGTTCCGGGCACCAACGGGCAACTGGCCCATGCCGATGCCCAGGTGCTGATGCTCTACAAGGACGGCGCCACCGTCTACTGCGCTTTGGCGCAGGCCGGCGGCACCTACAACAATTGCCACGTAGCCGGGCCGGGAACTCGCTGATGTCCGTCCGCCGTCTTGCCGCCGAGCAGCCCGCCAGCTTCGCCTTCACACCGGAGAACGAAGCCTGGGCTGACCGTCAGATCGCCAAGTATCCCGAAGGCCGTCAGGCCAGTGCCGTCATCCCGCTGTTGTGGAAGGCGCAGGAGCAGGCCGGGGGCTGGACCCCCGAGCCGGCCATCCGCGCCGTCGCCGAAAAGCTGGACATGGCCTTCATCCGGGTGCTGGAGATCGCCACCTTCTACACCATGTTCAACCTTCAGCCGGTGGGGCGCCATTTCGTGCAGCTCTGCGGCACCACGCCGTGCGCGCTGCGCGGTGCCAATGAGCTGAAGGAAGTGTGCCATCGCAAGATCGGCCCCGAGCGGCATGTGACCGACGACGGCGCCTTGTCGTGGCTCGAAGTGGAGTGCCTCGGCGCCTGCGCCAATGCCCCCATGGTTCAAGTGAACTACGACTATTTCGAGGATCTCACCCCTGAGAGCCTGGAGAAGCTGCTGGATGATCTCCAGGCCGGTCGCCCGGTGAAGACCGGCTCCCAGATCGGCCGCCAGAGCTCGGCGCCCATCGGACCCGAGATCACCTTGACCGATCCGGCGCTCTATAACCGCCAGCCGGCGGTTGCGGCTGCGGGCGGCGGCACCGAGACCCCGGACCTTCTGTCGGCCGGTCGGCCCTCGACCGCCACGGAAACCCCGGGCGATCCCCTGGGCGCCAAGTCGGCGGCGCAGGAAAAGGCCGCCGACGGCCAGGACACCCGCGACAAGCGCGAGGCGGTCGCGACGGCCGCCCAGCAGAGCAGCCCGTCTGTCACGGGTTCCAAGCGCGAGGCGCCGAAGACCGGCACCGGCGTGCGCGATCCGGAGGCTTGAGCCATGCTCCAGGACAAGGACCGCATCTTCACCAATATCTACGGTCGCCACGACTGGGGCCTCCAGGGCGCGCTCAAGCGCGGCAACTGGGATGGCACCAAGGGCATCCTGGAAAAGGGCCGCGACTGGATCATCAATGAGATGAAGGCGTCCGGCCTGCGTGGTCGCGGCGGCGCCGGCTTCTCCACCGGCATGAAGTGGTCCTTCATGCCCAAGCAGTCCGATGGGCGCCCGCACTATCTCGTGGTCAATGCCGACGAGTCCGAGCCGGGCACCTGCAAGGACCGCGAGATCATGCGCAATGATCCGCACACCCTGATCGAAGGCTGCCTGATCGCCTCATTCGCCATGGGGGCGCACGCGGCCTATATCTATGTGCGCGGCGAATATGTCCGCGAGCGCGAGCAACTGGAAGCGGCCATCGACCAGGCCTATGAGGCGCGCCTCATCGGCAAGGACAACATCCACGGCTACCCGTTCGACCTCTATGTGCACCACGGTGCCGGCGCCTATATCTGCGGCGAAGAGACGGCGCTGCTGGAGAGCCTGGAAGGCAAGAAGGGCATGCCGCGGCTGAAGCCGCCGTTCCCGGCCAACATGGGCCTCTATGGCTGCCCGACCACGGTGAACAACGTGGAATCCATCGCCGTGGCGCCGGAAATCCTGCGCCGCGGGGCCGCGTGGTTCTCCGCCATCGGCCGGCCCAACAATGTGGGCACCAAGCTGTTCGGCATTCTCGGCCATGTGGCCACGCCGTGCGTGGTGGAAGATGCCATGGGCATCACCTTCCGCGAGCTGGTGGAAAAGCATGGCGGCGGCATCCGCGGCGGCTGGGACAATCTGCTGGCGATTATCCCCGGCGGCGCCTCTTGCCCGGTGGTGCCGGCGGCGGCCTGCGAAGACCTGATCCTGGACTTCGACGGCCTGCGCGCGGCGAAATCCTCGTTCGGCACCGCCGGCGTGCTGGTGATGGACAAATCCACCGACATCATCCGCGCCATCGCCCGCATCTCCTACTTCTTCAAGCATGAGAGCTGCGGCCAGTGCACCCCGTGCCGCGAAGGCACCGGCTGGATGTGGCGGGTGCTCAACCGCATGGCCGAAGGCCGCGCCCAGAAGCGCGAGATCGACCAGCTGCTGGAAGTCACCACCCAGATCGAAGGCCACACCATCTGCGCGCTCGGCGATGCCGCCGCGTGGCCGGTGCAGGGCCTGATCCGCAACTTCCGTCATGTGATCGAAGAGCGGATCGACCAGTATTCCGCCAACCCGCATTCCGACCCCGTCCCCGTGGCGGCCGAGTGAGGGGATGATGAAGATCCATCAGGAAAAGCATCGGCTGTCGGCCACAGTCAGCGATTTGTCGGGCTCCATGTTCGACGACGTGAACCTGTCCGGCTGTACCTTTGAAAATGTGAACCTGTCTGGCGGCAAGTATCACAACGTCAATCTGAGTGGCTGCGGCTTTGACGATCTGAACATGTCCGGCTGGACGGTTCAGAATGTGAACCTGGCGGGTCTGCGCATCACCAACGCCAATCTGGCGGGCGCATCCATTATCGGTAGCCGTCTTGAGGGCATGACCATCGACGGCGTCGAAGTATCCGAGCTCCAGGCCGCGTGGAACGAGCGGCAGGTCGGCCGCGAGGCGAAAGAATCATGAGCAAGATCATCGTCGACGGCACCGAGGTCGATGTCCCCGCCGAATACACGCTGCTCCAGGCGTGCGAAGTCGCGGGCGTCGAGATCCCGCGCTTCTGCTTCCATGAGCGCCTGTCCATCGCCGGCAATTGCCGCATGTGCCTGGTGGAAGTGAAGGGCGGTCCGCCCAAGCCCACGGCCTCGTGCGCCATGGCGGTGAAGGATCTGCGTCCCGGCCCCAATGGCGAGCCGCCGGTGGTGCTCACCAAGAGCCCCATGGTGAAGAAGGCCCGCGAAGGGGTGATGGAGTTCCTGCTCATCAACCACCCGCTGGATTGCCCGATCTGCGATCAGGGCGGCGAGTGCGATCTGCAGGACCAGGCCATGGCCTACGGCGTGGATAGCTCCCGCTTCGCCGAGAACAAGCGCGCGGTGGAAGACAAGTACATTGGCCCGCTGGTGCGGACCTCCATGAACCGCTGCATCCATTGCACCCGGTGCGTGCGCTTCTCCACGGAAGTGGCCGGCGTGCCGGACCTCGGCGCCATCGGGCGCGGCGAGGACATGGAGATCACCACCTATCTCGAGCACGCCATGCGCTCGGAGCTGCAGGGCAATGTGGCGGACCTGTGCCCGGTGGGCGCGCTGACCCACAAGCCCTACGCCTTCCATGCCCGGCCGTGGGAGCTGACCAAGACCGAATCCATCGACGTCATGGACGCCGTGGGCTCCAACATCCGCATCGACACCCGTGGCCGCGAAGTGATGCGCATTCTGCCGCGCGTCAATGAAGCGGTGAACGAGGAATGGATCACCGACAAGACCCGCTATGTGTGGGATGGCCTGAAGACCCAGCGTCTTGACCGCCCCTATGTGCGCAAGAACGGTCGCCTTGCCCCCGCCACCTGGCAGGAAGCCTTCGACACCATCGCCGCCAAGGTGAAGGCCACCACGCCCGCGCGCATCGGCGCCCTGGCCGGTGATCTGGCCAGCGTGGAAGAGGTGTTCGCGCTGAAGCAGCTGCTGGGCAAGCTCGGCGCGGTCAACATGGACGCGCGTCAGGACGGCGCGGCGCTCGATCCCGCGCTGGGGCGCGCCGCGTACATCTTCAATGCCGGCATCGCCGCCATCGAGGATGCGGACGCGATCCTGCTGGTGGGCACCGATCCCCGGCATGAGGCCTCCATCCTCAATGCCCGCATCCGCAAGCGCTGGCGCGCCGGTGGCCTGAAGGTGGCGCTGGTCGGTCCCCATGTGGACCTGACCTATCCCTATGAATATCTGGGCGCAGGCCCGGAGACCCTTGCCGATTTGACCGGCAGCGGCACCTTCGCCGATGTGCTGAAAGCTGCCGAGCGTCCGCTGGTGATCGTGGGGCAGGGCGCGCTCGCCCGCGCCGACGGCGCGGCGGTGCTCTCCCTGGCGGCGCGCGTGGCCGTGGCCTGCGGCGCCATCAAGGACGACTGGAACGGCTTTGCGGTGCTGCACACGGCGGCCAGCCGCGTGGGTGCGCTGGACGTGGGCTTCGTGCCCGGCGAAGGCGGTCTCGATACGGCCGGCATCGTTGCCGCCGGGGCGCAGGACGTGGTGTTCCTGCTGGGTGCCGATGAAGTGGACGTGGCGCCGGGGGCCTTCGTGGTCTATCTGGGCACCCATGGGGATCGCGGCGCCCATCGCGCCGACGTGATTCTGCCGGGCGCGGCCTATTCCGAGAAGTCCGGCATCTATGTGAATACGGAAGGCCGGCCGCAGCTGGCCAACCGCGCGGCCTTCCCGCCGGGCGAGGCGCGTGAGGATTGGGCGGTGCTGCGGGCCTTGTCCGAAGTGCTCGGCCACAAGCTGCCGTTCGATACGCTGTTCGCTTTGCGCGCGGCGCTGGTGTCGGCGCATCCCCATCTCGGCCGCCTCGACGAGGTGGAACCCGCCGATGCGGCTGCCGTGGCCGCCTTGGCGGGCGTGGGCGGGACGCCGGACAAGGCGCCGTTCGCTCCGGCGATCCGTGACTTTTACCTGACCAACCCCATCGCACGGGCCTCCGCCGTGCTGGCGGAATGCTCGGCCTTGCGGCTGGGCAGCGCCGCTGTCGCCGCGGAGTAGGGCGCATGTGTTTCCAGGGCCGGGATCAATCTGACAGCCGTTGCCGGGCCTTTGCCTCGGCCGGCTGGAGCGCGAGGGGCGAGAAGAACCCATGAGTTGGCAGGACACCCTGATCCATGTGCTGATCATTCTGGGCCAAAGTCTTGCCCTGCTGGTCGCGCTCCTCGTCGTCATCGCCTTCCTGCTGCTGGCGGATCGCAAGATCTGGGCGGCGGTGCAAATGCGTCGCGGCCCCAATGTGGTGGGACCGTTCGGCCTGTTCCAGTCGTTCGCCGACCTGCTGAAGTTCGTGGTCAAGGAGCCGGTGATCCCCTCCGGCTCCAACAAGGTGGTGTTCCTGCTGGCGCCGCTGGTGACCTGCGTGCTGGCGCTCGCCGCCTGGGCGGTGGTGCCCATCGCCGACGGCTGGGTGATCGCCAACCTCAATCTCGGCACGCTCTACATTTTCGCCATCTCGTCCCTGGGCGTCTATGGCGTGATCATGGGCGGCTGGGCCTCGAACTCGAAGTATCCCTTCCTGGCGGCACTGCGCTCGGCGGCGCAGATGGTGTCCTACGAAGTCTCCATCGGCTTCGTGATGGTGACCGTGCTGATGTGCGCCGGCTCGCTGGACCTCAGCAAGGTGGTGCTGGCGCAGGATACTAAGCTGGGCATGCTCGGCTGGTACTGGCTGCCGCTGCTGCCCATGTTCGTCATCTTCTTCATCTCCGCGCTGGCCGAGACCAACCGCCCCCCCTTCGATCTGGTGGAAGCGGAGTCGGAGCTGGTGGCGGGCTTCATGACCGAATATGGCTCCACGCCCTACCTGCTGTTCATGCTGGGCGAGTATGTGGCCATCGTGACCATGTGCGCCCTGAGCACCATCCTGTTCCTGGGGGGCTGGCTGTCGCCGATCCCGTTCGCGCCCTTCACCTGGGTGCCGGGCATCGTGTGGTTCATGCTGAAGCTCTGCTTCATGTTCTTCATGTTCGCCATGGCCAAGGCCATGGTGCCGCGCTATCGCTACGATCAGCTCATGCGCCTTGGCTGGAAGGTGTTCCTGCCGATCTCGCTGGTGGCCGTGGTGGTTGTCGCCTCCGTGCTGCACTTCACCGGGCTGGCGCCGCGATGATCGCCCCAACCCGATCCTTCGCCCCCCATCTGTCTGATCGCCTTCGGGCGGCGGGAGAGAGGCCATGAAACTTGACCAGGCCGCACGCGCCATTTTCCTGACCGAGCTGGTGTCGGGCTTCTTCCTGGCCATGCGCTATTTCTTCGCGCCCAAGGCCACCATCAACTATCCGTTCGAGAAGAACCCGATCTCGCCGCGGTTCCGCGGCGAGCATGCGCTGCGCCGCTATCCCAACGGCGAAGAGCGCTGCATCGCGTGCAAACTGTGCGAAGCCATCTGCCCGGCGCAGGCCATCACCATCGAGGCCGGCCCGCGCCGCAACGACGGCACCCGCCGCACCACCCGTTATGACATCGACATGGTGAAGTGCATCTATTGCGGCTTCTGCCAGGAAGCCTGCCCGGTGGATGCCATCGTCGAGGGACCGAACTTCGAGTTCGCCACCGAGACCCGGGAAGAGCTGTATTACGACAAGGACAAGCTGCTGGCGAACGGCGACCGCTGGGAGCGCGAGATCGCGCGTTCCATCGCGTTGGACGCGCCGTACCGCTGAGCGGCTGAGACCGCCGGCTGCCGCAGCCGGCGAACATGAGGGACGGGCGCGCCGCTCGGTGCGCCAAGGGGAAGCTCCCGCTTTCGGCGGGAGCGGGGCAATTATCACGGGGCCGGCGTTCTGCGGGCCCCACGGACAGTGGACTTGGGCGATGGGTACGGGCTATCGACGGGCCGGCAGCGACGCGCGGCCGGAAATGATCGGCGCCACCGCGTCGCGGAGAGGGGAGCTCGGCGCATGAGTTTCGCGGCAGCGTTTTTCTATCTCTTCGCGTTCATCCTGGTGGCGTCCGCCTTCATGGTGATCTCGTCGCGTAACCCCGTGCACTCGGTTCTGTTCCTCATCCTCGCGTTCGTGAACGCGGCGGGGCTGTTCATCCTGATCGGGGCCGAGTTCCTGGCCCTCATCCTGGTGGTGGTCTATGTGGGCGCGGTGGCGGTGCTGTTCCTGTTCGTGGTGATGATGCTGGACGTGGACTTCGTCGAGCTGCGCCAGGGCTTCCTGCAATATCTGCCGGTGGGCCTGCTGATCGGGCTGATCTTCCTGGCCGAACTGGTGCTGGTGGTGGGCAGCTGGGCCATGGGGCCGGGCATCAGCACGCTGGCGCAGAATGCGGTGATGACCTATCCGCGCGGCAACACCTACGCGCTCGGGCAGGTGCTCTACACCGACTATATCTACTACTTCCAGATCGCCGGCTTCGTGCTGCTGGTGGCGATGATCGGGGCCATCGTCCTGACGCTGCGCCACAAGCCCAACGTGAAGCGCCAAAATATCTCCGCCCAGGTCGCCCGCACCGCCAAGTCCGCCGTCGAGGTGGTCAAGGTGCGTCCGGGCCAGGGCATCTGAGGAGCGGGGAAGATGGAAATCGGACTTTCCCATTATCTGACGCTGGCCGCGATCCTGTTCACGCTGGGAACGCTGGGCATCTTCCTCAATCGGAAGAACGTCATCGTCATCTTGATGTCGGTGGAGCTGATCCTGCTCGCCGTGAACATCAACCTCGTCGCCTTCTCCGCCTTCCAGGGCAATCTGGTGGGTCAGGTGTTCGCGCTCCTGGTGCTGACCGTCGCGGCCGCCGAGGCGGCCATCGGCCTCGCCATCCTCGTGGTGTTCTTCCGCAATCGCGGATCGATCGCCGTCGAGGACATCAACGCCATGAAGGGCTGAGGGCATGTATCAGGCCATCGTCTTCCTCCCGCTCATCGGCTTTCTGATCGCCGGCCTGTTCGGGCGCATCCTGGGGCCGCGTCCGTCCGAGCTCGTGACGACCGCGCTGCTGTTCATCGCCTGCCTGCTGTCCTGGATCGCATTCGTGCGCGTGGGCTTCGGCGGCGCCGATACCCGCGTCCAGCTCATGCAGTGGATCTATGTGGGCGATCTGAAGATCGACTGGGCGCTGCGCATCGACACCATGACGGTCATCATGCTGATCGTGGTGACGACCGTGTCGTCGCTCGTGCATCTCTATTCCATCGGCTACATGCACGAGGATCCGAGCCGCCAGCGCTTCTTCGCCTATCTGTCGCTGTTCACCTTCGCCATGCTGATGCTGGTGACCGCCGACAATCTGGTGCAGCTGTTCTTCGGCTGGGAAGGCGTGGGTCTGGCCTCCTATCTGCTGATCGGCTTCTGGTATGAGAAGCCATCGGCCAACGCCGCCGCCATGAAGGCATTCGTGGTCAACCGCGTCGGCGACTTCGGCTTCATGCTGGGCATCTTCGCCGTGTTCGTGATGACCGGCGCGGTGAATTTCGACACAGTGTTCGCCCAGGCCCCGAGCCTGGCCGGCAAGACCATCAACTTCCTTGGCCACCATTGGGATGCGCCGACGGTGATCGCGCTGCTGCTGTTCATCGGCGCCATGGGCAAGTCGGCGCAGTTCCTGCTGCACACCTGGCTGCCGGACGCCATGGAAGGCCCGACCCCGGTGTCGGCCCTGATCCATGCGGCCACCATGGTGACCGCCGGCGTGTTCATGGTGGCGCGTATGTCGCCGCTGTTCGAACTGTCGCCCACCGCTCTCGACGTGGTGACCATCGTCGGTGCCACCACCGCCATGTTCGCGGCGACCATCGCCTTGGTGCAGAACGACATCAAGAAGGTGATCGCTTATTCCACCTGCTCGCAACTGGGCTACATGTTCGTGGCCATGGGCTCGGGCGCCTATTCCATCGGCATGTTCCATCTGCTGACGCACGCCTTCTTCAAGGCGCTGCTGTTCCTCGGCGCCGGCTCGGTCATCCATGCGATGCACCACGAGCAGGACATGCGGCACATGGGCGGGCTCTATAAGAAGATCCCCTTCACCTATGGCGCCATGATGATCGGCACCCTGGCCATCACCGGCTTCCCCTTCCTGGCGGGCTATTATTCCAAGGATGCGATCATCGAGGCGGCCTATGCCAGCCACTCGCACTTCTCGGTCTATGCCTATTGGATGACCGTGCTGGCGGCGGGCCTGACCTCCTTCTACAGCTGGCGTCTGGTGTTCCTGACCTTCCATGGCCATGCCCATGACCACCACCACTATGAGGCGGCGCATGAATCGCCGCTGGTGATGACCATTCCCCTGGCGGTGCTCAGCTTCGGCGCGGTGTTCGCGGGCATGGCCTTCTACGGCATCTTCGTCGGCCACGGGGTTGAGGAGTTCTTCCGCCACTCCATCTTCATGGGCAAGGAGAACCACATTCTCCACGCCATGCATGAGATCCCCGGCTGGGCGGCCTATGCGGCCACCGGCATGATGGCGCTGGGGTTCCTGGTGGCCTACTGGTTCTACGTGGTGGACCGCACCGTGCCGGTGCGCCTCGCCCAGAGCCAGGATGCGCTGTACCAGTTCCTGCTCAACAAGTGGTACTTCGACGAAATCTACAACTTCCTGTTCGTGCGCCCCGCTCTGTGGGTGGGCCGCACGCTGTGGAAGAAGGGTGACGGCATGCTCATCGACGGCTTCGGCCCCGACGGCGTCTCCGCCCGCGTGCTGGACGTGACGGGACAGGTCGTCCGTCTGCAGACCGGCTACCTCTATCATTATGCCTTCGTGATGCTGGTGGGCGTTGCCGCCTTCATCACTTGGTTCATGTTCGCCGGAGTGTGACGATGTCCGACTGGCCGATCCTCTCCGTCGTCACCTTCCTGCCCCTGGTGGGGGCGCTCTTCATCTTCGTCGTGCGCGGCGAGGATGAAGTGGCGGCGCGCAATGCCCGCTGGGTGGCGTTGTGGACCACGCTCGTCACCTTCGTGGTGTCGCTGCTGCTGCTGCCGGGCTTTGATGCCGCGGCGCCGGGCTTCCAGTTCGTGGAAAAGAAGCCCTGGCTGGGCGAGATTGCCGCCTACCACATGGGCGTCGACGGCATCTCGCTGCCGTTCGTGATCCTGACCACCTTCCTCATGCCCTTCTGCATCCTGGCCAGCTGGGAGAGCGTGAAGAAGCGGGTGAAGGAGTACATGATCTGCTTCCTGGTGCTTGAGACCCTGATGGTCGGCACCTTCTGCGCGCTCGATCTGGTGCTGTTCTACTTCTTCTTCGAAGCGGCCCTGATCCCGATGTTCCTGATCATCGGCGTGTGGGGTGGGGCGCGGCGCATCTATGCCTCGTTCAAATTCTTCCTCTACACCCTGCTGGGTTCGGTGCTGATGATGCTGGCCATCATGGCCATGTACTGGCAGGCCGGCACCACCGATGTGCCCACGCTGATGTCGCACGGCTTCCCGGCCGGCATGCAGACCTGGCTGTGGCTCGCCTTCTTCGCTTCGTTCGCGGTGAAGATGCCCATGTGGCCGGTGCACACCTGGTTGCCGGACGCCCACGTGGAAGCGCCCACCGCCGGCTCGGTGATCCTGGCGGGCATCCTGTTGAAGATGGGCGGCTACGGCTTCCTGCGCTACTCGCTGCCCATGTTCCCCGACGCCTCGCATCTGTTCGCGCCCATGGTGCTCACCATGTCCGTGGTGGCCATCATCTACACCTCACTGGTGGCGCTGGTGCAGCAGGACATCAAGAAGCTGATCGCCTATTCGTCCATCGCCCACATGGGCTTCGTGACCATGGGCATCTTCAGCTTCAACGAGGCTGGCCTCCAGGGCGCCATGTTCCTGATGGTCTCCCACGGCTTCGTCTCCGGCGCGCTGTTCCTCTGCGTCGGCGTGATCTACGACCGCATGCACACCCGCGAGATCTCCGCTTACGGCGGCCTCGTGAAGCGCATGCCGCTCTACGCCACGGCGCTGATGATCTTCACCATGGCCAATGTGGGCCTGCCCGGCACCTCCGGCTTCGTGGGCGAGTTCCTCACCATGCTGGCGGCGTTCGAGCGCAACACCTGGGTGGCCTTCTTCGCCGCCACCGGCGTGATCCTCTCGGCGGCCTATGCTTTGTGGCTCTACTGGCGGGTGATCTTCGGCCCGCTGGAGAAGGAAAACCTGTCCAAGATGCTCGATCTGTCCCCGCGGGAGATCGGCATCATGGTTCCGCTCGTGGTGCTCACCATCCTGTTCGGCTTCTGGCCGGCGCCGGTGCTGGACATGACGTCCCACGCGGTGAACTTCGTCGTCGCCCGTACCGAGACAGCCGCTAGCGCCGCGAAGACCGCTGCGCTGCTGCTCAGCCACTGATCCGAGGTCGTCCGATGCCCTCCGTCCTGCCGCCGCTCGGCGCGGTCCTTCCGGAACTGCTGCTCGCGCTTTCCGCCATCGTGCTGATCCTGATCGGCGCGTTCCAAGGCGAGAAGTCCGCCAATCTGGTGAATGGCCTTGCCATCGCCGCTCTGGTGGCCGCGGGCGTTCTCGTGCTGCTGCAGCCGGGGGTGACGATTTCCGGCTTCCACGGCTCGATGCTGATCGATCCGTTCTCGCGCTTCATGAAGTCGGTGGCGCTGCTGGGTGCCGCGGTCTCGCTGATCATGTCCGTGGACTGGCTGAACCGGGCGCAGCAGGCGCGGTTCGAATATGCGGTGCTGGTGGTGCTGGCCTCGCTGGGCATCTGCATCCTGATTTCCGCCGGCGATCTGATCGCGCTCTACCTCGGCCTCGAACTGATGAGCCTGGCGCTCTATGTGGTGGCGGCCATCAACCGGGATTCGGTGCGCTCCACCGAGGCGGGCCTGAAGTATTTCGTGCTGGGCGCGCTCTCCTCCGGCATGCTGCTCTATGGCGCCTCGCTGATCTATGGCTTCACCGGCTCGGTGAATTTCTTCGAAATCGCCAAGGTGGCCACGGCGCCCAGCCTCGGGCTGGTGTTCGGCATCGTGTTCCTGTTTGCCGGCCTGTGCTTCAAGGTCTCTGCCGTGCCGTTCCACATGTGGACGCCGGATGTGTATGAGGGCGCCCCGACCCCGGTCACGGCCTTCTTCGCCACTGCCCCCAAGGTGGCAGCCATGGCAGTGTTCATCCGCGTCGCCATCGAGGCGCTGCCGCACGTGACCCATGCCTGGCAGCAGATCGTCACCTTCGTCGCCATCGCCTCCATGGTGCTGGGTGCGTTCGCCGCCATCGGCCAGCGCAACATCAAGCGCATGCTGGCCTATTCCTCCATCGGCCACATGGGCTTCGCGCTGGTGGGCCTGGCGGCGGCGACCCCCCAGGGCGTGCGTGGCGTGCTTTTGTACATGGCCATCTATGTGGTGATGACGCTGGGCTCCTTCACCTGCGTGCTCGCCATGCGCCGGGACGGCCGGGCTGTGGAAACCGTGGACGATCTGGCGGGTCTCGCCCGCACCAAGCCGTTGATGGCGCTGATGCTGGCGGGCCTGATGTTCTCGCTGGCGGGCATTCCGCCGCTGGCGGGCTTCCTGGCGAAGTACTATGTGTTCCTCGCAGCCATCCAGGCCGGCCTCTATTGGCTGGCGGTGATCGGGGTGGTCGCGTCCGTGGTCGGCGCGTATTACTATCTGCGCGTGGTCAAGATCATGTACTTTGACGAACCGGCCGAGGCGTTCGATGCCATGCCCGGCGAACTGAAGGCGGTGCTGGGCGTCTCGGGCCTGTTCACCATCTTCTTCTTCATCTATCCGGCTCCTCTTATCGAGGCAGCGGGCGCTGCGGCGCGCGCGCTTTTCTGAACGATGGCGGCACCCAGGTTTCAAAGTTCGACCATACCCATCATCCGCTTCACGGAGATCGGTTCCACCAATGCGGAGGGACTGGCTCGCCTCGGACGAGGCGAAGCCATGCCCGCTTGGCTGGTGGCGGATATCCAGACCGCAGGCCGCGGCCGCCGCGGCCGGCCCTGGACCAGCGAACTGGGAAACCTGTTTGCCACCCTGGTACTGCCCAATCCGGCGCCGGTGGCCAATCTGGCGCAATTGTGCTTCGTCGCCGGGCTGGCCCTGCGCGATGCGGTGGTGGCGGCGGCTCCCCTGCTTTCCGTCGACGGCCTGCGCCTGAAATGGCCCAATGACCTGATGCTGGATGGCGGCAAGCTGGCGGGCATCCTGGTGGAGGGCTCCAGCGATGCCTCCGGCCGCTCCGCGGCGGTGATCGGCTTCGGCGTGAATTGCCTGCACCATCCCGAAGATCTGCCCTACCGCGCCACCAGCCTGGAGGAGGCCGGCGCCCCCACCGCGCCGGATCGGCTGCTGGAGGCGCTGGATCTGGCCATGGCGGTGCGGCTGAACCAATGGAACGGCGGCAACGGTTTTGCGTCCGTGCGCACCGACTGGATGCGCCATGCGCTGGCCATTGGTGATACGGTCAGCGTGAAGATCGGCGACCGCGAGGTCACCGGACGATTTGAAAGCATCGATAACCGTGGCGCCATGATGCTGCGCCGCCGCGACGGAGTCGCGGAGATCGTGACAGCGGGCGATGTATCGCTCCAAACGAAAGTGGATTGAAAGATATAATGGCTGATACCAGCGAGCTCGTCTTCGCACCCCTCGGAGGGGTGGGCGAGATCGGCATGAATCTCGGCCTCTACGGCATTGGTTCCCGCCGCCAGCGCACCTGGCTCATGGTCGATCTCGGCATGAGCTTCGCAGGAGATGAGGCGCCCGGCGTCGATCTCGTGCTCCCCGACATCCGCTTCCTGGAAAGCGTCAAGGACAAGATCGCCGGTCTGATCCTCACCCATGGTCATGAAGACCATGTGGGGGCGCTGCTGGACCTGTGGCCCAAGCTGAAGTGCCCGATCTACACCACGCGCTTCACCGCCGCGCTGCTGGAGGCCAAGCGCCTGCAGGAGCCCGGCGCGCCGAAGATCCCGATCACCGTGGTGAAGTCCCTGACGCAGGTGGACATCGGGCCGTTCCAGGTGGAATTCATCCCCGTCGCCCATTCCATTCCCGACAGCCATGCCATCGCCATCCGCACCTCCGCGGGCCTGGTGCTGCATACCGGCGACTGGAAGCTGGATCCGACACCGGTGGTCGGCCACGTCACCGATGAGGCCCGCTTGCGCGCCCTCGGCGACGAGGGCGTGCGGGCGATGATCTGCGATTCCACCAATGCCATTCGCGACGGCGTCTCGCCCTCCGAAGCGGACGTGGCGGAGACGCTCAAGGACGTGGTGGCCAAGGCGCGCCATCGCATCGCCTTCACCACGTTCTCGTCCAACGTGGCGCGGGTGCGCTCCATCGCCGAAGCCGCCTATGCCAATGGCCGCGAAGTGGTGGTGGTGGGCCGGGCCATGGACCGCGTCATCGGCGTCGCCCGCGAGCAGGGCCTGCTAGACGGCCTGCCGCCGTTCCGCGGCTCCGAGGCGTTCGGCTTCCTGCCGCGCGAAAAGGTGGTGGCCATCGTCACCGGCAGCCAGGGCGAGCCGCGCGCCGCGCTGCGCCGCATCGCCGAGGACGACCATCCCGAGATCGCTTTGTCCAGCGGCGACATGGTGGTGTTCTCCTCCCGCACCATTCCCGGCAATGAGCGGGTGGTGGGGCAGGTGATCAACGGCCTGGTGAAGCGCGGCATCAAGGTGATGACCGATCGCGACGCTCTGGTGCACGTCTCCGGCCATCCGCGCCGGGGCGAATTGCAGCAGATGTACAGCTGGGTGCGCCCGCAGGTCTCGGTGCCGGTGCATGGCGAAGCCCTGCATCTGTTCGAGCACGCCGCTTTGGCGCGTGGCATGGGCGTACCGGAAATCGTGAACTGCTTCGACGGCCACGTCATCCGACTGGCGCCCGGTCCGGCGGAGCGGGTGGACGATATTCCGTTCGGCCGCCTCTATAAGGACGGCCGCCTGCTGATCCCCGATACCGCCCGGACCATTCCCGAGCGCAAGCGGCTCGGCTTTGTCGGCGTGGTGTCGGTGGCGCTGGCCGTGGATCGCGGCGGCAATCTGGTGGGCGATCCGTCGGTGGAGATCACCGGCGTTCCCGAGCGGGGCGAGGGCGGGATCGACATGCTCGACCAGGTGCTCGATACCGTGGTGACCACCATGGAAAACCTGCCCAAGGCCCGCCGTCGTGATGCGGATGCGCTCTCCGACACGCTGGAGCGGGCGGTGCGCGGCACTGTGAACGCGGCCTGGGGCAAAAAGCCCGTTTGCCACGTCCATATTGTGGAAGTTTGATGGGTGCGGGGCGCCGCTGGTTTAGCGGCGCCGCGCACGCCTGAGCGGACCCTTTTGGTTTGCAGGAGGCGTCGCCGGTTCGGCGGCGCCGTTTCTGCATCTGGAGCGGGTTTGCAGCCAGGGCGTCTCTCGGGGAGGATCCAGATGATTGGACGGCTCAACCACGTCGCCATCGCGGTCAAGGACATTGCGGCGGCCACAGCGCTCTATCGCGATACCCTGGGGGCGGAGGTCTCCGAGGCCGTGCAGCAGGTGGCGCACGGCGTGACCACCGTGTTCATCATCCTGCCCAACACCAAGATCGAGCTGCTGGAGCCGTTGGGGGAGGGTTCTCCCATTGCCAAGTTCCTGGAGCGCAATCCGGACGGCGGCATCCACCACATCTGCTATGAGGTGGATGACATATTGGTGGCGCGCGATCGGCTGAAGGCGGCGGGCGCGCGGGTGTTGGGCGATGGCGAGCCGAAGATCGGCGCCCATGGCAAGCCGGTGCTCTTCCTGCATCCCAAGGACTTCACCGGAACCCTGGTGGAACTGGAACAAGCCTGAGGACGCCGCCGTGGGTATCGGTTCGATCGTAGCGATCTATTTCATCGTCTGGTGGCTGTGCCTGTTCGCGGTGCTGCCGTTCGGCGTCCGCTCGCCCGTGGAGGCGGGAAGCCACGACGATCCGGGCCTCGACCCCGGCGCGCCGGTCCGCCCCCGGCTGGTGCGCAAGATGCTGGTGACCACGGTGATCGCCATCTTCGTCACCGCCGGCGTGCTCTATATCAGCCGTAGCGGCATCATCCGGCTGGAAGACCTGCCCATGCCGTTCAAGACCAATTACGACTGACGGCTCCCAAGGACAGCGACGTGCCGAGACCTCCGGCCGCTCCAATGCCATTTGCAGGGCGGAGGAGGGAGTCTGAAACCGTGGTTTCAGGGACGGATGTCGCGGCATCGGGCCACGGTTGCGTTGCGAAGAGTTGGTCAGTGGATCTGACCTTCTTTTTTTAATTTCCAATCCAGAAAAAAAGAAAGGCGAGACCGGATGTCTCGCCTTTTTGAATTCGCACTGTTGTTGGACGCTCGCGGGTGCCGCCGCTTGTTCCTTTGTGCTGCCGTTCCCAATGTCTCGCGCCAGTGAGGCGGTCGCCGGTCGGCCTTTATGTTACGTGAGTCCTCCCGAGACCCGGACCCTCTTCCTATGCCTTATCGGCACGAGGACGGTCCCCTTTCTTGTGGCAAACGGACCGTAGAACAAGATTCGTACGTTTGTCATCCTTGCGCCGCAATAGTTTACGTGCTGCGACGCAACACATTGGCCCCTCTGAGACCCGTGCGAAGACGTGGTCCTGGGCCCCCGCGCGGTGCTGCGGTGGGGCGGTCGCGCAGGGGATGTCGCGGTGGGCATGTCCGGGCCGGGCCGGCGGATGTTGCGGCGGGCGCCGCGATCCTCGATCACGGTCGCGATCGCCGAGATGACGCGGGCTTGTGTTTTGCCAAGGGTTCCGCTTTCTCTCACACCGAGATTTTCCGAAACGTCCAACGCCTGAGTCTATCGATGCGCTTGTCTCGCTATTTCCTGCCGACCCTTCGCGAAGTCCCGAAGGAGGCGGACATCGTCTCGCACCGCCTGATGCTGCGGGCGGGCATGATCCGGCAGGAGAGCGCCGGCATCTATGCCTGGCTGCCGCTCGGCCTGAAGGTGCTGAACAATATCTGCCGTATCATCCGCGAGGAGCAGAACCGCACCGGCGCGGTGGAACTGCTCATGCCCACCATCCAGTCGGCGGATCTGTGGCGCGAGAGCGGGCGCTATGACGATTACGGCAAGGAAATGCTGCGCATCAAGGACCGGCACGACCGGGACATGCTGTTCGGCCCGACCAATGAGGAAATGGTCACCGAGATCGTCCGGGCCTATGTGAAGTCCTACAAGAGCCTGCCGCTGAACCTCTATCACATCCAGTGGAAGTTCCGGGACGAGGTGCGCCCGCGCTTCGGCGTCTATCGCTCGCGCGAATTCCTGATGAAGGATGCCTATTCCTTCGATGTGGATGCGGAGGCGTCCCGCCATTCCTACAACAAGATGTTCGTCGCTTATCTGCGCACGTTCTCGCGGATGGGGCTGAAGGCGATTCCCATGGTGGCGGATACAGGGCCGATCGGCGGCAACCTGTCCCATGAATTCATCATCCTCGCCTCCACCGGGGAGAGCGAGGTGTTTTGCCATGGCGACTACCTGAACATGACCCCGCCGCCCGCGGACGTGAATTTCGATGATGCGGCTTCGCTGCAGTCCATCGTGGACCAGTGGACCACGCTCTATGCGGCCACTGAGGAGAAGCACGACACGGACGCCTTCGCGGCGGTGCCCGCCGATCGCCAGGTGGCGGCCCGCGGCATCGAGGTGGGCCATATCTTCTATTTTGGCACCAAATATTCCGAGCCGTTCGGCGTGAAGGTGCTCGGCCCCGACGGCGTCGAGCGGCTGGTGCACATGGGCTCCTACGGCATCGGTCCCTCGCGCCTGGTGGCGGCGATGATCGAGGCCTCCCACGACGAGAACGGAATCATCTGGCCGGACGCGGTGGCGCCGTTCCAGGTGGGGATCCTCAACCTCAAGGTGGGCGATACGGCCACCGATGCGGCCTGTGAGGAGCTCTACGCCAAGCTCACCGCCTCCGGCGTCGAGGTGCTCTATGACGACACCGACGAGCGGGCCGGCGGCAAGTTCGCCAAGGCGGATCTGATCGGCCTGCCGTGGCAGATCCTGGTGGGGCCGAAGGGCCTGGCCGACGGCAAAGTGGAACTGAAGCGGCGCGTGGACGGCTCCCGTGAGCTGGTGTCCCCGGCCGAAGCATTTGAGAGGCTCAAGGGATGACGGGAAGGCAGCGCATGGCCGCAGCCTCGGGTTCGCGCGGACCCGCGCCGGACGACGAGCCGAGCGGAACCCGGCCGTTCGCCGCCTTCGAATGGATGCTCTCAGCGCGCTACCTGCGGGCGCGGCGCAAGGAGGGCTTCATCTCAGTCATCGCGGGCTTCTCCTTCCTGGGCATCGTGCTCGGGGTGGCGACGCTGATCATCGTCATGGCGGTGATGAACGGCTTCCGGGCGGAACTGCTGGGCAAGATCCTTGGTCTCAACGGCCATATGCTGGTGCAGCCCATCGAGACCCCGCTGACCGACTATGCGGCGGTGGCCGAGCGCATCTCCAAGCTGAACGGCATCAAATTGGCGGTGCCGCTGGTGGAGGGGCAGGCGCTCGCGTCCTCGCCCTACAATGCTTCCGGCGTGCTGGTGCGCGGCCTGAGCGAGAAGGATCTGCGCGGCCTGCCGTCGGTGGCCAACACCATTCGGCAGGGGACGCTGGAGGGCTTCGACCAGGGGCAGGGGCTGGCCATCGGCAAGCGCCTCGCCGATCAATTGTCCCTGCGCGCGGGCGACAACATCACCTTGGTGGCCCCGCGCGGGGCGGTGACCCCTATGGGGACGTCACCGCGCATAAAAGTCTACAAGATCGCGGCGGTGTTCGAGATCGGCATGTCCGAGTATGACGGCGCCTTCGTCTTCATGCCGCTGCCGGAGGCGCAGGCCTATTTCAACCGCGCCAATGACGTGAATGCCATCGAGGTCTATATCGACAAGCCCGATGACGTGGGCATTCTGCGCGGCGCGGTGCAGGCGGCGGCGGAGCGGCCGGTCTATATCGTCGATTGGCGGCAGCGCAACGCCACCTTCTTCAACGCGCTACAGGTGGAGCGCAACGTGATGTTCCTCATCCTCACCCTGATCGTGCTGGTGGCGGCGCTCAACATCGTCTCCGGCCTGATCATGCTGGTGAAGGACAAGGGCCACGACATCGCCGTGCTGCGCACCATGGGTGCGACGCAGGGCGCGGTCATGCGCATCTTCCTCATCACCGGCGCCAGCATCGGCGTGGTTGGCACCCTGGTGGGCCTGCTGCTGGGGGTGCTGGTGTGCCTCAATGTGGAAGAGATCCGCCAGTTCATCTCCTGGATGACCCGCACGGAATTGTTCTCGCCCGAGCTGTATTATCTGAGCCGGCTGCCGGCGAAGATGGATTTCGGCGAGACGGCCTCGGTGGTGATCATGGCCCTGGTGCTGTCGCTGTTCGCGACCCTCTATCCCTCCTGGCGGGCGGCCCGGCTCGATCCGGTGGAAGCCCTGAGATACGAATGATGCCCGCTCCCGCGAGCCCCCCCGCCATTGCCCTGGTTCAGGTGTCCCGCCGCTATTCCGAAGGGGAGGGCGCCATCGAAGTGCTGCGCGACGCCAATCTGGTGGTGGAGCCCGGCCAGTCGGTGGCGCTGGTCGCCCCGTCGGGCACCGGCAAGTCCAC
Source organism: Azorhizobium sp. AG788 (assembly GCF_943371865.1). Classification (GTDB taxonomy): domain Bacteria; phylum Pseudomonadota; class Alphaproteobacteria; order Rhizobiales; family Xanthobacteraceae; genus Azorhizobium. The sequence continues at coordinate 54,646 of NZ_CALRWL010000005.1, read as the reverse complement.
CTTGCTGCATCTGGCCGGGCTGCTGGAGCACCCCGACGACGGTGAGGTCTATGTGGATGGCGAGCCCACCTCCAAGCTGCCGGACCGGGAGCGCACCCGGCTGCGGCGGAACCATGTGGGGTTCGTCTATCAATTCCATCACCTCCTGCCGGAACTGAGCGCGCTGGAGAATGTGATGATGCCGCAGATGATCCGCGGCCTGTCCAAGAAGGATGCGGCGGTGCGGGCGGGCGAATTGCTGGGCTATCTGGGCCTGGGCAAGCGCCTCAAGCATCGCCCTTCGGAACTCTCCGGCGGCGAGCAGCAGCGGGTCGCCATTGCCCGCGCCTTGGCCAATGCGCCGCGTCTGGTGCTGGCGGACGAGCCCACCGGCAATCTGGACCCGAAGACCTCCGATCATGTCTTCAGTGCTTTGGCGGAATTGGTGCACGCCACCGGCGTCGCCACCATCATCGCCACCCACAATATGGAACTGGCGTCCCGCATGGACCGGCGGGTCACCCTGCGCGACGGGCAGGTGGTGGAACTGGACTGAGGGCGGCGCGCGCCCATCCGTCCGGGGCCCTCGAAGGCCGGTCTCGCCGAATCCGTTGCGCATGCGACGGGCTGGCGTGTTCCGCCATCCGACTGTGCAAATGTGCTTTTACCTCCCCCGCCGCATTGTGACGGGGTGCCTCTACGGTATCATCCGGACTTCGGTCGGGGCGTAACGGTGGGGCGCAGGCATGAGTGACGTCGGCATCGCGGCCCCGCCGGGGCGCAAATGGTTGCTCTCCGCCCATCCCGCCGGCTTCTGGTTCGTGTTCTGGGCCGAGTTCGCCGAGCGCGCCAGCTTCTACGGCATGCGCGTGCTGCTGGCGCTCTATCTGGTGGAGGTGTTCGGTTTCCAGCAGGCCGATTCCGGCTCCATCGTGCAGCTGTTCACGGCGGCCTGTTACCTGACCCCGATTCTCGGCGGCTTCATCGCCGACCATTTCCTCGGGCGCTACCGCACCATCGTCTGGTTCTGCATTCCCTATATTCTGGGCCACCTCATCCTCGGCTATTTCCGCACCGAGTTTTTCCTGTTCCTGGCGCTGGCCCTGCTGGCGCTGGGCTCCGGGACCATCAAGCCGAACACGTCCACCTTGATGGGCATGATGTATGAGCGCCTCGGCAAGGGGCATCTGCTGGACGACGCGTTCGCTTATTATTACGCCGCCATCAACCTTGGCTCCACGGTGGCCTCGCTGTCGCTGCCTTTGGTCCAGGTCCACTATGGCTATGAGGTGGCGCTGTTCATTCCGGCGGCGCTGATTGCCGTGTCCATGATCGTGTTCGTCATGGGCCGCCATCATTTTCCAAAGGAGGCACTGCACTGGCGCAGGGAGCACAAGACCCCGGAGCGCAAGCGCGAGGAACGCGCGGTGCTGGCGCGGCTCATCGGCATTCTGGCGATGGTGGCGGTCTATTGGTACGTGGCGGACCAGTCCGGCACCACCTGGGTGTTTCTGGCCAAAAGCCACATGAACCTGGAGCTGTGGCCGTTTGGTATCTCGCTGACCGCCGCGCAGACCCAGGGCCTCAATCCGCTCATCATCATTCTGTTCACGCCCATCCTCGCCATCATCTGGCGCAAGGTGGATGTGGCCCGCGGCAAGCCGCTCATCCCCACCGACAAGATGATCATCGGCTTCGTGCTGACGGTGGCGGCGCTGATCATCATGTCCATGGCCGGGGGGCTGGCTGGCACGGGGCGGGTGTCGGTGTGGTTCCTGGTGCTGGCCACCTTCCTCATCACCTTGGGCGAACTGTGCATCTCCGTGGTGGGGCTGCAGCTCTGCTATGTGGTGGCGCCGCAATCCATGAAATCGCAGGTCACGGCGCTGTTCCTGCTGACCAGCTTCGTGGGCGATACCTTCGGCGCGGCGTTCGACCAGCTTTATGGCGTGGTCGGCAACGGCGTCTATTTCGGCATCCAGGCGCTGCTGGCCTTGGGCGCGTTGCTGGGCATGGTGTTCGTGGCCCGCAGCCTGCAGCGGCGGGAATTACGCGAGGTCAGCGCCGCGGCGAAATAGGCTCAGCCCGGCGGTCAGCGGAATGCCACCAGGATGCTCCCCGCCGCGATCAGGGCCACCCCGAGCCAGTTCTCCAGCGACAGCTTTTCGCCAAGGAACGCCACCCCGAACACCGCCACCATCACCACGCTCAGCTTGTCCACTGGGGCCACGCGGCTGGCGTCCCCCACTTGCAGGGCGCGGAAGTAGCACAGCCAGGACGCGCCGGTGGCACAGCCGGACAAGGTGAGGAACACCCAGGTCTTGGTGGTGATGCTGGAGAGCGGCTGCCAATTGCCCCCGGCGGTGACGATGCCGGTGACGATGGCCAGAATCACCACGGTGCGGATGAAGGTGGCAAAATCCGACTGGACATTGGCGACGCCGATCTTCGCCAATATGGCGGTCAGCGCCGCGAAGGCGGCAGCGCCGAAGGCCCAGAGGGTCCAAGGCTGGATGAGGGACTTCATGGCAACTCCTGCGGTGTGGGCCTGCGATGCATGCCGCAGCATGGGGTGGGACACGCGCGGACGCTACTGAAGCATCGGCACGGCACGCGCCCGGTGGGCCAACATCTCCGATCTCGCACCCGAGGCCCATGGCGTGAGGGCCAGCGACGATGGCGGACGATGTCCGCATGGGGAACATGGGCGTATCCCGGCTGCCACCCTTCCGCCGGCGGCGATTAGGGCTAATCTGGTGCCGACCTCCCGTCCGCGACCTTTGTGAGTCCATGCGCGATCCTGGCTTCGTCCACCTCCACGTCCACTCGTCCTATTCGCTGCTGGAGGGGGCCATGTCCCTGGGCAAGCTGGCGGATTTTGCCAAGGCGGACGCCCAGCCGGCTTTGGCGCTGACGGACACCGGAAATCTGTTCGGGGCGTTGGAATTCTCCGAGAAGATGTACGGTTCCGGCATCCAGCCCATCGCCGGCTGCTCGCTCGCCCTCGACCTGCCGGAGCCGCCCGGCCCGCGCGGCGCCATCGCGCCGAAGAAGCCGCGGGTGGTGCTGCTGGCGGCGCGGGAGAACGGCTGGCGCCATCTGATGACGCTGGTCTCCCGCGCCTATCTGGAAAGCCCCAATGACGAGGAACCCCGCATCACCCTGGAATGGCTCGCCGAGCTGAGCGGGGGCCTGATCGCGCTCACCGGCGGGCCGTCGGGGCCCATTGATCGCGCCCTGGCGGGCGGGCACGGGGAGCTGGCGGAGGCGCGCCTTAGCCAATTGGCCGACATTTTCGGTGACCGGCTCTATGTTGAGCTTCAGCGCCACGGCACCGACATGGAACGGCTGGCGGAGCGCGGCCTGCTAGACATGGCCTATGCCAAGGGTCTGCCGCTGGTGGCGGCCAACGAGCCCTTCTTCGGCGCCCAGAGCGACTACAATGCCCATGACGCCCTCATCAGCATCGCCGAAGGCAAGCTCCTGTCCGAGGGCGACCGCCGCCGGCTGACGCCGGAGCATCGCTTCAAGACCCGCGCCGAGATGCTGACCCTGTTCGCGGATCTGCCCGAGGCCACCGCCAACACGGTGGAGATCGCCCAGCGCTGCGCCTATCGGGTCAAGACGGTGAAGCCGATCCTACCGCGCTTCACCTCGGGGCAGGGGGGCGGCGATCCTTTGGCCGAAGAGGCGGCGGAACTGGAGCGTCAGGCCCAGGAAGGCCTGGTGGCGCGCCTCGCCAAGCATCCCCCAGCGCCGGGACTGGATACCAAGGTCTATGAGGACCGGCTCGCCTATGAGCTGTCCGTCATCACCAAGATGAAGTTCCCCGGCTACTTCCTGATCGTGTCGGACTTCATCAAATGGGCCAAGGCGCATGACATTCCCGTCGGTCCGGGCCGTGGATCGGGCGCCGGCTCGCTGGTGGCCTATTCGCTCCAGATCACCGACCTTGACCCCCTGCGCTTCGGTCTGCTGTTCGAGCGGTTCCTGAACCCGGACCGCGTGTCCATGCCCGACTTCGACGTGGACTTCTGCCAGGATCGCCGAGAAGAGGTGATCCATTATGTGCAGCAGCGCTATGGGCGCGCGCAGGTGGCGCAGATCATCACCTTCGGTACGCTCCAGGCGCGCGGCGTGCTGCGCGACGTGGGCCGCGTGCTGGAAATGCCCTATGGGCAGGTGGACAAGCTCTGCAAGCTGGTGCCGCAGAATCCGGCCGCTCCCGTCACCCTGAAGCAGGCCATCGAGGATGAGCCCCGCCTTCAGGCCGCCCGCGATCAGGAAGAGGTGGTCAAGCAGGCGTTCGACATCGCCGTGCGGCTGGAGGGGCTGAACCGCCACGCCTCCACCCACGCCGCCGGTATCGTGATCGGCGACCGGCCCTTGCATGAACTGGTGCCGCTCTATCGCGACCCCAAGTCCAACATGCCGGTCACCCAATACAATATGAAATGGGTGGAGCAGGCCGGGCTGGTGAAGTTCGACTTCCTCGGCCTGAAGACCCTGACCGTGATCGAGACCGCCGCGCGGCTGATCCGCCAGCGCGGCATCCCGCTGGATATCTCCTCCATTCCCCTCGACGATCCCAAGTCCTACGCCATGCTGGCCAAGGGCGAGACGGTGGGCGTGTTCCAGGTGGAAAGCGCGGGCATGCGCCGCGCCCTCGTGGACATGAAGGCCGACCGCGTTGAGGATCTGATCGCCCTGGTGGCGCTCTATCGCCCCGGCCCCATGGCCAACATCCCGGTCTATTGCGACTGCAAGCACGGCCGCGCCCAGCCGGACTATATCCATCCCAAGCTTGAGCCGTACCTGAAGGAAACCTTCGGCGTCATCATCTATCAGGAACAGGTGATGCAGATCGCCCAGGCGCTGGCGGGCTATTCGCTGGGCGAAGCGGATCTGTTGCGCCGCGCTATGGGCAAGAAGATCCGCGCCGAGATGGAGAAGCAGCGCGAGCGCTTCGTCTCCGGCGCCGAGGAACGCGGCGTGCCGAAGGCGCAGGCCGACACCATCTTCGATCTGCTGGCCAAGTTCGCCGACTACGGCTTCAACAAATCCCACGCGGCGGCGTATGCGCTGGTCTCCTACCAGACCGCCTGGCTGAAGGCGAACTACCCCACCGAATTCCTCGCCGCCTCCATGACGCTGGACATGGGCAATACGGACAAGCTGGCGGAATTCCGCCAGGAGGCGCAGCGGCTCGGCATCCAGGTGGTGCCGCCCAACATCAATCTCTCCACCCGCGAGTTCGCGGTGGTGGAGGGCAAGATCATCTATGCCATGGCTGCGCTCAAGGGCGTGGGCGGCCACGCGGTGGACGCCCTGGTGGGGGCGCGCGGCGACAAGCCGTTCGCGGATCTGGCGGATTTCGCCGGCCGCGTGCCGGTGAAGCTGGTGAACAAGCGCACGCTGGAAAGCCTGGCGGCGGCCGGCTGCTTCGACTGCCTGGAGCCCAACCGCGCCCGGGCGTTTGCCTCGCTCGAGTCGGTGGTGGCCCATGCCCAGCGGGTAGAGGCGGACAAGGTGTCCGGCCAGAACGACATGTTCGGTTCCGGCCCGGTGAAGACCAAGTTGCAGATCCCCGATGCCTCGCCCTGGATGCCCGCCGAGCGGCTGCAAAAGGAATATGACGCCATCGGCTTCTTCCTCACCGGCCATCCGCTGGATGACTATGCCCAGTCATTGAAGAAGATGCGGGTGCAGCCGTTCAACGATTTCTCCCGCGCGGTGCGGGCGGGAGCGGCGGCAGGGCGGCTGGCGGCCACCGTGGTGTCGAAGCAGGAGCGCCGCACCAAGTCCGGCACCCGCATGGGCATCATCGGCCTGTCCGACCCCTCCGGCCATTTCGAGGCGGTGATCTTCTCCGAGGGGCTGGCCCATTATCGCGATCTGCTGGAGCCGGGCACCCCGCTGCTGATGATGGTGGGGGCCGAACTCCAGGGCGAGGACGTGCGGGTGCGCATCCAGGCCTGCGAGCGGCTGGATGCCGCCACCGCCAGCCATCACAAGGGGCTGCGCATCTTCGTCAAATCCACCGACCCTCTGGACGGCATCACCAAGCGCCTGTCCGGCGGGCGGGGGGAGGGCGAGGTGAGTCTCATCCTGCTGATGGAAGAGGGCAAGGCGGAGGTGGAGATTCGCCTGGACGGCCGCTACCCGGTCTCGCCGCAGATCGCCGGCGCCATCAAGGCGATTCCTGGCGTGGTGGCGGTGGAAGCGGCCTGAGGCCGGGCTGGGCATGGCCTATCGGCTGCCGCCACTCAACGCGCTGCGCCTGTTCGAGGCGGCGGCCCGCCATCTGTCGTTCAAACGCGCCGCGCAGGAACTGCATCTGACGCCAAGCGCCGTGAGCCATGGCATCCAGGGGCTGGAGGCGTGGCTCGGCGTGCCATTGTTCGCGCGGAGCCACCGGCAATTGGTGTTGACGCAGGCGGGGGCCACCTACTTCCCGCGGGTGGCCCAGATCCTGAGCGACATCGCGTCGGCCACCGAATCGGTGCCCGGCCGCCGGCCGGTGGACCGGCTGCGCGTGAGTGCCGCCCCCACCTTTGGCCTGCGGTGGCTCATCCCCCATCTCGCCAGCTTTCAGGCCCGCTATCCCAGCATTGATGTCACCCTCGATACGGTCCACCGCCAAGTGGAGTTTCCCCGCGACGGCGTTGATCTTGCGATCCGCATGGGAGATGGAGCCTGGGACGGCGTCAATGCGGATCTGCTGGTGCGTCAGTGGTTGGTGCCGGTCTGCGCGCCGGAGGTTGCCGCAGGACTTTGCGGGGTGGAGGATCTGACGGGCCACACCTTGCTGCACGTGTCCGATGTCGCCGAGGACTGGGGCGCCTGGGCGGCGATGCGTGGGCTACCCGCGCCCGATCTGCAACGGGGCCTGCGCTTTGATGCCATCCATCTGGCCTGGGAGGCCGCAGCGCGGGGGCTCGGCATTGCCATTGGTCGCTTCCCCGTGGTGGAAGACGACTTGGCCGCGGGCCGGCTGGTCGCGGTCCTCGGGCCGCCGGTGGAGGCGCAAACGGCCTATTGGCTGCTGACCGACCGTGCCGCCCTACGCCGGCCGGAAGTGGCCGCCTTCCGGAGCTGGCTGCGGAGTGAACTTGCCGCCCCGCGGCCAGGCACGGATGCTCAGCGTCCCAGATAGTGGGGCTCGCGCCGCTCGATCCAGGCGTCGAGGCCCTCGCGCAGGTCATGGGTCGGCACCATGCGGGCGAACTGTTCGCTTTCCACCTGCAAGCCCTCGCCAATGGATTGATTGATGCCGCGGGTGACCGCTGTCAGGACGCTTGTGACGGCCACGGGTGAGTGCCGCATGATGCGCTGGGCCAGCGCCCGTGCCGCTGGAATCAGTTCGGCCGGCGGCACGATCTGGTTGATCAGGCCGAGGTCGAGGGCGTGCTCGGGCGAGAAGCTGTCGCCGGTGAGCAGCAGTTCCAGCGCGCGCTTGCGGCCGGCAAGGCGCGGCAGGCGCTGGGTTCCGCCGAAGGTCGGCGGCATGCCGAGCTTGATCTCGGGCTTGGCAAACAGCGCCGTTTCGCTGGCGATGGCCAGCGGCGCCGCCTCGGTGATTTCGCAGCCGCCGCCGAAGGCGATTCCGTTGACCGCGGCGATGATCGGCTTGGGAAAGGCCTCGATGCGCGAGGTCAAGGCCTGGCCACGCCGAACGAAGTCCCGCGTCGCACCCAGCGGGCCGAGACGCACGCTGCGGGAAAACTGATGGATGTCGCCGCCGGCGGAGAAGGCTTTGTCGCCGGCGCCGGTGAGAATAACCGCTTGCACCGACTCATCCGTCTCAAGCGCATCGAGGAAGGACAGCAGCGCATCGGCGAGGGCATAGTCGATGGCGTTGAGCTTCTGCGGTCGGTTGAGGGTGAGGGTGGCGATGCCCTCGCTGATCTGGCAGAGGACGGGATCAAACATGTCGGCTCCTTGGGTTTCGGCTGGCTTCATCCCAAAGCTGGCCCCTCCCGGCGGCCTCCGGCAAACGCGAAAAACCCACCCACAGGTGAGTAAAGCTCACGTATCTGGTGGATCGCAGGGGAGAGCGGACGGCGAAAATCCGCTGCGCCCTTGCCCTTTGGCCGTCCTTCGCCTATAAGCCGCGCCATTCCGCACGCGGACACTACGGCCAAATGGCCATCCGGTGCCTTCGTCCCTGACGGGTCGAGGGTACGTCCGCGGAGGCTCAACCGGAGAATACCAAGTGGCTCTTCCCGATTATTCCATGCGTCAGCTCCTCGAAGCTGGCGTGCATTTTGGCCATCAGTCTCACCGCTGGAACCCCAAGATGGCGCCGTTCATCTTCGGCGTTCGCAACAACATCCACATCCTGGATCTGTCGCAGACTGTGCCCGCGCTGCACCGCGCCCTGCAGGCCGTCTCCGACACCGTCGCCCAGGGTGGCCGCGTGCTGTTCGTCGGCACCAAGCGTCAGGCGTCCGAGCAGGTGGCCGATGCCGCCCGTCGCTCCGCCCAGTATTATGTGAACTCCCGCTGGCTGGGCGGCATGCTCACCAACTGGAAGACCATCTCCAACTCCATCGCCCGGCTGAAGAAGCTGGAAGAGATGCTGTCGGGTCCCGAGCAGGGCTCCGGCTACACCAAGAAGGAGCGCCTGACGCTGTCCCGTGAAAAGGACAAGCTGGAACGCGCCCTCGGTGGTATCCGCGACATGGGCGGCCTGCCCGACCTGCTGTTCGTGATCGACACGAACAAGGAAGACATCGCCGTGAAGGAGGCCCAGCGCCTCGGCATTCCGGTGGCCGCCATCCTCGACACCAATTCCGACCCGGACGGCATCGCCTTCCCGGTTCCGGGCAATGATGACGCGGGCCGCGCCATCCAGCTCTATTGCGACCTCGTCGCCCGCGCCGCCATCGACGGCATCGGCCGTGGCCACACCGATCTCGGCGTGGACATGGGCGAGACCGACGCGCCGCTGGTGGAAGAGCTGCCCATCGAAGCGAGCATCTGGTCCACCTTCGAGCCCCTGTCGGGCCCGCGCGGCGTGGCCGACGACCTGAAGAAGCTGGTGGGCGTGAGCCCCGAGATCGAGCAGAAGCTCAACGATCTCGGCGTGTTCCACCTCACCCAGATCGCCGGTCTCGATGCCATGGATGCGCACCGCATCGGCGAAGAAGTGGGTCTCCCGGGCCGTGTCGACGGCTGGGTCTCCCAGGCTAAGGAGCTCTCCGCCGAGGTGGAGTGATCCCGTCCTAAACTGAAGAACTTTGGGTTCAGGGGCATTGCCCCGACGGCCGGCTCGGGATCCCCCTGGCCGGCCGTGGCTTGAGAAGAAGAGGAAGCAGAGCATGGCCGCGATCAGTGCAGCGCTCGTGAAAGAACTCCGCGACAAGACCGGCGCCGGCATGATGGACTGCAAGGCAGCGCTGACCGAGACCAATGGCGACATCGAGGCCGGCATCGACTGGCTGCGCAAGAAGGGTCTCGCCAAGGCCGCCAAGAAGGCCGGTCGCATCGCCGCCGAAGGTCTGGTTGCCGTTGAATCGTCCGGTCACTACGCCGCCGCCATCGAAGTGAATGCCGAGACCGACTTCGTGGCCCGCAATGCGGACTTCCAGGCGTTCGTGCGCGAAGCCGCCAAGGTGGCGCTGAACACCGATGGTTCCGTGGAAGCGGTGGCCGCCGCCCATTTCCCCGGTGAAAGCGTCACCGTCGCCGACAAGCTGGCGACCCTGATCGCCACCATCGGCGAGAACATGACCCTGCGTCGCTCCGCCAAGCTCAGCGTCGAGCATGGCGTCATCGCCAGCTATGTGCACGGCGCGGTGATCGAGGGCCAGGGCCGCATCGGCGTGCTGGTGGCGCTGGAATCCAAGGGCGACGTGGACAAGCTGTCCACCCTCGGCCGGCAGATCGCCATGCATGTGGCGGCGCTGAACCCGCTGGCGCTGGACGCTTCCGGCATCGACGAGGCCACCATCGCCCGCGAGAAGGCCATCCTGCTGGAGAAGCATCAGGGCAAGCCCGCCAACGTGCAGGACAAGATCGCCGAAAGCGGCATCAAGACCTTCTTCAAGGAAGTCACCCTGCTGGAGCAGCCCTTCGTGCATGACGGCTCCAAGACCGTCGCGCAGGTGCTGAAGGAGAACGAAGGTTCGGTGGGCGCGCCCATCGTGCTGAAGGGCTTTGTGCGCTATGCGCTCGGCGAGGGCATCGAGAAGGAAGAGACGGACTTCGCCGCTGAAGTCGCCGCTGCGGCCGGTCAGTCCTGACCGCGCGCGGAGGGGATGCGGCCATGCCGGACCTTCCCTATCCACGCATCCTGGTCAAGGTCTCGGGAGAGGCCTTGATGGGGTCCGAACCGTTCGGCCTGCATCCGCCGACGGTGGCCCGCATTGCCCGTGAACTCGTTGCCGCGCGTGCGCTCGGCTGCGAGGTCGCGGTGGTGGTGGGCGGTGGCAACATCCTGCGCGGCGCGCGGGTGGCGGGCGAGGATCTCGACCGCTCCACCGCCGACCACATGGGCATGCTGGCCACGGTGATGAACTGCCTGGCATTGGAAGCGGCGATCGAAAAGGCCGGCGAGCCGGCCCGCACCTTGTCCGCCATTCCCATGCCGACCGTGTGCGAGCCCTATGCGCGCCAGCCGGCCATGCGGCATCTGCGGCGCGGCCGCGTGGTGCTGTTGGCCGGTGGCACCGGCAATCCCTACTTCACCACCGATACCGGAGCGGTGTTGCGGGCGGCGGAGCTGGATTGCGACGCGGTACTGAAGGCGACGACGGTGGATGGCGTCTATAGCGCCGACCCGAAGCTCGATCCCAATGCGACCCGTTACGAACGCCTCACCCACGACCAGGCGCTGGCCTATGACCTCAAGGTCATGGACGCAGCCGCGTTCGCCCTGGCCCGTGAGGCGGCGCTGCCCATCATCGTGTTCTCGATCCGCGAGCCGGGCGCCATCGTGGCGGCGGCGAAGGGCGAGGGACGCGTGACGGTGGTCTCGCCCTAGCGATAGGGCCCAATTTGCCCCGTGCGGTATCGCCGCGCGGGGCGGATCTCACCGCAATACGTGTCCTGCCGGCTATGCCGGGTTCCGCACGTGCGCTGCGGCGGGTCGGAAAATTTAAACGCGGCTTTCAAGGCCTGCGCGCGGTTGTGCCGAAGCTCGATGGTGGAACTGTCGCGCCGGCTCTTGACAGAAGCGCCCTCAGCGAACCATTCCAACCCGTTGGAGCTCGGCACGCTTGGCGCTGAGCGTCGGCGGCGGATATACCAGCGTGCGCGGCCCCGCTGCGGCGCGAGGATGAACTTTAGAGGACAGCCATGAGCACCGAGCCCTTCGACATTGCCGACATCAAGCGCCGCATGACCGGCGCGGTTGCATCGCTGAAGACCGAGCTTGGTGGCTTGCGCACGGGGCGGGCCTCCGCCAGCCTGCTGGAGCCCATCCATGTGGATGCCTATGGCACCCATCTGCCCCTGAGCCAGGTGGCCACCGTCTCGGTGCCGGAAGCCCGGCTGCTGTCGGTGCAGGTGTGGGATCGCGGGATGGTCAGCGCGGTTGAACGTGCCATCCGCGACAGCAATCTGGGCCTCAACCCCAACACCGAAGGCCAGGTTCTGCGCATCCGCATTCCGGAACTGAACCAGGAGCGCCGCCAGGAGCTGGTCAAGGTCGCCCATAAATATGCGGAAGCGGCCAAGGTCTCCGTGCGCCATGTGCGCCGTGACGGCATGGACCATCTGAAGAAGCTCGAGAAGGACAGCGCCATCAGCGCCGACGATCTCGAGCGCCTGTCCAAGGACGTCCAGAAGGCCACCGACGAAACCATCGCCGAGGTGGACCTGACCCTGGCGCACAAGGAAAAAGAAATCCTCTCGGTCTGAGAGGCGCCGCGGTTGACGGGGGAGCGGGCCATGTCCAGAGGAGATGGCGTCCGGGACGGTGTGTTGGACAAGGGGGCTGCGCCACATCTGGCGGGCATCCCGGTTCACGTCGGCATCATCATGGACGGCAACGGGCGATGGGCCACCGCGCGGAACCTGCCGCGGGTGGAGGGCCATCGGCGTGGCGTGGAGGCCTTGCGCCGCTGCGTGCGCGCCGCGCGCGAGATCGGCATCCGCTATCTCACGATCTACAGCTTCTCCAGCGAGAACTGGTCGCGCCCGGTGGGCGAGGTCTCCGAGTTGCTGGGCCTGCTGCGCCGCTTCCTGCGCCATGATCTGGCCGAGCTGCATTCCGCCAACGTGCGGGTGCGGATCATCGGCCAGCGCGCCTCCCTGGCACGCGACCTGTGCCTGTTGCTGGATGAAGCCGAAGCCCTCACCCGGGACAATACCGGCCTGACCCTGGTGGTGGCGTTCAACTATGGCAGCCGCCAGGAGATCGCCGATGCGGCGGCGAAGCTGGCCGCGGACGCGGTGGCTGGCCTCGTGAAGCCGGAGGACATCACGCCGGACCTGCTGGAAAGCCGGCTGTCCACCGCCGGGATCCCGGATCCCGATCTGATTATTCGCACCAGCGGCGAGCAGCGGCTCTCCAACTTCCTGCTGTGGCAGGCGGCCTATGCCGAACTGGTGTTCCTGCCGATCTATTGGCCCGAGTTTGACCATGCGGCGCTCTTGAGCGCGGTGCAGGAATATGCCCGGCGGGACCGTCGGTTCGGCGGCGTCGCCGCCCGCACCGGCAGCTGACCCGTGGCGGTTGGTCGGGATCTGAAGCCGCGCACCTTTTCCGCCCTGATCCTGGCGCCGGTGGCGCTTGCCGTCACCTATTTCGGTGGCATCCCGTTCCTGGTGCTCTGGGTGCTGGCCGGCTTCGGCGTGCTGTGGGAATGGGCGGGCGTCGCCCGGATTCTGCCGCGGGTCCGCTTCCTGGTGGCCGGCGGCCTGGTGCTGCTGGCGGAAGGCGTGCTGCTGGCGCTGGGGCATACCGCAGCGTTGGGGGCGGTCCTGGTGCTTGGAGCGGTGATCTGCTCCATCCTGGCAAAGGGCGGTCCGGTGCCGCGCGGCTGGTCGGCGCTGGGCCTGCTCTGCGCCACCGCGGTGGCGATTCCCGTCGTGATTCTGCGCGGCGACGACCGACTGGGCCTGCTTTGCATCCTGTTCCTGTTCGCGGTGGTCTGGGGCACCGACATCGCCGCCTATTTCACCGGCCGGGCGCTGGGCGGCCCGAAGCTGTGGCCGCGCCTTTCGCCGAACAAGACCTGGTCCGGCTCCCTGGGCGGGACGCTGATCGGCACGCTGGCCGGCGTGGCGGTGGCCATGGCCGGGGGGCTTCTGTTCACGCCGGCCCTGGTGGTGATCGGGCTGGCGCTCAGCGTCGTGGCGCAGTCGGGCGATCTGGCCGAGTCCGCCTTCAAGCGCGTGTTCGGCGTCAAGGATGCCGGCTGGCTGATTCCCGGCCATGGCGGCATCCTCGACCGGCTGGACGGCTTTGCCGCCGCGGCGGTGCTGGCCCTGGCCATTGCCCTGGTGCGAGGTGGCGCGAGCCCCGCGGCTGGGCTGCTCCTGTGGTAAGGCTAAGGCCATGACGACTGTTTCGATCCTGGGTGCCACCGGTTCCATCGGACGCAGCGCCGCCAAGGTGCTGGCCGAGGCCGGCCCGCGCTTTCGCGTGGAGGCCGTGGCCGGTGGGCGCGACCCGCTGGCGTTGGCGGAGCTGGCCATTGCGCTGGGCGCGCGGTTTGCCGCCATTGCCGATCCGAGCGCGGGGCCGCGCCTGAAAGAGCGGCTGGCGGGCACAGGTATTGCCAGCGGCGCCGGTCGCGAGGCGGTGCTGGAAGCGGCCGCCCGCGAGGCCGATATCGTCATCGCCGGCATTTCCGGCATTGCCGGGCTGGAGGCTACGGTCGCCGCCTTTGGCGCCGGCCGGCGCATCGGCGTCGCCAACAAGGAATGCCTGGTGGCGGCCGGAGCCTTCTTCATGGCCGAAGCGGCGCGCACCGGCACCGAGCTGTTCCCGGTGGACTCTGAACATAACGCCGTGTTCCAGGCGTTGGCCTGCGGACCGCGGGCGGCGGTGGAGCAGGTGGTCATCACCGCCTCCGGTGGCCCCTTCCGCACCGTGGCCCGCGATGTGATCGCCCGCGCGACGCCCGCGGACGCCCTGAAGCACCCCAATTGGTCCATGGGCGCCAAGATCACCATCGATTCCGCGACCCTGATGAACAAGGGACTGGAGCTGATCGAGGCCCACCATCTGTTTGCGGTGCCCCCCGGGCAGCTGGACGTGGTGGTCCATCCCGAATCCATCATCCACGGCATGGTGTCCTATGTGGACGGCTCGGTGGTGGCGGTGCTGGCCATGCCGGACATGGCGCTGCCCATCGCCCATTGCCTGGGCTATCCGGACCGGCTGCCCACCACCTGCCGCCGCCTCGATCTGGTGACGCTGGGGCGCCTGACCTTCGAGGCCCCCGACCTGGAGCGCTTTGCCTGCCTGCGGCTGGCCCGCGCGGCATTGGCGGAGGGCGGCGCCGCCACCACCGTGCTGAATGCGGCCAATGAGGTGGCCGTGGCCGCATTCCTGGAAGGGCGGATCGGATTTTTCGACATCGCCGCGGCGGTGGAGGAGACCTTGGGCCGGAGCCCGCAGGGGAGGGCGCCCGATTCTGTCGCCGAGGCGCTGGCCGTTGATGCGGCGGCCCGGCGCATTGCCGTTTCCCTCTTGCCTAAGTTCGCCGCAAAGGCATCCTAAGCGTATGCATCGCCGTGCGGGTGGCGGCTGGTCGGTCCCGAGGGGACCGATCGCTCGCCTGCGGCATCAGCGGGACGCAGCCGATGCGGAAGGTTCGCATGGGCGGGATATCCCGTGATCGAGGAAGAAACGATGGATGTGTTGTCGGGACTGGGTTCTTGGGGGCATTCGCTGCTGAGTTATGTGATTCCCTTCCTCTTCGTTCTGACCATCGTGGTGTTCTTCCACGAGCTGGGGCACTTCTGGGTGGCGCGGCGCGCGGGCGTGCGGGTTCTCACCTTTTCCCTCGGCTTCGGGCCGGAACTGTTCGGCTTCAATGACAAGCACGGCACCCGCTGGCGTCTGGCCGCGGTGCCGCTGGGCGGCTATGTGAAGTTCTTCGGCGACGAGGATGCCGCCAGCACGCCCGATCCCGCCAAGCTTGCCCACATGACGGAGGCCGAGCGCCGCCAGAGCTTCTTCTACCAGCCCCTGCGCTGGCGGGCGGCCATTGTGGCGGCCGGGCCGATCGCCAATTTCATCCTCGCAATCGTCATCTTCTCCCTGGTGTTCATGGTGTTCGGCCGGCAGGTCAGCACCCCGCGGGTGGACCAGGTGGCGGCGGGCAGTGCCGCGGAGCAGGGCGGATTCAAGCCCGGCGACCTGGTGACGCAGATCAACGGCGCCGCCGTGGAGAGCTTTGCCGACATGCAGCGCATCGTCGGCGCGCACGCGGGCAGCAAGCTGACCTTCACCGTGGACCGGGGCGGCGTGCCGGTGGATCTCAGCGCCACGCCGGAGCTGCGGGAAGTGAAGGACGCCTTCGGCAACGTCCATAAGATGGGCATGCTGGGGATTTCCCGCTCGCTGGCCGCCGCCGACGTGGTGACCCGCCGTTATGGCCCGGTGGAAGCGGTGACCATGGGCGCGCAGGAGACCTGGTTCGTGGTGGCGCGCACCTTCGACTATCTGGGCGGCCTCATCGCGGGGAGAGAATCGGCTGACCAACTGGGCGGCCCGATCCGGATTGCCCAGGTTTCCGGGCAGGTGGCGACGTTCGGCTTCGGGGCTCTGCTGTCTTTGGCCGCAGTTCTCTCGGTTTCGATCGGTCTTCTTAACCTCTTTCCCATCCCGCTCTTGGATGGCGGGCACTTGTTGTTCTACGCTGTAGAGGCAGTCCGCGGGCATCCTCTCAGCGCGCGGACGCAGGACATCGGTTTTCGCATTGGCCTCGCCATCGTTTTGATGCTGATGGTGTTTGCGACCTGGAACGACGTGGTTCACATCGCCACGATGTAAGGCTTTTACGCCGCACCTCGTGGCGTGGGAGCAACGGTCGCGGGAAAAGCGGAAGCTGCTGTAGGGACAGGCGTTTGCACTGCAGGGAAAAGCCTGTACAAGCGCCTCGAAGGTGGAGAATCCAGGGGGCTCGCCTCCTGGGTCGAGAACAACAATTCAAGGTTGCGCGCCATATGACTGCTCCGGCTCGGGTGTTAGTAAAACTGGCCGCCGTCCTCGGCTTCGCTCTTGCGACCGCTGTGACGACGACCGCCGGGTCGATGGTGACCGCCGTCCCGGCAATGGCGCAGTCGGCGTCGATCGTGGTGCAAGGCAATCGGCGTGTGGATGCCGATACCATCCGCTCTTATTTCAATTTGAAGCCGGGCGAGTCCCTGACCTCCGCAAAGATCGATGATGGTCTGAAGGCGCTGTATGCGACCGGGCTGTTTGCGGATGTGCGGGTCTCGAACCAGGGTGGCCGCACGGTTGTCACCGTGGTCGAGAACGAGGTGATCAATAAGATCGCCTTCGAGGGCAACAAGAAGGTCAAGGACGAGCAGCTCCTCGGAGAAATCCAGTCGAAGGAGCGCGGTCCGCTCTCCAAGGCCGTGGTGCAAGCCGATACGCAGCGCATTGTGGACGTCTATCGCCGCACCGGCCGTAGCGATGTGAGGGTCAATCCCGTCACCATCGATCGCGGCAATGGCCGTGTGGATCTGGTGTTCGAGGTGACAGAGGGCGAGAAGACCGGCGTCAAGGACATCAAGTTCGTTGGCAATAAGGCGTTCTCGGACTGGAAGCTCAAGGACATCATTTCGACGACCACCACCAACTGGCTGTCGTTCCTGAAGTCCACCGACGTCTATGATCCGGACCGCGTCAATTCCGACCAGGAACTGCTGCGTCGCTGGTATCTGAAGAATGGTTATGCCGACTTCCGCATCGTGTCGGCTTCGGCCGAGCTGGATCCGGCTGGCGGCGGCTTTGTGATCACCATCGTTCTCGACGAAGGTGCGCAGTACCGCTTCGGTAAGGTCGACGTGGTGTCCAACATCCGCGACGTTCCGGCGGCCAGCCTGCGCAATGCCCTGCGCATGAGCGACGGCCAAGTCTACAACGCCGAGCTGGTGGAAAAGTCGGTCGAGAACCTGACCATCGAAGTGGCGAAGAGCGGCTATGCCTTCGCCCAGGTGCGTCCGCGCGGCGATCGTGACTTCGAAACCAAGCGCATCAATGTCACCTTCGTGGTGGAAGAAGGCCCGCGGGTCTACGTTGAGCGCATCGAGATCCGGGGCAACACCCGGACCCGCGACTGGGTCATCCGGCGTGAGTTCGATATCGGCGAAGGTGATGCGTACAATCGCGTCCTGGTGGATCGCGCCGAGCGCCGCCTGAAGAACCTCGGCTATTTCAAGAGCATCAAGATCACCAACGAGCCCGGCTCCGCTCCGGATCGCGTGATCCTGCTGGTGAACGTGGAAGATCAGCCCACCGGCGAGTTCTCGGTGTCCGGTGGCTATTCCACCTCGGACGGCTTCATCGGCGAAGTCTCGCTGGGTGAGAAGAACTTCCTCGGACGGGGCCAGTATGTGCGGCTGTCCGGCACCTTTGGTCAGTACACCCAGGGCGCGGAATTCTCCTTCACCGAGCCTTACTTCCTCGGGTATCGGCTGGCTGCCGGCTTCGATCTCTACTGGAAAGAGACCAGCGCCAACAGCTACACCGCCTATGACAGCCAGACCGTGGGTGGTGGTATCCGCTTCGGCCTGCCCATCACGGACGAGGTTACCCTGGCCCTGCGCTACAACCTCTACCAGCGCGAGTTGAGCCTCGATAACTGCACCAATGTTTATGGCGCCTCGATCACTGCGAACAATTGCGGTGTGTCTTGGGCGGTCATCGAAGCAGTGCAGCAGGGCGCCACGATCACGTCGGTGGCGGGCTATACGCTCTCCTTCAACGGTCTGGACAGCAATCAGAGCCCGACGTCCGGCATGTATGCCGAACTCAAGCAGGACTTTGCTGGCCTTGGTGGCGACGTGCAGTTCATCCGCACCACGGGTGACGTGCGCTACTACTATCCCATCATCAGCGACTGGGTGCTGATGCTGCGCGGTCAGGCGGGTTATGTCTCTTCCTGGGGCGACAGCGACCTGCTGATCATGGATAACTTCTTCATGGGTCCCAATCTCGTGCGCGGCTTTGCCCCGTCCGGCATCGGCCCGCGGGATCTGGCCAGCTACAATCAGGATGCGCTCGGTGGAACCACCTACTGGGGTGTGTCCGCGGAAGTTCAGTTCCCGCTTTCCTTCCTGCCGAAGGATGTGGGGATGAAGGGCGCCTTCTTCTTCGATGCCGGCTCGCTCTACAATTATACCGGAGCGACCACCTTCTCCACCGCTGGCACCGCGAACAGCACGAACTGCGCCGCTTACGGCAAGACGCAGAATGCCACCGGCGCCATCTGCGTGGCCGACGACAATGTCATCCGCTCGTCGGTGGGTGCGAGCTTGATCTGGCAGTCGCCGTTCGGACCGCTGCGCTTCGACTATGCCTGGGCGTTGTCTGAGGCGTCCTACGACAATCTGCAGGCCTTCCGCTTCTCCGGCGGCACCAAGTTCTAGTCGCCGTCCCTTCTTATCCGGGCGCCGCCGGCATTCGCCGCGCGGCGCCCGAACCTTGTCTGGATCATGAGCGAGCCCGCCTTCTTCCCCCTCCCGTCCCCGCTCTCTCTCGCGGAGGTCGCGGCCTTGAGCGGGGCCCGCCTGCTGCATGAAGGCCAGGCCGACGGCCGCCAGGTGCACGGGGTCGGGCCGCTGGCCGATGCCGGCCCCACCGACCTCGCCTTTTTCGACAGCCCCCGCTATGTGGACGCCTTCCGCGCCTCCCGCGCCGGAGCCTGCATCACCACCGAGAAATTGGCGTCCGATGCGCCCGCGGGCATGGCGGTGTTCATCGCCGCTCGTCCCGCGCATGCCTTTGTTGCGGTGACGCGCACCTTGTTTCCGCAGGCCTTGCGCCCGCAGCCGATCTTCGGCCACAGCGGCATCACGCCCGGTGCCTTCATTCATCCCACCGCGCGGTTGGAAGATGGTGTGACGGTCGATCCCGGCGCCGTCATCGGCCCGCATACGGAAATCGGCTCCGGCAGCGTGATCTGCGCCAATGCGGTGATCGGCCCGCAGGTGCGGATCGGCCGCGACTGCACCATCGGTCCCGGCGCCAGCGTGCTATATGCCCTGCTGGGCAATCGCGTCATCATCCATGGCGGGGCGCGGATCGGACAGGATGGGTTCGGGTTCCAGCCCGGTGCCGGCGGACACCTCAAGGTGCCGCAGATCGGCCGCGTGGTGATTCAGGATGACGTGGAGATCGGCGCCAATTCGAGCATCGACCGCGGCGCTCTGCGCGATACCATCATCGGCGAGGGCAGCAAGATCGATAATCTGGTCCAGATCGCCCACAACGTGGTGATCGGCCGCCATTGCATCGTGGTCTCGCAGACCGGCATTTCCGGCAGCACCACCCTGGGCGACTATGTGATGCTCGGCGGGCAGGTGGGGATCGTGGGGCACGTCACCATCGGCGAGGGGGCGCAGATCGCCGCCTCCAGCAATGTGCGGGGCGACGTGCCGCCGGGCGTGCGCTGGGGCGGCTCGCCGGCCAAGCCGGTGCGCGAGTGGTTCCGCGAAGTGACAACCTTGAAGAAGCTCGCCGAAGCGGGGACGCGTTCCGGCGCCGCACGGGGCGGAGATGAGGCATGACCAGCGAAACCAAGTCCCTCTGCAGCATTGATATCCTGAAGATCCTGGCCCTGCTGCCCCATCGCTATCCGTTCCTGATGGTGGATCGGATCGAGCAGATTGATGCCGATCTCAGCTGCGTCGGCTATAAGAATGTGTCGGCCAACGAGCCGCACTTCCAAGGGCATTTCCCGAACAATCCGGTCATGCCCGGCGTGCTGATCATCGAGGGCATGGCCCAGACCGCCGGTGCCATCTGCATTCTCAACAAGGCGACGCCCGATAAGCCGTCGTTGGTCTATTTCATGACCATCGACGAAGCCAAGTTCCGCCGCCCGGTCCGTCCGGGGGATGTGCTCGAATATCACATGACCCGGATCGCAAAGCGCCGGAACATGTGGTGGTATCAGGGTGAGGCCAAGGTGGCCGGGGAAGTGGTGGCGCAGGCGCGCGTGGGCGCCATGATCGCCGAGGAGTGAGCGTGGCTCAGATTGATCCGACTGCCCGCGTTGCTGATGGTGCGCGGCTTGCTGATGACGTGGAAATCGGCCCCTTCTGCATTGTGGGCCCGGACGTGACGCTGGAGAGCGGGGTACGTCTCCTCTCCCATGTGAATGTCCAGGGCGTGACCACGCTGGGGGCGCGCACCCAGGTCTATCCCTTTGCCTCGCTGGGCACGCCGCCCCAGTCCGTGCACTATAAGGGCGAGCGCACCAGCCTGATGGTGGGCGCGGATTGCGTCATCCGCGAGCACGCCACCATGAACACCGGCACCGCGGGCGGCCGCGGCGTGACGCGGGTCGGCAACGGCTGCATGCTGATGACCGGGGCCCATGTGGGCCATGATTGCTTGGTGGGCGACCATGTGATCTTCGCCAACAATGCCACTTTGGGCGGGCATGTGGAGGTGGGGGACCATGTGTTCCTGGGCGGGCTCAGCGCGGTGCATCAATATTGCCGCATCGGCGCGCAAGTGATGGTGGGCGGGCTGTCCGGCATCCGCGAGGATGTGATCCCATTCGGCTATGCCATTGGCCAGACGGCGAATCTCGTCGGTTTGAACGTGGTCGGCATGAAGCGCCGCGGCTTCAGCAAGAGCG
This sequence comes from Azorhizobium sp. AG788, assembly GCF_943371865.1. Classification (GTDB taxonomy): domain Bacteria; phylum Pseudomonadota; class Alphaproteobacteria; order Rhizobiales; family Xanthobacteraceae; genus Azorhizobium. The sequence continues at coordinate 33,887 of NZ_CALRWL010000005.1, read as the reverse complement.
ATCTGCACACCGCCCGCGCCGCCTATCGCGACCTGTTCTTCGGCGCCGGCACCTTCAGCGAGCGACTGGCTAACCTCCGGACGCGTATGGAAGAATCCACCTTCATCGCCGCCCTGGTGGCGTTCGTGGATGCGGGCGGGAGCCGGGCTTTGTGCCGGCCGTCCCGGGGCGTGGTCAAGCAGGAGGAGTGAGCGCCGTGCCGGCCGCGCAGTCGCAAGGTGAGGCCGGACCGCGCACCAGCCCGGTGGGCATCGTGGCCGGGGGCGGGGCCTTTCCCGCCGCCGTCGCCGAGGCGGTGCGCGCCCAGGGGCGCGAGGTGGTTCTGCTGCTGATTCAAGGCTTTGCGGATCCGGCCCTGGAGCGCTATCCGCATTATTGGTTCCGCCTCGGCTCCCTGGGCATGGCGACCGCCAAGCTCAAATCCCATGGGGTCGAGGATGTGGTGATGGTGGGCGCGCTCACCCGTCCGCGCCTGCGCGATCTCGGCTTCGACTGGACCATGCTCCGTCTGTTGCCGCGTATCGCTCCACTATTCCGCGGTGGCGACAACCATTTGCTGTCCGGGGTGGTGAAGCTGGCCGCCGGCCAGGGCTTTCACATTCGCGGCGCCCATGAAGTGGCGCCCAGCATGCTTTTGCCGCAGGGCGTGCTCGGCGCGTGCACCCCGAGCGCCAGCGAAATCCGCGACATCGCGCTCGGTTTGTCCGTTGTCGCAACCCTTGGTCCGTACGACGTGGGACAGGGTGTCATAGTGGTGGACGGTTTCGTCGTCGCCGTGGAGGCGGCGGAGGGCACCGACCAGATGCTCGCCCGCTATGGCAGCATGCGCGAGACCGGCCGCCTGCGCTTCCCGAGCGGGACCGGGGTGCTGGTGAAGGCGCCCAAGCCGCAGCAGGATCGCCGCATCGATCTGCCCTCCCTCGGCCCCGCCACCGTGGCCCGCGCCGCCCAGGTGGGGCTGGCGGGCATCGCCTTCGAGGCGGGTGGGGCGATCGTGCCGGATGTGCAGGACCTGATCGAGGCGGCGGATGCCGCCGGCCTGTTCGTCACCGGGGTCGCCCGCCGGGCGCCGGCCCAGGCGGACGCGCGCTGATGGACGCGGGGGCCACCCGGCCGCTGGATGTGTTCATCGTCGCGGGCGAGGAGTCCGGTGATCTGCTGGGGGCGGCGCTGATGGGCGGGCTGACGCAGGCGGCGCCCCACGGCGTGCGCTTCCGCGGCGTCGGCGGCACCCGCATGGCCGGGCAGGGGCTGGACAGCCTGTTTCCCATGGAAGACCTCACCGCCATGGGCTTCGGCGCCGTGGTGGCCAAATTGCCCACCCTGATCCGGCGCCTCGGCCAGACGGTGGAGGCCATCTGCGCCGCCCCGCCCGATGTGCTGGTGCTGGTGGATGCGCCCGATTTCACCCACCGGGTGGCGGCGCGGGTGCGGCGGCGCTGCCCGCACATTCCCATCGTCAAATATGTCTCGCCCACGGTCTGGGCCTGGCGTCCCGGCCGGGCCAAGGCCATGCGGGCTTATACCGACCGGCTGATGGCGCTGCTGCCGTTCGAGCCGGCGGTGCATGAACGACTGGGCGGCCCCCCCACCATCTATGTGGGCCACCCCTTGCTGGAGCGCCTCGCCGACCTGCGCCCCACGCCGCAGGATGCGGTGCGCCGCGAGAGCGCGCCGCCGGTGGTGCTGGTGCTGCCCGGCAGCCGCCGCATGGAGCTGGAGCGGCTGGGGCCGGTGTTCGGCGCCGCCGTGGCGCAGCTGGCCGCCCGTCGCGACGTCGAACTGGTGCTGCCCACCTTGCCGCGGGTGCGCGGGCGGGTGGAGGCGCTGGTGGCGGACTGGGCGGTGAAGCCGCGCATCATTACTGACCCGGGCGAGAAGCACGCCGCCTTCCGCCAGGCCCGCGCGGCGCTGGCCGCCTCCGGCACGGTGACGCTGGAACTGGCCCTGGCCGGCGTGCCGACGGTGGCGGCCTATCGGGTGGCGGAATGGGAGGCCAAGATCGCCCCCCATGTGATCAAGCTGATCACCAGCGTGATCCTGGCCAATCTGGTGCTGGGGGAGAATGTGGTGCCGGAATTTCTCCAGCACGACTGCACCCCGGAAAAGCTCTCCGCCGCTCTGGACCGCATCCTGGATGACGGCCCCGACCGGGAACGCCAGCTCTCTGCCTTTGCGCGGCTGGATGAGATCCTGGGCGCCGACGACGCCCCCGCCTCGCAGCGGGCGGCGGCGGTGGTGCTGGAGGTGGTCGGGCAGGGATCGGGTGGGATGGGGCGGCGCGGGGCCTGAGGGCGGGGCTTGGCTGGCGTTCGGGCGGAGCAGGGCAATGGCGTTTCGAGAGCCACCGGACCCCTGTACGCACCCGGTCACGGTTCCCAGACCGGAGGAGTTCCGATGGCGGCTCGCAACGCCTCGGTGAAGGCGCGCACCTTGGCACTGGGGTGCGGAAGGGCACGCAGGAGGTAAATCCCCGCCGGCGCATCGTTCCAGGTCTCTCCACCCGGTCGCAACCGGACCAGTGTTCCGGCCCTGACGTCCGGCCCGACAACCCAGCTCGACAGGAACGCAAGTCCCAGGCCTGCCTCGGCGGCCGCGCGCATGGCCTCGAAATCGTCGGAACGGAACGTCACCTCCCCATTTCCGGCATGACCGGCCGGGCAGCCGAGCACGTCCCGCCAGCCGAGGAGATCGGCACCGTGCAGCTTGTCGAGCAAACGGTGGAGCGAGAGATCGGCCACACTCTCGGGCGCGCCTGCCCGCGCCAGGTAGCTCGGGCTCGCCACCAGCAGGCGGGTCAAGGGCGCTAGCCGCGTGGCGATCAGCGTGCTGTCGGGCAGGGCACCCATGCGCACGACCACGTCGAGACGTTCGAGCACCGGATCGGCCAGCCGCTCCGTCAGATCCAGCTCGATCTTGAGCGCCGGATGCGCGCTCTGCAGGGCGGCGGCGACCGGTACCACGTAGCGCTTGCCGAAGGTGGGAAAGCAGGCAATCCGCAGCGTGCCAGAGACGGACCCGTCAAAGGCAGAGACCTCCGCGTGGGTGTCGGCAATCTCGTCGAGAAGCCGCACGGCCCGCTCGTGCAGCCGCCGGCCGGCATCCGTGAGCGTGAGGGCACGGGTCGAGCGGATCAGCAAAGCAACGCCCAGCTCCGCCTCAAGCGCGTCGATCTGGCGGACAATCGCCGAAGGCGTCACCGCGCGTCGGCGGGCAGCGCCGGAGAAGCTCCCAGCCCTGACGACATCGACGAAGGTGGACAGGAACACGGCGAAGTGGGGTCTCATCTTTGCGGTCCAGGCAAAGCCGTTTGCACGAGGCTGCGGCTTAACGCCGGCTGACGACAGTCGCATGTTCGCCGTCGTCAACACAGCGGCGGCCTATCACCGCCGGTGAAAATATCGCGGACGTTCCTTCTCGTAAGCAACCACATCAACAGTGGAAACCCCGAAATACGATGGCCCTGGCGCTGTGCATAACGATGCCTAGCGTCATCGCTTGGCTTCTGGGCTCCCGCCCGCGCTGCGAGGGACGCCGTGATTGAAAATCAGCGAAATTGAGAAAGTAAGGCCATGAAAATCCTCACCGATATGATCCTCTCGCAATCCGCCTATACCGCAGAGATCGACGTGCCGCTGCAAAAGGTGGATATCGCCGATTGGCTGTTCACTCTGCCGGAAGCCGAGTATCTGCGCTGCTGCCCGCCCGACCATATCGGCGCCGGCACCACGACCACGGATGACGGCCGCCGCATGTCGATCAATGTCGAGATGATCGGCACCGCGCTCGTCGTCCAGCACTATGTCGCAGAGGAGGCGACGGCGAGCTATTGCCGGATGAACTCGATCTCCGACGTGTTCACCCCGGTGGGGCGCACACAAGTCAACGTGATCTGGGAACTGATGGCCGAGGCCATCGAGGGTGGTCGCACCCGCTACACCAACCGCGTCACCTCGCACCCGACCGACGTTTTCCTGGATTTCATCGCCGCCCATGGCCAGACCTTCGAGCAGGCCGCGGCGGCCCGTCAGGAAGCCGGCGGTGACCACAATCGCCGCGAAACGCCGCTGTTTGCCGCCAGCATCGCGCGCCGGGCACTCGGCAAGGTCGCCGCGAAATGAGGGCGATCGTGTTCGACGATTTCGGCACGGCGGACGTCCTCCGCCTTGCCGAGGCGCCGATGCCGCAACCGCGCCCCGGCGATCTTCTGGTCAAGGTGCATGCGGCCGGCGTCAATCGCGCCGATCTGTTGCAGCGTCAGGGCTATTACGGCCGCCAGAGCTATGGCGAAAGCGATCTTCTTGGTTTGGAAGTGGCCGGCGAGGTGGTCACGGTGGGGCGCGACATCACGGATGTCCGCCCCGGCGACCGGATCATGGCCATCGTCGGTGGTGGGGCCTATGCCGAATATGCCCGTGTCGACCGGGGCATGGCGGTGCCCATTCCCGATGGCCTCGACTATGTCGGGGCAGCGGCGGTGATGGAATCTTTCGTCACGGCCTGGGAAGCGGCCGTGCATCTGGGGGGCACCAGCCAGGGCATGGCGGTGCTGATCCATGCCGCCGCGGGCGGTATTGGCTCCGCGGGGGTGGAGATCGCTCACGCTTTGGGGGCGCAGGTCTTCGCCACCGCCAATGCGGAGCGCCGGGCCGATGTCCTGTCCTTGGGCGCGGTGGCGGCGTTCGACTATCAGTCCGAGGACTTCGAGCGCGGCGTGCGTGAGGCCACCAGCGGCCACGGGGTGGATGTGATCGTCGACTTCATCGGCGGCGACTATCTCGCCCGCAACCTGCGCAGCCTCGCCCCAGGCGGGCGCCTCGTGCAGGTGGGCCTGCTCGGCGGGCACGACAGTGCCGTCATCCCGCTCGCCCTGCTGCTCCACAATCACCTGCGCCTGATCGGCACGGTGATGAAATCACGGACGGCCGAGGAAAAGCGCGCCATGGTGCGCCGTTTTGCGGAAGGCGCACTGCCCATGTTCGCCGATGGACGGCTGAGGCCTGTGGTCGGCCAGGTGTTCCCGCTCTGCGAGGCGGCTGCGGCCCATCGCGCGATGGAGGCGGGCGGCGGGTTCGGGAAGATCGTGCTCGACGCGACGGCGTGAGGACCCTGCCGCCGGGGGGCTCCATTGCCTCCGCCGCTGAGGGGCCGCGCCGTCCGGTTGCCTCGGGCCGATATGACAGCGCCACCCCCTCTCGCCGAAGGTCCGCGGCGTCGTGGCGTCATCAGCGCGACTGCGTGAGCGCCGCGGGCGCAACGGCGCCTCCCCTCGGCGCCCACGCACCGACGCCGAAGCGGCGGCGCCGAACCAGGAGGCCCACCCCCTTTACTCCGGCGGTGCGGAGCCGAGGGGGGCCGACGCCTTTCCGGGGCGGTGCAGCAGGGTCAGGGACAGGAACGCGCCCACCCACGACCCCACCGCCGCGAACACCACATAGGCCCAGTTCTCCGTGTAGCTGATCACGGCGAAGGACGAGAGCATGTACCAGACGCTGGACCAGTTGGCGGCGGACAGCCGCTTGCGCGCCACCACCGCCGAGGTGAAGGCCACATAGCAGGCGTCCGTCGCCGCCGTGGCGATGAACACGCCAAGCGCGATGAGCGGGTCCAGAGCGAGAATGGCGGTGAGCATGTGCTGCATGGGTGGTCCGCGACGAGGGCGGTGGGAAAGGTAACCGCGTCCCCATCATGGCGCAGGTGATCGCCGGGGCAATGGGCCATTTGCCTGAAACGCCGGCCCTCGGGCCGGTCCGTGCGGGGCCGGCGCCCCATGATGGTGCGCCGCACGCACCAAGGGCGGGCGCTGCGATCCGTATCCGGCACCGTCGGGGCGGACGCCCGGCGCCCGTCAGCCTCCCGGCCGCCATGCCGGCCCCCGCCCGCAGGACGTTCGCGCCGGCGCGGAAGATGGTTTAATGCGGGGAACCGCAATCAACCCCCTACCGCCCCATGCATGATTCCGCCGTCTTCGCCTGGGTGCTGTTCGCCGCCCATGCGAGCCTCCAGCTGGTGTTCATCATCCGCGCTTTGCTGCGCCCGCACCGGGAGCCCCCCTCGCGGTTCGCCTGGGTGCTGGTGATCCTGATGGCGCCGGTGGTCGGCATCCTGGCCTATATCCTGTTCGGGGAGGTCAATCTGGGCCGCAAGCCCATCGCGCGGCTGTGCGCGGCGCTCAAAGCCCTGCCGCCCCCGGAAGGCGTGGCCGGCCCGTCCGCCGAGGCCATGGTGCCGGAGCGCTGCGCGCCGCTGTTCCGGGTCGGCTATTCGGTCAACCAGTTCGTGCCCGTCGCCGGCAACCGGGCAACGCTGCTGCCGGACTCCGCGGCGGCCATCGCCGCCATGGTGGCGGACATCGATGCCGCCCGCCACAGCGTGCATGTGCTGTTCTATATCTGGCTGGCGGACGAGAGCGGCCTGAAGGTGATGGCGGCCCTGAAGCGCGCCGCCGCGCGCGGCGTCACCTGCCGGGCCATGGCCGATGATCTCGGCTCGCGGGCGCTGATCCGCTCGGCCCATTGGCGCGACATGGCGCAAAGCGGCGTGCGGCTGGCGGCGGCCCTGCCGGTGGGCAATCCGCTGCTGCGCCTGTTCAAGGGCCGCATCGACATGCGCAATCACCGCAAGATCCTGGTGGTGGACAATGCCATCACCTTTTGCGGCAGCCAGAATTGCGCCGATGCCGCCTTCGCCGTGAAGGCGCGCTTTGCCCCCTGGGTGGACGTCATGACCCGGTTCGAAGGGCCGGTGGTGCGGCAGAACCAATATCTGTTCGCCAGCAACTGGATGGCGCAGACCGACGAGGATCTCGCCCCCCTGTTCGCCGAGCCGCTGCCCGCAACGGGGGAGGGCTTCGTGGCGCAGGTGATCGGCTCCGGTGCGGGCGTGCGGTACTCGGCCATGCCGGAGACCTTCGTGGCGCTGATGAACGCCGCCCGGCGCGAACTGGTGATCACCACGCCTTATTACGTCCCGGACGAGCCGATCCAGGCGGCTTTGTGCGCCAGCGCCCGGCGTGGGGTGGCCACCACCATCGTCTTTCCCCGGCACAATGATTCCTGGATCGTGGCGGCGGCCAGCCGCAGCTATTATCGCGACCTGCTGGAGGCGGGGGTGGAGATCCGCGAATATGTGGGCGGCCTGCTGCACGCCAAGACGCTGACGCTGGACGGCGAGGTGAGCCTGATCGGCTCGGCCAATATCGACCGCCGCAGCTTCGAATTGAATGCGGAGAACAACATCCTCCTGCACGATGAAGCCTTCACCCGGCAGATCCGCGCCCGCCAGCAGGTGTTCCTCGATGCCGCGCCGCCGGTGACGCGGGCGCAGGTGGAAGCCACTAGCCGGCGGCGGCAGCTCTGGAATAATTGCATCGCCATGCTGGGGCCGGTTCTGTAGCGGGGCCGCCGCCATAAAAAAGGGCGCGGCCGAAGCCGCGCCCTGGTGGTGTGTCGCAGAAGCCTCAGCGCCGGAGCGCGTCAGCTCACGTTCGTCAGCTCACTTGCGCTTGGACATGGGCACGTAGTCGCGCCGCGCCGCGCCGGTGTAGAGCTGGCGGGGACGGCCGATGCGCTGGCCGGGATCCTCGATCATTTCCTTCCACTGGCCGATCCAGCCCACGGTGCGGGCGAGCGCGAACAGCACGGTGAACATGGTGGTGGGGAAGCCCATCGCCTTCAGTGTGATGCCGGAATAGAAATCGATGTTCGGATAGAGCTTCTTCTCGATGAAATATTCATCGTGCAGCGCAACCCGCTCCAGCTCGATGGCCACGTCCAGCAACGGATCGTCCTTGATGCCCAGCTCGGCCAGCACTTCATGGCAGGTCTGCTGCATGATCTTGGCGCGCGGATCGTAGTTCTTATAGACCCGGTGGCCGAAGCCCATGAGACGGAACGGATCGTTCTTGTCCTTGGCGCGGGCGACGAATTCCGGGATGCGGTCCACATGGCCGATCTCGGTCAGCATCTTCAGCGCCGCTTCGTTGGCGCCGCCATGGGCGGGGCCCCACAGGCAGGCGATGCCGGCGGCGATACAGGCGAACGGATTGGCGCCCGAGGAGCCGGCCAGACGCACGGTGGAGGTGGAGGCGTTCTGCTCGTGGTCCGCGTGCAGGATGAAGATCTTATCCAGGGCGCGGGCGAGCGTGGGGCTCACCTTGTAGTCTTCGCAGGGCACTGCGAAGCACATGTTGAGGAAGTTGGACGTATAGTCCAGATCGTTCTTGGGATAGATGAAGGGCTGGCCGATGGAGTATTTATAGGCCATCGCCGCCAGGGTCGGCATCTTCGCGATCATGCGGATCGACGCGATCAGGCGCTGCTGCGGATCGGAGATGTCGGTCGAGTCATGATAGAAGGCCGACAGCGCGCCAACCGAGGCCACCATGATCGCCATGGGATGGGCGTCGCGGCGGAAGCCGTTGGTGAAGCGGGTCATCTGGTCGTGAACCATCGTGTGACGGGTCACGGAATAATCGAAGTCCGCCTTCTGGGCCGCGGTGGGCAGCTCGCCATACAGCAGCAGATAGCAGGTCTCGAGGAAATCGCCCTCGGCCGCCTGCTCGATGGGGTAGCCGCGATAGAGCAGCACGCCCTCGTCACCGTCGATATAGGTGATGTCGCTCTCGCACGAGGCGGTGGAGGTGAAGCCCGGATCGAAGGTGAACATCCCGGTCTGGCCGTAGAGCTTCGAGATGTCGATCACGTCGGGGCCGATGCTGCCCTGCTTGATCGGGAAATCCCAGCTCTTGTCGCCCACTGTCAGCTTGGCCGCTGTGGCTGCGGTATTGGTGCTGGCGTCCATGAGGTCTCCCATAATCTCGGGCCGAATGGCGATGCCTTCGCGGATGCGAAGGGATCTCGCGCGCAGTCGTAAACCCTCCCTAAATTTGCCGCAAGCGTGCGGGTGCTGCGACTTCATCCACCCAGGATGTGTTCCGCCCGCACCATATCCTCAGGCGTGTTGATATTGGTGAAGGGGTCGTAAGATACCGCCTCCCAGCTCGCGGTGGCGGCGCCGATCTGCGCCAGGAATTGGCCCACGCGGCGTTCTCCCGCAAGGAGATAGGCCCGCAGCTCAGGGGCAAGGTCCGCCCGCCACAGCGCGGTGGCCGGATGGGTGCGGGTCCCGGAGGCAGCAAACACCGCGCGGCTGCCGGTTTCGCCCTGCCGGGCGAGGAGGCGGCTCACGAGGTCGTGCGGCAGGAACGGGGCGTCCGCCGGGGCGCTCACCAGCCAGGCCTCGCCCGCCAGGGCTTCGAGGCCGGCCAGGATGCCGGCCAGGGGGCCGGGATGATCGGGCAGGGGATCCGGCAGCACCGGCAAAGCGAAGGCGGCGAACCGTGCCGGGTCGCCATTGGCGGACAGCGCCAGCCGGTCCACCTGCGGTGCCAAAGCGGCGATGCCATGGGCCAGCAGTGGCCGGCCGGCGAGGGGCAGCAGCGCCTTGTCCACCCCGCCCATGCGCCGGCCGAGGCCTCCGGCGAGGATCAGGCCGCAGACGGCCGGACGGTCGGGCACGGGGAGGGGAGACGGGGCAGACGAGGCGGAGGGGGGAGTCATGGCGGCAGCATAGCAGAGCCGGAAGCGCGTGGGCGCGGGCGGGCCGCAGGGCAGGGGTCCCGTCGCCGGCGCTTAGGCTCTGCCATGGGCGGCTGCGCGCCGATGCCGCGCGGCGGGCGCTGGGGCGCGAGGCTTTGCCGGGAGGTCGGCCCCGTGCGGGGTCACCGGCGGTGATGGCGCCCCGAGGCGGCGCGCGCACCGGCATATACGGCGCCACAAACGAAAACGCCCGGCTGAAGCCGGGCGTTCGCATCACAGGCGGATGGCGGGAGCGAAGGGCTCCAGCCTCACTTCACCACGGCCGGGGGCGTCGTGGGGGCCCGCAGGCGGCGGGGCACCATGCCCATCCGGGCGCGGGCGGCGCGCCAGGCGGCGAAGTCGTTCAGCTTGGAGCCTTCGCCCAGAGCGATGAGGGCGGCGGCCATGAACGGCAGGCTCTGGATCACCAGCGCCAAAGCGTAAAGGTCGATCTCCCGCACCGCATGCCAGTTCTGCATGTGCAGGGCGATGCCGGCGGTGAACAGCAGGCCGCCGATGATCGCTTCCGGCAGGGCCGGGAACGAGCGGGCGGCGCCCGCCAGCCAGTTGCCGCCCTTGGCGGTGCGGGCAAAGGCCAGGTCCTTGTAGCGGAAGCCGTCATAGACCGCCTTGGCCACCGTGAACTGCACCGCCATGGCCGCGAAGGCCGCGCCCAGCATGCGCAGCGGCGTGGTGGCCACCCGCAGGCGATAGGCGGCGATGAAGTGCAGCACATAGACCAGGAAGGTGGCGATGATCGGCAGCGTCAGCACATGGGCCGGCACGGCGATGCCGAGCGCGAACACGAAGGGCACGAAGGCCAGCGACAGGATCGCCGCCAAGGCGCCGACCGATTCCGCACCGAGCCAGGTCACCCAGCCCAGCAGGAACTGGCGGCGCTGGGCGGTGGTCAGGCGCGAGCCATTGGGCAGGAACCGGCGCCAGTGCTTCTTGACGATCTGGAAGCCGCCGTAGGCCCAGCGATGACGCTGCTTCTTGAACGCCTCGAAGGTGTCCGGCAGCAGGCCCCAGCCGTAGCGGGTGCGGGTGTAATGGGTCTTCCAGCCGTTCTCGGCGATGGAGAGGCCGAGATCGGTGTCCTCGCAGATGGTGTCGGACGACCAGGAGCCGGCCTCCATCATCGCCGCGCGGCGGATCAGGCACATGGTGCCATGGACGACGATGGCGTCGTCCTCGTTGCGCTGAACCATGCCGATGTCGAAGAAGCCGGCATATTCCGCGTTCATGGCTTCATGCAGCGGGCTCACCGCGCCGTCGCGATGGTCCTGCGGCGCCTGGACGATGCCGACGGTCGGGTCGTCGAACACCGGCACCAGATCCTTCAGCCAGTCCGGATGGACGGTGTAGTCGGCATCGATGATGCCGATGATCTCGGCGTCCGGGGCGGTGTGGTCCAAGGCGATGCGCAGGGCGCCGGCCTTGAAGCCCTGCACCTTCTCCGCATTGATGAACTTGATGTGGGCGCCCAGGGTCTCGCAATAGGCCCGCACCGGCTCGACCATGGCGGGATCGGGGGTGTTGTTCACCACGATCACGCATTCGAAGTTCGGGTAGGCGAGGCGGGCGACGCTGTCGATGGTCAGCTTCAGCATCTCCGGCGGCTCACGATAAGCCGGGATATGAATGGAGACCTTGGGGAAGCGGGCAGGCGTGCCGGTGCGCGGACGCTCCACCAGACGGGTGGGGCGCCGGCCGAAGGCCACCGCCGAGAGTTCCTCGGCGCGATAGAGCACCACCAGCACCAGCGGCCCCAGCAGCAGGAAGCTCAGCGTCACGGTGATGTAGTTGCCGCCGGTGACGTAGTGGTTGAGCCAGTAGTTGAACACCAAAGCCACCCAGGCGCCGGCGCCATTGGCGGCGGCGGACAAGGCGAGGCCCTGGGACACGGTCACCGGGGCGCCGCGCAGCATGGGCAGCGAGAACAGCACGCCCAGCAGCAGCGCCAGGATGGCGGTCTGGGTGTAGCCCTTCTCGGTCAGCGGGCCGGTGAGGGAGAACTTGAGATGCCGCTGGGCATCCATCACGCCCCAATACTGGCCAACCGAGCCTTCGAAGCTCTTCCACGGGGCGTCGAACGCCTCGATGATGTTGTACTCGATGCCAAGGGCATCGGCGCGGGAGGCGAAGGTGCGGATGACCTGGGCCTGGGCCAGTTCGCCGGGCACCGAGGCGTCGCGATTATAGCCCGCGCTCGGCCAGCCGAACTCGGCGATCACGATGCGCTTGCCGGGATAGGCGGCGCGCAGGCGGTTGTAGATGTCGATGGAGCGGTCCACCACCTTGTCGGCGGGGACGCCTTCCCAGTAGGGCAGGATATGGGCGGCGATATAGTCCACCGCCGAAACCAGCTCGGGATGGTCCAGCCACACGTTCCAGATCTCGCCGGTGGTCACCGGGGTGCTGGTCTGGCTCTTCACCTTGCGGATCAGCTCGGCCATCTCGCCGGCGGTCTTTTCACCGCGGAAGATGGTCTCGTTGCCGACCACCAGGCCTTCGACATTGGAATTCTTGCGCGACAGATCCACCGCATTGCGCAGTTCGCGCTCGTTGCGGGCTTCGTTCTTGTCGATCCAGGCGCCCACCGTCACCTTGAGGTCACGCTCGGCGGCGATGGCCGGGGTCAGCTGGACGCCGCCGGTGGACGAATAGGTGCGGATGGCCCGGGTGTAGGGGGCCACCGCATCCACGTCGGCGCGGATCTGCTTTTCGTTGGTGGCTTCGCCCGCATCGGGATCGGCGCCGCGTCCGTAGGGCGCGAACGACATGCTGGAGAATCGGTCGGTGACCGCAGGCGCGCTCACCTCCGGCCGCAGGGACATCCACATGGCGGCTTGAAACGCCGCCACAACCGTAATGATCGCTGCCGCAGCAGCCAGACCGGGACGCATGGCCAGAACCCACCGAAAGGGGACATCGAACCTGATAACGCACGCTCCAGACGACGGTTCCGGACCTGAAGCGCGGGGCACCCTTTCGACCTGCCCCCACGGTCGGCACTTCACTTTTACGCGGCAGTGCAATGAGACACTAAACGTCTCATATCAAGAGGTAAATGGAGACTGTGGCGGCGGTTCGACGGAGCCGCGTCGCCGCGATGTCTTATTGTTGCGCAGGTGCAGCAACATAGTCGGGATTCACCCAACATTGCTGCACTCGGCCGCCCAGACGCTCCTGCGTTTTTGGATCGATGTTGCCCTGGCGCACCAGGCAGCGGAAGGCGAGCTTCAAATGCTCGGTCGGGCAGCCGAAGCGCTCGTACAAATCCAGATGGCGCCGTGCAGTGTCGATGTCGTCGCGCCACAACAGTGCGGCAATGCGGCGCCCGGTCCACACGCATTCCGGCAGTCCGGCGGTGCCGGGCAATTTGGAGGCCTCGACAAACTCTTCCACCGAGCGGCGCTGCGCCTCGCGGGCGGCCTGTTGCTCGGGGGTCAGTTGTTCCGCCGGTGCGGGCTTGGCCTCGGCCGCCGGCTTGGCCTCCGGCGCTTGAGTCTGGGCGGCAAGCGGGCCGGTACAGGCGATCAAAAAGGCGCCCAGGAGGAGCGTAAAACGGAAGCGATCCATGACGGCCATTATGTTCGAAGGCTGAAGCTGATGAGGCGGATCCAGGTCCGCGGCCGCACGTTAGAAGAAGGCCAAGCATTTGTCAGCATGACGGCGCGGCGAACCTTGCGTGAGGGATGCATTTCCCCGACCATCTCCCGTCGCCACGCCCGATCGCCCCCACCCGGCACATCCCCCCGCCGCAGGCGCCCTTTCACGGCCATGCCCGCGCCTTGGTGACTTCACACTGTGCGTGCGAAGCTTTAAGTCGCAGGGTCCGGCGCGCAGGGGTTCCCTTGCGTGCGTCTTCGGTCCTCGTCCGTTCCCTCGGGAGTCTCCATGTCCGTGTCCTATCGGTTGCCGCTCGTGCTGGCCCTTGTCGTGTCGGCGGTGGTGGTGGCGCTGTGGGCCTTCGCCGGGCGCCCGGTGGCCATGCCGCCGTCGCCATTGGCAGCGGGCGAGAAACTGCAATGCGTGTCCTACGCGCCGTTCCGCGACGGGCAATCGCCCTTCACCAAGGGCTTGGTGATTCCCGAATCCCAGATCGACGAGGATTTCGCCCAGCTGGCCAAGATCACCGATTGCGTGCGCACCTATTCGGTGGAGATGGGCCTCGACAAGGTGGCGCCCATCGCCCGCAAGCACGGGTTAACCGTGTTGCAAGGAATCTGGCTCGGGGGCGATGCGGCCAAGAACAAGATCGAGATCGACAACGGGGTGCGCGTCGCCCAGCAGAACCCGGATGTGGTCAAGGCCGTGGTGGTGGGCAATGAGGTGATGCTGCGCGGCGAACTCTCCGCCACCGACATTTCCGCCATCCTGAAAGATGTGAAATCCCGCGTCGGGCCGGTGCAGGTCACCTATGCGGACGTGTGGGAATTCTGGTCGCGGGCCAAGGCGCTGGCCAATGACGTGGACTTCCTCACCATCCATATCCTGCCCTATTGGGAGGACATGCCCATCGCCGCCAAGCTCGCCGGCGGCCATGTGGACCAGATCCGCCAGCACATGGCGGAGGAATTTCCCGGCAAGAAGATCCTGATCGGCGAAACCGGCTGGCCCAGCGCCGGCCGCATGCGCGAGGGCGCGCTGCCGTCCCCGTCCGAGCAGGCGCTGGTGATGCATGACCTGATGCGTCTGGCCAAGGAAAAGGGCTACCGGGTCAATGTCATCGAGGCCTTCGACCAGCCCTGGAAGCGGGCCAATGAAGGCACGGTCGGCGGCCATTGGGGCCTGATCGATGCCGGCAACCGCATGCCGAAATTCGCCTGGGGGCAGGGGGTGACCAACCATCCCCACTGGGCCGCCCATGCGGTGGTGGGCGTGGTGACGGTGCTGGCGGTGTTCGGCGCGGCGCTGGCCGGCGCCCGTCGCCGGGCCGAGCCGGTGCCGAACCGGGACTGGATCGGCGTGGCGGTGGTGGCTCTGGCCGGCGGCGCCACTTTGGGGGCGGCTTTCTCGGCGCTGCCGCTGGAGAGCCTCGGGCTGCTGGGCTGGGCGCGCAACGGCTTCTTCGTGATGGTGGCGATCGCCGTGCTGGTGATCATTCCCGCCGCCATCGGCGCCGGCCTGCGGCTGCCGGCCATTGCGGTGGCCCTGAATGGCGCGCGGCGCCGGGCGGCGGGGCCGCTCAGCGCGGCGACCGCCGCCGTGCTGGCTTTGGCCCTGCTGGCCATCGGCGAAGTGGCGCTCGAACTGGTGTTCGACCCGCGCTACAAGGACTTCCCGTTCTTCCCGCTCACCCCCGTCGCGGTGGCGGTGGCGGTGCTGGCGCTGCTGCGCCGGCCGGACGGGGCGGGCGTGAGCCTCGCGGAGACGTTCGGCGTCTTCGGCCTGCTGCTGGCGGGACTCTATATCCCGCTCAACGAGACGCTGCAGAACTGGCAGGCGTTGTGGTTCGGGGTGATCTGCCTGGTCCTGGCCGTCGCGCTGTGGCGGGTGCGGGGGGGCTTCGGACGGCCACACTGTTCCTGACGCCTGATGCATATCCAATCAGCCGCAGGTGCACATCGGGGCCGCGCGTCGCAGCGGTCAGCCCGTTGCTCGGGACTTCGGCCGGTATTTGAAAACTCGGCGTTTCTGTTAGATGGACGCTGCCTCTGCCCGAACGGCATATCCGCGACGAATTTTGGTCGCGGATAAGAAGGTCTGATTATTCCAGGCAGGATGATTATGAAATTCGTTGCGTTCATGCTGGCACTGGTGCTCGTCGCTCCTGCTGCTCAAGCACAGTCGGTTGCCAGCCCCTCAAAACCCGCGCGATCCACGGCGGCACCGGCCCCGCCGCAAAATGCCGAGCAGTGGGTCGCCACGACCACTGCGGCCTTTCAGAAGCAAAGCCGCGGAGCGTATCCGTCAGGGGTTGCTCCCGGCGACTATATCACCGTGGTGGCGATGATTGTGCGCCGCGATGGGGTTGTGACGACGTATCACCTGAGCCAAAGCTCCGGGAATCCGCTCATCGATCAAGCCGCTCTGATGATGGTGTCGCGTGCCGGGCGCCTTCAGCCTTTGCCCCCGGACATTCGTGACCAGCAAAGGGTGAGGCTGCCGATTGCCTTTCATATTCCTGTGCCGAAGCCGCCGGCCAAGAAGAAGCCGGACCCGGCCTGACCTCGCCTAGGCCGTCGCAGGTCCGGGCCGCGCGAAGGACAGGATGACCAGCATCATCGCCACGGCGCCGGCCACGTTATTATAAAGCACGAGGCCGATGCTGGCGAAGGCCAGCGCCACGCCCAAAGTCACCACGTGCGGCCGCCAGAACTGGAGCGCGGCCGCGGCAAGGGCGATGGCGCCGAACACGCTCCAGCCGAACAGGCCGATGACCACGGCGCGGGCCTGGCACTGGAAGGTCTTCAGGCCCGCCTCGCAGGCCAGCCCCACGGTGGAGGGCTCGATCACCATATAGCGCATGTACATGGCCCAGCCCGTGGCCACGAAGGTGGCGGTGATCAGCCAGTTCATGGCGCTGGGGCTGGGGCGGAAGCTGCGATCGGCCCGGCGGGGATGGGCGAGTCGGGGATCTGTCATGGCGGACTGCGGATGCTCTGCTGCGCGAGGTCGATGGGACAATCTGCACCGACCACATGGCATCGCCAAGGCGCTCTGACAACGCCCGCCGTGCACAGGCCGATGGGAGGGAGGATTTTCGCTTTGTGCATTGCACAATGTTCTGATTGGGATACCATCGTTCCATTGTGGTGCAACCTAATTGATTGATTGATTTGAGATTAAACCATGGGTTTGCCTGTGCGTGTCCCGTGTCTGGTTCTCGCCGGATTGCTTTTGGCAACCGTCGCTCAAGCCCAAACCACCGTCAGCAGTCCGGCCGCGGGCGGGCCCGCGCGGCCCGAAACCCAGTCCGAGTGGATGCAGGCCGCCTGGACCCGCATGGCGCGGCTGAAAAGCGTGCCGCCGGACATCGCCAACGCCTCGGGCACCTTCGAGGTGGAACTGTCCCTCATCGTGCGGCGCGACGGAACCGTGGTGTCCTCGCGGGTCAGGAAAACCAGCGGCCAGCCGGCGCTGGATGACCATGCGGTGCGCCTGGTGATGCTGGCCTCGCCTTTGCCGCCGACGCCTCCGGACATGGACAATGTCCTGACCATGACCTTTCCCGTGGTCTATGACTTCGGCCCCGAGGTGTGGCAGCGCAAGCGCGACAGCCGGCGGCAGAACTTCGCCTCCCAGCGCTGACGCGGCGACTTCCCTTCGTCCGAGGCTTTCCTCCGGTCGCCGGGCGCTCTATGGAGGCGCGTGACGTCGGAAAAGGATAGGGCCATGACTGAACGCAGCCTGCTGGTGGTGGTTCTGGCGGCGGGCGAGGGCACGCGCATGGCCTCCCGCCTGCCCAAGGTTCTGCACCAGATCGCCAATCGCAGCATGCTGCACCACGTGCTGGAGACCACCCGACAGGCCGGCGCCACCCGAGTCGCCGTGGTGGTGGGCCCCGGTCGCGACGACGTGGCCGCCGAAGCCCTGCGGGTGCGCCCCGATGCGCAGGTGTTCGTGCAGGAAGAGCGCCTGGGCACCGCCCATGCGGTGCTCGCCGCCCGGGCCGCCCTGGAGGCGCCGGTGGACGACGTGCTGGTGCTCTATGCGGACACCCCCTTGCTGCGCCCGGAGACTTTGGCCCAGTTGCGGGCGCCGCTGGCGGACGGCGCCGGCGTGGCGGTGCTGGGCTTCCGCCCCGCCGATCCCACCGGCTATGGCCGCCTGCTGACCGAGGGCGCCGAACTGGTCGCCATCCGCGAGGAGAAGGACGCCACCGCCGAGGAGCGGGCGATCACCTTCTCCAATGCCGGGGTGATGGCCCTGCGCGGCGACAAGGCGCTCTCGCTGCTCTCCGCCATCGGCAATGCCAATGCCAAGGGCGAATATTATCTCACCGACGCGGTGGAGGTGGCCCGCGCCGCCGGTCTTCGCGCCGTGGCCGCGGAGGCGGACGAGGACGAGGTGGCCGGCGTCAACAGCCGGCTGCAACTGGCCGAGGCCGAATCCATCCTGCAAAAGCGCCTGCGCCGGGCCGCCATGGCCGGAGGCGCGACGCTGATCGCCCCCAAGACCGTGTTCTTCTCCGCCGATACCAAGCTCGGCCGCGACGTCATCGTCGAGCCCAACGTGGTGTTCGGCCCCGGCGTCACCGTGGCGGACGACGTGGTGATCCACGCCTTCTGCCATCTGGAGGGGGCGCATCTGGAATCCGGCGTCTCCATCGGCCCCTATGCCCGGCTGCGGCCGGGCACGCGGCTGGGAGCGGGGGTGCGCATCGGCAATTTCGTGGAGACCAAGGCGGCGCAGCTCGATGCCGGGGCCAAGGTTAACCATCTGTCTTACGTGGGCGATGCCCATGTGGGCGCGGGGGCCAATATCGGCGCCGGCACCATCACCTGCAATTATGATGGCTTTGCCAAGCACCGCACCGAGATCGGCGCCGGGGCCTTCATCGGCACCAATTCCTCGCTGGTGGCGCCGGTCACCATCGGCGCGGGCGCCTATATCGGCTCCGGCTCGGTGATCACCGACGACGTGCCGGCGGATGCGCTGGCGCTGGGGCGGGGCCGGCAGATGGTCAAGGCCGGCTGGGCCGCCGCATTGCGGCTGGCGCGCGGCGTCGCCAAGGGCTGAGTCCCGGCGCCGCCCCGGCGCCTGAGACAAAGCGAAAACGGAATTGATCCCCATATACGCCACAGACCGGCTAGAGCTTGGGGATGCTTCCCGGCCTCGGGCGCAACTTCTGCGGAGCGGTATCTTCTATGTGCGGCATCATCGGAATTCTCGGAACCGGCCCGGTCGCCGAGGACGTCATCGACGCCCTGAAGCGGCTTGAGTATCGCGGCTACGATTCCGCCGGCATCGCCACGCTGGAGGACGGCCACATCGCCATCTGCCGCGCCGAGGGCAAGCTGCGCAATCTGGACCAGAAGCTGCACCGCCATCCGCTCCAGGGCCACACCGCCATCGGCCACACCCGCTGGGCCACCCACGGCAAGCCCACCGAGCGCAACGCCCATCCCCATTCGGGCAAGAAGGTGGCGGTGGTGCACAATGGCATCATCGAGAATTTCCGCGCCCTGAAGGACGAACTGATCGCCGGCGGCGCCCATTTCCTCAGCGACACCGACACCGAAGTGGTGGCCCTGCTGGTGGACCGCGAACTGCGCGCCGGCCGCAGCCCCACGGAGGCGGTGGGCCTGGTGCTGCCGCGCCTGATCGGCGCGTTCGCGCTCGCCTTCCTGTTCGAGGGCGAGAACAACCTGCTGATCGCCGCCCGCAAGGGCTCGCCGCTGGCCATCGGCTATGGCAAGGGCCAGATGTATCTGGGCTCGGACGCCATCGCGCTCGGCCTGTTCACCGACGAGATCGTCTATCTGGAAGAGGGCGACTGGGCGATCCTCACCCGCGAGGGGGTGGAAATCCGCGATGTCACCGGCAAGGTGGTGGCCCGCCCCATGTTGAAGGTGCCCGCCAGCGCCATCATGGTGGACAAGGGCAACCATCGCCATTTCATGGCCAAGGAAATCTACGAGCAGCCCGAGGCCATCGCCCACACCTTCGGCCATTATCTGGATTTGAGCGAAGAGACCGTGGCCCTGCCGGAGTTGCCGTTCGATCTCAAGGACGTCACCAATATCTCGATCACCGCCTGCGGCACCGCGCTCTATGCGGGGGCGGTGGCGGAATATTGGTTCGAGCGCTTCGCGCGGGTGCCGGTGAGCATCGATATCGCCTCCGAGTTCCGCTATCGCGAGACCCCCTTGCTGCCGGGCGGGGTGACCATCGTCATCTCCCAGTCCGGCGAGACCGCCGATACGCTGGCCTCGCTGCGCTATGCCAAGGAGCAGGGGCAGAAGGTGATCGCCGTGGTCAACGTGCCCACCTCCACCATTGCGCGGGAGGCGGACGTGGTGCTGCCGATCCTCG
This sequence comes from Azorhizobium sp. AG788, assembly GCF_943371865.1. Lineage (GTDB taxonomy): Bacteria > Pseudomonadota > Alphaproteobacteria > Rhizobiales > Xanthobacteraceae > Azorhizobium. Next base: position 14,322 of record NZ_CALRWL010000005.1, on the reverse strand, counting down.
CCGGGGTGGAGATCGGGGTGGCCTCCACCAAGGCCTTCACCTGCCAATTGGCCACCTTGCTGTGCCTGGCGGTGGCCACCGGCCGCGCCCATGGCCATCTCTCCACCGAGGATGAGCACAAATTGGTGCGGGCCATGATCGAAGTGCCGCGGCTGATGACCGAGGCGCTGAAGCTCTCGCCCGAGATCGAGCTTCTGGCCCGCTCGCTGGCCAAGGCCCAGGACGTGCTCTATCTCGGGCGCGGCACCAATTATCCCTTGGCTTTGGAAGGGGCGTTGAAGCTCAAGGAAATCTCCTACATCCACGCCGAGGGCTATGCGGGCGGCGAGCTGAAGCACGGCCCCATCGCCTTGATCGACGAGAAGATGCCGGTGGTGGTGATCGCCCCCCATGACCGGGTGTTCGACAAGACCGTGTCGAACATGGAGGAAGTGGCGGCGCGCGGCGGGCGGATCATCCTGATCACCGACCCCAAGGGAGCGGACCTCGCCCATGTGACGGCGCTGCAGAAGCTGATCCTGCCGGAGATGCCGGCCACGGTCGCCCCCATGGTCTATTCCATCCCGGTGCAACTGATCGCCTATCACACGGCGGTCATCATGGGCACCGACGTGGACCAGCCGCGCAACCTCGCCAAGTCGGTGACGGTGGAGTGAGCACCGGCCACCCGCGCACCTGCAATGAGGGGACGTAGGCCCATGGTGGAGAATGATCGACCGACCACGACGGTCCCCGTTCACAGCGCGGACGTGTCCTTGATGATCAACAAGGATGCCGGCTTCAGGGCCAGGGCCGAGATCACCAGCGGCGGTCTGCTGTGTGTGGCCGGCCTCGTGTCCGCGATCCTGCTGTCCACCGCTGTGCTGGTCCATGTGGCGGTGCGCGCCTCCCGGCGCTGAGATTCAGGCCGACGCTTATCCGCCCCCTGCGCCGGAGGGCGGAGCGGCCCGCGCCGCGCTGGCCGCTTGCAGGATGTCGGCCTGCTGCGCGGCGGTAAGCACGCGCCGCGGCACGATGCGGAACAGCGCGTCGCTCTCGCAGAACAGGATGGTGCGTTTGTCGTGCAACACCTTGCGCAGGTCGGTCCAGGCGAGGGAGGCCCGGCCCTGATCGGACACCGTTTCAAAGTGGTCGGCGGTCCAGGACAGGGTGAAGGGCAGTTGCAACGATTTCTGCTGGGCAAAGATGCGCCGGGCGCCGGTCGCGTTGCGATAATAGAGACTGGCCACCAGGGCGCATGGCCCGGCAATGCCGGCGATGATGGCCAGCGGCCAGACGACGGTGCCGTCTATGGCCAGGAGCGCGACGGCGCTGGCGGTCATCGTGATCAGCCCGAGGAAGAACAGCCGCAGAAAGCCGATGGGGGAGACGATCGCCTTGGTCTGAATCAGCCAATAAGCGTGCTTCAGGTCATCGGGCGTCAGGGTGATCGCCACCGTGTGGGGCGCATCGGGGCTTTCGTCCGGCATGAACACTCCTGCCACAGACCGCATTGCTCGCAAGACAGAGCATGGAGAGCAGCGGTGCGGCAAGTCGGTTGCCAGAAGGGCGGTAATAAAGTCCGTAATAGCGCGCGCGATAGTGCGGTCTATATTACCGCCATGCGCTCTATTCCGACGGCCGCGTGACGATGAACGTCGCCAACCCCAAGAAGAACAGGCCCAGGCCCCACAGCACCGCCACCGGCGCGCCCACATACCAGACGGCGGTCCAGCTGCCGACGAAGCTCATGAGGGAAAACGCCTTCACCACCAGAGGAATGGCGCCGGTCTGCTGCCAGCGCACCACGCTGGGGCCGAGATAGCGGTTGGTCAGCAGCCAGGTTTCAAAGCGCGGCGAGGTGCGGGCGAAGCACCAGGCGGCGCCGATCAGGAACACGGTGGCCGGCATCATCGGCACCACCATGCCGATGGCCCCCAGCACCAGGCAGACGACGCCCAAGGCGAAGATCATCCGCTTCATCACCAACTGACGGAACATGGCGGCGGCGAACGGCGGGCGCTCGGTGGGATCAGGGGACAAGGTCTGGCCTTAAGCTGGCGCCGAGGGGACGGGCGACCTTGGCCCGTCAGCCGGCGGAGAGCAAGCGCATGGCCGCATCGCGCTCATGCAGATACATGTGCAGCCGCAGGCCCTTGGTGGTCTCGCCGGCCAGTTCGGGATCGGCGGCGATGGTGGCGGCCGCCGCATCCCGGGCCTGCGGCACCAGTTCCCCATGCACGTCCATGCGGGCGATCTTGAAGCCGGGGAAGCCGCTCTGCCGGGTGCCCAGCACATCGCCTTCGCCGCGCAGGCGCAGATCTTCCTCGGCGATGCGGAAGCCGTCCTCGGTCTCGCGCAGGATGGCGAGGCGGGACTTGGCGATCTCGCTCAACGGGGTGCGGAACAGCAGCAGGCAGGTGGACGGCTTGTCGCCGCGGCCCACGCGCCCGCGCAATTGGTGGAGCTGGGCGAGGCCGAAGCGCTCCGCATGCTCGATCACCATGATGGTGGCGTTGGGCACGTTCACCCCCACCTCCACCACCGTGGTGGCCACCAGAATGCGCGCCTGCCCGGAGGCAAAGCGCGCCATGGCGGCATCCTTCTCCGCCCCGGTCAGGCGCCCGTGCACCAGTTCCACCGCATCGCCGAAATAGGCGCGCAGATCGTCGGCGCGCTCGGTGGCGGCGGCCAGATCCGAGGTGTCGGTCTCCTCCACCAGCGGGCAGATCCAATAGCATTGCGCCCCCTGCGCCAGCGCCCGGCCCACGGCGGCCACCACTTCGCCCAGGCGCTCCAGCGACACCGAGCGGGTGTCCACCGGCAGGCGACCGGGGGGCTTCTCGCGCAGCTCGGAACTGTCCATGTCGCCGAACAGGGTCAGCACCAAAGTGCGGGGAATGGGGGTGGCGGTCATCAGCAGCATGTCCACCGCTTGGCCCTTGCGGGAGAAGGTGAGGCGCTGCTCCACGCCGAAGCGGTGCTGCTCGTCCACCACCGCGAAGGCGAGATCGGCGAACACCACGTCGTCCTGGATCAGGGCATGGGTGCCCACCACCAGCCCGATGCGCCCCTCCTGCAAGCCGTCGAGAATGGCGGCGCGGGTGCGGCCCTTCTCGCGGCCGGTGAGCAGGGCCACCTCGATGCCGGCGGCGGCGGCCAGCGGGGCGATAGTCTCCAGATGCTGGCGGGCGAGGATTTCGGTCGGCGCCATCAGCGCCGCCTGTCGTCCCGCCTCGATGGCGCCGGCGGCGGCCAGCAGCGCCACCACCGTCTTGCCCGAGCCCACGTCGCCCTGGAGCAGCCGCAGCATGCGGGTGTCAGCTTCCATGTCGCCGCGAATGGCGGCCAGCGCCGTCTCCTGCGCGCCGGTGAGCTGGAAGGGGAGAGCGGCGCGGATCTTCTGCGCCAGATCGCCGGGGCTGCGGGTGGCGCGCCCGCCCGCCTTCACCTGCCGCGCCCGCACCAGGGCCAGCGTGACCTGATGGGCATAGAGCTCGTCGAAGGCCAGGCGGGTCCAGGCCCGCCCGGTGGGCTGGGCGTCCGCCGGGGTCTGGGGCTGGTGCACCCGGATCAGCGCGTCCCGGAACGAGGGCCAGTCACCGGCGCCGAGCAGATCGGGCGGGATCTCTTCCGGCATTTCCGGCACGCGGGCGAGCGCCGCCTCCATGGCCCGGCGCACATGGCCGGCGGCCAGCCCCTCCACCAGGGGATAGACCGTCTCCACCGGCGAGAGCTTGGCGAGGCCCGCCGCATCGAGGATGCGGTCGGGATGGGTCATCTGCCGCATGCCGTCATAGAGCGTGATGCGCCCGCACAGCCAGCGGGTTTCGCCCTCGGGGAGCAGGCGCTCGATGCGGGCGCGCTCGATGTTGAAATGCACCACTTGGAGGTCGCCGCTGGCATCGCTCACATAGGTGCGGTGCGGCGCGCGGCGGCCGGGGGGCGGGGCCTGATGGCCATCCACCCGCACCTCGATGGTCACGTCGGTATCGGGGGCGGCTTCCGCGATGGTGGGGCGGGCGCGCCGGTCCACCAGGCCGGAGGGCATGTGGAACAGCAGGTCGATCACCCGCGGCGCCTCGCGGCCCAACAGCCGTCCGAACGGCTTCATCATCTTGGGGCCGATGCCCGCAAGGCTGGTGAGGGGGGCGAAGAGGGGATCGAGCAAAGCCGGGCGCATGGGCGCCGACCGTGACCGACCGTCCCACGGGAGGCAAGGGGCGGGGCAGGGGGCGTCCACCGGAACCGCCCAGTTTGGGGGCGCCGTCATGCACGCAACCCCAAAGAGCAGATGCTCAGACACGCGGACCGAGCCTATGTATTGCAGACGATGGCGATCTTGTTGCCGGCGGGATCGCGCATATAGGCCGCATACCAGTTCGGCCCATATTGGGGCCGCAGGCCTGGGGCGCCGTCGTCCGCGCCGCCGTGGGCCATGGCCGCGGCATAAAACGCATCCACGGCCTGATGCGAGGGGGCGAAGAAGCCGATCATGGACCCGTTTCCGGCCGTTGCCGGTTCCCCATTGAACGGCTTTGCCACCCACAGGACGAAGCCCTGGCCGTCGCCCTTCTCGGAATAGGCCCGCCAATCGGGAAAGGAGGCATGGCTCTTCCAGCCGATCGTCGCCAAGGCGGCGTCATAAAACGCGCAGGACGCCTCCGAGTCGATCGCGCCGACGGTTGCATAGACGCTCATTTTTCCCTCCCGTGTGACTCCGTGTCTGTGCAGGCAGGATACATTTCGAATAGAACATAACAAGAACATTTTCCGGGAAATCCCCGGCGATGGGGCTGCCCGATCCGTTTCCCAGAGGATGGATGGCGGAGGGCACGTTTCTGCCCGCTTCCTCAACGGCGCATCCCGCCGCTGTCATCAGGTGCAATCCGCGCGATTTTCCCCTTACACTCGTCCCGGGACGGATGGGGCGAAGATGAGCGACAGCGACGCCGAACGCGCGGAACGGGCCGCTTTCATCCTGGGGCTGCGGGGACGCGGCATCCGGGATGTGGCGGTGCTGCGCGCATTGGAGCTGGTGCCCCGCGCGCTTTTCGTGGATCCCACCTTGCGCCGCCATGCCTATGAGGACGTGGCCCTGCCCATCGCCTGCGGCCAGACCATGTCGCAGCCGAGCCTGGTGGCGGCCATGACCGAGGCGCTGGCGCTGACCGCCGAACATGCGGTGCTGGAGATCGGCACCGGCAGCGGCTATCAGGCGGCCGTGCTCTCGCATCTGGCCTCGCAGGTGGTGACCATGGATCGCTACCGCGCCTTGGTGAGCGAGGCACAGGTGCGCTTCAAGGTGCTGGGCCTGCGCAATGTCACCGCCTTCCTGGGTGACGGCACCCTGGGCCTGCCGGCGCGGGCGCCGTTCGACCGCATCATCATCACCGCCGCCGGCACCGAGCTGCACAAGGCGCTGGTGGATCAGTTGAAGCCCGGCGGCCTGCTGGTGGCGCCCATCGGCGAAGCGCGCCAAGTGCAGACGCTGCGGCTGTTCACCAAGGAGGCCACGGGCCTCGTGGCCAAGGACCTGATGGCGGTGCGCTTCGTGCCGCTGGTGCCCGGCGTCGCCACCACCCTCTAGCTCGCTCGGCCTTTGCGGGGACGTGCCGCAGGCGCATCCCACGGCTGAACATCCATCCCGCCCACACCGATTAGCAACGCTGCGCGCATGGACGCGACCGGCGCCGGGCTGTCCATGGCAGATCCCGGCCAGATGCGGTCTGGCGCCGGGCCGCCCGCATGCGGGCTTTTCCTCACGCCCCAGTGGGGAGATCGCGTCGCCCGTGCGGGCAAGTCTGTGATGGGCCCTGTCCTGCTGATGCTGAAGGGTAACTCAGTGCCGCAAAGAATTCAGTTAGATTAGAACTATTAAATATCAAATATTCTATCGTGCGATGACGAAGTATTGCAGTCCTGTTTTTGAAATGTAATCCAGGGTCCATGTGCAGCCACACTTTGCGTCAGTTGGGTTGGTTGTTGATGACTTGAGTTTCAACTTCTTTGGGGGCTGGTTTGTCTGGGATTTCAGTGTTGGAGCGGGGCCGTGCGTGGTCTTTGTCCTCTCGCCATCGCTGCGGCGGTGCGTGCCGCCGAACCGATCTGCGCTCCGGCGTAGCGCTGGCGGTGCTGATCGCACAGTCCTGCCTCTGGGCGGTCCCCGCGGCTGCGCAGCAGGCCGGCAGCGACGTGGTTCTCGATACGGTGGTGGTTCAGAGCGACGGCGTTCGGGCCGATCTGCCGGCGGCGTTTCCCGGCGGGCAGGTGGCGCGCGGCGGCAATCTGGGCCTGCTGGGCACCACGGATGTGTTCAACGCCCCGTTCAGCCTGATCACTTACACCAGCGAAGCCATTCGCGACCGGCAGGCGGCCACCGCGGCGGACGCGCTGATCCTCGATCCCTCGGTGCGCGTCACCAGTCCCGGCGGCGGGATGCTGGATTCCTATTATATCCGTGGCTTTCCGGTGAATGAGGGCACGGCGGGGGAGGTGGCGTTCGCCGGGGTCTATGGCGTGGCCCCCAGCTTCCGCATCTTCAACGATTATGTGGAGCGCATCGAGGTGCTCAAGGGGCCGGGCGCGCTGCTGTACGGCATGTCGCCCAACGGCGGCGTCGGCGGCGTCATCAACATTGTGCCCAAGATCGCCCGCGAGGACCTCACCCGCCTCAGCACCGCTTATGTCTCCGACGGCAACGTCAGCGGCCATGCGGACATCGCCCGCCGCTATGGCGAGAACCGGGAGTTCGGCGTGCGCTTCTCCGGCGGGCTCGGGGCCGGCGATACGGTGTTCGACAATCAGGCCGAGCGCATGCAGGTGGGGGCGCTGGCGCTGGACTATCAGGGCGAGCGCTATCGCAGCTGGCTCTATCTGTTAGCGCAGAACGAGAACATCACCGCGCCCACGCGCCCGTTCCAGGTGGCCAGCGGGCTGGCGGTGCCGAGCGCACCCAATGGGCGCAACAATGTCACCCAGTCCTGGGAATGGTCGCAATCCGACGATCGCTCGGTGCTGTGGCGCAACGAATACGACATCTCGGACACTCTGATGGTGTTCGCCAATGTCGGCGCGGCCAATTCCGGCGTCGAGCGCTATTTTGGCCTTCCCACCATCATCAATGCGGCCGGAGATACGCGCTCTTCGGTGCAATATTATAATCTGGATGTGGATCGCTACACCTATGACCTTGGCGGCCGCGCCAAGTTCGATACCGGCTTCGTGCACCACACGGTGAGCCTGGAAGGGTCATATTATGACGAGACCCAGAACCGGGCCTATCCGACCAGTCCCGGCTCGGTGCTCTCCAACATCTACAATCCCATCGCCCGCGCGCCGATCGCCTACACCTCCGCTGCCATGATGCGCTTGTCGGACAGCACGCTGAGCGGGATTTCGCTGGCCGATACCCTGGCGGTGCTGGAGGACCGCATCCAGCTCACCTTGGGCGTGCGGCTGCAAAATGTAGAGTCCAACAACTACTCCACCACCACCGGCGCGCGGACCACCTCATATGACGAGAGCGCCGTCTCGCCCATGGCCGGTCTGGTGGTGCGGCCGCTGCAGAATGTGTCGTTCTACGCCAATTATATCGAGGGCCTGAGCAAGGGCGACGTGGCGCCGGTCACCGCCACCAATTCCGGCGAGGTGTTCGCGCCCTATCAGTCCAAGCAGACCGAAATCGGCGTGAAGTGGGAGGCCGGCAAGCTGGTGACGACCCTGGCGGTGTTCCAGATCACCAAGCCCGGCGCGGAGTTGAGCAGCGCCGGCCTCTATTCGGTGAGCGGCCAGCAGCGGGTGCGCGGCATCGAATGGGAGACCTTCGGCGAGGTGATGCCGGGCGTGCGCATTCTCGGCGGCGTTACCTTGATGCAGGGCATGCTCACCCAGACCGCCACCGTCGCCAATGTGGGCAACACCCCCATCGGCGTGCCCTCGGTCCAGGCCAATATTGGCGCCGAATGGGATCTGCCCTGGATCAAGGGCCTGACCGCCAATGGCGCGCTGATCTACAGCGGCAAGCAATATATCAACACCGCCAACACCCAATGGCTGCCGGAGTGGACGCGGGTGGATCTCGGCCTGCGCTATGTGACCACCATCAATGATCGCCGCACCACCTTCCGCGCCTCGGTGCAGAATGTGGCGGATACCGCTTATTGGGCGGGCGTGGCTTCGTTCGGTACCTTTTCCCTGGGCGCGCCGCGCACCTTCCTCGTCTCCATGGACGTGGACTTCTAGGCTCCGCTGCCCATGGGCCGGGGGCCTCGGGCCCCCGGCGGCCACGGCCGCTCCATTGCGCCCGCCGTACCGATGCTCTACCAAAACCGCCTGATGGTGCGGTCGAGAGGACACGCCGTGATCTTGGCTGAACGGCTGACGGCGCTGGTGGCAAGCGCGATGGTCTCGCTGCTGCTGGCCTCCTGCGCCGGCCGTCCGGCGGGGGTGCTGATTCCGGTCACCACCGAGGTGCCGGGCACCAGCCGGGTCGCCATGGCGGTGGCCACCACCCGCGCCCGCACCACCGGTCCCGACATGTTCACCGGCGAGCGCGGCGCCACGCCCAGCTTTGCCGAAATCACCGTCTCGCTGCCCCCCGATGCCGCGCGCCAGATCGGCGAGGTGCAGTGGCCGCGCAGCGTTCCCGGCAATCCGGCTACCGATTTCGTGGTCACCGGCGCCCGCGACATGGATCGCGGCCAAGCGCTGGCCTGGCTGCATGCGGACGTGGCCAAGCGGCCGCAGCACCAGGTGCTGGTGTTCGTCCATGGCTACAACAGCCGGTTTGACGATGCGGTGTTCCGCTTTGCCCAGATCGTCCATGATTCCGGGGCGAACGTGACGCCGGTGCTGTTCACCTGGCCCTCCCGCGGCAGCCTTTTGGCCTATGGCTATGACCGCGAGAGCGCGGTCTATTCCCGCGATGCGCTGGAAGACCTGCTGGGAGGGCTCGCCAACGACCCGGCGGTGGGGGAAATCTCGATCCTGGCCCATTCCATGGGCAATTGGGTGACCTTCGAGGCGTTGCGGCAGATGGGCATCCGCAAGGGGCGCATTCCGGCCAAGATCAAGAATGTGATGCTGGCCGCCCCCGATGTGGACGTGGACATCTTCCAGCAGCAATGGAAGGACCTGGGCACGCCGATGCCGAACGTCACCTTGTTCGTGTCCCAGGATGACCGGGCGCTGCAGGTGTCGCAGCGGGTGTGGGGGTCCAAGGCGCGGCTGGGGCAGGTGAATCCGGAGATCGAGCCCTATCGCAGCGAGTTCATCTCCCGCAAGATCACGGTGCTCGATCTCACCACGCTGAACACGTCGGACAATCTGAACCACGGCAAGTTCGCCGCGAGCCCGGGCGTCGTGCAGCTGATCGGCGCGCGCCTCGCCGCGCAGAAGACCATCACCGACAATCGCGACGGGGTGGGCGACCGCATCCTGCAGGTGACCACCGGCGCCGCCTCCAGCATCGGGCAGGCGGCGGGTCTGGTGATCTCCGCGCCGGTGGCGGTGCTGGATGCCAACACCCGCGACAATCTCGGCGCGCAGATGCAGAATCTGGGCGGTACGGTCTCCGGTACCGTCGGCTCCACCACGGGCCTGATCACCACGGTACCGAACAGCCAGTGAGGCCTGTGTTTTCCATGTGGCAAAATCGTCACATGGCCGCAATTGTTACGCGGGGACGCCGGACTTAAGCGCTCGTTTACCCATAGGGCCTTTACTCCACGACATGTTCGGAGCGTGCGAGTCAGGTCACATGACATCTTCCAGCCAAACCTTGGGACGTATTGTGATCGCTCGTTTTGCGGCGGTCAGCCTGGTGGCCCTTGGGCTGGCCGGATGCAGTTCCGACGCGACCCGTTTCTCCGAAACCGCGTCCGCCGCGCCGTCCGCCGGCCTGCCCCGCCAGGGCAATGCGGATGTGACAGGTTCCCTTGGGGCCGCCCCCACCTCGCGGGTGGATGCCGCCCCCATCGGCGCCCCGTCCGTGGCCGGTGCGCCCCCGGCCGCTTACGCTCCGTCCACCGCCTCCTACGGCCCCACGGGCGGCCAGCCGCTCTATGGCGCGCCGGGCTATGCCGCTGCCCCTGCGGCACCCCCGGTACCGGCGGCACCGGCACCCGCCGTGGCCACCGCCAATGCGGGCACCCATGTGGTGACCTCCGGCGAAACCTTGTCCTCCATCGGCCGCCGTTACGGGGTGACCCGCACCCAGGTCGCCACCGCCAACGGTTTGGCGCCGGAAGCCAATCTGCGGATCGGCCAGCATCTGGTCATTCCCGGCACCGGTGGCCCGGTGGTCGCCCAGGCCCATCCCGCCGCGACGCCGGTTCCCGTGGCCGCCGCGCCGCTGGCCAGCAAGCCGCAGAATCTGGCGGCGACGCCCTTGGCCGCCCCGGTGGCGCCGGCCGCGGCGCCGCTCGCCGCCGCCAAGCCGAATCAACTGGCCGCGCCTGCCACCACCACGCCGCCCAAGACCGCCGCGGTGACCACCGCCGCGCTCGCGCCGACCGCTGCCGCGCCGGCCGCCACCGGCAAGCCCGGCGCCGCGCCGGTCAAGGTCGAGACCGCCGCCAAGGTGACCCCCGCCGAGGAGGCCGATGATGCCCGCGGCCCCGGCACGGGCCCGCAGTTCCGGGCCCCGGTGCGCGGCCGGGTGATCTCCGGCTTCGGACCCAAGCCGGGCGGTACCCGCAATGACGGCGTCAATTTCGCGGTGCCGGAAGGCACCGGTGTGCGCGCCGCCGAGGACGGCACCGTGGCTTATGCGGGCAATGAGCTGAAGGGCTATGGCAATCTGGTGCTCATCAAGCATGCGGACGGCTTTGTGACCGCCTATGCCCATAACAGCGAGATCATGGTGAAGCGCGGCGACACCGTCCGGCGCGGCCAGATCGTGGCCAAGGCGGGCCAGAGCGGCGGCGTGAACACCCCGCAGTTGCACTTTGAAATCCGCAAGGGCTCGCAGCCGGTGGATCCCAGCCAATATGTGGCTGGCCTGTGAGTGTCCCGCGGACCTGAATGGTTTTGCGCGTTCCTCCCGAGTGACTTCCAACGGCCGGGCCTGCCCGGCCGTTTTCTTGTGCGGCACGCCCTGAGAGGCGAGCCCCAGCCCAAGGCAGGGCTGCCCCTCGCTTGACGCAGCCATCGGGCGCTTGACGCCTCCGGCCCACGCCGATAGGCCCGTGCCATGACGACCCACGCTCCAGCTTCACGCGCCCTCATTGTCGGCCTCTCGGGCCTGCGTCTCACGCCGGTGGAGCGCGCCTTCCTGCGCGACATCCGCCCCTGGGGGCTGATCCTGTTCGCCCGCAACGTGGCCGACCCCATGCAGGTGCGCGATCTGGTGGCGGACGCCCGCGGCGAATTGGGCTGGCAGGCCCCGGTGCTGATCGACCAGGAAGGCGGGCGGGTGCAGCGCCTGCGGCCGCCGCATTGGCCGGAATATCCCGCCGCCGAGCGCTTCGGGCAGCTCTATCGCCATGATCGCCAGCATGGGCTGACCGCCGTGCGGCTGAATTCGCGGCTGATGGCCGCCGATCTGATGGCGCTGGGCATTGATGTGGATTGCCTGCCGGTGGCGGATCTACGCTTGCCGCAAGGCCACGGGGTGATCGGCAACCGCGCCTATGGCGAGGATCCCGCCAGCGTCGCCGTGATGGCCGGCGCTGCCGCCCAGGGCCTGCTGGATGGCGGCGTGCTGCCGGTTCTGAAACACATTCCCGGCCATGGCCGCGCCCGGGTGGACAGCCACGAGGGCCTGCCCACGGTGGAGACGCCCCGCGCCGAGCTGGAAGCGACCGATTTCGCCGCCTTCCGCCCGCTGCGTGGCCTGCCTTTGGCCATGACCGCCCACGTGGTCTATGCTGACCTCGATCCGACCGCGCCTGCCACCACCTCCAAGCTGGTGCTGGACGAGGTGGTGCGCGGCTTTATCGGCTTCGACGGCGCGCTGATGAGCGACGACCTGTCCATGGGCGCATTGTCCGGTACGCTGGCGGAGCGGGCCAAGGCGGCCATTGACGCCGGCTGCGATCTGCTGCTGCATTGCAACGGCATCCCCGAGGAAATGGACGAAGTGGCCACCGAGGCGCCCGAGCTGGACGGACTGGCGGCAGAGCGCGCCGCTCGCGCCTTGACCTGGCGCTCGGCGCCGCCGGCCTTCGATGCCGATAGCGCCCGCCGCGAAGTGGCGCGGCTGCTCCGTCTGGCGGCCTGAGGCGCTCATGTCCGGCGCGCCATCCTCCGAAGGGGAACGGCCGGCGGACCCCGCAGCCTCGGACTTTGCGGAAGACCAGCTCCCCACCGCCGCCGAGGGCGCGTTTGTGGTGGATCTGGACGGCTTCGAAGGCCCGCTGGATCTGCTGCTGGCGCTGGCCCGCACCCAGAAGGTGGATCTGGCCCGCATCTCCATCCTCGCTTTGGCGAACCAGTATCTCGCCTTCATCGACGAGGCCCGCCGGGTGCGGCTGGAACTGGCCGCCGACTATCTGGTGATGGCGGCGTGGCTGGCCTATCTGAAATCCCGCCTGCTGCTGCCGCTGCCGCCCAAGGAAGACGGCCCCAGTGCGGAAGAGCTGGCCGCCGCCTTCACCCGCCGCCTGCGCCATCTGGAGCGCATCCGCACCGCCGCCGCAGCCTTGATGGCCCGCGAGCGCCTGGGCGTGCACGTGTTTCCCCGCGCCGCGCCCGATGCCAGCGTGGTGGAGAGCCGGCCGGTGGTGTTCACCGCCACGCTCTATGATTTGTTGTCCGCTTATGCCCAGCAGCGGCAGAAGCAGGCGCTGTCCTTCGTGACGCTCAAGACCCGCATGGTGTGGTCGCTGGCCGAGGCGCGCGCGCGGCTGGAACGGCTGCTCGGCGGGGCGGCAGGGGACTGGATGCGCCTCGACGACTTCCTGCTAGACTATCTCACCACGCCGGAGCAGCGCGCCACCGCGCTCGCCTCCAGCTTTTCGGCCAGCCTCGAGATGGTGAAGGAGGGCAAGGTGGACATACGTCAGGACGCGCCCTTCGCGCCCCTGTGGCTGCGCCCGCGTCCGGCGCCGGGCTCCGACGCATGATCGCACCCGCCCCAGGGGGGCCGGCATGAGCCGGACCGCGCCGCGCATCGACCTGTTCGACGTCCGCCCGGACGACGAGCGCGCCGTCGCGCTGGCCCGCGATCTGCGGATCATCGAGGCACTGCTGTTCACCTCCAGCCAGCCTTTGGACGCGGCGGCGCTGGCGGCGCAATTGCCCGGCAAGACCGATATCGAGGCGCTGATGGAGATCCTCGGCGCCGATTATGCCCGGCGCGGGGTCAATATCATCAAGGCGGCGGGCGGCTGGATGCTGCGCACCGCGCCGGATCTCGCCCATGTGGTGGCCGCCGGGGCGGTGGAGCCGCGCAAGATGTCCCGCGCCGCGGTGGAGGTGCTGTCCATCGTCGCCTACCATCAGCCGGTGACGCGGGCGGAAATCGAGGACATTCGCGGCGTCTCCACCTCCAAGGGCACGCTGGACGTGCTGCTGGAGAGCGGCTGGGTGCGCCTGCGCGGCCGCCGCAAGGCGCCGGGGCGCCCGGTCACTTATGGCACCACGCCGGCCTTTCTGGTGCATTTCGGCCTGGATGCGCTGCAGGACCTGCCGGGCCTGGATGAATTGCGCGGGGCCGGGCTTTTGGACGGGCGCATTCCCCAGGGCTTCTCCATTCCCTTGCCCTCGGACGATGCCGGCCTGCGCGACGACGAGGAGCCGCTGGAAAAGGAGCCGCTCGATCTCGCTTTGGCGCCGCTGCTGGCGCCGTTGGAGGACGAGGAGTGAGCGGCACCGCGGCGCCCGCACCATCTCCTTCCTGCGCCTGAGGCCCCCGGATGAATGCAGAGGTTCCCATCTTGCGCACCCGCACCCCCGCCGCCTTCGCCAAGGGCCTGAGCTTCGAGCAGGTCTCGCTCGCCTATGGCGCGGTGGAGGCGGTGCGCGGGGTGAGCCTCGCCGTGGAGCCGGGGGAGGTGCTGTGCCTCTTGGGGCAATCCGGCTGCGGCAAGACCTCGCTGCTGCGCCTTGCTGCCGGCATCGAGCGGCCGGATCGGGGCCGGGTGTGCGTGGACGGCATGGAAGTGGCCGGTCCTGACGCCTTCGTGCCGCCGGAGCGGCGGGGCGTGGGGCTGGTGTTCCAGGACTATGCCCTGTTCCCGCATCTGACGAATCTGGAGAACGTGATGTTCGGCCTGTCCCGCCTCAAGCGGGCCGAGGCCGAGGCGGAGGCCCGCCGGGCGCTGGCGCGGGTGGCGCTGGAGGGGCTGGCCAAGGCTTATCCCCATGAATTATCCGGCGGCCAGCAGCAGCGGGTGGCGC
>NZ_CALRWL010000004.1:0-185961 GCF_943371865.1 Azorhizobium sp. AG788 | reverse complement strand
AACCACTAGAGCATGTTCGGCAAACGCCTATCGCCGACCATGATTTAAGCCTTTGCTTGTTCGCAGTTGCGAACACAAATCGCCTCGCACTTTTGCTGGAGTGGCTCCCACATCAATGGCGTTGCGGCGGGACAATTGCCGGCTCCGTCCATTTTTCGGTTGATGCGATAACGCAGCGTAATATATCCCCATGAGATCATGGCGTCGCCGTCGCACGAGGTTTTGGCATGGATTTCAGCAATCCAACTTTTTGGCTGTCACTGCTCCAGATCGTCTGGATCGACCTGCTGCTGTCCGGCGACAATGCGGTCGTGATCGCGCTGGCCTGCCGCTCGCTGCCGCCGAGCCAACGGCGCTGGGGCATTCTGCTGGGGGCCGGCGCCGCAGTGGCGCTGCGCATCGTCTTTGCCCTGGCCATCTCCTATCTGCTGGGTATCCCCTTCCTCAAGATCGCCGGCGGCCTGCTGCTGCTGTGGATCGCGGTGAAACTGGTGCTCACCGAAGAGGAAGGCGCCCACGACATCGCCGCCTCCGACAGCCTGTGGAAGGCGGTGCGCACCATCGCCATCGCCGATGCCGTGATGAGCCTCGACAATGTGGTGGCCATCGCCGCCGCCTCCCGCGGCCATCCCGAACTGTTCATCTTCGGCTTGCTGCTGACCATTCCGCTGATCGTCGCCGGCTCGCAATTGGTGCTGGCGCTGCTGCAGCGCCTGCCGGCGCTGGTCTGGGCGGGCGCGGCCCTGCTCGGCTTCATCGCCGGGGAGATGCTGGTCAGCGATGTGCTTTCCATCGACCTGCTTAGCGGCATCAATCCGCATTGGGTCGAAGCCAATGCGGACCTGCCCGGCGGCGTCGGCCCGGCCAAGCTTCCGCACTACCTGGCCGGTGGCCTCGGGGCGCTGTTTGTCCTGGCCTGCGGCTTTGCCCTGCGCGGCCGCAAGACCGCCGCCCACGGTGCCTGAGCGAACCGCGAGGCCGCCGGTGCGGCGGCCTCGAAACAAGCGATGTCTTCGCGCTATAAGAAGCGCGAGGAGCCTGTTTCATGAATCAGCACGTTGCCCCCGCTCTGCGCGCATCCGCCTGCCCGCATGATTGTCCCTCCACCTGCGCCTTGGAGGTGGAGGTGCTGGCGGACAACCGCATCGGCCGGGTGCGTGGGGCCAAGGACAACAGCTATACCGCCGGCGTCATCTGCGCCAAGGTCGCCCGCTATGCCGAGCGCGCCCATCATCCCGAGCGGCTGATGCATCCCCTGCGCCGGGTCGGGCCCAAGGGCTCCGGCCAGTTCGAGCGCATCTCGTGGGACGCGGCACTGGACCGAGTGGCGGAGGGCCTATTGGCCGCCGAGCGCGCCCACGGGCCCGAAACCGTGTGGCCTTATTATTACGCCGGCACCATGGGCCTGGTGATGCGCGACGGCATCAACCGCCTGACCCATGCCAAGAAATACTCCCGTTTCTTCTCCACCATCTGCGTGAACCCGGCCTGGAGCGGCTATATCGCCGGCACCGGACGCCTGGGCGGCGCCGATCCGCGCGAAATGGCGGTGTCCGATCTGGTGGTGATCTGGGGCACCAATGCGGTAGCCACCCAAGTCAACGTGATGACCCACGCGGTGCGGGCTCGCAAGGAGCGCGGCGCCAAGATCGCCGTGGTGGACGTCTATCGCACTCCCACCATGGAGCAGGCGGACATTCCCCTGCTGATCCGCCCCGGCACCGACGGCGCGCTCGCCTGCGCGGTGATGCATGTGCTGTTCCGCGACAACCGCGCCGACCGCACCTATCTCGCCCGCTATGCCAATGACGTTGAGGAATTCGAGGCGCATCTGGCCACCCGCACGCCGGAATGGGCCGCCGCCATCACCGGGCTGAACGTGGAGGAGATCGAGGCCTTCGCCAAGCTGGTGGGCGAGACGCCGCGCAGTTTCTTCCGCCTCGGCTATGGCCTGTCCCGCAGCCGCAATGGCGCGGTGAACATGCATGCCATCAGCGCCATTCCGGTGATTTCCGGGGCCTGGCAGCACGAGGGCGGCGGCGCCTTCCATTCCAATTCCGGCATCTATCGCACCCGCAAGACCCTGATCGAGGGGCTCGACATCCTCGACCCCACCGTGCGCCAGTTGGACCAGTCGCGCATCGGCGCGATCCTCGACGGCGACCCGGAAGCGCTGCGCGGCGGCCCGCCGGTCACCGCCATGCTGATCCAGAACACCAATCCCATGAGCATCGCCCCCGACCAGGAGCGGGTGAAGCGCGGCTTTGCCCGGGACGACCTGTTCGTGGTCGTGCATGAGCAGTTCATGACCGAGACCGCCCGGCAGGCGGACATCGTGCTGCCCGCCACCATGTTCACCGAGCATGACGACCTCTACCAGGGCGGCGGGCACCAGCATCTGATCCTCGGACCCAAGCTGGTGGAGCCACCGGGCGAATGCCGCTCCAACCATGAGGTCATCTGCGCTCTGGCCGAGCGCCTGGGCGTCAGCCATCCCGGCTTCGCCCTGAGCCCGCGGGAACTGGTGGACGCCACGCTCCAGGCCTCCAACCGCGGCACGCTGGACGAACTGGAGGCGGCGCGCTTCCTCGACATCCAGCCGGACTTCGAGAGCGCCCATTTCCTCAACGGTTTCGGCCATAAGGACGGGCGGTTCCGGCTGAAGCCGGACTGGAGCCGCCCCTCCATTCCCACCCCGGAGCGGTTCGGCCCGTGGCAAGACATGCCCGCCTTCCCCGACCATTGGGCGGTGATCGAGGAGGCGACGCCGGAACACCCCTTCCGCCTGGTGACCGCACCGGCGCGCAATTTCCTCAACTCCACCTTCAACGAGACCCCCACCTCCGCCAAGCGCGAGGGCGGCCCCACCTTGCTCATTCACCCCGATGACGCGGCGGCGCGGGACATCGCCGAGGGCGATGCGGTGGAGGTGCGCAATCCGCGCGGGATGGTGACGCTGCACGCGAAACTGTTCGACGGCCTGCGGCGGGGCGTCGTGGTGGCGGAACAGATCCACCCGAACTTCGCCCACAAGGGCGGGCGCGGCATCAACACGCTCACCGGCGCCGATCCGGTGGCGCCGGCCGGTGGGGCCGCATTCCATGACAACCGCGTGGATGTGGTGCGGGTGATGGGGGAATGACCCCCTTGGCCCGAAAGCGGATTCCGGCTTTCGGGTCAAGCCGATGCGAAAGCAAGAAATAGGGCACCTTTGGGCGCGGTCACCCACCGCGCCAGGGAATGAAGAGATCCGACCGCCCCGCGCAGTCCGCCAGGCGCCTCAATGCCTCACACCCTTGGCACCACCAGCACGTCGCGGGGCATGCGCTCGCCGTCCACCACGGTGCGCTCATTCTCCACCTGGAGGCGGCCGGCGGCCAGCAGGGCCAGGCCCTTGGGATAGATCACGTGTTCCTGCTCCAGCACCCGCGCGGCCAGCGTGTCGGGGGTATCGTCGGCGCGCACCGGCACCGCCGCCTGGAGAATGATCGGCCCCTCATCCATCTCGGCGCGGACGAAATGCACCGTGCAGCCATGCACCCGCACGCCAGTCTCCAAAGCGCGGGCATGGGTGTCCAGGCCCTTGAAGCTGGGCAGCAGCGAGGGGTGGACATTGATCATGCGGTTGCGCCAGCGCTCCACCAGCCAGGGGGTGAGGATGCGCATGAAGCCCGCCAGACACACGATCTCGATGCCGGCGATGCGCAGATTGGCATCCAGCGCGGCGTCGAATGCAATGCGGTCGGCATAGTCGCGATGGCTGAGCACCATGGTGGCGATGCCCTGCTCCTGGGCAAAGGCCAGGCCCGCCGCATCGGCGCGGTTGGACAGCACCATGGAAATCTCAGCGGGAAACGACGGCTCGCGGGCGGCATTCACCAGAGCGGCCATGTTCGAGCCGCGCCCGGAGATGAGCACGGCGGTGCGCTTGCGCTCGCTCATGCGGCACCGAGCTGCAGCGCGCCGTCATAGGTCACATGGGCCGCGCCTTCGCCGGGTTCGATGACACCGAGCCGCACCACGCTCTCGCCCGCATCGGCGAAGGCGTCAGCGACCCGTTCCTCATCGGCGGCGTCCACGACGATGGCCATGCCGATCCCGCAATTGAAGGCGCGCAACATTTCCTCGGGCGCGATGCCCCCGGTGGCCGCCAGCCAGCGAAACACCGGCGGCACGGTCAGATTGCCGAGATCGATGCGCGCCACGGTGCCGGCCGGGAGCACCCGGGGCAGATTTTCGGTAATGCCGCCGCCGGTGATGTGGGCCAGCGCCTTCACAGCGCCGGTGGCGCGGATCACCTGGAGCACGCTCTTCACATAGAGCTTGGTGGGCTCCAGCAGCGCCGCGCCCAGGCTCTGGCCGGGCGCGAAGGGGGCATCCGCCGCCCAATTGAGGCCGGAACGCTCCACCACCCGGCGCACCAGCGAATAGCCATTCGAGTGCACGCCCGACGACGTCAGGCCGATGATGACATCGCCCACCGCTACATCCGGCCGGGGCAGCAGCCCGGTGCGCTCCACGGCGCCGACCGCAAAGCCGGCGAGATCATAGTCGCCGTCCTTATACATGCCCGGCATTTCAGCGGTTTCGCCGCCGATCAGCGCACAGCCGGAGGCCTTGCACGCCCGGGCGACGCCGGCGACGATATGGGCGCCGACCTCCGGAGACAGCCGCCCGGTGGCGAAATAATCCAGGAAGAACAGCGGCTCGGCGCCCTGCACGATCAGATCGTTGACGCACATGGCCACCAGATCGATGCCGATGGTCTCATGCCGTCCGGTCTCGATGGCGATCTTGAGCTTGGTGCCCACGCCGTCGGTGGC
Organism: Azorhizobium sp. AG788; assembly: GCF_943371865.1. GTDB lineage: Bacteria > Pseudomonadota > Alphaproteobacteria > Rhizobiales > Xanthobacteraceae > Azorhizobium. The sequence continues at coordinate 181,138 of NZ_CALRWL010000004.1, read as the reverse complement.
CGCGATCAGCAGCGGATCGGTGAAACCAGCGCGCTTCAGATCGAAAATGCCGCCGAAGCCGCCGATGTCCGCGTCCGCGCCGGGGCGCGCCGTGGCTTTGACCAGCGGCTTGATGAGGTCCACGAGGCGGTTGCCCGCGTCGATGTCGACCCCTGCGTCACGATAGTTGAGACCGTCCTGCGCCATCTTGTTCCTCGCGCCGTTCGCCTTGGCGGGTACGCGCCCGCGATGCGCCATGAGCGCGCGGCTTAGCCGCGAACCGCGCGGGAGGCAAGGCGCGGCGTGAAAACGACCGTCCATCGACGGTGATGACGGCGCGTGCCGCGGCGGTTTTCCCCTCGCGGCAGGCCCGCAACCCACCCGGAATTTCATGCCGGGCCCGCCGCGGCGCGCGTCTCTCTCGGGGGATAAGCGCCCACCAGCCGAGAAAACAGGCCGACTGACCGAGAAGGTCGGCCGATCCGGCTTTCGCCATTGACGCAGATCGCCGGGGGTGACGGGGCCACAAGAGGTAGCTTAATCCCGCTGGCGCTGCCACAAGATCGCGTCGTTGCGCCATAAATCCCTGGCGGCGCGGAAAAGGGGGCCGGCACCGTCACGGCCAAAAATCGCCGAGGCCCACCGGAGCGGTCCCGCTGACGCTTGGTCGCCAACGTGGTAGGTGTGCGCCGTTCTGGGGCGGTAGTCAGGAGCCGATATCAATGGCGACAATCACGGGGAAGAAGGCGCTCGCGCTGGGCTTGGCCGCTGCGCTGCTGGGCGCAAGCCCAATCTTGGCGCAGCAGCCCACCGACGCCTCGCAGGCGACACAGGCCGCGCCCATCGGCGCGCCCGGTCTGTCCTGGCCGCGCAATTTCGATGTGGGCGACAGTCGCCTGCAACTGTACCAACCCCAGATCGAGACCTGGGACGGCGACCTGATCGGCGGCCGCGCCGCCCTCGCCATCGGGCCGAAGGACGGCGCACCGGTTTACGGCTATGCGCACTTCACCGCCCGTGCCACCGTCAACAAGGGCGCCGGTCTCGTCCACCTGGACGCCATCGCCATCGACACGGTGGAAGTCGCCACCGCGCCGCAGGATGCCCCGAAGGTGCGGGCGGCACTGGACTCCCGCCTGCCCAAGGCCGGCCTCACGGTAGCCCTGGTGCAGCTTCAGGCCAGCTATGCGGTCAACAAGAAGATCGCGGACCTGCGCACCCAGCCGGTGCAGAACGAGCCGCCGAAGATCATCTTCACCACTGGCCTGACGATCCTGGTGCCCATCGCCGGCGAGCCGGTGCTGCGTCCCGTGACCGGCGCCCGCGACTTCCAGCGGGTCATCAACACCCAGCCGCTGCTGTTGAAGGATGCCGCCGGCACCTATCATCTGCAGGCGGCGGGCACCTGGTATGAAGGCCAGGTTCTGGCCGGCCCGTGGGTCGTCACCCCGCAGGTTCCCGCGTCTCTCACCGCCGCCGCCAAGGCCGCGACCGCCACCCAGAAGGCGGCGCCGCTGCTGTCCCAGGACGGCAAGCCGGTGACCCCGCCCCCGGCCATCATCGTCGCCACCCAGCCCACCGAGCTGATCCAGACCGAGGGCCAGCCGGAACTGCTGCCCGTGGCCGGCACGGCGCTGATGACCATGAAGAATGCGGACCATGCGGTGTTCATGGATCCCAATTCGAACACCTATTACGTGCTGATCTCAGGCCGCTGGTTCCGCTCCACCAACCTCGACAGCGGTTGGAGCTATGTGGCCAACGACGCCTTGCCGGCGGATTTCGCCAAGATCTCGCCGCAGGACCCTAAAGCCAACGTGCTGCTCTCCGTGGCCGGCACGCCCCAGGCCAAGGAAGCGGCCATCGCCGCCACCATCCCGCAGACCGCGACGGTGAAGAAGTCCACCACCGCCAAGGTGAGCTTCGACGGCGAGCCCAAGTTCGTGCCGATCTCCGGCACGGCGCTGAAATATGCGGTCAACACCCCGCAGCCGGTGATCCAGGTGGATCGCAACACCTATTTCATGGTGTCGCAGGGGGTGTGGTTCACCGCCACCAGCCCCATGGGTCCGTGGCGGCTGGCCACCTTCGTGCCGGAGGTGATCTACACCATCCCGATCACCTCCCCGATCTATTACGTCACCTATGTGCGGATCTACTCCGTGCAGCCTGACACCGTGGTGGTGGGCTATACGCCCGGCTATATGGGCGTGGTGGTGCAGCCCGGCGGCACGGTGGTCTATGGCACCGGCTATGCCTGCAACGGCTATGTGGGCACCTATTGGTATGGCTGCCCGGCCACCTACGGCTATGGCGCCGGTTTCTCCGTGGGCGCCGCGGTGGGCTTCGGCTTCGGCTTTGCCTCCGGCTGGGCCTGGGGCGCCGCCGTCACCCCCTATTGGGGCCCCTATTACGGCGCCGGCCCGTGGGGCGGCCATTGGGGCTATGTGAACGTCAACGCCGCCAACGTCTATGGCCGCTGGGGCGGCGATGCGGTGGTGGGCCGGGCCTGGGGCGTCACCGCCAACGGCACGGAATGGGGCGCCCGCGGCGTCGCCGGCACCACCGCCCGCGGCACCGATTTCCAGGGCCGCTCGGCTGCGGCCTTCAACCCTTATACCGGCAATTACGCCGCCGGCCGTGAGGGCAGCTACCACAATCCCTATACCGGCCAGTCCGGCGCCGGCCGCGCCGGGGTGGAAGGCAATGCCTATACCGGCAACTATGCCGCCGGGCGTGAGGGCGTGACCCACAATTCCAATACCGGGGCCACCGAGGCTGCCCGGTCTGGCACCGTGGGCAATGCCTATACGGGCAATGCGGCGGCGGGGCGCCAGTCGGCGGGCTACAATCCCACCACCGGCACCGGCCACGCCTCCCAGACCACCGCCACCCGCGTGGACGGCCAGGTGAATGTGGACAGCAAGGGTGTCGCCACCAACCAGAAGACCGGCAATTCGGTCGCCTGGAACAATGGCAATGTCTACGCCGACCATGACGGCAATGTTTACAATCACAGCGACAATGGCTGGAACAAGCAGACCAGCAACGGCTGGCAGCCGGTGGACCGCTCCGCCAACACCTCCGCTCTGGACAGTGAGCGCCAGGCTCGGGATTGGGGCAACCAGCGGGTCAACAGCTATGGCGGCGGTGATCGCTTCGGCGGCGGCGGCTTCCGTGGCGGCGGCGGGGGCGGCTTCCGGCGCTGAGCCGACGGCATACGCTTGGCGCATATGGAACGGGCGGCCCCGGTGGCCGCCCTTTTTCGTTTGCTCGGCGCCACTGCATCGCCATCGTAGCCCGCGCGATTAATGGAGGCGTCGCACGCTCGGCACAAGGATTTGAACACCCGTGGGAGCCGGAAGGCACGGTGCATCGAATGCGCGGCCATACAGAGGGCGGCGCCGGTCCGCCCTCACGCAGCCTGTTCGAGAGCCTCGTTGGACACGGCGCGCGAGATCCGCTGCAGGATCTCCGGCATCCGCCCTTCCTCCGGACTGGCGCAGAGGCCGAGCGCGGTGAGGCGCGCCCCGAAGCCCGGATGGGCGGTGGCCACCGCAAACGGCACCGCGAGCCAGCATCCCGCCAGCAGGGGCAAGGTCCACAGCAGCAGCACCGGTGCGCTCAGCGCCAGGGCAAGCCCCACCACCGCGCCAAACAGCGTCTGCACCCACAAAGCGCGCCACGCGCTGGCAAAGGACAGGGCATGGGCGTCGCGCATCTGCCCGTTCCAGCCGGCGCGCACCCGGCCGAATACCAGGGTCAGCAGGAAGCGGGTGGTGGCGAGCGCCGTCACCGCGCCCAGCAGGAACGAAAATACCAGTTCCAGCACCGCGGAGACCGCAAAGCGCAGCCCCCCGCCATAGGAGGCCAGACCGCCGCGGGTCAGCATCACATCCAGCAGCCCGGCGATCTTGGGAAACTGGCCCATGAGCAGGAGCGCGAGATAGAGGCGCGCCGCGCCGCCACCCAAGGTGCGGGCCGCCTCATCATCCAGCCCGAAGGCGGCAAAGGGCAGCACCGCCAGCGCCACCGGCACCGCGGGAATGGAGGCGAACATCAGCACCGCCCAGATCAGCTGAAAGCGGCTCACCGGCTTCAGGCCGGGCAGGCCCTGGAGCCGCAGATACTGCATGTTGCCCAGGCACCAGCGCAGGTCGCGGGTGACGAATTCGGCGATGGTGGGCGGGTTTTCCTCATAGCTCTGCCGATCCACAGGCATCACCCGCACCTCGTAGCCGGCGCGACGCATGAGCACCGCCTCCACCTGATCGTGCGACAGGATCGGCCCGCCCAAAGGCGGGGCGCCGGGCAGCACCGGCAGATGGCAGTGATCGCGGAATGGGGCGATGCGGATCAAGGCATTGTGGCCCCAGAACGGGCCGCAATCGCCGGTCCACCACGTGGCGCCCAGGGTGTAGCAGCGCATGCCGTGGCGCATGCCGAACTGGAAGATGCGGGCGAACGCGCTCACGCTCGGCATGCCCACCACCAGGCTCTGCAGGATGCCGATCCGCGGGTTCCGGTCCAGAATGCGAACCATGGCGAGCACGGTGGCAGCCCCCATCACGCTGTCCGCGTCCAGCGGCAGCATGTGGTCATAGTCGTCGCCCCAGCGCAGGCAGAAGTCGCGCACATTGCCGGCCTTGAAGCCGGTATTGCTCTCGCGGCGACGGTAGTGGATGCGCCGGGAGCCGTCCTCCTCGCGCCAGCGGGCCACTTCCTGTTCCTCGGCCACGGCGATGGCCGGCAGGGAGGAATCGCTCAAGAGGAAATAATCGAACTGCGCGCCGGCGGTGGTGGCGTCGAGATCCGCCTTCACCGCCCGCAAGCGGGCCACCGCCCGCGCCGGATCCTCATTGCGCAGGGTCATCAGGATGGCGGTGCGGCTGGCGATGCGCCCGCTGTCGGGCGCATCGGCCAGGAACGGGGCGGCCGTCGTGACGCCGTCGCGCACCATGTGCGACAGCACGAGGCCAATCACCGCATTCCAGAAACCAATTGCGATCCACGGCGTTGCCACCACGACGCAGAGGAACAGAATGACGTCCGGCGCGCGCCAGCCGGCTTGGGCGGCCAGAAGCCCCGCTGCCAGCGCCACCGCGGCGCAGGTGGCAAGGTTCAGGCCCAGCACCAGCCAGCGGCGCGCGGCGATCGAGTGGGGCTGCGGCAAAACCGCTGTGCCGGATTCGTGTTCCAAGCTGTTGGGATCTTGATGTAACAAGTTTTCACCCCGTTCCTCACCCCAATACGCGGCCGATGGGCCGCTGGACGGTTCTGGCCTGAAGGTCATTGCGGCTCCGGGGCAGCGGGGCTGAGAGGTGGGGCGGCGGGTGCGGGACGAGATAGTCTCAAGAAGGTGTTCGAATGGAAGCACAATCCGCGGCGAAACGTCTCGCTCAGGCTCACAGTTCAGCGAGGGCGCTGTGGTACGAGGCGCCGCGCCATGCGCGCCTGCGCCAGGAAGTGGTGCGCGTGCCGGCGGCCGGGGAGTTGCTGGTGCAGACCCGCTGGAGCGCGCTCAGTCGCGGCACCGAGCGTCTGGTCTTCGCCGGCCTGACCGATCCCGCCCATCGCGAGCGCATGCGCGCCCCCATGCAGGACGGCGATTTCCCGTTTCCGGTGAAATATGGCTACTGCACCGTGGGACAAGTGCTGGAAGGCCCGGCGGATCTGCTGGGGCGCGATGTCTTCGTGCTGCATCCCCACCAGGATCGCTTCGTGGTGGCCGCCGACGACGTGACCCCGGTTCCCGATGGCGTGCCCGCCCGGCGGGCGACCCTGGCCGCCAGCATGGAAACCGCCCTTAATGCGGTGTGGGACAGTGGCGCCGGCGCCGGTGATCGCATCGTGGTGGTGGGGGCGGGCCTGATCGGCCTGCTCATCACCTTCATTGCCGCCGGACTGCCGGGCGCCGAAGTCACGGCGGTCGATCCCGATCCGAGCCGCGGCGCGCTCGCCACCGCCTTCGGTGCCCGCTTCACGGTCCGCACCGAGGCCGCCGGCACGGCGGACGTGGTGTTCCACACCAGCGCCAGTTCCGCAGGTCTGTCCGATGCCCTTGCCTGCTGCGGCATGGAGGCGAGCCTGGTGGAAGTGAGCTGGTATGGCGACAAGGCGGTCACCGTCTGCCTCGGCGGCGGCTTCCATGCCAAGCGATTGCGGCTGATGTCCTCGCAGGTGGGTGCCATCCCGCCGCTGCGCGCCGCCCGCTGGACCCACCAGCGCCGGCTCGCCAAGGCCCTCGACCTGCTGGCAGATCCGCGCCTGGATGCCCTGATCACAGAAGAAGTGGCCTTCGCCGATCTGCCGGGAGCGCTGCAGCGTATTCTCGGGGACGATCCCACCGGCGTCGCCACGGTCGTGCGCTATTCCTGATCGTCGCGATCGTCTCGTTTCCCTGCCCTTATTCCCGGAGAGCCCCGTGCCCCAGACCGCGCCCCAATCCGGACATCTCTATGCGGTGGAGGTGCGCGACCACATCATGATCGCCCATTCCTTCAAGGGCGACCTGTTCGGCCCCGCCCAGGCGCTGCATGGGGCCACCTTCGTGGTGGACGTGGCCTTCATGGCCGAGCAGCTGACCGACGAGGGCGTGGTCATCGACATCGGCCGGGCCACCGACGCCCTGAAGGCGGTGCTGGCGCCGCTGAACTACAAGAACCTCGACGAGGTGCCCGTCTTTTCCGGTCGCAACACCACCACCGAGGTGGTCGCCCGGCACATTTTCGATGCCATGGCCCAGGCCGCGCGTGCCGGGGAGCTGGGTACCGGTGGCAACGCCTTGTCCCGCCTGCGGGTCACGCTGCATGAATCCCACGCCGCACGCGCCTGGTTCGAGGGTCCCATCGGCGCATGAGAGCGGTGCTGGCCTTTCCCGGCGACATCGACACACCCACCGGCGGCTATGCCTATGACCGGGCCGTGCTGGCAGCCATGACCGACCAGGGCGTGGACATGACGGCCCTGTCCCTGCCCGCCGCTTTCCCCGCGCCCACCTCTGCCGACGTGGCCAAAGCCGCCGCGCAACTGGCTGCGGTGCCACCCGACAGCCTGTTGCTGATCGACGGCCTCGCGCTGGGCGCCTTCCCGGCTGCTGCCCTGCGCGCCCTGGCCCGGCCGGTGGTGGCCTTGGTGCATCATCCCTTGGCGCGGGAGGCCGGCCTCTCGGACGCCGATCGCACCCGGCTGGACGTGAACGAGCGCGCGGTTTTGGCGCTATGCGCCGGTGTCATCGCCACCAGCGCCGCCACCGGGCGCGACCTCGTGGCCCATTTTGCCGTGCCCCCCGACCGCCTGACCATTGCCGAACCCGGCTGCGCCCCGGCGCCGCGCGTGACCGCGGACGGCGACCCGCCACACCTGCTGGCGGTGGGCTCGGTGATCCCGCGCAAGAATTATCTCGGTCTGGTGGAGGCCCTCGCCACCGTGGCCGACCTTCCCTGGCGCGCCACATTCATCGGCGCGCTGACCTTTGCGCCGGACACGGTGGGTGCGGTGCGCGCCGCCATCGCCGCCCATGGCCTGAATGGGCGCATCGCCCTCGCCGGCGCCGTGACGCCGGAGGCCTTGGCCGAGGCCTATGCGGCCTGCGACCTGTTCGTGCATCCCTCGCTCTATGAGGGCTATGGCATGGTGCTTGCGGATGCCCTGCGGCGCGGGCTGCCGCTGATCTGCACCACGGGCGGCGCGGCGGCCGATACCGTGTCGGACGGCGCGGCCATCAAGGTGCCCCCCGGCGACACTCCGGCGCTGGCGGATGCCCTGCGCACACTGATTTCAACGCCGGAGCGGCGACGCCATCTGGGCGATGCGGCCTATGCCGCAGGCCAACGCCTGCCCACATGGGATCAAACGGCGGCGCACATCGCCGCAGCCCTCGCGGCGGCAGCAACACGAGGACAGGCATGAGCGGATTTTCCACCCAGTGGCTGGCCCTGCGGGAGCCCGCGGACCTGCGGGCCCGCAATACGGCCCTCGCCGACGACCTGCGCACCCGCCTGGGCGATGTCTCGCCGCTGCGGGTGGTGGACATCGGTGCCGGCACCGGCGCCAATCTGCGCGCCACCGCGCCGCTGCTGGGGCCGCAGCAATCCTGGCGGCTGCTGGATCACGACCCCGCCTTGCTGGCGCAAGCCGCCCTTGCCCTGGCGGACTGGGCGGATTCCAGCGCGGACGACGCCGGTCAGTTGACCCTGGAAAAGGACGGGCTGCACATCGCTGTGGAGTTGGTGCAGGTGGATCTGGCTGCCCATCCCGAAGCGGTGCGCGCGGGCGACCCGCACCTTATCACCGCCTCGGCTTTCTTCGATCTGGTCTCCGCCCCCTGGATCGAGCGGTTTGCGGATGCGGTGGTGGCGGCGGGCGCCACCTTCTTCACCGTGCTGACCTGCGATGGCCGCGATCTGTGGACCCCGCCCCATGAGGCGGATGCCGCCGTGGCGGCGGCCTTCCGGGCGGATCAGGGCCGCGACAAGGGCTTCGGTGCCGGTGCGGGGGACGCGGCCACCGACCTGCTGCTGCATGCGCTGCATCAGCGCGGCTACGAGGCCCACGCCCGGGAGAGCCCCTGGCTGCTGGAGGCCGCAGATCCTGGCGATGCCGCGCTGATTGCCGCCCTGGCCACCGGCACGGCGGCCGCCGCCGAGGAAACCGGTCAGGTGCTGCATTCGCGCCTGGAGGCTTGGCGTGCGGCGCGCATCGCAGCCACGCACTGCCGCATCGGCCACATGGACCTGCTGGCCGCGCCGAAGCGCGGCTGAGCGGTCGTCAGCGCCGGCTCAGTGCCGGAATCATCCGCGACAGCACGCCGTCCCGCTTCACGATGCCGTGAAACAGTGCAGCGGCGATGTGCAGGCCCACCAGGGCGGCCATGGCGAAGCCCAGCACTTGGTGGATCGCGCCCAGCAGGTCGGAGAGCGGCTCGTTCTTGGCCAGGAGCGCCGGCAAGGTGAACAGGCCGAACACGCTCACCTGCGCCCCGTAGGTGGAGGACGTGGCCCAGCCCAGCAGCGGCATCACCACGATCAGCACATAGAGCAGGTGATGGGTGGCACTGGCCACCACATGCTGCCAGCGGGGCAGGCCGGGGGCCGGCGGCGGCGCGCCCAGCGCCACGCGCACCGCCACCCGCAGCACCGCCAGAACCAGAATGAGAATGCCTACCGAGCGGTGGAGGTCGAACAATCGATCCTGCGCAGCGCCTTGCGGCAGGTTCATCATGGCGATGCCGGCGGGAATCACGAACAGCACCGCCGCGGCGGTGAGCCAATGCAGCCACCTAGCCGGCGGCGCGTAGGGCGTGAGCCGCGGCGGTGGCGTCTGAGGGTGGAATGATGGGTTCTGCGTCGTCATGGCGGGTCTCCGGACTTGCAGCGTCGCCCGCGCGCCGGCGCAGGTCACAGTCGAACAGCACATCGCCGTCCGGGAACACATGCACGCGGGTGGCGGGCCGCAAGGCATCGGCCAAGCCGGCGATGGGCGCGAGATCCAGGCCCGGCCGCCCGCTGCCGAGAATGACCGGAGACACCACCAGATGGAAGCGATCCAGGCAGCCCGCATCCAGAAAAGTCGACAAGGTCCGCGGGCCGCCCTCCACCAGGATGCGCGACAGGCCGCGGGCGTGCAGTTCACGCAGAATTGCGGCGGGAGACACCGGTGCCCCGGGGGCGGGCGGGTCCACCAGCACAAGTTCAACGCCAACGGGAAGTGATTTAACTGATTTAGCGTCAGAACGTCGCACAACCAGCCGACGCACGCCATCATCCACCAGACAGAGCGCCTCCGGCGGCAGGCGACCGGACGGATCGATCACCACCCGCGCCGGGCTGCGGCCGGCGACCCGGCGCACGGTCAGCAGCGGATCGTCTGCCAGAACCGTTCCCACGCCAACAATCACCGCTTCGACGTCGGCCCGCAGTTGGTGCACGTGATCGAGCGCATGGGGGCCGCTGATGTATTTGGATTCCCCCGATGGCAAAGCCACGCGCCCGTCCAGGGATTGGCCCAGCTGCCCGACCACGTAGCTGCCGGGGCCATTGTGATCGGTGCCAATCATCCCCAAATCCTTGCCGAGGTCATCCATGAGCGTTGCCTTACCGTATTGGAATTAAGCGCGGCTGAGGCCGGAACACGACCCTCGTCTGTGCGGTTACGGAACGACCGTCACCGCGGATGGTTTCTGTCCCCTGTCGCTGCGGCTGCTTTCGAGATCTCCATCGGCCACCCGCGCCGCGCGCCCCCTCTGTCAACTTCACGCATTTCAGCGTAATGTGAGGCTCTCATGTCTCCCCCTGCGGAAATACCAGGTCTCTCCTTCGGTGCCACCAAGACGGCTGTAGAGCGCGCGATCTCCGAATTGCGCTCCGGCCGGCCGGTGGTGATCGACTTTGAGCAACAGGCCGTGCTGGTCATTGGCGTCGAGGCCATCGACGCCGAACTGGCGCAAGGCTTTGAAACCGTATGCCCGGGCCTGAGCCGGCTGGTGCTGCCCGCCCCTCGCCTGACCCGGATCGGCGCCCCGCGCTCCTGCGCCGGCTCCATCGCCTTGCCGCAGATGGATCTGGAGCGGATCGAGACCCTGGCCCTGCGCATCGATGGCCGCATTGATGCGCCGGTGGCCCTGGCCACCCCGCTGGATCTCGCCGCACTGGAATTGATGAGTTTCGCGCTGGTGCTGCCCGCCGCCATCGTTGCGCCGGTGGCGCCCGAGGCGCTGCCGGATCTGCTGCACGTGAGCAAGGAAGACATCGGCTCATTCCGCAGCCTGCAGGTGCAGTCGCTGCGGGAAGTGGGCCGCGCCCCGGTGCCGCTGGAAGGCGCGCTGGAGACCGAGTTCGTGGTGTTCCGCGGTGGCGAAGGCCTGCGCGATCAGGTGGCGATCATCGTCGGCAAGCCGGACCTCACCCAGCCGGTGCCGGTGCGGCTGCATTCCGCCTGCCTCACCGGCGATCTGTTCGGCTCGCTGAAGTGCGATTGCGGCGACCAGTTGCGCGATACGGTGCAGCGCATGTCCCGGTCCGAGGGCGGCATCCTGCTCTATCTGGACCAGGAAGGTCGCGGCAACGGCATCGCCAACAAGATGCGGGCCTACCAGCTGCAGTCTCAGGGCTTCGACACCTATGAGGCCGACGCCGCGCTCGGCTTCGATCTCGACCAGCGTCGGTTCGATTTCGCCGCCGCCATGCTGCGGCAGCTGGGCGTGTCGGCGGTGGAGATCATCACCAACAACCCGCTGAAGATTGCGGCATTGAAGGCCGCCGGCCTGGACGTGGTGGCCGACCGCCGGGTGCTGGGCCGCCCGACGGCGGAGAATGTGCGCTATCTCGCCTCCAAGCGCGACCGCGCCGGCCATTATATCGACTTCGACGCCTTGACCGCCCGCGCCTCCGACTGACGGGCAAGGAGCAAGAGGGGTGTGCGCGCCGCGCACACCCCATCGACACCGCCCAAGCGGATGGACGCGACGGCATCCTCAACATCTTGAGAAAAATGCGCGACCTGCCTTCGCAGGCGCGTCCGCGTGGGTTATCACCTGATCTAAATCGATTAGGGAGAAACGCCAAATGGACCAGAAGATCGCCATCGTCACCGGAGCCGGCTCGGGCGTGGGCAAGGTTGTTTCCATTGCCCTGGGCAAGGCCGGCTATGCCGTCGTGCTCGCCGGCCGCCGGGCAGACGCCCTGGACGCGGTGGCCGCCCAGGTCGCCGGTCCCACCCTGGTGGTGCCCACCGATGTCACCGACCCCGCCAGCGTCGCGGCGCTGTTTTCCGCCACCAAGGAGCGGTTCGGCCGCCTGGACCTGCTGTTCAACAATGCCGGCACGGGTGCTCCAGGCATCCCCATGGAGGATCTGACCCTGGCGGAATGGCGCAATGTGGTGGACACCAATCTCACCGGCCCATTCCTGTGCACCCAGGAAGCCATCCGCATCATGAAGGACCAGGCCCCGCGCGGTGGCCGGATCATCAATAACGGCTCCATTTCCGCCAGCGCGCCGCGCCCCTATTCGGCACCCTACACCGCCACCAAGCACGCCATCTCCGGCCTGACCAAGTCCACCTCCCTGGACGGGCGCGCCTATGACATCGCCTGCGGCCAGATCGACATCGGCAATGCGGATACGGAGATGGCCGCGCGCATCAAGCAGGGCATCATCCAGGCGGACGGCACCCTCAAGCCGGAGCCGGTGATGGACCCGCAGAATGTGGCCGATGCGGTGGTGTTCATGGCCAGCCTGCCGCTGGATGCCAATGTGCAGTTCCTGACCGTGATGGCCACCAAGATGCCGTTCGTCGGCCGCGGCTGACGCAGCTCTTTCGGCTGCCGGCCCAAGATGCCATTGACCGATCGACCGGTATCCGGTTGATCGGTTTCATGCCCCGACGGACGATTGCGCATATTCTGCCCTGGGCCAATGTGGCCGGAACCGAGGTGGCCACCATCCGCCTCGCCGAGGCAGCACGGGCCAGCGGCTATGACAATCTGATCTATGTGCCCGAATTGCCGGGGGCGCCGGTGATCGAAGCCTACGCGTCGGCCCGCGGCCTACCCACCGTACGCTATCGGCAGGTGACACCGGAGCGGCGGCGGCCTTGGCCCTATCTGGCCAATGTGGCCCGCATGGCCGCCGGTTTCCGGCGGCGCCGCGTCGGGCTGGTGCATTGCGGCGACCTGGACGGCGCCTATTTCGCGGCCCTGGCCGGGCGCCTGGCCGGAGCCAAGGTGGTCTGCCATGTGCGATGCGACTCCCTCCGCCTCACCGCGTTGGAGCGCCTGTTGCTGAAGCCGGTGCAGCGCTACGTCTTTGTCTCGCGGAACACCATGGCGCACCAGGACTTTCCCTTCGACCCGGCTCGTGCCGAAGTGCTCTATGACGGCATCGACCCGCCCCGCCTGGTCACCGATGCCGCAGTGGCACGGGCCTTCTACGGCCTGCCCGCGAACGCCTTCGTGGTGGGCATGGCGGCGCGGTTCAATGCCCAGAAAGACCACGCCACTCTCATTCGCGCGGTCGCGCTGGCGGCGGTCCGCCGCGCCGATCTCCATGTGCTGCTGGTCGGCGAGCATGACAGCGCGGCAGCGGCGGACATCCGCCGAGGGCTGGAAGGCCTCATGGACGCAGACACCCGCGCCCGTGTTCATTTCGCCGGTTTCGAGCCGGAGATGAACCGCTTCTATGCGGCCATCGACGCCAAGGTGCTCTCGACCCATTACGAGGGTCTGCCGCTGGTCATCATCGAGGCCATGGCCGCCGGCAAGCCGGTGATCGCCACGGCGGTCAGCGGCATACCGGAAGTGGTCGCGGACAGCGAGACCGGACTTCTGATCCCGCCCGGGCGACCGGATTTACTGGCGCAGGCCATGCTGCGGCTCGCCGATGATCCGGCGCTCGCCCACCATATGGGCGAAGCCGGACGCCAACGTGCCGCCCTGCATTTCAGCGCCCAGAGTTTCACCCAAGCGGTGGCGGGGTTCTATGGTCGCATGCTGGGTCCGCCAGCGCGGGTCACACCACCTTCAGTTCCCTGACCGGATCATTTTCGGCCATGCGGGAAAACCGCAGCGGCGACAGATCCAGGCTGACGAAGCGGCCATGGGCGATCAGTTCGGCAATCCCGCGCCCGATGGCGGGGGATTGCTGCAGGCCATGGCCGCTGAAGCCATTGGCGAAGTGGAAGTTCGCCAGCTCCGGCGACGGCCCGACCAGGGCGTTATGGTCGAAGGCATTCATGTCGTAATGCCCAGCCCAGGCCCGACCGGGGCGGATGCGCTCGAAGGCGGGCACGCGGGCGGCCAGCACCGGCCAGATCCGCTCGTCGAAGAAGGTGTGATCCACCTCGAACTCGAAACTGTCGGGATCCTCCGCCTCCGGCGGCGCCAGCCCGCACAGGAAGCCCTCCCCTTCCGGGCGCCAGTAGACGCCGGTGGGATCGATCACCAGCGGGCAGCGCGCCACCGGATCGGCGCAGCGGAAGGTGAAGATCATCCGCTTCTTGTTGTGCACCGGGATCTCGATCCCCGCCGCCCGCGCCAGCGCCGGCCCACCGGCCCCGGCCGCATTGACCACGGCACCGCAGGCGATGCGGCTGCCGTCCGCGATCGTCACCGCCGTCACCCGATCGCCCTGACGCTCGATGCCCACGGCTTCATCGGCGCGATAGGTCACGCCCAAAGAGCGGGCCTTGCGGCGAAACGCCTGCATCAGGCCATAGCCGTCGAACCAGCCCTCGCCCGAGCGGCCATAGCAGCCGGCGGCCAGATCGCTGGTTTCCAGCCAGGGGAATTCGCTGTGCAATTGCGCCGGGCTCAGCAGGGCGATGTCCGCCCCCAGCCGCTCCTGGATGGCGTGCCCGGCCTCTAGCGCGCCTTTGCCCTCGGGGGTGGCGAGGAAGAGATAGCCGCCCTCATGCAGGCCGATGGCGGGGGCATCCCCGTCCACACTCAAATGGCCGCCGATGTCGCGCAGGAAGGCGATGCCATAGAGCGAGATCTGCACATTGATGGCGGTGGAATATTGCTGCCGGATCGAGGCCGCCGAGAGAGCCGAAGCACAGCGCTGGTAGCTGGGGTCCTTCTCCAGCACCAGGATGGAGCCTGAGAACGCCGGGTCGGCGGCCAGATGATAGGCCACCGAGGAGCCTACCGCCGCGCCGCCGACGATCACCACATCGAAGTGCTCTGCAGCCATGGGATCAGTGCCCCTGGCGGGCGAGGGCAGCCTCGCGGATCGCGGTGAGCGTGGTGGCGGGGTTGATCGCCTCCGGGTCCAGCTTGCAATGCAGGATGGACGGCAGGCCGCTGGCCAACGCCCGCTCCATCGCCGGGGCGAACTCTTCCGTGCGCACCACCGTCTCGCCATGGCCGCCGAAGGCGCGGGCATAGTCGGCGAAGTTGGGGTTCTTCAACCGGGTGGCAGAGATGCGGCCGGGATATTCCCGCTCCTGATGCATGCGGATGGTGCCGTACATGCCGTTGTCGATCACCACCACGATGATGGGGATGTCATACTGCACGGCGGTGGCGAACTCCTGGCCGTTCATGAGGAAGCATCCGTCGCCGGCAAAGGCGATCACCGTGCGGTCGGGATGCTGGCGCTTGGCCATCACCGCCGCCGGCACCCCATAGCCCATGGAGCCGGAGGTGGGTGCCAATTGGGTGTGGGGCCGGCGTAGGCGATAATAGCGATGCAGCCAACCGGCATAATTGCCGGCGCCGTTGCAGACGATGGTGTCCGCCGGCAGGCTCTGGCGCAGATCGCGCATCACCGCGCCATATTGGAACACGCCGGGCAGCACGCCGGGCTCCTCGGTATAGGCCAGATAATCGGCGTGGGCGACCTTGGTGTCCTCGGCCCAGCGCGGGGTCTGGCCGGGCGAGAGCGGGGCGAGCGCGGCGGCGAAGCTGGCGGGCGTCGCCTCGATGGCCAAGGCCGGCTGATAGACCCGGCCCAGTTCCTCGGAGCCGGGATGCACATGCACCACCTTCTGGCGGGGATTCGGGATCTCCAGCAGCGTGTAGGAGGCGGACGGCATCTCTGACATGCGGGCGCCCACCAGCAGCAGCAGGTCGGCGTTCTTCACCCGCGCCGCCAGCTTGGGATTGGCGCCGATGCCCACGTCGCCGGCATAGTTCGGATGGTCGGCGGGAAAGCGATCGCCGCGCCGGAAGGAGGTGGCTACCGGCAGCGCGTAGCGCTCGGAGAAGGCGACCATCTGGGCATAGGCCTCATCGGTCCAGCGGGTGCCGCCCAGGATCACCAGCGGGCGCTCGGCGCCTTCCAGCAGGCTGGCGAACTGCGCCATGGCGTCCGGATGGGGATAGGCTTCCGCCGGCACCACATAAGGCGCATCGGGGACGCTGGCCATTTCCACCAGCACGTCCTCGGGCAGCGAGATCACCACCGGGCCGGGACGGCCCTGCATGGCGACGCGGAAGGCGCGGGCCACCAGTTCGGGAATGCGCGCGGCGCTGTCGATCTCCACCACCCATTTGGCGATGGAGCCAAACACCGCCTTGTAGTCGAGCTCCTGGAAGGCTTCGCGCTCGCGCATGCCGCGCTCCACCTGCCCTACGAACAGGATGAGGGGCGTGGAATCCTGCGCCGCGATGTGCAGGCCATGCGAGGCGTTGGTGGCGCCCGGCCCGCGAGTAACCATGCACAAGCCGGGCCGGCCGGTGAGCTTGCCATAGGCTTCCGCCATCATGGCGGCGCCGCCCTCGTTGCGGCACACCAGCACGTCGATGGAGGCGTCATGGAGCGCATCCAGCACCGCCAGATAGCTCTCGCCGGGCACGCAGCTGATGCGCTCCGTGCCCTGGGCCCGCAACTGATCCACAATCAACTGGCCGCCGGTGCGGGAAACAAGCTCGCTCATGGGTGTCGTCCTGAAGAGTGGATGCGGGCAGGATGGGCGGCGTTCAGCCGACGTCGAAGGTGACGCCCTGCGCCAGCGGCAGGCTGGTGCCGTAGTTGATGGTGTTGGTGGCCCGGCGCATGTAGCTCTTCCAGGCGTCCGACCCGGCCTCGCGGCCGCCGCCGGTCTCCTTCTCGCCGCCAAACGCGCCGCCGATCTCCGCCCCGGACGGGCCGATATTGACGTTGGCGATGCCGCAGTCCGAACCGCTCACGGAGAGGAAGCGCTCTGCCTCGCGCAGATCGGTGGTGAAGATGGAGGACGACAGGCCCTGCGGCACGTCATTGTGCAGCTTCAGCGCCGCGTCGAAATCGGTGTAGCGCATCACATAGAGGATGGGCGCGAAGGTCTCCTCGCACACCACGGCGGTCTGGCCGGGCATTTCCACCAAAGCGGGGCGCACATAATGCGCATCCGGCAGGACATCGGCCGCCACCCGCTCGCCGCCGGTGACCGTGCCGCCCTGGGCGCGGGCCGCCTCCAGCGCCCGCTGCATGCCGGCGAAGGCGCCGCCGTCGATCAGCGGGCCGATCAGCGTGCCCTCCACGCCGGGATCGCCCACCTTCACCGAGCCATAGGCCGGCTTCAGACGGGCCACCAGCGCGTCATAGACGCTCTCATGCACGATCAGCCGCCGCAGCGACGTGCAGCGCTGGCCCGCCGTGCCCATGGCGGCAAAGGCGATCGCCCGCACCGCCAGATCCAGATCCGCCGAGGGGCAGACGATGGCGGCATTGTTGCCGCCCAGTTCCAGAATGGCCTTGGCGAAGCGCCCCGCCAGACGCGGCGCCACGGCGCGGCCCATGGCGGTGGAGCCGGTGGCGGAGACCACGGGGACGCGCACGTCATCCACCAGGGCCTCGCCCACCGCCTTGCCGCCGATCAGCAAGGTGGAGAGACCGGCGGGCACGCCGCCAAAGCGGGCGGCGGCCTTCTCGAAGATGGCCTGCACCGCTAAGGCGGTGAGCGGCGTCTTCTCCGAGGGCTTCCACACCACGGCATCGCCGCAGACGAAGGCGAGGGCCGCATTCCACGACCACACCGCCACCGGGAAATTGAAGGCCGAGATCACGCCGATGACGCCGGCCGGGTGCCAGGTCTCCATCATGCGGTGGTCGGGGCGCTCGGTGGCGATGGTCAGGCCCTGGAGCTGGCGCGACAGGCCGGTGGCATAGTCGCAGATGTCGATCATCTCCTGGACTTCGCCCAGGCCCTCGGAAGTGACCTTGCCCACTTCCAGCGTCACCAGCCGGCCGAGATCGGCCTTGGCGGTGCGCAGTTCTTCGCCCAGCAGGCGCACCAGTTCGCCGCGCCGGGGCGCCGGCACCGCGCGCCAGGCCAGGAAGGCGGCCTGGGCCGTGGCGATGGCCGCCGTGGCGCCGGCGGCATCGGTCTGGGCGATGGAGGCGATGGTCTCGCCGGTCAAAGGCGAACGCACCACGAGGTCGCCCGAGAGGGCTGCGGCGGGCACGCCGAGGCGGGTGAGGAGGGCTTTCGTCTCCGCGGCAATGGCGCCGGAGCGCGGAAATGAGGTCACGCGGAGCTCCCGTTCAAAAAGGGGTGGTGGGCCGATGTCATGGCGCGATTGCATGGCCAGAATTCTGGCGGCTTGCAAGAGGGGGGAGAATTTCCTTCGCGAGCGCCAAAGCCAAGCGATAAGTTATCAGCAGGTCATGAGCATTTGGAATGAAGTCGTGCGTCACCGCTTCCTGCCGTCCATCCCCACCCTCACCGCTTTTGAAGCGGCCGCGCGGCATCAATCCTTCTCCCGCGCCGCCGCCGAGCTGCACCTGACCCAAGGTGCGGTGAGCCGCCAGATCCGTCATCTGGAGGAGCAGGTGGGGCTGGAATTGTTCGAGCGGGTGCGCCAGCGGGTGGTGCTCACCGATGGTGGGCGGCTCTATCTGGCGGACGTGCGCCCCATCCTGCAGGCACTCTCGGACGCCACCCAGCGGGCCATGACCTTCGCCGGCGGGGCAGGCAACCTGCATCTGGCGGTACTGCCCACCTTCGCCACCCGCTGGCTGATGCCGCGCCTGCCGGATTTTCTCGAACGCTTTCCCGACACCACCATCCATTTCGTCACCCGCATCGCCCCGTTCGACTTTTCCGCCGAGCCGCTGGATGTGGCCATCCATTATGGTGATCCGGTCTGGCCCGGCGCCATTTGCGAGCATCTGATGGATGAGGAAGTGGTGCCGGTATGCAGCCCGGCCTTCCGCGCCCGCCATCACCTGAACGGACCGGCAGACCTGGCCGGAGTGACGCTGCTGCAGCAGACCACCCGGCCGCATTTGTGGAGCGAGTGGTTCGCGGCCGCCCGCACCAGCCATCCCGGCCCGTTCCGGGGGCCGCGCTTCGAGCAGTTCACCATGATCGCCGAGGCCGCCGCCGCCGGATTGGGCGTCGGCCTGGTGCCGCGGTTCTTGGCCCGCGACGAGATCGCCGACGGCCGGCTGCTGGAATTGTTCGACTGCCCGCTCACCAGCGACAAGGCCTATTATGTGGTCTATCCCGAAGCCAAGGCCGGAGCCGGGGCGGTGAATGCCTTCGTGCGCTGGATCGTCGCCACCGCCCATGCCGCCGCGCCGCGCTGAACCCTCCCGGCGCGGGTTTTATCCCCCGGTGCGCACAAGAGGATTTCCTCGCGGCGGCGGGCGTTCTAAGCCGGTTCCACGGCGAACGCATCTCAAGGAATCAGCGCATGCGCATCTATTCGGCGGAAGACGTCCACGGGGCTTTGCCCTTCCCCCGCCTGATCGACGCTTTGGCCGCCGCTTTCGCGGCGAACCAGGAGGAAGCCCCGGTGCGTGCCGCCTTCGAGGTGGGCCTGCCCGGCGCTCCCGCCCATCTGCTGACCATGCCCGCGTGGCGGCGGGGCGAGGCCATCGGCGTCAAGCTGGTCAATGTCTTCCCCGGCAATGCGGCCAAGGGCCTGGGCTCGGTGAGTTCTCTCTATGTCCTGTTCGACGGGCAGACCGGCGCGCCCCGCGCCATCATCGATGGCGAAGCCCTGACCAACCGGCGCACCGCCGCCGCCTCGGCGCTCGCCTCGCGCTTTCTGTCGCGGGAAGACAGCGCCACCTTGACCCTGGTGGGGACGGGCCATCTGGCGCCGCATCTGGCCGCCGCCCATGCGGCAGTGCGGCCCATCACCCGCGTCCTGGTCTGGGGTCGCACGCTGGAGAAGGCGCAGGCCACCGCCGCCCGGCTGCAAGCGCAGGGGCTGAATGCGGAGGCCGCCCCGGATCTGGCGGCGGCGGTGGGTGCGGCGGATATCGTCAGCGCCGCCACCACCTCCACTGTGCCGCTGGTGCTGGGGGCGGACGTGAAGCCGGGCACCCATGTGGACCTGGTCGGCGCCTTCACCCCCGCCATGCGCGAAAGCGATGCGGCGCTGGTGGCCAAGGCCGAGGTCTATGTGGACACCGCCGCCGGGACGCTCGCGGAAGCCGGCGACCTGCTCCAGCCCCTCGCCGCAGGCCTGTGGTCCAAGGACCTTATGCGCGGCGAGCTGCACCAATTGTGCGCCGGCCTGGTGCCGGGGCGCACGGATGCGGCCAGCGTGACTTTGTTCAAGTCGGTGGGCGCGGCGCTGGAAGATCTGGTGGCCGCCCGTCTGGTGGCGGGTGACGCCTGAGCGCATCACCCGCCATTCTCGTCACGCCACGTTGCTGCGGGCCAGACGGGAGGTGGTGAAGATCACCGCCAGGAGCGAGAGCGCCGCCGACACCGCGAACAAGGCGCCGTAGCCCAGTTGATCCGCGATCAGGCCGGCCATGCTGGAGCCGGCTAGATAGACCACCAGTTGCGCGCAGGCGAGCACGGTAAAATCGGTGCCCGGCTGCGCCTTGGAGGCCACCGCCATGAACAGGCTGTAGAGCGCGACGATCTCCATATAGCGGATCAGGGTCTGGAACGCCGCCGCGCCGAACAGCAGCGGCCAGCCCGAGATCACGTCGAACGCATGCAGGGCGAAGATGGCGAAGCACAAGGTGCGCAAGCCACCCAGCAAGGTCAGCACGCCGGACGTGCCCATGCGCAGCATCAGCACCGCCGCGACGCCGGAGCCGATCAGGCCCGCGGTGGCGGCGGCCCCGCCGGAGAGATAGCCCAGAATATCCAGCGGCACGCCGCGATCCACCAGATACGGCCCCTCCATGGCCTTCACCAGCCCCTCGCTGGCGCGATAGACCAATGCGATCACCAGGATCTCGCGCGCCTCCGTCCGCGCCCAGAAGGCCTTGAGCGACGGCCGCGCCTTCGGCACCGCCGGCCCGGTGTCATCGCTTTCGCGCATGGCGAAGGCCGCGCCCAGCGGCAGCACGGAGAGCACCACCATGGTCCAGATCATCGGCTGCCAGCCGAAATGGTGATAGATGATCAGGCTTAATGTGCCGCCGATCACCACGCCGAAGGCCACCGCGCCGCCCTGGATGGCATTGCCGAACGGCCGGTCCCGCACCGCCAGCTGCTGCGTAGCATAGCCGTCGGTGGCGATGTCCTGGGTGGAGACCAAGGCGGAGACCACAAAGCCGATCACCAGGAAGGCGGTGGTGTCGGTGGGCGTGATGAAGGCCAGGAGCGCCAGCGCCACCACCGTGGCGCTCTGGGTGATGAGGATCCAGCCCGCCCGATGCGCCCGCGCGATGGGGCGCAGCGCGTCCACCCGGGATGCCCAGAGGAATTTCAGCACCAGCGGCAGCATCAGCACCGACAACAGTCCGATGGTGGTGCGCGAGACGCCCTGTTCGCGCATGATCGGGGGAATGGCCGCCACCAGCAGATAGCTCGGGATCGATTGCGCCAGATAGAGGCCTGCCAGCACCAGAAAGAGACGCGTCCGACCGATCTGCGGGACGGCGCGGCTCTCTGGCAGGGCGGGGGTGGCGGTGGAGTGCGGGCTCATGAGTTGGCCTTGGGGCTGCCGAGGGAGGGGCGATACGCCGTCAGGAAGGCGCGCGCCTCCGCCTCCGAGGGGGAGGCGAAAAAGGGAAACGACCACAGGCGGCGGAACACCTGCGCGCTCACGTCCGAAGCGCCGGGACGCACCATGGCGCAGGCGCGGCAGCGCGCCTCCATCTGCGCCCGGGTGCGCTTGAACCACAGCGCCTGCCCCTTCTCCCCCGCCTGGGACAGATGCGGCCCGCCGCCGAAAATGGCCAGTAGCACATAAGGCTGCTCGATCCGCGCGAGGTGCTCCAGGGCATCCAGATAGGCCGCTTCGTCGTCCGGCCCATAAGGCTGGTGAAAGCGCAGCACCACCACGTCCTGCGCTTCAAGGCTGAGACTGATCATCGGATCAAAAGGTCTTGCTGAAGCCGAGGGTGATGGTGCGCCCCCAGGCATAGACGTCATAATTGCGCGTGGCGGTGGCCGTGTTGTTGATGTAGGCGCTGTCCAGCAGATTATCGACGGAGAGATAGACCGTCCCGCCGCCCAAGGGGTGGGCCAGCGACGCATTGATGGTGGCGCCGCCATCAAGGGCGAATTGGGTGGTGCCATCGAAGCGGTCGCGACCGCTCCAGAACTCCACTTCCATGCGGGCCACGGTGCCGGTGTCGAAGCGATAATTGCCATAGGCGGTGCCGCGGAACGGCGTCGAGATGCGGTTGTTGGGCAAATAGGCATCGATGGTGCCGTCGCCATTGGAATCCCATTCGCCCTCGCGCCAGGCCAGATTGGTGCCGATGGCCAATTGCTGCGTTACGGCATATTCGCCGGTGAATTCGACGCCGTAGGTGACTTCCTTGGTCTGCGACATGGCGTTGGTGGACGCGATGAAGTTCACGCCCTGATCGGAGGTGGCGTAATAACCCGCGAGGCTGCCCTTGAAGTCCCCGATCTTGCCGCGGATGCCTACTTCATAATTGTTGACGATCTGGGCTTCGATGCCGAGCTGGTCATAGCTGAGGGTTCGCGACTTGTTGCAGCTATAGGCCCCCGCGCGCAGGCTGGTGCCGAGGAAACAGCCATAGCTCAGGATCTGCGCCGTGCCCTGCGCACCGGCGCGCCGGGTGAAGGCGCCGATGTCCGGCAGGGAAAAGCCCTGGCTGAAACCGCCGTAGACATCCACCGTATTGGTCAATTTATAGGTCGCGCCGAGATTGAAGGTGGGGGCGGAATAGTCATAGACCCCGCCGGTGACGGGAAGCGCCGGCAGTACGGCATAGCCCAGGCCCGTAAATCCCAGGAATGCCGCCGGGCGGGTGAAGTCATTCACGGTGACGTCCAGATATTCATAGCGCATGCCGCCGCGGACCACGAAACGCTCGCCAATGGGGACCTGCAGCTGGCCGAAGCCGGCATAGGTCATTTGCGACAACGGAGTGAACACATCCTGGCCGTTGGTCAGGGTCTGCCAGGTGTTGTCATGGACGATGTCCGTGCCCCAGGTGAGCTTGGCACCCTCGACCCAGGAAATGGGGGTATCGATGGTCAGGTTCCATCCCGCCCGCTGGGAGTAAAGCACGGTCTGATTGAAGCTGGCGGTGGGGCTGCTGAGATTACCGGAATAATAGACCAGATAGTTGTTTCTGAGATCGAACTCACTGTAATTGAAGCGCTTCTTGATATCGTTGAAATAGGCTTGCGTGCTCAGATCACCCAAAGCGAAGGCGCTGTCCGTATAGCGGATGGCGTAGGACTTGGTATCCTCCAGGATGCTCTGCCCCGCATAGGGCGTGCCGATCGCCGGCGCGGCGTAGGGCCCCGCATAGCTGGTGAGCCATTTGGGATCCTGGTTCATATAGATCCAGTTGGCGGACACCTCGATGCGCTTGGTGGGGTCGATATTGTAGCCCAGCTTCGCCAGCAGGTTGCCGCGCCCATAGTTGTCGCTGCCCCCCTGCCCCAGCATGGCGTCCGAGGGCAGCAGGCGCCCGTCGCCATCATAGGTGTTGCGGGTGAAGGAGCCGGAGCCGCTCACCAGATAGT
Organism: Azorhizobium sp. AG788; assembly: GCF_943371865.1. Classification (GTDB taxonomy): domain Bacteria; phylum Pseudomonadota; class Alphaproteobacteria; order Rhizobiales; family Xanthobacteraceae; genus Azorhizobium. The sequence goes on along the minus strand of NZ_CALRWL010000004.1, from coordinate 157,807 downwards.
CCACGCTATTGGGCACCTTGCCGGAGACGGTGGCGGACAGTTCGGGCGCCAGCGAGGCGCCGGGATTGGCGGTGAAGCCGCGCAGGGCCGTGTTGATGGTGGCGGTGGGCTTGCCGTCGGTCGCCCGCTTGGTGATGAAATTCACCGTGCCGCCGGTGGCGCCGGAGCCGTAGAGGCTGGAGGCACCGGCCACCACTTCGATGCGCTCCACCGAATTGAGATCGATCATGGAGAGAATGCGCGAGACATTGCGCAGCGGCGTGTTCATGGGCACCCCGTCGATCATCACCAGCAGATCGCGGCCGCGGAAGGTCTCCGAGGCGCTGGAGACACCCTGTGTCGGCAGTGTGTAGCCGGGAATCAGCTTGGCGAGCACCGCGGCGGCATTGTTGGTCAATTGCAGCTGTTGCTGGAGTTCGGCGCTCTCAATCACCCGGACGGTCTGCGGCACGTCGCTGACCGGTCGATCGGCACGGGCGGCCGTGACCGTGACCGTATCGAGGCTGATGGTCTCGCCGCCGCTGGGCTCCTGCTGCGCAAGGGCAGGGAGCGCGGTGCCGACTGCAAGCACACTCAGTGAGGTCAGAATAAAGCCGCGGGACAGGATGACCATTTTTATAACTCTTCTCAACAGCGATCAGGAATTGCAGCCTCGTCCGGCTATGGTTCCACCATCTCTATTTCTATGTACGATGATAGCTTGATCGCTTGGGGAGACGCGAACCCGATAATGGCCTAAAACGAACTTCCGCCGCGAACAAAACCATGTCGCTTTACGGCAACACTTTGGAACCACTCTACATTGGCTGAATATTACCATCCCACCTGGTTCGAAGCTTCGGATGCGCCGCCCGAGCGCCGCTCCGAGGTGTTCGCGCGGGCATTTTCCGCTCTGGTAGGCACAGTGGATGTGGCGTTTGCGCCGCGCACGCGGATCGCAGTGCGCATGGTGCATTGCGCCTTGCCGGGGGTGTTGATTTCCACCTGCTTTGAAGGCCGCGCGCACTTCCGGTTCGGCGGGGCGTCCAACGCCAGCGACGTGATGGTCATGCGCCCGGTGGGCGGGTCCCTGCGCGTGCGCCAAGGGCCGCGCGATGTGGTGCTGGCCGAGCGCGATGCCATGCTGATCGCCCTGGGAACCCCGTTCGAGTTCGACGCGACCCAGACCAAGCGGTTCGATTTCCTGCGCATTGCCGCACCCGCGGTGGCCCAGGGCGCCGCGGGCGGATCGGGCGGGCTGCGCTCGGCGCCCGCTGCCGACAACCGGCTGATCTTGCTGACCCATTATGCCGGGGCCTTGCTCCAGGGCGCCATCTCCCTGGAGAGCGAGCGTCACGCCCGCCTATCCGGCACCCATCTGCGGGAACTGGCCGGCACGCTGTTCGGGCTGGATGAGCCATCCACCCCCGTGCCCAGCCCCGCGGCCCGGCTTGCCGCGATCAAGGATCAGATCGCGCGCGAATTCGGACGCCAGGATTTTTCCATCGATGCGGTGGCGCGGGCGCAGGATGTGACCCCGCGCTATGTGCAAAAGCTGTTCGAGGCGGAGGGGAGCACCTTCACCCGCTTCCTGCTCGGCCATCGGCTCGATGCGGCCCATGCCGCCTTATGCGTGCCGGAGCCCGCGGAGCGTTCCATCAGCGCCATCGCCTTCGATGCGGGCTTTGGTGACCTGTCCTATTTCAACCGCTGCTTCCGCCAGCGTTTCGGCATGACACCCTCGAAGGCGCGCCGGTCGTCCTCCTGAGGCGTCCTCCCGCCCTCCCGGGGGGCAGGAGGCAAGGGGTCGCCATGCAACCCGCTCCATCCGCTCCTGGCCAAAGAACAGGGCGGCACGGGCGGATCCACCGCGGGACGGTGCCCCGTGATGTCAGCGAACCGCTCCCTCTTTGTCATTGTGCGATGAAATCTCGCCGCGCCCTCTTCGTCATCAGAGGCGCAAGAGGCGCTAACCTCAAGCCCATAAGTGCATTTTCGGAATTGACCTCTCCGGCGATGGCAACGGGAACACGATCACCTTAGATTTCTTCTAATATATTGATATTGTAGCGCAATTTAACTTTAGGTACGGATGATCCGACATCTTTCCATCTCCCCGCAGCGCGGATGAGGCATCGCGACCGTGACCGGCGACCTGAAGATTGCGTTCAACGCCCATGGGCCCGAGCTGAGAAGCTATCTCAGGCGCAGGCTCGGCGACGCGCATCTGGCGTCCGATCTGGTGCAGGATACGTTCTTGCGGGTCATCGAGCGGCCTGAAACCCGGGTGCTGGATGTCCGGGCCTATCTCTACACCATTGCCCGCCATCTGCTGCTGAACCACCAGAAGCAGGAAGCCCGCCGCCGCACCGACAGCGTGCCGCATGAATGGTTCGGCGATGTCGCCGCCGACGCGCCGACGCCCGAGGATGCCGCCGATGCAAAGCTCCAGCTTGAGCGGCTGCAGCGCTTTGTCGGCGAGTTGCCGATGCGCACGCAGCAGATCTTCGTCCTCAACCGCATCGACGGGCTCACCCAGATCGAGGTCGCCCGTGCACTGTCGATCTCGGAGAGTTCGGTGCAGAAACATCTCGCCATGGCCATCCAGCACATTACGGAACGGCTCAGATCGCGCTAGACCCGGCCCATTACGGGGTTTGGCGGCCTCGGTTGTCTTCCCCTCAGAGGGGGCCGGAGCCGAGGGCGCTGCTGCATGGATGATGGCGTGAACGAGGATCGATCGTCGGACGCGGACCGGCACGCCGCGCAATGGGTTGCCCGCCTCGACGGCCGCCCGCTCGACGATGGCGAGCGCGCAGCATTTCGGCTCTGGCTGGAAGCCGACCCTGATCATCGCCCGGCCTTCGAGGAGGCGCAGAGCGCATGGCGCAGCCTTGATCTGCTGCGGCACGATCCCGGCCTGCTGCGGGCGCTGCCCCGCCCCAAAGCCAAGAAACCCGTCAGTGGCGCCGGCATCCTCGCCGTCCTGGCCGTCCTGTCCATCGGCGTGCTTGGCCTGCGCTACCAGATCGGCGACCCATGGATCGCCCTTGCCGCCGACTGGCGCACCGCGCCTGCCGAGATCCGGCAGGTGACCCTGGATGACGGCACAATTGTCGATCTCGGCCCGGACAGCGCCATCGCCTTGCGGTTCAATCGCGAGGAGCGCCGTGTGATCCTGCTCTCGGGCGAAGCCTTCTTTCACGCCACGCCGCGTGGAGGCGCTGAGCGGCGGCCGTTCGTGGTCGATGCCGCCCACGGCACCACAACGGCGCTCGGCACGCAGTTCCTCGTCGAGCAACGGTCGGACGGCGCCGGCATCACCGCCGTCGAGCACGACATCGCGGTGGCGCTCCAGATGCCCGCGCACGCCCCGGACCGCGTCGTGCTCTCGCCCGGCGAGACGGTGCAATACGACGTGATGCGGGGGATCGGCCAGGTCCACTCGGTCGATGTCGCCGGCGTCACCGCATGGCGCTCGGGCCTGCTGGTCTTCGATTCCGTGCCGCTGGAGGAGGTGGTGCGCAAACTCAACCGCTACCGGCGCGGGCGCATCATCGTCGCCAACGCCCAACTGGCGCAGCGGCGGGTCAGCGGCGTGTTTGCGACGAAAGATCTGGACGATGTCATTCGCACCATCACCACGGAACTCGGCGCCAGCGCCTCCTCGCTGCCGCCCCTGGTGACGGTGCTCTACTGAGCACCGTCATCGACCCTCTCACTTATTTTTACGGCCTGCGGCCCCCTCGGTTGTCTTCATCGGCAACGGGAGCGTCGCGCGCGACGCCCATGCAAAAGAGGCGAAGCGAGACATGGCTGGAATGAAGCATGTGACGGACACTCACGCCCGGCGGCGTGGCCTGGCCATCGGCGTGGTGTCCGGGCTTCTGGCCTCGGTCGCGCCGGCCGGCTATGCGCTGGCCCAGCAGCCGAGCGCCGGCACTGCGGCCATCGCCCCCATCGCCTTCGACATCCCGGCACAGGATCTCAACCGGGGGGTGCTGAAATTCGCCCAGCGGGCGGGCGTGCAGGTGTTCTACGACACCGCCAAGCTGGGCGGGCGCCGCTCCGCGGCGGTCTCCGGCACGATGACCCCGGAGCAAGCGCTGGCCCGCATGCTGGCTGGCACGGGCCTCGTCTATCGCTTCAACGGTCGCAATCAGGTGACGATCATCGATCCCAATGCCGCGAGCGCAGGCCCGAACGGCAGCGGCGCCGCCGGGGCGATCGAGCTTGGCGCCATCGACGTGCAGGGGAGCAGCACGGTCGGCTATGTCGCCAGCACCACCACGGTCGGCACCAAGACCGATACCCCGCTGATCGAAACGCCGCAGTCGGTCTCGGTCGTCACCCGGCAGGAGCTCGACGACCGCAATGTGCAGACGCTCACCGCCGCGGTCGCCTACACGCCGGGGGTGCGCACAGGGCAGAGCGGCTTTGATCCGCGCTTCGATGTCTTCACCATTCGCGGCTTCGACACCACCTATAACGGCATCTATCGCGACGGGCTGCGCCTGCCGGGCGCCAATATGTCGGTATTCAAGGTCGAGCCCTATGGCGTGCAGAATGTGACGGTGCTGCGCGGCCCCAGCTCCGCGCTCTATGGCCTCGGCTCGCCCGGCGGCCTGGTGGACATCACCTCCAAGCGCCCCACCGAGACGGCGTTCGGCGAGGTCGAGGTCCAGGGCGGCAATTACGATCTCTGGCAGGGCCAGTTCGACGTCGGCGGGCCGGCGGATAAGGATGGCACGCTGCTCTACCGCCTCACCGGCCTGGTGCGCGACGCGGGGTCTCCGAACACGCTGGGCGGCGGCGTCAATGACATGACCTATATCGCCCCGGCCTTCACCTATAAGCCGAACGACAGCACGCGCATCACCTTCCTCGGCGAGTATCAGGATTCCGAGACCCCGGCCTCGCTGCCCTTCTACGCCTGGACCGGCTCCAGCTCCGATGCCTTCAGCAAGACGCCCGGCGACTACAACAGCCAGAAGCAGACGCAGTACCGGCTCGGCTATCTGGCTGAGCATGATGTCAACGACATCTTCACCGTGCGGCAGAAGGTACGCTACGGCAACGCCGATACCTCGGTGCGCTACACCGGCCTGTCCTCGCTCAACACCGCGACCAACACCGCCAGCCGCTACAGCGCCTATGTGCATGATACGCTGGATTCGTTCGTGATCGACAACCAGATCCAGGCAAAGTTCATCACCGGCGCCGTGGAGCACACGCTGCTGGTGGGCGTGGACTATTCCTATCTCAACCTCGATGGCGGCATCGGCTACGGCACGGCGTCGGATTTCAACTACACGCTCAACCAGGCCCTGGGTCCGGTCTCCGACCCGGAGCTGAACGCGTCGCGCTATCGCCAGAACCAGAGCCAGCTCGGTGTCTATGTGCAGGAGCAGGCGAAATTCGGCGGCTTCCTCCTGACCCTGACCGGGCGACAGGACTGGGTCGAGACCACCAATGACAACCTTCTGACCTCCACCACCCAGAATACGGACGATCAGGCCTTCACCGGTCGCGCCGGACTCACCTATCTGTTCGACAATGGCATCGCGCCATATGTCAGCTATTCCACCTCGTTCGCGCCCACCCTTGGCGCGGATATCTCCGGCAACAGCTTCTCGCCCACCACCGCACGACAGATCGAGGGCGGCGTGAAGTATGCGCCCACCGGCTTCGACGGATTTGTCGCCGCCTCGGTGTTCCAGATCAACCAGGACAACGGGCTCGTCACCGACGAGACCAACCCGCTGTACCAGATCCAGACCGGGGAGGTGCGCGCGCGCGGCTTCGAGCTGGAAGGGGTGGCCAATCTCGGCGCCGGGCTGAAGGTGCGCGGCGCCTACACCTATCTCGACCTCACCAATGTGGCGGGCGATTCGCAGACCCTCGGCCTCACCCCCTCCGGCCAGCCGCAGCACACCTTCGCCATATGGGCGGACTACCAGTTCCAGCCGGGCACCGCGCTGGCGGGCCTTGGGGTGGGCGCGGGCGTGCGCTACACCGGCGCCACCTGGGGCAATTCGCTCAACACCTTCCAGAACAGCGCCTACACGCTGGTGGATGCCAAGCTGAGCTATGACCTCGTCAACCTTGGGGCGCAGCTGAAGGGCTGGAGCATGCAGGTCAATGCCCAGAACCTGCTGGACGAAGACTACATCACCTGCGACGCCGGCTATTGCTACAAGGGCATGCCACGCACCGTGATCGCGGGGCTGAAGTATCGCTGGTAGGCCTCTGCCTTGCCGGGGTTCTGCACCATGACGCGACGCGGCTTTCTGGCCGGCGCCGCGTCATGCGCCCTCTTCGCACCCGGCCCGCTGCACGCGGCCGGCGTGCCGGCGCGGATCGTCTCGCTGGATTACGGCCTCGCCGAAACCCTGCTGGCGCTGGGCGTGACGCCTGTTGCGCTGGCGCAAGCGGACGCGTGGTCGAGCTGGGTCGTCGACCCCGCGCTGCCAGAGGGCGTGATCAATCTCGGCACCGCGCTGGAAGCCAATATGGAGCTGTTGCAGGCGCTCAGGCCCGACCTGATCCTGACCACGCCCTATCTTGCCCGCCTGCGTCCGATGCTGGAGCGCATCGCCCGCACCGAAACCTTCGCCATCTACACGCCCGGCGGCGGCACCCCCTATGGGCTCAGCATCGCCGCCACCCGGCGGCTGGGCGGGCTGCTCGGGCGGGACCTTCAGGCCGAGGCGCTGATCAGCAGCGCCGCAGCCCTCATGGCGACGACGCGGGCGACCCTCGCGCCTTATGCCGACACCCCGCTGTTCATCGTGAACTTCATGGATACCCGCCACGTCCGGGTCTATGGCGCAAAAAGCCTGTTCGACGACGTGATCGGGCTGTGCGGCCTGAGCAATGCCTGGCGCGGCGACACCAATTATTGGGGATTCGCCACCGTCGGCATCGAGCAACTGGCCCATGCCCCGCAGGCGCGGCTGATCTATCTGGAGCCCATCGCCGCCGACGTGCTGGCGAGCCTGCACCGCTCGCCCTTGTGGAACAGCCTCGGCTTCGTGCGGGCGGGGCAGGTGCAGCGCCTCCCGGCCGTCCTGATGTTCGGCATGCTGCCCTCCGCCATGCGCTTCGCCCGGCTCCTGGGCGAGACGCTGCCGAAGGCCCCTTCCCATGGGTGAGCGCCAAAGGCTGGGGCCGGCGGCCATCGTCGCGCTGCTGGCGCTGGCTGCCGCCGCCATCACCCTATCGACGCTGGCGCTCCGGCTGCCCGTCACGCTCTGGCCGGATGCGCTGTTTGCGCCCGATAGCGGCGATGTCCGCCAGATGCTGGTGCGCTACAGCTTCGCGCCACGCCTGGCCACCAGCCTGCTGTGCGGCGCCGCGCTCGGGTTGGCGGGCGCGCTGCTGCAACTGGCGCTGCGCAATCCGCTGGCCTCTCCCACCACGCTCGGCATTTCCGCCGGCGCCAATCTCGCCCTCGCCCTCGCCATGCTGTGGGCGCCGGGGCTGCTGGAGTTCGGGCGCGAATGGATCGCGATGGCGGGCGGATTGGTCACCGTGCTCATCGTGCTCGCCCTGTCCTGGCACAAGCGGCTGTCGCCCCTCACCGTGGTGCTGGCCGGCATGGTGGTGAGCCTCTATTGCGGCGCGCTGGCCGCACTGCTGGTGCTGTTCAACACGCACTATCTCGCCGGCCTGTTCATCTGGGGCGGCGGCTCGCTAAGCCAGCAGGACTGGACCATCGCCGCTTTCCTTTGGCCTCGGCTTGCGCTCGCCCTGGGCGCCGCAGCCCTGCTGGTCCGCCCCCTGACGCTGCTGACGCTGGATGACGACCACGCCCGCAGCCTTGGGCTGCGTGTGCCCCTGGTGCGGCTGGCGGCGCTCGCGCTCGCCGTGGCACTGACCGGGGCGGTGGTCGGCACAGTGGGGGTCATCGGCTTCATCGGGCTGGCGGCGCCGGCGCTGGTGACCGTCGCCGGCGCCCGCCGCGTGGCACCGCGTCTCATCTGGTCGGCCCTGCTCGGCGCGGTCCTGCTGTGGTTCACCGACCAGTGCGTGCAGCGGCTGGCCGGCGATGCGGGCGAGATGCTGCCCACCGGGGCGATCACCGCGGTGTTCGGCTCGCCGCTGCTGCTGTGGCTGCTGCCGCGCCTGCGCCTGTCGCTCCACCTCCCTTCGGGGCTGGGCGGGAGCATCAGCCGGGCCAATCGTCCGCTGCTGCTGATCGTCGGGCTGGGGCTGGGGCTGGTCGTGCTGCTCACGCTGTCCGTCAGCGTCGGGCGTGGACTGGAGGGCTGGAGCCTCAGCGCCGATCTGCTGGAGTGGCGCTGGCCCCGCGCCCTCGCCGCACTTTCGGCCGGCATCATGCTGGCCTGCGCCGGGGGCGTGCTCCAGCGCCTGACCGGCAACCCCATGGCCAGCCCCGAAGTGCTCGGCGTCAGCGCCGGTGCGGCCTTCGGGCTCATCGTCGCGATGTTCACCTTGGCCGAGGTCGGCAGAGGCGCGCAATTTGGTGCGGCAACACTGGGTGCATTCCTGGCCCTGCTGGCCATTCTCGCATTCGGCCGCGGCGGCGCGGCGACGCCGGAGCGGGTTCTCCTGGCCGGCGTCGCGCTGGGCGCCATGTTCGATGCGCTCGTCACCGCGCTGATGGCCGGCGGCGATCCGCGCGCGGCGCAATTGCTCAATTGGATGACCGGCTCGACCTATGCGGTGGACGCCACCGACGCGCGCGTGGCGACGGCGGCCGCAGCCCTCGCCTTGGGATCGCTGCCTCTGCTCGCCCGCTGGCTCGACATCGTGCCGCTCGGCGCACTGACGTCCAGCGCGATCGGGCTGCACCCGCGCCGCAGCCACGGCCTCCTGCTGCTGGTGACCGCCGCACTGACCGCGGTCTCGACGCTGCTGATCGGGCCGCTCACCTTCGTGGGGCTCATGGCCCCGCATCTGGCGCGGTTCCTCGGGCTGCAGCGGGCGTTGCCGCAACTGGTGGGCGCCGCCCTCATCGGCGGCGTCATCATGGTCGCCGCCGACTGGCTCGGGCGGATCGTGGCCTTCCCCTGGCAGATTCCGGCGGGACTGGCGGCCACCTTCATCGGCTGCCCCGCCCTCATGTGGCTTTTGGCACGGAGACACAGCGTATGACCCTCCAGGCATCCCTCCCGGACACGGTGCAGTTCGACCTCGCCCCCCAGGGCGGCGGCGCGCCCTACCGCATCTATCTCTACACGCCGCCCGGTGAACCGCCGGCGGGCGGCTGGCCGGTCCTGTATCTGCTCGATGGCAATGCGGTCATCGCCACGGCGGTGGACGTGGTGCGGGTGCAGGCGCCGTATCCGCTTGGCACCGGCGTGGGGTTCGGCGTCATCGTCGCCATCGGCTACCCCACCGACGGTCCCTATGACAGCGTGCGCCGCTCCTGGGACATGGGGCCGCCGCCCGGAGCCACCTATCCGCCGCATACCGAGACCGGTCCGCAGGTGCGCACCGGCGGCGCCGATGCATTCCTCGCCTTCATCGGCGATGATCTGAAGCCGGAGATCGCCCGCCGCGTGCCGGTGGATGCACGGCGTCAAGCGATCTTCGGTCACTCCTTCGGCGGGCTGTTCGTGCTGCACGCCCTGTTCCGGGCGCCGGATGCGTTCACGGCCTGGATTTCCGCCAGTCCCGCGATCTGGTGGGAGGGGGCGGGCATCATCACGCAAGCGGACGCCTTCATCGCCGGCCGCCAGGGCGGTGGCGGACAACTCCTGCTGCTGGTCGGCGAATATGAGCAGCAACTGGCCCCGTTCCAGATCGGCGCGGCGGATGCGCAGACGCGCCTCGCCAGCTTTGCGGAGAGCCGCATCGTCGACAACACGCGCGAGATGGCTGAGCGGCTGGCGGCGGTGCCGGGACTGGCGACAGCTTACGAACTCCTGCGCTGCGAGACCCACATGTCGGTGCTTCCGGCCAGCATCAACCACGCGGTGCGCTGCGCCTTTGGAACCGCCCCTGCCGCGTAGAAGCCGAAGCCCAGCATTTCAAGATCGAGGGCGCGCGCTTTGCAGCGGAGGCGCCTGCATCAGGGGGGATGCAGGCAATGGGAGCCGCAACGCGCGCCGTGCCTGCATCCATGCGCCATTGCGTGAGCGGCACCGTGGCGCCTTGCGACAGGCGATCCGGGCCAGCCCGCGTCGTGATCTGAAGGGATGAGCAGCCGGCTTGAGACGGCTAGATCCAGAAGGCAGATCCAGAAAGGTGGTGCGGGCGGTCGGAATCGAACCGACACTCCTCTCGGAACCGGATTTTGAGTCCGGCGCGTCTACCAGTTCCACCACGCCCGCGCCGTTGAAGCGAAACCGGATCGGGTCAGCGACCTGATCGGCACTCCGGTTCAAATTCCCACAAGAGGCCCGCGTAACCCGATCCCCGTACGAAGCAGGTGGATCGGCGCGCGCTCAAGTGCGGCGGGCCGGATCATATCGTCGGCGCGCGCCGGAGCAAGCCCCCCTGTGCATGACGCGGCCGAAGACGGTGGAAATGCCGGTTGCAGATACCCCGGTGCCCCCACTTCCGCGCGCCGCTTGACGGGCACACCCCGGTCCGCCTAGCTCCAAGGATGCAGCGCGCGCTCATCGCCCACATCATTCCCTGGACCAATATCGCCGGCACCGAGCTGGCGACCATCCGGCTGGCGGAAGCGGCGCGGGCGGAGGGCTATGACAATATCCTCTATGTGCCGGATCTTCCCGGCGCCGCGGCGCTGGAGGCGCTGTGCCACAGCCATGGCCTGGCAACCACGCGCTACCAGCAGCCGGAGGTGCGGCGCTCCAGGCCCCTGCCCTATCTGGCCAATACGGTGCGGCTCGCCGCCGACTTCCGCCGCCGTGGCGTGAAGCTGGTGCACAATGGCGAGGTGATGGGCGCCTATTTCACCGCCCTCGCCGGCCGCCTCGCCGGGGCGCGGGTGGTGAGCCATGTGCGCGCCGACCACCCCCGGCTCACCGATCTGGAACGCCTGCTGCTGAAGCCGGTGGAGCAGTATCTCTACGTCTCCGCCTCCACCGCCGCGCAGCAGGATTTTCCAGTGGCACCCGGGCGCGGCGCGGTCCTGTACGACGCGGTGCCGCCCCCGCCCCCGGTTCTGGACCGGGCCGTCGCCCGCGCCCATTACGGCCTGCCGGAAGCCGCCGTGGTGTTCGGCATGCCGGCCCGCATCAGCGCGCAGAAGGACCATGCCACGCTCATTCGCGCCATGGCGCTGGTGCAGCGGGCGCGCAGCGATGTGCATCTGCTTTTGGTGGGCGATACCGGCGGGGATGAGGGCCATCGGGCGCAGTTCGCCAAACTCTCGGCCTTGGTCGCGGACACCGGCACCGGCGCTTTCGTGCATTTCGCCGGGTTCGAGGGCGACATGCCGCGCTTCTACGCCGCCATCGACGCTCTGGTCCTGTCCACCCATACCGAGGGCTTCCCGCTGGTGCTGCTGGAAGCCATGAGCGCGGCGCTGCCGGTGATCGCCACCCGCATCGGCGGCATTCCCGAGGCGGTGGCGGACGGCGACACCGGCATATTGGTGCCCCATGAGGATGCGCCGGCCTTGGCCCAGGCCATGCTCCGGCTGGCGGACGATGCCGCCTTGCGGGATGCCATGGGCGGTGCGGGGCGCAAGATGGCCCAGGAGCGCTTTGGCCAGGCGCGCTTCGAGCGGGACGTGGCCGCCTTCTATGGCCGCATGCTGCGCCCGCGCTGAGCCGCACGCCCGAAGCGCGGCCGCTCAGGCCGCGTCGGGATCCGCCGGAAGCCGCGCGGCGGCGCCGGTGAGCGTGCCGTCCGGGGCCAGGTAGTCCAGCAGCTTCAGCGTGCGATCGCCGGTGAGCACCAGTTGCGCCACCACGTCGCGGAAGGCGTGGAAGTCGGACGCGGACAGGCAGCCGAACAGGGCGTCATTGGCCGGGCGCTGCACGGCGGTGAGGTCATCCAGCAATTGGTTGGCCTTGGCGGTGATGGTCAGCAGCACCCGGCGACGGTCCTCCGGATTGACTTCCTTGATCACCAGATCCGCCGCCACCAGCTTGTTGACCTCGATGGTCACGAAGGCGCCGGAGAGGTGGAGATGCTCCGCCAGCAGATTGACGCCCACGCCGCCGTCGCGGCCCTGCAAATGCGCCACCGCCACCAGGATGGTATATTGCGCGCCGGACAGGCCAATCAGCGCCCCGAGGCGGCTGCGCACCTCCTGGATCCGCGCCGCGAACGCCAGGGTGTCGTGCACCAACTGGCGAAAATCCCGATCCGACCCATCCACCAACAGTTCCGCCCTCGATACGGTCAATTGTCGCCTCTGTCCGGCCTCGGAGACGACGCGCCCGCGCGTGCCCTCGCTCATGGCCGGCAGCGCTTCGGACTCGCCCCCGTTCCGGCGCCGCGCCCGCTTGGGCCGGACGCCCGCCGGCTCAGTCCCCGGCCCGGTCCCGTCACTGTCCGTCTTGCCCGTTGCTTTGCCCTGTCCGTCCACGAAAACCGCCTTGACGTTCGTTCGATTATTATATTAGCTTTGATACAAAGGTAAATGACACCCACCGAACTGACACCGGCCCCAGGTCCCCAGCCTCGGGCATCGCATCCAGCGGGCGCGGGGCGCCCAAGCCGCAGGTGAGCATGAGCGAGGCCGCCACTCCAGAGTTCGCCGAAGACGGTGTGTTCGATGCCCGCGCCTTCCGCCAGGCGCTGGGCCATTTCGCCACCGGCGTCGCCGTGATCACCGCCCGCGCCGAAGACGACGCCGTGGTGGGCATGACCATGAGCTCGTTCAACTCCGTCTCGCTCGATCCTCCCCTGGTCCTGTTCAGCGTCGCCCGCAGCGCCCACAGCCTGCCCGCCATGCTGGCGGCGCGCGCCTATGGCGTCAACGTGCTGGGCCGGGATCAGGAACATCTGTCCAACCGCTTCTCCAAGGCGCTGCAGGATAAGTGGGCCAATGTGGACCACACCCTGGGCCACGGCGAGACGCCGCTTCTCACCGGCGCCCTCGCCCATTTCCAGTGCGTGCCCTACGCCCATCACGACGGCGGCGACCACGTCATCTTTCTGGCCCGCGTGCTGCGCTTCGCCCATGCGGACTCGGGCGCGCCTTTGATCTTCTACCGCGGACGCTACCACGGCCTCGCCTCCGGCGAGACCACTGGCTCCTGACCTCTTCCTTCTGATACGCGCCCCGCGCCGCGAGGACCGACCCATGATGAAAACCGGCCAACAGCATACCGAAAGCCTGCGTGACGGGCGCCAGATCTTCCTCGACGGCGCCCTGGTGAAAGACCCGGTGACCCATCCCGCCTTCCGCGGCGCCATCGCCTCCGTGGCCAGGATGTTCGACTTCCAGAGCGCGCCGGAAAACCGCGAGCTGATGTCGTTCGAGACCGAGACCGGCACCCGCGCCAACCGCATCTGGGAACTGCCCACCAGCTATGAGGCGCTGAAGACCCGCCGCAAGGGCCTCGAAGCCTGGACCGAACTGCATGCGGGTTTCCTGGGCCGCGCGCCGGATCACGTCGCCTCCTGCATCGCCGGCATGTATATGGGCCGCGAGGTGTTCGACGCCTATGATCCCGCCCGCGGCAAGGCCTTGGCCGATTACTATCGCTATGCCCGCGACAACGATCTCTATCTGACCTACGTCATCATCAATCCCCAGGCCGACCGCTCCAAGAGTGCGGCGGCGCAGCAGGATCCGTTCCTGTCCGCCGGGGTGGTGGATCGCGATGCGGAAGGTATCACCGTGCGCGGCGCCAAGATGCTGGCCACCGGCGGCATCATGGCCAATGAGGTGTTCGTCACCTGCATCCAGCCGCTGCAGCCGGGCGACGAAAATTACGCCGTCTCCTTCGCCATTCCCATGAACACCAAGGGCCTGAAGATCCTGTCGCGCAAATCCTACGAGGCCTCCGCCCCGTCGGTGTTCGACAATCCCCTCGCCAGCCGCTTCGACGAAAATGACGCGGTGCTGTTTTTCGACGACGTGAAGGTGCCGTGGGACCGGGTGTTCATCGTCGACAATATCGAGATGGTGGCCAAGCAGTTCCACGCCACGCCGGCCCATGTCTACCAGAACTACCAGGCGCAGATCCGCCTGTCGGTGAAGCTGAAGTTCCTGCTCGGCATCGCCCGCCGCACCACAGAGATCAACGGCACCACCAACTTCCCGCAGGTGCGCGAGACCTTGGGCCAGCTCTCGGCGGAAGTGGCCATGATCGACGCCTTCGTGGTGGCCATGGAGGCCAAGGGCGCGCAGCGCGGCGCCTATTTCGTGCCCGACCGCCACACCCTCTATGCCGCCCAGACCCTCTCCCAGCAGCTCTATGGCAAGGTGCTCAACACCCTGCGCGAGCTGGCCGGCGGCGGCATGATCATGCTGCCGTCCTCGGTGCGGGATTTCGACAATCCCGAACTGGCGCAGCTCATCGGCAAGACCCAGCAGTCACCCGCCGCCAATGCGGAAGACAAGGTCAAGTTCTACAAGCTGGCCTGGGACGCGGTGGGCTCGGAATTCGCCTCCCGCCATGCCCAGTATGAGATGTTCTATGCCGGCGCCGGCTTCGTGGTGAAGGGCCATGCCTTCCGCAGCTATGACTGGGCGGGCGCCGCCTCCCTGCTGGACCGCATGCTCGCCTCCTACGATCTGGCCGACGAGCGCGGCGCGGCGCCGGCCCAGGCGGCCGAGTAAGCCCCGACCCGACCTCACGCTTTTTTTCCGCCCAACCCAAGGTCTGCCCAATGGCCATCAACAAAGCCCATGACGAGTTCTACACGCTGGACCTGACCAGCGGCTGGGAAGTGCCCCCCGGCTATCCCAAGGGCATCCAGCAGAAGATCATTTCCGGCGGCCTGGACGAGACGGCCAAGCGCGGCTCGCGCACCCGGCTGCTGCGCTTCGACCCCGGCGTGTTCACCACCGCGCCTTTCGTCCATGACTATTGGGAAGAAGTGTTCCTGGTCACCGGCGACCTCACGGTGGGCAATGACGACAAGGGCGAAGGCGGCGAAGCCTTCCCGCCCTTCACCTATGCCTGCCGCCCGCCCGGCGCCTTCCATGGCCCGTTCAAGTCCGAGAACGGCTGCATCCTGATGGAAATCCATTACTTCGATCCGGTCTGATCGCCGTTTCGCACACGGCTTGCGCCCTCCTCCGCTGACGCGGGGCGAGGGCGCGGTGCGTTTCGGCGGCGGATGCGGGGGCACGTTGGGGAGGTTGTGCACGGCCCCGGCCGTTTCACCCCCCTCCCTGCCCTCCCCCGCAAGGGGGGAGGAACCGCACCCGGATGTCATTGGGTGTGCCCGGTCGGATGGCGACGGCATCCCAGAGCAACGCGCAACGCCCGCCACCCCACACGCCGTACCCCCTCCCCCCTTGCGGGGGAGGGTTGGGGTGGGGGGTGAAACGCCCTCCCCTGCGCCCGCCCCGGAGTGGCGCACGGAACCGACACCTCAACCGGATGCCCCGCTGGACATCCGCCCCCGAACCGGCCTCTTATCCGCCCCTCACAGCCCTGCCCGGATACCCCCCATGACCGCGACCGCTCCCACCCTCGCCAGCCTCGCCGCCGATCTTGCCGCCGGGCGCACCACGTCGCGGGCGCTGGTGGAGGCATGCCTGGCGCGCATCGCGGACACCGCCGGCGAAGGCGCCCGCGCCTTCATCCATGTGGCCCGCGACCAGGCGCTCGCCGCCGCCGATGGGCAGGATGCGCTGCGCCGGGCGGGCGCGGCGCCCTCGCCTTTTGCCGGCATCCCGGTGGCCATCAAGGATCTGTTCGACATCACCGGCGAGGTCACCACCGCCGGCTCCAAGGCCCTGGCAGATGCCCCGCCCGCCACCACGGACGCAACCGCCGTTGCGCGCCTGCGGGCGGCGGGCTTCGTGGTCATCGGCCGCTCCAACATGGTGGAGTTCGCCTATTCCGGCCTCGGCCTCAATCCCCATTACGGCACGCCCAAGAGCCCGTGGCAGCGCGCCGCGGGCCATGTGCCCGGCGGCTCCACCTCCGGCGGCGCGGTGGCGGTGGCGGACGGCATGGCCCATGCCGCGCTGGGCACCGATACCGGCGGCTCCTGCCGCATCCCGGCCGCCTTCTGCGGCATCACCGGCTACAAGCCCACCGCTCGCCGGGTGCCGCAGGATGGCGCCATTCCTTTGTCCCAGAGCCTGGATTCCATCGGCCCGCTGGCCCGCTCGGTGGCCTGCTGCGCGGCGCTGGATGCGATCCTGGCCGGCGAGCCGCTGGCGCCGCTGGAACCGGCCAGCCTCATCGGCCTGCGCTTCCTGGTGCCCGCCACCGTGGCGCTGGACGGCCTCGACCCCATCGTCGCCCAGGCGTTTGCCACGGCGGTGGCGCACCTCGCCCAGGCCGGCGCCTCGGTGGTGAACGCGCCGGTGCCGGAATTCGGCGAGATCGCCGGCATCAATGCCAAGGGCGGCTTCACCGCCGCCGAGAGCTATGCCTGGCATCGCCCGCTGCTGGCCAAGAGCGAGGCGCTCTATGATCCCCGCGTCTCGGTGCGCATCAAGCGCGGCCACGAGCAGGAGGCGGCGGACTATCTGGATGCGCTGGCCGCCCGCCGCTCGCTGATCGCCCGCACCAATGCGCGCCTGGCCGCCTATGACGCGCTGCTGCTGCCCACGGTGGCCATCCTGCCCCCGGCCATTGCCCCGCTGGAGCACGATGACGCGGCCTATGCGGCCGCCAACATCCTCTCCCTGCGCAATGCCACCCTCATCAACATGATCGACGGCTGCGCCATTTCCCTGCCCATCCAAGCCCCAGAGAACGCCCCGGTGGGGCTGATGATCGCCGCCACCGGGGGCAATGACGCCCGCCTGTTCGCCATTGCCGCGGGGGTGGAAGCCGAATTGACCGCCTGATCGGAGCAAACAGGCGCTTCCAATTCGGCGCGGACGCGGCCATAGAGTGCCGACGTGAGCCAATTCGGACTTTTCCGGGGAAGGATTCATCATGACGAAGCCCGCCGTCCGCGTAGCTGTCACCGGCGCCGCCGGCCAGATCTGTTATTCGCTGCTGTTCCGCATCGCCAATGGCGACGTCTATGGCAAGGACCAGCCGGTCATCCTCCAGCTGCTGGACCTGCCCCAGGCGCAGAACGCCGTGAAGGGCGTGGTGATGGAGCTGGAAGACTGCGCCTTCCCGCTGCTGGCCGGCGTGGTCATCACCGATGAGCCGAAGGTGGCCTTCAAGGATGTGGACGCCGCCTTCCTGGTGGGCGCGCGCCCCCGCTCCAAGGGAATGGAGCGCGCCGACCTGCTGCTCGCCAATGCCGAGATCTTCAAGGTCCAGGGCGCGGCGCTGAACGAAGTGGCCAAGCGCGACGTGAAGGTGCTGGTGGTGGGCAACCCGGCCAACACCAATGCCTACATCACCGCCAAGTCCGCTCCGGATCTGCCGGCCGGCAACATCACCGCCATGCTGCGGCTCGATCACAATCGCGCGCTGTCGCAGTTCGCCGCCAAGGCGGGCATTTCCAGCGCCGACATCGAGAAGCTGGTGATCTGGGGCAATCACTCCCCCAGCATGTTCGCCGACTATCGCTTCGCCACCGTGAAGGGCGAAGCCCTGCCCAAGCTCATCAATGATGAGTCCTGGTACCGCGAGACCCTGATCCCCACCGTCGGCAAGCGCGGCGCGGCGATCATCGAAGCCCGCGGCCTGTCGTCCGCGGCCTCCGCCGCCAATGCGGCGGTGGACCACATGCATGACTGGATCCACGGCACCGATGGCCGCTGGGTGTCCATGGGCATCGCCTCGGACGGCTCCTACGGCGTTCCCGAAGGCATCGTGTTCGGCGTCCCGGCCATCTGCGCCGGCGGCACCTACACCGTGGTGAAGGGCCTGGAGATCGACGCTTATGCGCAGTCGATGCTGGACATCACCCTGAAGGAACTGCTGGACGAACGCGCCGGCGTCGCCGCCATCGTCGGCTGAACCTGCCGCAGCACGCTGTGACGATCAGAAGCCGGCCCTTCGGGGCCGGCTTTTTTTTGTTTTGGCAGCGTGCGTCGGATCAGCAAAAATTCATCACCTGTTTTCCCGCGTCGCTACGATGGCTCAACTTCGTTGACGCTCATTGAGAACACGGATCACATTCGCCCCCAGCTGCTGCGTATTGAGCTTAATTCCTGCCTCGCTCTCCGTGGAGACGCCGAATTCGGCTGCGATTGGGCGGAGGAAGCCTTTCACGTTTATCTGCTGCAACTCACCTTCGCGCAGAACACGGATCGCTCCATTCTCATATCGAACGATCTCGTCCGCACCGTAAGTTGCCCGAGAGGTGATCCTGAGCGTCCCAGGATCGGCGCCCTCCTCAAGGGGAAGTTCCTGCCGTGAGGGTCTATAGCGAAGTATTCCGTCAACTTCGCGAAAATGCGCACGCGCTTCAATCGCAGATTTATCTAATAGCTCTTCTATCGATATCCCTACTTCAGGATCGACATTCACACGCAGAACAATCACACGATCGACTTCACTGAAAGTTGAAAGCTTAAAATCGACATGGTTTGAGGAAGTGATTGTTTTCACTGAAATGCGTTCACTCTCAGCCGAAACAACATCATAGCCGCGCTGATTTGTGGCGAGAGCCATCTGCCCACGCGTAATCATCGCAGCGTAGAGTTCACCGATACGTCCGGTGAGAGCACGCAACTCCGCCGGAGGCACCCCCCACGAGATTTCGCGTTCGAACCAGCTCAGCGCATCGGCGAGCGCCCGGATGATCTGCGTTTGTGTGAGCGTCGGCTGATCGGACATGGCACCTTCCGCGATTCGCAGCCCGCACACTGACACAGCCATCGCGGAGCGGGACAGGAGATATCAGCCGGCAGACGTTTGCGTTCTGAGGTATCCTAAGCGAGGCGACGGCTCGGCCACATCGCGCACGCCCCTCACAACTGCCGCGCCAGATTCTCCGCGAACGACAGGATGTGCGCCCGCATCGCCGCTTCCGCCGCATCCCCATCGCGCCCCGCAATGGCGTCGACGATGGCGGCGTGTTCTTCCACAACGCGGTGGTGGTGCTCGTGCTCGCGCAGGGACAGGAACCACACCCGCTGCGAGCGGTCGTGCAGGTTGCGCAGGATGTCGCTCAGCACCAGATTGCGCGCGGCGGTGGAGATGGCGCCGTGGAAGCGCCGGTCCAGCGCCATCAGCGCATCCGCATCGCTCGCCTGGGCGGCGATGCGGCCGCGCGCCACCGCGTCA
This sequence comes from Azorhizobium sp. AG788, assembly GCF_943371865.1. Lineage (GTDB taxonomy): Bacteria > Pseudomonadota > Alphaproteobacteria > Rhizobiales > Xanthobacteraceae > Azorhizobium. The sequence continues at coordinate 138,605 of NZ_CALRWL010000004.1, read as the reverse complement.
TTGAGCGTGTCGATGACGGAAGCGTCCGCCCGCTCGGCGGCGAGGCGGGCGCAAAACCCCTCGTTGAGCAGGCGCACAGCCACCATGTCCCGCACCTCGTCGCGGGTGATGGGGCAGACCATGATGCCCTTGCGCGGGAGCACTTCCACCAGGCCGTCATGCATCAGCCGGTCGAACGCCTGGCGCACCGGCGTGCGCCCGAGGCTCAGGGCCGAGGACACCGCCGCCTCGCTCAGGGCCTCACCGGGCCGGAACAGCCCGGTGATGATCCGCTGCTTGATAATCTCGTAGGCTTCCTCGCGCAGCGAGCGCGGCGCCGCCTCCGCCCCGAACGGGATGATGGCGGCGCCGAGGGCAAACATGCTCACCCCACCACGGGAAGGATGGCCACGTCATAGCCGTGGCGGATGGTGCGCTTGAGGATCGGGTCTTCGATCTCGAACTCGAACCGCGCCGCCGGGCGGATGCCGCCCTTGGCCGCCAGCGTGCCGCAGAACATCACCGAGCCGCCGCTGAGCGCCTCACCCTCGAAGCCGTTAAGGATCTGCTCCGGCGGCAGCATGGCGTTGACCGACCCCTCCTGATAGAGCACCCGCGCGCCCTCGATCACCGCAAATGAGCGCAGGATCAGGCTGTCCCAATGGGGCAGCACGTCGTCCAGCGCCCACAGTTCCGGGGCCACCGGCTTGTCGCACATCTGCTTGGAGACGGTGATATTGTAGGTCTCCACCTTGCGATCGGTGTGGTCCGAGCCGATGCCCAGATAGCGCCGGCCGCCCGCATTCACGATCAGGAATTCCACTTCGCCGCTGGAGTCGGGCCCGGTGTTCTCGATGGTGGCGGCGGTGGTGAGGCGCGCGGCGGACACCCGATAATAGATCGGGGTGGAGGCCGGCCGGGCCACGCCCAGTTCCTCCAGTTCGACGATATGCTTTTCCAGCGCCACCTTGTCCCGCCCGGTCCAGCCGGCGATGACCGCGGTGCGGATCAGCAGCGTCTCCTCGAAGCTGCGCCCGTCCGCGTGGATGGTGAAATGAAGCGCCGTACCGGTCATGGAATATCCTCGGATCTTACGCATTGGGCCCAAATTGAAAATGGGACCGGCATCGGGGAAGCGATGCCGGTCCCCGCGCATGCGGCTGAGGAGGGGGCCTCAGTCCGGCATGCGCGTGTCGAGCAGGCTCCACTTGCCGCTTTTCACTTCCAGCACATAGACCGGCTTCACCGCATCACCGTCCACGAAGGAGATCTTGCCTTCCACGGCATCGTAATCCTTCAGCTTGGCCAGCTGGTCGCGGATGGCGGTGCGCTCGGCCACCAGCTTGCCGGCCTCGCCGGTGACGCCGGCGCGCTTCATGGCCTCGGCATAGAGATAGACGATGTCATAGACCGCCGCGTCCATCTGGTTCGGCTCGGTGCGGGTCTGGCCGGCGGCCTTGGTGCGCTTGGCGAATTCCGCGGCGAACGCCTTGGTGGTGGCGTTCACATCGGGGAAGAAGGTGGTGCCGATGGTGAGGTTCTCACCGGCGCCGTCCATGCGCTTGGGCAGCTCGGGATCGGCGATGGTGGTGCCGCCGATGACGCGGGTGTTCACGCCCTGGCGCTTCAGTTCCTTGGCGAGATTGACCGCGCCTTCCGGGGGCGAGCCGAGGCCGACGATGTCGGGGGCCAGTTCCTTCAGCTTGGACACCTGCGGCGACAGGTCGAACGCCGCCAGCTGGAAGTCCACCGAGCCCTTGAGCGGGATGGCGTATTTCTCGAACATCTTGGGCACCACATTGGTGCCGATGGACTTCGACACCACGTCGTCGGTGGCGTAAGCGGCGGCGCCGGAGGCGGCGGGCAGCTTCTTGTCCTTGATGGCGCCGAGCACCTGGTCGATGACCTTGCCCTCGTCGGTGGTGTTGCGGAAGCCGTAGCTGAAGCCCTTGGTCAGGCCGGGGGCGGAGGAGGCCATGGACATCTGCGGAATGCCGGCACGCTCGCCCACCGGGAAGGTGGTGCGCACCTCGGAGGACGAGAACGGCCCGATCACCGCCAGGGCCGCATCGTCCTCGGCAAAGCGGCGCAGGGCGGTGGTGGCCTGCTTGGGATCACCGGCGGTGTCGAACTTCACCACCTTGATCTTCTTGCCATTGATGCCGCCCTTGGCATTGATCTCTTCCACCGCCAGATCGACGGCGATCTCATTGGTGCCGGCGAGGCTCACATAGGGGCCGCTCTTGGCCATCATATAGCCGAGCACGAGGTCTCCATCGGCCCGCGCCATGGCGCTGGCGGACACGGCCGCGAGCAGGGTTGCACCGAACACAAGCGACCTGTTCATGGAAAGCTCCTTCTGGGGTTGAGCGGACTGGGGTTAAGCGGACTGGACTTAAGCGGACTTGGGTCAAGCGGAAAGGACGGGCGCGGGCGCGCCATCGCCGAGATAGGCTTGTTGCAGGCGCGGATCGGCGGCGAGCGCCTTGGGGTCGCCCGCCATCACCACCTTGCCCAATTCCAGCACGGTGGCGCGGTGCGCCACCGCCAGTGCCTTGCCGGTGTTCTGCTCCACCAGCAGCACCGAGAGGCCGCCGCGGTTCAGTTCGCGGATCAGATCAAACAATTTGGAGACGAACAAAGGCGAGAGGCCGAGCGAGGGCTCGTCCAGCATCATCAGCCGGGGTTTCGCCAGCATGGCGCGGCCGATGGCCAGCATCTGCTGCTCGCCGCCCGAGAGGCAGGAGGCCAGCATGTGGCGGCGCTCGGCCAGATTGGAGAAGCGCTGGTAGATGGCGTCGATCTCGGCCCGCACGGCGCGGGTGTCGGTGCGCATATGGGCGCCGAGGAGAAGGTTCTCTTCCACCGACAGCGAGATGAGGATGCGCCGGCCCTCCGGCACCAGCACGATGCCGCGGGCGATGCGGGCATGGGCGGGCATGCGGGTGATGTCCACGCCGTCAAAGGCGATGCCGCCGGCCCGCGCCGGCTCGGCACCGAGGATGGCGCGCAGCAAGGTGCTCTTGCCGGCGCCATTGGCGCCCAGGACGGTGACGATCTCGCCGTCGTTGATCGTGAGGTCCACCCCGCTCAGCGCGGCGACCCGACCATAATTGACCTGCAGAGCGGAGACTTCGAGCAGCGCCATGGCTCAGGCCTCCTCATCCGTGCCGATATAGGCTTCGCGCACCTTGGCATCGCGCCGCACCAACGAGAGCGGGCCTTCGGCGATCTTCTCGCCGAAATTCAGCACCACCACATTGGGGCAGATGCTATCCACGAAGTGCATGTCATGTTCCACCACCAGCAGCGTGAGGCCACTGGCGATCAGCGCCTTGAGATGGTCGCGCAGCGCATTGGTCTCGCTGGGATTGAGGCCGGCGGCGGGCTCGTCCAGCATCAGCACATTGGCGCCCGCCAGGGTGGCGCGCACCAGATCGATGCGCTTGCGCACGCCATAGGGCAGCGCGCCCACGGTCTCGTCCGCATAGCGCCCCAGGCCGCTGTCCGCCAGGGCGGCGCGGGCCTCGCGCTTCCAGCGGTGGTTGGGGATCAGCCGATAGGGGGTGAGCAAGGCGGCGAGCGAAGAGGCGCGCACATGCTGGCCCACCAGCAGGTTTTCCAGCACCGAGAGGTGCGGCATCAGACGGATGTTCTGGAACGAGCGCGCCACACCGGTGCGGATGCGGCGGCGCGAGGGCATCTGGGTGACATCCACGCCATTCACATGGATGGTGCCGGCATCCACGCCATAGACGCCGCTCACCAGATTGAACACCGTGGTCTTCCCCGCGCCATTGGGGCCGATCAGCGCGGTGGCGCAGCCCTTGGGCACGGTGAAGGAGAGATCGCGGATCGCCCGCACCCCGGCGAAGGATTTTTGCAGGCCGGAGATGGCAAGAGCAGGAGAGGTGGCGGCCGGAGAGGTGGCGGCCGGCGGGGTATCGCTTATTGCGCGCATGCTCATGAGGAGGCCTCCGGCGCGCGGCGGCGGATGCGGCGGAACAGCGAGGCCGTCACCAGCCCCTGCGGACGCAGCGCCATGAACAGGATGATGAACACCGCGAACAGCGCATAGCGCCATTCCGCGCTGGCCCGCAGCGCCTCGGGCACCAAGGTGAAGAACACCGCCCCCACCAAGGGCCCCCACACGGTCTGGGTGCCGCCGAACAGCACGTAGAGCACCGTGAACACGGAGAGCAGCACGTTGAAATGCTGGGCTTCGATGAAGCTGTAATGGTGGGCATAGAACGCCCCGCCAAAGCCGGCCACCGCCGCCCCCAGCGCGAACGCCGCCACCTGGATGCCGCGCACCGAAATCCCCATGAGATTGGCCACGGTGGGATCGCTTTTGACCGCCGTCAGGTACAGCGCGAACCTTGTGCGCGAGAGCAGCGCCATCACCAGCACCACGCCGATGGCCGCGGCAAACACCGCAACCGGCGGGGCATAGTCCGCCACCGGATAGCCGGCGGCGGCGCCCACCACGTCGAGATTGAGGAAGATGGCGGCGATCACCTGGCCGAGCGCGAAGGTGGCCAGCGCCAGATAGATGCCATGGGTGCGCAGCACCGGAATGCCGATGAGCAGGCCCACCAACCCCGCCAGGGCGCTGCCGGCGGGAATGGCGGTCCACATGCTCCAGCCCAGCTCATTGGTGAGATAGGCGGCCGCATAGGCGCCGATGGCCATGAAGCCGGCGATGCCCAGATTGAGCTGGCCCGCCGCCAGCGGCAGATAGACCGCATAGGCGGCCATGACATTGAAGGCGAGGACGACCAGGACGCCGGTGAGATAGCCGCTCATCACAGTTTCTCCCGGCTCGGGGCGCGGCCCAGAAGGCCCTGCGGGCGTAGGATCAGGATCACCAGCAGCAGGCCATAGACGGTGATGTTCACCACGTCGGCGCCGATCAGCGAGATGGACAGCACTTCGGCCAGGCCGATCAACAGGCCGCCGATCACCGCGCCCCAGATGGAGCCCATGCCGCCGATGATCATGGCGGCCACGCCCTTGAAGCCGATGCCCTCGCCCATGAAGGGGGAGACCTGCTGATAATTCACCGCGAACAGGATGCCGCCCAGCGCCGCCAGCAAGGCGCTGGCCACGAACAATTGCGGCACCAGCCGCTCGATATTGATGCCCATGAGCATGGCGGTCTCGCGGTTCTCCGCCACGGTGCGGATGCGGCGTCCGGCATTGGTGGCGCGCAGGAACCAGGACAGCCACGCCACCAGCCCCAGCGAGATCGCCAGCGACACCAATTGCGCGATGCCGATGACCAGGCCGCCGATGCGCAGGTTCATGTCCGCAAACAGGGCTGGAAACGACTGCTGGTCGGAGCCGTAGCGCACCAGCATCAGGTTTTCCATCAGCACCAGGAAGCCGAGCGAGGACACCAGCGGCACCTCCGCATCGCCCTCGCGCATGCGCCGATAGGCGAGGCGCTCCACCAGCAGCGACACCACGGCCGCCACGAACAGCGCGCCGCCGGCGGCCAGCAGGAAGGGGAAGCCCAGCTTCACGAAGCCGAAGGCCAGCATGCCGCCCAGCATGAACAGGCCGGGCAGGGAGAAATTGAGGAAGTTCAGCACCCCGATGGCCAGGGTGAAGGCCACCGCCACCAGCATGTAGATGGCGCCGAGCATGAGGCCGTTGATGATCTGCTGGGACAGCATGAGCGGCGTTTCGCACCTTTCGTCCAGGTCCGGGCGGGACATGGCAGCGGGTCGACGACAAGAAAGACAACTAAACTAGGTAACAAACAAAGCTACCTTGCCTTTGCGGTCAAGCTGAAATTTCAGGCGGATTTCACGCCTCCGCGCCAGGAACGCAAGCGGTCCCCCGCGTCCCGCCCTCCGGCGCACGGGGCCGCCGCCCCCCAGCCGCGTCCCGGCGGGCAGGCAAACGCAAAACGCCCGACCTTGCGGCCGGGCGTTGTCAAACGACGTGCTGTCAAAGGGCCTGGTGCGAAAGGCCCTGGTGGCAACGGACGGCCCACAGGCGTCCAGCCGGCATCGGTCGGACGATCAGATGTCCTGCGAGCGTTGCAACCCGTGCCAGCCCATCACCTGCGGCATGGGCGTGCTGCGTACCGGCACGGTCCGGCTGGCGCTCTTGGGCAGGTCCGGCCGGCTGGGCGCGGTGAGCGCATCGATGAAGGACTGGGCCCAATGGTCGATGGTATTGGCCAGGAGCACTTCCATCATGCGCTGATAGCGCTCCTTGCGTTCATCCAGGGGCATTTCCAGCGCCCGGCGCAGGCTGGCGGCCATGCCCTCGATCTCGTGCGGATTGACCATCAGGGCGCCGCCGCCCAATTCCGCCGCCGCGCCGGCAAATTGCGACAGCAGCAGCACGCCGGGATCCTCGGGATCCTGCGCGGCGACGAATTCCTTGGCCACCAGGTTCATGCCGTCGCGCAGCGGCGTGACCATGGCCACCTGGGCGCTGCGATAGAGGCCGGCCAGGGCCGAGCGGGAATAGGTGCGGTTCACATAGCGCAGCGGGGTCCAGGACACATCGCCAAAGTCGCCGTTGATCTGCCCGGCCTTGGTGGAGATGAAGCGGTCCATCTCGCCATATTCCGGCACGTCGGTGCGGCTCTTGGGGGTGATCTGCACGAAGGCGACCTTCTTGTGCCACTCGGGCGCCGTGCGCAGCAGGGTCTCGAACGCCTCCAGCCGGTTGGGTATGCCCTTGGAATAGTCCAGGCGATCCACCCCCAGCACCATCTTGCAGTCGCCGAGGCTGGCCTTGAAGTCCTGCACGAAATGGGTGCGGGTCGCGTGGCGGGCGCGCCGGGCAAAGGATTCGGTCTCGATCGCCACCGGGAAGGCCGCGACCCGCACCCGTCGGCCACCGATGTCATAGGCCTTGCCATCGGCGGTGGGCTGGCCGCCGCGGCTTTCCAGATAGCGGCCGAAATTGTCGCGATCGCCCTCGGTCTGGAACCCCAGCAGGTCGTAATCGGCCAGTGCGCCGATGATCTCGCCATGCCGGGGCAAGGTCTGGATCAATTCGGGCGGCGGCATGGGAATATGCAGGAAGAAGCCGATGCGATTCTTGTGGCCCAGCTCGCGCAGATACCGGGCCATGGGCATCATGTGATAGTCATGCACCCACAGGATGTCGTCATCCTCGATGATCTTCGACACATGCTCGGCGAAATTGCGGTTGACCCGAATATATCCGGACAGATCCGCACGGTGAAACTCCGCCAGATCCACGCGATAATGCAGGATCGGCCACAGCACCCGGTTGGCGAAGCCGTTGTAATATTCCTGATGGTCGTCTTCTTTCAGATCCACCACGGCATATTGGATGCCGCCGTGGTCGGACACCTCCGGCCGCTCGGACGGGGCATCGGTGATCTTGCCGCTCCAGCCGAACCACACGCCGGACCGGCCTTTCAAAGCCGCATTGACCGCCACGGCGAGGCCACCGGCCGCGGTCTTGCCGGCCTCGGGGACCGCAACGCGGTTCGACACGATGATCAAGCGCGACACAATCAGTCCCTCCGGGTGTTGGCGGCAATGGCGGACAGCAAGGCGCGCACATCGGCGGCCTCCGGCAACACCGCGTCCGCCACCGGCAGATCGCGGCCGACCGAAATCACCAGGCCGCCCATCTCGGCGATGACGGCAAACGCCGCCTCGTCGGTCACATCGTCGCCCATGAACACCGGCCGGCGCCCGGCAAAGGCGCGGGTGGCCATGAACTGGCGCACGGCGCTGCCCTTGTCATGCGACTGATGCTTCATCTCGAACACCAGCCGGCCCGGCAGGATGGCGAGGCCGTCGTTCACCCGGTCCACGAACGCGGCCAGCGCCGCGTGCAGCTGGGGGCCGATGGCCGGGTTCATGCGGTAATGCAAGGCAACGCTGGTGCCCTTGTCCTCCACCAACACGCCATCCAGATCGCGACCGAGGTCCGCCAGAGCGGCACGCACGGATTCGCTGAGCGCGGGGCTATGGAGTTCCACCTCCGCGTCCGACGACAGCCGCACCTCCGCGCCATGGACGCCCGAGGCCGCAAAGCGCTGCGGCGAGAACAGGGAATCGAGGCTCGCCACCGACCGGCCGCTGACCAGCGCCAGAGCGCCGCCGGTCTCCCGATCCAAGATCCGCAGGTCGTCCAGCAGCGGCTGCGGCACCGTGACCGCATCGGGATGGATGGCGATGTCGATGAGCGTTCCGTCCACGTCGAAAAAGAACGCGCACCGACGGGGGTCCAGCACATCCTGTAACGGCATTGCGGTACGGGCAGGCCCTGGCGAGGGTGCTTCAATGGTGTTCATGTAGTTCCCTAAAATTGGCAATTCCCCTGGCATCGTCATGATGGGAAAACGTCACTGCGCAGCCACGGTTCCCCCAAAGGGGCACCACATTTTCACCACGCAAAACACCGATACGAAAATACCATCGCGTATCGACTGAGATATTTGGGTCTTATCCGATCAAGTTAAAACAATCTGAGCGGATAATATCTAAACGCTAGAAAACAGACGATTTTTTCCGTATGGATTTTAGGACATTATGCGGAAACGTGCTCAAGCGGAACCGGAAGCATACGCAGACGTTCTCTCGATATCAATGGAGATAGGCTCATGCTTGGCTATGGTTCACGGTCTTCGACCCACGATATTTCGCGTCGTCTCGACGCACTCAAGGCGGAAATGGGACGGCTGGGGGAAGCCCTGGCGGACGCCGCTGAAGAAAATTCCCGCGGCCCGCGCCACGAGGCGGCCCGCTATGCCAATCGCGCCCTGCAGGTGGTGGAAGACGGCGCCCAGACGCTGGCCTCCAGCGGCCTGTCCATGGCCCGCGAGGGGCGCCGCACGGCGGCCCGCTCCGTGGGCCAGACGGTGGATCGCGCCGAGCACCTGGTCAGCGCCAATCCCGGTACCGCGGTCATGGCCGCAGTGGCGGTGGGCTTGACCGTCGGCTGTGTCCTGTATGCCATCGCCATGGGCGAGCGCTCCACGCGGCGCTGACAACCAGCGCTTGCGCGTGGCGTGTGACCACGGTTAAGGCTTAGACTGATGATATGGGGCGGGAAGCTGGCATCAGGCCAGCGACTGCGTTGAAGGGAGAGTGGACATGAAGAGTGCTGTGATCGTGGTCGCTGTCGCGTTGGCCCTTGCCGGCTGCAGCCAATATTCCGAATCCGACCGCGCGGTCGGCGGCGGTCTCCTGGGTGCCGGTGCCGGCGCCCTGATCGGCGGCGCCGCGACCGGCACCGCTGGCGGCGCGGTTGTGGGCGGCCTGCTGGGCGGCGCCACCGGCGCCGTGGTTGGCGCGGCCACCACCCCGAAGAACTGCTGGGCGCGCGATGCCTATGGCAACGCCTTCGCCGTCCCCTGCCCCTGAGGCTGGTGGGATTCTCAGCGAGGATCCACGACGGGGCGCATCAGCGCCCCGTTTTTTTTTGTGCCTACGAGTCGTAAAACCTGAACAGGCGGACGCGCAGGCCTCAGACGGCAGCGACCAGGGGCGCCTTGGGTTCCGCGCCTTCGCCCTCTGGGAGAGCCGCATCCGCGCCGGCTTCATCCGCTTCTGCCGCAGGCGATCCGTCGTCGGGCGAAACCGCCGCTTCCACGCCCGCGTCATCGGGGGACTGGGAAGGAGAGGGTTCAGCCTCGATGTCCGAACTGTCCTGCTCCGAAACGTCCAGCTCGGACATCTCCAGCTCGGACATCTCCCGCTCACGCGCATCGGGCTGGGCGCCGTCCACCGCATCGACCACAGCGCTGACGCTGGCCGCTTCCGCCGCGGCCTCCAGGGTCTCCACCACCACTTCGCGGCGATGGCGCTCGCGGGCGGTGAGCTGGGGCGGCGGCACCGACATCACCGGCAGCACCAAAGGCGCCTCATGGGCGGAGACGAACACTTCCACGTCCATGCCCAGGAACGCGCCCGCCGAACCGCTGAAACTGCCGTTGACCGGAATGGCCTGGCGCGGATCACGCACCACCGCCACCCGTACCAGATGGTCGGTGCCCACCAGGCCATTGGTGGGATCGAAATCGATCCAGCCGGCGCCGGGCAGATAGACCTCGGCCCAGGCATGGGTCGCGCCGGCGCCGTTGAATTCGTCCTCAGCCAGCGGGTCCAGTTGCGGCGTATAGAGATAGCCGGTCACGAACCGTGCCGCGAAGCCCAGTTCCCGCACCGTCTCCATGAACAGCAGCGCGAAATCGCGGCAGGTGCCGCTGGCGAGCGTCAGGGTCTCGGCGGGGGTCTGGGTGCCTTCCTCATAGCGCGCCGCATAGGCGAAGCGCTCCTTGATGGCCAGGTTGATGTTCAACAAGAGGTCGATGGTGGGCATCGGCCCCGCGCCCGGCAGGAACGAGCGCGCGAACGCCTCCACGGCGCCGCTGTCGGTATAGTGCCGGGCTGAGGTCAGCGAGATATCGAGGCGATCATCGCTGGAATAGACGAACGGATAGGTGCTGGCTTCGGGGGCGATCAGGTCCTCCAGCGGCGGCACCGGATAGATCTCCAGTTCCAGCACGCTGTCGATGCGCAATTCGCCTGCGCTTTCCTGGAAATTCACCAGGGCGATGGAATTGCCGAACACGTCATAGACATAGTTCACGTCGGCAATGGGAAACAGCGTCAGATGCGCTTCCAGCAGGCGCAGCCGATGGCTGTCGCGGGGCCGCAGCATCAGCCGATGGGGGCCGAACGACACCGGCTCGGCGTAGCGATAATGCGTCCTGTGCTCGACGGTCAGACGTCTCATGTCGCCCCTGCTTCCGGTCCGGCGCGCGCCTGGCCGGGTCAGGACAAGTCGAGCCGATGGCCCCGGACGTGCCGGAGCCATATGCCGTGTTTCTCAGCACGGATGCAATCGCCGGTGCGGCGCCGCCGGCGGTCAGCGCATGGAGCCGCGGCCGCGCCGCAGGAAGCCCATGACCGCCGAGATCAGGAACAGCACGATCGCCACATAGAAGATGATCTTGGCGATTTCGATGGCCGTGCCGGCAATGGCGGTGAAGCCAAGCACCGCCGCCACCAGCGCAACCACGAGGAATGTCAGGGCCCAGCTCAGCATCGGAAAGCTCCTTCTTTGGATGTATCAGGACGATGGAAAGGGAACGCCCGCAGGACGCGGCCGCTCAGGGCCGCGGAACCCGGGCAAAAAGTTCGTCCAGATCGGACGGGAGCTGGGCGGAGGCCGCCGTTTCGCGCCATTGCGCGAACGAGGTCTCGCCGGCGCTGGTGCGCCAGGTGAGGAAGGAGGCATCAAAGGCCCGTGCCTGCGCGTCCCGCCAGTGCTGATAGGCGCTGTCGAGGGCGCTGAGCTGCATCTCCCGCCAGGCCCGATAGTGCGGATCGCGCACGGCCTCGTCGGCGGGCGGGGCAGCCGCCATCATCTCCAGCGCGCCGGGCGGGATGGCATCGTCATGCACCAGTGAGGCCTGGGGATCGTCATAGTCCCCCTGCCGGGCGAAATGGCCGGGATCGGCGCGCTCCTGCTGGTCCGCGTCGAGGTCTTCAGCCGCGGGCACCGGGCGCGCGCCATTGGGTAAAGCGGACATCGCTCGCCTCCATGAACCGGCATGGACGACCCATGCTGAACCTGTGCTGGGGGAACCATCCGCACGCCTGACGGTTCCACCTTCGCGCCGGAAACTCCGCCGCAAGAATCCGTTTGCAGGTTCGGAACAAAGTTCAAGGTGTGGCGTTTCCTCACAACTGCACGTCCCGAAGACGTCACGTTCGAAGGAGAGCAACCATGGCCGCACAGCGACTGCCCCCCACTGGGACAACGCCGGGCGAACGGGTCGCTTGGCCGGAGGGAGCAATCCCTCACGGCTACGACCAGTGTGAATTCGCTCCGGAACAGTGCACCCGAGATTTCGCGCGGCCCCGCAGGCCGCGGGAAGCAGACGAAGAACGCCGCCTGTTGCGCCTTGCGGATGCCGCCATCGGCAAGCGTACCGGCCAGGACGCGCACGACATGCCGGCGACGCACGGCGACTGGGACGGCGATGACTCCCGCGTCATCGACGGCTCATCGCGGCTTTACAAGGATTGAGCGCTTGAGACACGAACGGGATGGACCAGTCCGGCGGCAGCCAAGATGTCTTGCGCTGCGGCACCCCGTCGTGGCAGAGCTTGAGGCGGGGCCCTTCACCGGTTTTCCACACGGCAGCTTTTCAGAAGCAGGCGAGCAGTCATCATGCGCAGTCAGCGCCCGGATCGTCCCATGACGCAAGTGCAGAGAGAGGGAGGCGGCATGAGAGCGCCTCATCGCCGGGATATTTCGGCGCGGCAGGATCTGCTTGGGAAAGAGCTGCGCCAGCTGTTCGATGATTATACGCACGAAGACATGCCCGACGAACTGATGAAGCTGGCGGCCCAGTTGCAGGGGGCGTTCGAAGGTGGAACGCCAGCGGCAACACCGGATGCTGACGCGTCCAAACCCGTCGCGGACGATGCGGCGGATACGCCGCCCGTGCCGGAAACCCGCTAGCGCGCGTTCCGGCGCCTTTCCGGCGTGAGACCGAATGAGATGCCGCGTGCCCGAAAGGGCCTGCGGCTTTTTTATTGCGTCGGCAGAACCGAGCGCCCGGTTCGATGACCCCTCCCCGCCGCCTGTACGCTCAGCGCGCCCGCCCCATGGCCTTCCCGTGCGGCCATCGCGCGACGACTTCGGCGCAGGCGACACGAAGGCGCGCGCCACACGATCCGCGCGTGGGTGGTGACGCTACGCCCGTTTGTTCTCGCCGCTTTTGCGTCTTCTGTGAGCGCCTTCCGGCGTACCCACGGCTCAGCGCACCCGCGCCGCTCGCTCTCCCTCCCCCCTTGCGGGGGAGGGGGTACGGTGCGCGGATGGGAGGGGGCGCATTGCCCTTCCCACACTCCCGCGCACCCCATTTCCATCCGCCCGCTCAGCAATGCGCCGGAGCTGGCTGCGCCTCCCAGATCTCACGCCATCGCCAGCCGCAGAGCGGACGGGACAGCTTATGCCGCCTGGATCTAACACCAGGTGCGCGAGACGGGATGCCATGATGCGCGATGGTGTGGAGCGATGGCGCGGGCCGGCCACCGCGTCTCGTGGCGCCTTCAGGCGTGCCTGCGCAGCGGCGCCCTGTCATCGACCGGCCGAAGCGCCCTGAAGGCTGCCGCCGGATCGCCCGCCTGACATCACACGCCGATGCCCGCAGGGCCGACAGCCGCGCCAGGACGCGCCGATGCCGGTCGAGCGAAGGACATGCCGGCGGACGTGAAGGCGCCGCGCGATCAAACCGGGCGAGCGAGATCTTCACCCCAGCGACGAAACGGGAAATGCCCTAGCCGACGCTGCGGGCGGCGGACATGGACAGGGCGTCGGGTTCGACCACGTCGGAGGTCTCTTCCGCCCCCATGAGCACCAGCAGCTTGGCACGGGCGCGATTGACGCGGCTCTTGATGGTGCCGAGGGCGCAGCCGCACACGTCGGCGGCTTCCTCATAGGAGAGGCCCGCCGCGCCCACCAGCACCAGCGCCTCGCGCTGATCGCTGGGCAGCAGTTCGAGCGCTTCCTTGAGGCTGGTCAGCGTCACCGCCCATTCCTGGGCCGGGCCGACATTGGAATCCTGCTGGGCCAGGGTGGCCATGCCGTCATTCTCGCGGCGGCGCTTGCGGATCTCGGTGTAATAGGTGTTGCGCAGGATGGTGAACAGCCAGGCCCGCAGATTGGTGCCGGGATCGAACTTGTCGATGTTCGACAGCGCTTTGAGCAGGGTTTCCTGGACCAGATCGTCGGCTTCGGTCCGGTTGCGCGTCAAGGACCTCGCGAAGGCGCGGAGCGCCGGCATGAACTCCAGCACATGCGTGCGCATGTCGGCAGTGCGTGCGACGTCGGTCTCTTGAGGCAATTCCATGGGGCGTCCGATATCCGCTTCCTCTGGGTGAAGAGCCCGTCCCCGTCCGCGAAGGCCGCCCGCCGAAGCGGGCGCCTCTCCCCCAGGCACCATAGCATGGCACCCGAAGGCCGCGTGCGGGACAGCCACAACATCCCTTCCGTGACGAGTCCAACGTCAGCGCTGCCGTTTGGGTTCCTTAGGAACTTCGCTGTTGCAGGCGGATTTCGCTTTTTTACCGGCGGGGCCGGATCGGTTCCGCGGCGCGGAACCGGGCGCGGCGGCCGGGGCGCGGCGCCTCAGCTCCGTTCGCCGCCGCCGGAATGGGAGGCCTGGCCACCCTTCTGGCCGGCCTGGGAGGCCAGCGAGCGATCCTTGGAAAAGCTGCGGTCCTCGTCGGCCACGCTCTGGCCGCCCTTGCGGCCGGCGGCGGAGGCCAAGGCCCGGTTCTGAGAGAAACTGCGCTTCTCGGCCGGCACGCTCTCGCCGCCCTTGCGCGCAATGGCGCGCTGCTTCTCGGCGTCCATGGCCGCGAAGCCCCGATTGGAGGGACCCTTTTCGCGCGTCTGTGCCATTGCTTCGCTCCTCTGCAAGGTTAGCCGTCTGCGGCTTCCTGAGCACAACGAAGCGCGCCCGCTCCGGTTCCGGTGTAAAACCGAAAGCCTCGGTCCAGACGATCCCATCAATTTGATACAAGGGAATCGGTCATCTATCCGTGATGAATTGAGCGCGGCGTTTCTACCGATCAGAGGACAGCGCAAGCTGTTCCTACGCCCTCGATTACCTTTTACAGGACAATCCGGGCGTCAACAGAGAGACCGAACGCCTCAACACGCCCGGCGCGGCGAGAACGACACCCGCACGCTGGCGCCGCCCGGCAGGTCCTCGGCCTCGATGGTGGCGCCCAGCTGGCGGGCGAAGCCATGCGCCAGATCCGCCTGGCCTTCATCGAGCCGGCCCTCGGTGGGCTCCGACGACAGGATGGCGATGATGAAATTCGCCCCCTCCACCGCGCACGACAATTGGATCCGTACCGGCTGGGGCGCCTCGGGGCGCGCCATGGACATGATGATCTCGCTGACCATCAGGGCCAGCGGGACGGCGAAATCCGTAGGCAAGGTGGTGTCCTGGGCCTCCACCGCCACCAGCACGTTGCGATCGGCCGCGCCTTCCAGCAGCACCGCCATTTCCCGCAGCAGCTCGCGCACCCGCACTTCCGAGCCTTCGCTGGCCTCGTAGAAGATGCGATGGACCACGGCGAGCGTATTGATCCGCACCCGCAATTGCTCGAAGCGCCGGCGGTCCTTGCCCGGCGCCACGCCGCCGCCATAGAGGCTGAGCAGGCTCACCACCACCTGCAGGCTGTTCTTGATGCGGTGGTGGATCTCCCGCACCAAAGCAGTTTTCTCCGCCAGGCCGTCGCGCAGCTTGGCGTCGCGCTCGCGCACCGCCAGCGCCATGTCCTCGATGGCCGCGCCCAGCACCCGGAACTCGCTGGGGGCCTGGCTCATGCGGGTGGGGCGGAAGCCATAGTGCCCCTGGGCATAGACCGCGGTCACCCGGCGCAGATACAGCAGCCATTGCAGCACGATGCGGTCGGTGGCCAGCCAGATCGCCACCAGGGTGAATATCACCATCACCACCGGCAGCACGAAGCTGATCAGCACATGCACCAGGGTCCATTGGAACAGGTCGGCGGTGGGCCGGGCGATGGCCACCAGCAGGCCATGGCGATCCAGCGGCGCCACGGCGAAGCTCCAGGCGACGCCCGCATCATCCACCGTTTCCCCCAATTGATCCTGCGCCGCCGCCAGATCGCGGCCGGCGAACAGGCGGCGGCCGGCGGTCCCGGCATTGGAGGCCACCTCCGCCCCGTTCGCATCCAGCAGGGAGATCACCGCCGTGTCCGGCGACATGTCGCGCTTCAGCAGCGTATCCAGCCAGCTGGCGGTGATGGCGATGACCAGCGCCCCCTCGAAATCCGCATTGGCGTTGAACAGCGGCAGCACCCCGGCCAGCACCTCGATGCGGGTGACGGAGCTCACCAGACGCGGGCTGATGCTGAAGTCCTTGTTCTGGATCGCCTCCCGCCACCAGGTCCGGCCGGAGACATCCATGTCGGTCTCCGCCAAAGCCGAGCAGCGCACGCGGCCATCGGCGCCGACCAGGGTGATGTTGGCGCTGAACTGGACGCTGATGTTGGCCCCGGCCAGGGTCGGGCCGCAATCGGGATCGGCGGTGCGCACGTCGCTGGAATTCTTCAGCGCCTGAAGCACATTCTCGGCGGAGGCGAACACATTCTGCACGCTGCCGGCGGCGGTGATGGCGGACTGGGACAGGCGGTGCTGCGCCTCTTCGGTGGCGCGGCGCATCTGCAGCACGCCCTGGAGCATGCAGGCCGAGGCGATGGGCATGATCGCCACCAGGATCACCAGGATCAGCCGGCGCCGAACGCTATCCAGGAGGCTGCGCGGATTCCCCAGAGCCGACGCGAAGATGGTGGCGCGTTCCCTGCGGCGCACATCCCGCGTCTCTCTCTGCCGCACCGACATCTATTGCTCCCGTTCGGTTCCGGCAGATGGAACGCGTCTGCCGGGCAACTCACCTACCACGGGCTCACCTGCGTCGCAGCGGCGCGCACCCGGCGATCCATCGCGTCACGCATCGGGTGGGCTGCATCTGTGGAGCACCTGGAGTACAATGCGGATCCCGGCTTTCTGTTCCTCGCACGGGCGAAGGTTTTCCGCGCCTGCGGGAACTTTCTCCGGCCGGGTGCGTTATAAGCGACTTGTTCGAGGCGAAAACACCCCCATGCCACAGCAACAGCTTATCAAGCAGCTTCCGTTTCTGCGTCGCTATGCCCGCGCGCTGCTCGGCTCTCAGAAGGCCGGCGACGGTCTGGTCCGTGACACGCTTCAGGCGGTGCTTGACGGCCGCGTGAGCATTGATCCGGCGATCTCGCCGCGGGTCTCGCTCTATCGCGCCTTCCACCAGGTGTTCGGCATTCGCCCCAACAGCGCCGCCGGTACCGGCACGCACACCGACCAGCGGCTGCAGTCGCTGAACGTGGGCTCGCGGGTCGCTTTGCTGCTCACCGCCATGGAGGGTTTCTCCTTCGCCGAAACCGCCTCGATCCTGTGCGTCTCGGTGGAAGAGATCGAAGCCCAGGTGATCGCCGCCCAGGCGGAAATCGACCACCAGCTCGCCACCCGCGTTCTCATCATCGAGGATGAATGGGTCATCGCACTGGATCTCAAGACCCTGGTGTCCGAACTCGGCCACGAGATCGTCGGCGTCGCGCCCACCCACAGCAAGGCGGTGGAACTGGCGCAGCACGGGGACTTCGGCCTGGTTCTGGCGGATATTCAGCTGGCGGACGGCTCGTCCGGCATCGATGCGGTCACCGACATCCTCCAGACCTTCGATGTGCCGGTGATCTTCATCACCGCCTTCCCCGATCGCCTGCTCACCGGCGAGCGGCCGGAGCCCACCTATCTCATCACCAAGCCGTTCCTGAGCGAGACCGTGAAGGCGACCATCGCCCAGGCGCTGTTCTTCCATCAGGACAAGGCGGCGGCGCACGCCGCCTCTGCGCCCGCGACCCGCATCGCCTGAACGCAGCGCCGTAAAGCCTCCGGCCAAGCTGGAACTTTACCGCTGCGGGCAACGTTAATGAGGTGCGTCCGATCTTCGGGCCGGGCCACCTTTTGACAATGCGGAGAACGACCATGGTCGAACAGCCGGACATCGCGGCCACTGAACCCAGCCTCTCGGATGTGCGGGCGGACCTCGAGCAGCTGCGGGTGGATTTCGCCAAGCTGGTGGAAACCCTCGGCATCACCGCCCGGGACGGCGTCAAGGGCGCTGCCTATGACGCGGAAGCGGCGGCGGGCGAAGTGAAGGATTGGGCGGAAACCCAGGCCGAAACCCTGCGCGAGCGCATCCAGACCCAGCCGTTCGCGGCCGTGGCGATCGCCGCGGGCGTGGGTGCCCTGCTCGGCCACATCATGCTGCGTCGCTGAGCGGCGCGCCATGGCCGCCCGCGCCCTGCTTCTCATCCTCGCCGCGGGATTTCTCTGGATCACGGAGGCCTTTCTCGCGATCGGCCTCTTTGCTCTTCTGGAGCGGCATTTCCACACCCCGGTGGCGGCCCTGCTCACCGCGGCCGCCGCCCTGGTCCTCACCGGCCTGTTCGCCATGATCGCGCTGTGGCGGCGGCGGTCCAGCCCTGCCTTCGGCGCCTCGGCCCTCGGGCTGGGCACCTTGTCCACGGTCACCCGCTTTGCCGAACGCCACCCCTTCGCCACCGTGGCCATGGCCGCGGGCGTGGGGGTGCTGCAGGCGGTGATCATGGGCCGGCGGCGGTGAGCGCAAGCCGCCGCTGATCGCGGTGCGCGGATCATCCGAAAGAGTGTGATCCGGCGCCGGAACATCACGCCTTCCGCACGCTTATAGGACTGAGCGGCCGCCGCGCCGGATCCCCCTCCCCCCTCTCGATATCCGGCGGGGTGGCCGCTCGCCTCCTCCCGCGAGGCCCCGGAGAGGATGCGGTCGCTGTGACCGGACATCCCCCAGCCCGCGCCGCCCTGCGCTCATGCCGTCCCATCGTGACCGCCCGCAGGCTTCCCCTCCGCATGTCCCCCTCTTGCCGCCATGGCCGCCATGTCGCGGCCTGGATGACAGCTGTTCCGGCCCACGCCGAAGCAACGGCGCCGGTGAGGCACACCTTCCTTTGCCCTTCTATCCCCGCTGTTCACAATCCCGCGCCCGCGCCGGGGATCTTAACGTTTTGAAATCATGCTGGGGTCATGTTCGCCCGCAAGCTGTGCTGTGGACGGGCGTAAAACGTCTTTCGCGAAGATGTTTTTCCGCACGCGGCACAGCAACGTACCGGCCGGGAACCCCGGCCGCCCCGTTGGCGTTACTGGTGGACACGATTTTGCCACGCCATCGCCCAGAACGGCCCCTGTCCCGCCGGGACACGGCCGAGATCCGAGGATGCCGATGTTCATGTTGAAGGAAGGATCGCTGGCCCTGTTGACCGCGGTGGTGGCGATGACCGTCGGCCTGGGGATCAGCCGCCTCGTGGACACCAGCCCGCAATGGGCGGAGGGACTGGTGGTGATCCACGCCGAGGACGGCGGCACCCATATCTCCGCTCCCGCCGCCACGGTGCGCCTGATGCCGCGGCCGCGGCCGGAAACCTCCGCGCCCACGCCCTACTGACCGCGTGTCGCGGGCTGCGAAGCAGCCGCGGCCCGGCCTGGGGCGCGGGTGAACCGCTTGCGGCGCGGCGCGCTTGACCCCATCTGCAAGGAAACGGACACCGGGAGGCCCGCATGCGCCAGAGTTTCACCCACCAGCCGCGACCCAGCCGTCGGCGCGTGGCCGTGATGGCGCTGCTGGGCGCGCTGGCCGTGACCGGGACCGGGACCAGCGCCGCCCATGCGGCGCAGCTTCAGCCCTATACCAATCCGGCCTATATCGCCCCGGTCCCCGGGCAGAACCTGTCGCCGCCGGCGCCGCGGCAGAATCTCACGCCGCCGCCGCCCCCCACCACGCGGCCGTCCGAGGGGGATTCCTCCACCCGTATCCAGGGCGGCAGCACCCGTCGCATGCCGCTGCCGTCGCCCCAGCAGGGGCAATGACAACGGGAATTGTGCCCTGGGCGTGTGAATGCGGCCACAGTGGGCAAAAATGCATCGCAAGCCCTTTTCCCGAAAGGCGGCGGGGGCCGCGACACCTTGCTCCGGCCCGCGCTTTCATGTCTCCTCTTTGACAGGCCATGTTCAGAGGGGCTTCATGTTCCGCGCGCTCTCCGAGTTCATCTCCGACATCTCCGGCGGACGGCGCGATACCAGCGCGTTTGAAGAGAATGACTATCGTCTCGCCGCCGCGGTGCTGCTGGTTCACGTCATGGCCATCGACGGCGCCGTCACGGAGGAAGAGCGCAGCGTGCTCTCCGCCATCCTCTCGGCCCGCTTCGACCTGAGCGCCGCCGAAACGGAGGCCCTGGTGGAACTGGCCATCGCCCGCGATGCGGAAGCGGTGGATCTTTACGCCTTCACCAGCATCCTCAACCGCGCCCTCGACGACGAGGGCCGGCTGCGGGTGGTGGAGATGATGTTCGAGGTCGCCTATGCGGACGGCGGCCTGACCGAGTTCGAGGACAATCTGGTGTGGCGCGCGGCCGAACTGCTGAACATCGGCTCGCGTGACCGGGTGCGCATTCGGCGCGAGGTGCGCAAGGAGGCAGAAGCGGACGGTGGACACAAGAGTTGACGCACGGCCTCCGGGCCACGCCCGCGACGCGGGCGCGCAGGAGCCGCATGGACGCATCCTCACCATCCTGCACCAGGCGCATTCCACGCCGGGGCGGATCGGCCGGCTGATCGAGCTGCGCGGCTATACGCTCGACGTGCGCCGCCCGGCCCTGGGCGAAGACCTGCCGGACCATCTCGACGACCATGTGGGCGTGATGGTGTTCGGCGGCCCCATGAGCGTCAACGATCCCCTGCCCTGGCTGCGCACCGAGATGGAGTTCGTCGGCAAGGCCATGGCCGCCGATACGCCGCTGCTGGGGGTGTGCCTGGGGGCACAGCTCATGGCCAAGCACTTGGGCGCCACCGTCGGGCGCCATGCGGATGGCCTCAGCGAGATCGGCTATTACCCCCTGACCCCCACCCCCGCCGGCGCCGAGCTGCTGCCCTGGCCCAGCCATGTCTATCACTGGCATTCCGAGGGCTTCGATCTGCCCCGGGGCACCGAGCTGCTGGCCACCGGCGAGGTGTTCCCCAACCAGGCCTTCCGCCACGGGCGGCACGGATTTGCGGTGCAGTTCCATCCCGAAGTCACCCACGAGATGATGTGCCGCTGGACCTCCAAGGGCGCCGCCAAGCTCTCCCAGCCCGGCGCCCAGCCCAGCGATGCGCATTTCGACGGCTGGTATCGCCATGACCCCGCCGTCTGCCACTGGCTGGAGCGGTTCCTGGATGCCTGGCTGGACCTGACGGTGGAAGACACCACGCTCTGAGCGCCGCGATCCGGCTGCGGCCGGTCGCCTGCACCAGGGGGGCATTGGAAAATTTCCTCGCCTTTTACCGTTTGGCCGCCAGTATGGATCCCAGGTGCCGGGCTGCCGGATGCCCTGGGCCATCCGCGCGCGGAGTTCCGATGTCCGTTCCCCTCGTCCGCCCGCTGGCCGGCTTCCCTTGCGTCGGGCGGCAGGCGCGCACCCACGGGGCCGCCAGCGCCCTGGGGCCTCGCCCATGAACGCGCGGGCCATCGCACGCCAGGAACGCCGACGCCACCGGCGCGGCATTCGCGGGGTCTCCATCATCGCGGTGCTCGCCGCTTTGGCCTCCATCCTGATCGTGTTCGCGGTGGGATTTGCCAGCTTCCGCGAGTTCGCCGCCAGCCAGCATGCCCGCGAGGATCTGATCTATTCGTCCACCATCCGGGCGGACCTGCAATTCATCTATGAAGAGATCCTGACCGCCGAGAGCGCCGCCCGCGGCTTCGTCATCACCGGCGAGCCGGAATTCCTGCCGCCGCTGCAGGAAACCCGCGCCAGCATTCTCCAGAAGATTCAGCAGGTGGCCGCCTTCGCCGTGGAACGGCCCGAGCACACCGCCCTTCTGGCCGCCCTCGCCCGGCTCACCGACGAGGAAATGCGCCTGCTCCAGGCCATGGTGGAGGCCCGCACCAAGCTGGGCGCCTATGCGGCCACCGTGCTGCAGGTCCGCCGCGGCAAGGAGATCATGGACCAGATCGCCGCCACGGTGCAGAGCGTCTCGGACGCAGAGATCGCCGCCATCGCCGCCCGCACCCGCGAGGTGCGCATCGTCGGCCAGCGCACCAAGCAGACCCTGATCACCCTGCTCGCCGCCGCCATCGCCGTGGTGGCCGCCTCCACCCTGATCGTGATCGCCCATCTCATCGGCCGCCGCCGCGCCGAGCAGGCGCTGGGCGATACCCTGTCGCGCCACCGCGCCATCCTGGCCAGCGCCATGGATTCCATCATCACCGTCAATGCCGCCGGCTGCATCGAGACCGCCAATCCCGCCACCTCCCGCTTGCTGGGATGGACGCCGGAGGAATTGGTGGACCGGCACCTGGGCCTGTTGTTCCAGATTCCCGAGGGCACCAGCGAGCCGGAGTTCCTGGCCACCCTGGACGCCGCCGCCCGCGACGGCGGCGAGGTGCGCGAACTGGTGGGGCTGCGCAAGGACGGCACCACCGTGCCGGTGGACGTGGCCATCGGCGAGATGCGCTCCAGCGACGGCCACGCTTTGGTGGCGGTGCTGCACGACATCACCGAGCGCAAGCGCGCCGAGGTGATGAAGAACGAGTTCGTCTCCACCGTCAGCCACGAACTGCGCACGCCTTTGACCTCCATCGCCGGCTCGCTGGGCCTGCTGGCGGGGGGCGCCACCGGCCCGCTGCCGGAGGCCGCCCAGCGCCTCGTCACCATCGCCTCGCAGAACAGCCGCCGGCTGGTGCGGCTGATCAACGACATTCTCGACATCGAGAAGATGCAGTCCTCCTCCGTGACCTTCGCCCGCGAGCCGCTGGTGCTGGCGGAGGTGGCCCAGCGCGCTTTGGACCAGACCAGCGGCTTTGCGCTGGAACACGGGGTCACCCTCTCCCTCGACGTGGGGCCGGGCGACACCGGGGTGATCGGCGACGGCGACCGCCTGATCCAGGTGCTGACCAATCTGATTTCCAATGCGGTGAAATTCTCGCCCGCCGGCAGTGCGGTGGAGGTGAGCGTGGCCCGCCGGGAGCGCACGGTGCGGGTGTCCGTGCGCGACCACGGCACCGGCATTCCGGAGAGCTTCCGCCCGGCCATGTTCACCCGCTTCGCCCAGGCGGACAATTCCGACACCCGCCAGCGCGGCGGCACCGGCCTTGGCCTCGCCATCGCCAAGGAGATCGTCGACCGGCACGGGGGCACCCTGGCGTTCGAGACCGAGCTGGACGTGGGCACGGTCTTCCACCTGGACTTGCCGGCGGGCGACGGTTCCCACCCGCTCCCGACCATGGCCCCGGCCAGCCCGCCGGCCGCCCCCGTGCGCCCGGCCGACCCGCCGCCGGCGAGCCCCCCGCCCGCGCCGGCATCGGCATCGGTGCCGGCGCGGGCAGCTGCCGACGTGCTGCTGGTGGAGGACGATCTGGACAGTGCCGCGGTGCTGTCCGCCCTGCTGTCCCAGGCCGGCCTGTCGCTCCATGTGGCCGGCAGCGCGGCGGCGGCGGCGGCGCACGCCCGCGGCACCGCCTACAAGGCGATCCTGGTGGATCTGGTGCTGCCCGATGGCGACGGCATCAGCCTGATCCGCACCTTGCGGCAGGCGCACGCGACCGAGACGGTGCCGCTGATGGTGGTATCCGCCCGGGCGCGCGGCGGCGCCCTGGCGCCGGGGGAAGCCGAGGCGCTGCAAATCCTGGACTGGCTCGAAAAGCCCGTGGCGCCCGCCCACCTGCTCAACGCCTTGGACCCGGTCATATGGCGGGATGGTCGCGCCGGCCGCCCCGCCGTGCTGCATCTGGAGCAAGATGCCACCGTGCGCGAGCAGGTGCTGCAGATGCTGGCGCCCACGGTGGACCTCTGCTCCGCCGCCGACCTGGCACAGGCCCGCGCCGCTTTGTCGGAGCGGGATTTCGATGCCGTCATCCTGGATCTGGCGCCGCCCTCCGGCGCCGGGCTGGCGCTGCTGCCGCATCTGCGCCGCCACGACGGGGAGAAGATGCCCCTGGTGATCATCTCTCCCCGTGACGGCGATCCGGAGTTGGCGCGGCAGGTGAAGGCCCTGCTGAGCACATCCCATGTCTCGCTCGACCTGCTGGCGGCGACGGTGCTGCGGCTGGTGGCGCCGAAGACCGAGGGCTGAACCGCCCCGGCGCATGTGAGGGATCATCGCCCCCGCGCGAGACCCCGTTCCCGCCCCCACTGCCCAAGGAGGCCCAAGGTGACGCTGCGCGTGCTCTATGTGGACGACGAGCCGGACATCCGCGAGATCGTCGCCCTGTCGCTCTCCCTCGACCCCGACCTTGCGGCCGAGACCGCCGCCTCCGGCGCCAAGGCGCTGGAGCGGGCGGCGGCGGGAGGCCTCGACCTGATCCTGCTGGATGTGATGATGCCGGACATGGACGGCCCCACCACCCTGGCGCGGCTGCGGGCGGACCCCGCCACCCACGCCATTCCGGTGGCCTTCGTCACCGCCCGCACCCAGGCCCATGAGGTGGAGCATTTCCGCACCCTGGGCGCGGTTGGGGTGGTGGCCAAGCCGTTCGACCCCATGACCCTGGCCCAGGACGTGCGGGCCCTGCACGCGCTGGCGGGGGCCTGAGGCCCGCCCTGTCGCTGGCGATGGCGCAGATCCTCCGGGTGGGCCTCAGCTCAGTCCCTGATCGGCCCGGCCTCTCGCATCGCCCCTTCCCGCGGCCGCGCCGCCGGCGCGGTCAGGGGGATTGGGCGGCGATGAATGCGCGGATGCGGTCGGCATCGGCCGGCGTGGCGGGGTTGTAGACCACCATCGCCAGTTCCGGACGCCCCTCCACGGCGAAGGTGGAAAACTCCAGCTCCAGCACGCCCAGATGCGGATGGTGCAGACGCTTGACCCCGTCCATCGTGGCGCGCACGTCATTGTCCAGCCACATGGCCTCGAACTCGGGACTGAGCTGGCGCAGCTCGGCCACCAGCCGCTCCATCTCCTTCGACGCCCCCGCGCGCACCGCATCCGCCCGGAACGTGCCCACCACATAGCGGGCCACGCGGGCCCAATCCTCCTGGGCGGCCCGGACGCGCCCATCGGCAAAGATCAGGCGCAGGATGTTGCGCCCGTCCGGCGGCAGCTGGGCATAGTCGGTCAGGACCGTCGCGGCGGCGCGGTTCCAGGCGATGACGTCCCAGGTGGCGTTCTTGATGATCACCGGGCTGACCTCGAACGCGTCCAGCACCCGCTGCAGCCGGGGCGAAACCCCATGCACGGCCTGATACCGGATCTCGGGCGGCCGCCCCAGCCCCAGCATATAGAGATGCTCCCGCTCCGGCTCGGTCAGCATCAGGCCGGCGGCGATGCGGTCGAGCACATCGGCGGAGGGCGCCCCGCCGCGGCCCTGCTCCAGCCAGGTGTACCAGGTGGGGCTGATGTTGGCGCGCTGCGCCACCTCCTCCCGGCGCAGCCCCGGCGTGCGCCGGCGCCCGGCGGGAAAGCCCAGGGCGACCGGATCCATCCGGGTGCGGCGGTCCTTGAGAAACGCCCCAAGGCTGGTGGTGGTCTCGACGGGCATGGCGGTCCCGGGCATAGCGGTCCAGGTAATGATTATACCCTGATAAGGTCACTACTATAACATGAGGATCGATGGGACTACATGGGCCTCCTGACGATCACAGGAGGTCTCCCATGCGCATCTTTCTCACCGGCGCCACCGGCTTCATCGGCGCGCACATCATCCCCGAACTGCTGGGCGCCGGGCATCAGGTGCTGGGCATGACGCGCTCGGACGCCGGCGCGGCGGCGCTGGTGCAAGCGGGGGTTACGCCCCATCGCGGCACGCTGGAGGACCTGGAGAGCCTCAAGGCCGGCGCGGCGCAGGCCGACGCGGTGATCCACACCGCCTTCGACCACGACTTCTCCCACTTCGTCGCCAACTGCGCCAAGGACCAGCGGGTGATCCGGGCGCTGGGCGAAGCCCTGGCCGGCTCGGACCGGCCGCTGGTGATCACCTCGGGCACCGGCATGGGCGGGGGCACGCCGGGGCAGCCGGCCACCGAGGCGGTGTTCGACCTCCATCATCCCAACCCGCGCGTGGCGTCCGAACTGGCGGGCCAGGAGATGGCGGCGGCGGGCGTCAAGGTGGTGGTGGTGCGCCTGCCGCAGGTGCACGACACCCGCAAGCAGGGCCTCGTCACCCCCATCATCGACATCGCCCGCCGCACGGGGGTATCGGCCTATGTGGGCGACGGCGGCAATTGCTGGCCGGCGGGCCACGTTCTGGACGTGGCGCGGCTTTACAAACTGGCGGTCGAGCAGGGCCAGGCGGGCGAGCGCTTCCATGCGGTGGATGAAGCGGGTGTCAGCGCCCGCGACATCGCCACGGTGATCGGGGCGGGCCTCCAGGTGCCGGTGGTCGCGCTGTCGCCCGAGGAGGCTGCGGCGCACTTCGGCTGGATGGCCATGTTCGTCCGCCTCCACATGCCGGCGTCCAGCGCCTGGACCCGCGCGCGCCTTGGATGGCACCCGACCCAGCCCGGGCTGATCGCCGATCTCCAGCGGATGGATTTTGCCGCCGATGCGCCGGTTTAGCCTCGCGCCGGGTCCTCGACGCGGGGGCCTTGGCGCGTGAGACTTGACGCGTGGGCGTCACGCCATGGCGGCGGAGGGCGGATGTCGCCCTCCGTGCGGCCCGTTCAGGGCTCGCGATCAGGCGAGCGTCAGGATCAACGGTCCCTGCCGGGTGGCGACGAGGGTGTGCTCGTACTGCACCGTCGGCTCCTGACCGGCGGGGCGCAGCGACCAGCCGTCCGCCCCTTCCTCCACCCAATCCGCCCCCAGCGACAAGAACGGCTCGATGGTGAAGACCAGGCCTTCGGAGATGGTGCGCCGGTCCTGCGGCTCGAACCAGGTGGGGATTTCGGTCGGCTCGTCATGCAGGGACCGCCCGACCCCGTGGCTCGAAAGATTGCGCACGAGGCTGTATCCGTGGGTTCGGGCAAAGGTCTCGATGGAGCGGCCGACGTCGTTCAACGGACGGCCGGGCTTCACCGCCCGGATACCCGCCCACATGGCCCGACGCCCATCGCGACAGAGGCGGTCGATGCGCGGGCGTGTGGGCGGCACGGCGAAGCTGGCGCCGGTATCGCCGAAATAGCCGTCCAGTTCTGCCGAAACGTCGATATTGATCAGGTCGCCCGCCTGCACCACCGTGCCGTCCGGGATGCCATGGGCGCAGTCGGGGCCGACGGAAATGCAGGTCGCGCCAGGAAAATCATAGGTCAGATGGGGGGCAGAGCGGGCACCGTCCTGCTCCAGGAGCGCGCGGCCAAGGTCATCCAGCTCCTTGGTCGTCATGCCCGGCTCCAGCGCCTTGCCCATGGCGGCCAGGGTGCGCGCCACCAGCCGGCCGACGGTCCGCAGCTTGTCGAGCTGATCCTCGCTCTCGATGGTCATTGGCTCTCTCCGGTAACAGCCGGGCACCATGGCGAGTTGCGCCCAAGGGTGCAACGGCGTCTGACGGCCCGATGCTGCCCGCACCGGCCCCGCCTGGAACGGGCGGTGCTCGAACGGATCGACATTGAGAGAGGAAAGACGTCGATAGGGGCTGTCGAGCGCAAACGGTTGGCGTGTCGTTCTTTTTGAAGGAAGCGTCGCTCGCCTTTGCCTGGTGGTTCGTCATGGCCGGGCTTGTCCCGGCCATCCACGCGGCGAGGCCTGTCCTTGCGTTTCAAACCGCGCACTGACGGCCCGGCGTGGATGCCCGGGACAAGCCCGGGCATGACGAGCGGTGAGGGCAGCCGCTGAATGTCGATCGGTGCTAGGCCGGCAGGACTACGCCGGCAGCACGACCACCTTGGTCTTGACCGGGGTGCGGTCGTAGAGGTCGATCATGTCCTGGGTCAGCAGGCCGACGCAGCCGCTGGTGATGCCGGAGCCGATGGTCTCCGGGTCGATGGTGGCATAGATGGTGTAGAGCGTGTAGCTGCCGTTCTGGTAGAGATGCAGCGTGCGGGCGCCGAGCGGGTTCTCGAGGCCACCGGGCATGCCGCCGGCCCATTTGGCCACCTCGGGCTGGCGCTTGATCATCTCCCGGGGCGGAGTCCAGGTGGGCCACTCGCTCTTGCGGCCCACATAAGCGTCACCGCTCCAGCGGAAGCCGTCGCGGCCCACATTGGCGCCATAGCGGGTGGCCTTGCCGTCGTCCTCGACGCGGTAGACGTAATACGCGCTGGGATCGACGATGATGGTGCCGACCGCTTCCTTGGTCTCGTAGGGCACGGTCTTGCGGAAGAACTTCGGCGGCACCTTGGTGACGTCCACCGCCGGAATCTCGACTTTCTTGTCCGGCACCGGCCCGTAGACCTTCTGCGCCTCGGCCAGGCTCATGCCGTCCGGTGACGCGCAGCCGGCAAGACCCAGCGCGCCGACACTCACGGCCGAGCCGACCAGAAACGACCGGCGGGAGAGTGCTCCCGACCGAAGCCCCCGCAGAGCGGCCTCGTCACTTTCGCCAACCGTGGCATTGCGCGCGTCGATGATCATGATGTGGCCGTGTCCCGTGTCCTGTTGCCCGGCGAGATATGCCTCGGCATCCACCCGCTGAGCGTCTGGTTCCGCGCACATTGCCGTCAGGCGGTGCGCGTTTCAAGCTCGAGCTGTGCGGTTTGAGGCCTCACGGCGCGTCGTCCGCGACATCAACAGGCAGATTGCGGCATCAGTCGGGCCGGGGGGCACAACCACCGGTCCGCCTTGCCCTCGGGCCGAAACCGGACGGCGGGTGTGGGGGCCACAGACCCGCCTCCGGCCGTCCCGGCGTCACCCGATGCTGCGCCGCAAAAGATACGTGCAACCGTCACACTCAAGCTTTATGGTAAACATCTCGTGTGCCGCCCAGGCCTGGTTTCCGCTCAGCGTTCGGGTCTCCTCTCAGCGTTAAGGAACAGAAGATGGACGCGCTCGCGCCCTCGCCCGCCGTTCTCGGCGTCGGCTACTCCATTCGGGCCACCTCCCCCGACTTCGACGATCTCGGCCCCAAGCTGGATGAAGCCGAGCGCCTCGGCGTGGAGTTCGTCGAGCTGCCGGTGTTCGCCTGGACCCTGGTGGCCAACGGCCGCATCCTCAGCGACCGCTTGCAGAAACTGGTCGCCGCCACCCGCGACCGCCCGCTCCGCTACACCGTGCATGGGCCGCTGGCCATCAACCTCATGGACCAGCCGGCGCGCCTGCCGCGCCATGTGGCGCTGCTGGACGCCGCGCTGGAGATCGCCGGCGCCCTGGGCGCGGTGAACATGGTGATGCACGCCGGCTGCGTGCGCGAGCAGGACGACGACATCGCGGTCGCCTACAAACGCCAGCGCGACGCCCTGAGCCATGCGGGCGATGTGGCCGCCCGCAACGACGTCACCTTGTGCGTGGAAAACGTGTTCCGCTTCGAGCGCATGCGCGAGACCCCGCTGCCCTCGCGCCTCGCCGCCGAACTGGATTCCCTCGACCATCCGCATGTGCGCGCCACCCTGGATGTGAGCCACGCTTATCTGCGCTGCACCGACGCCCGGGTGCCGCTGCTGCCGGAACTGATGGCGCTGGCCCCGTTCGCCAAGCATGTGCATGTGCATGACAGCTTCGGCCGGGCGCTGGAGAGCTGGGCCATCGACGATGCCGAGCGCCTGGGCCTGGGCGAAGGCGATCTGCATCTGCCGCTGGGCTGGGGCGACATCCCCTGGAGCGAGGTCACCCGCCAGTGCACCCTGGCGCCGGGGGCGGTGGTCAATCTGGAATTGCACCGCCGCTATTGGAGCGAACTGCCGGAGCAGATCCCGGTGCTGCGCCGCCTCGCGGACGGTTTCACCGCCCACGCCGCGGCGACGGTGGCCTGAGGCCGGCCTCCACGCGACAGCGCCCGCGTATCCGAGCACCCGAGTATCCGAGCACCCGAGTATCCGAGCACCATGAGGACATGTCACACGACACAAGCGTGTGCCATGTACTGCGACAGGTCGTGTGACTGTTGCATCCGTGTCCATGGGCCGGAACAACGGGGAACAGCCCCCGGAATAGCGGGGAACTTCTCTCTCAGACACACAGCGTGTCGCATCAACGACGCCGGGGCGCCCTTGTGCCCCAGAACGCGCCCGCCTAACCTCCGGCGCAGTTAAATCCTGCGGGGGAAACAACAATGTCCGGTGCACTCGAACCCGGCACGGTGCTGTGGCTGCGGCGCTACAGCGCCTTCTTCGCCGTGGCGGCCTTGGCCCTGCTCGGCCTCATCCTGTCCTTCACCAGCCACCAGGCCTGGCTCTGGCTGTTCTGCGCCATGGTGCCTCTGGTGGTGATCGGCGTGTTCGACATGGTGCAGTCGCACCACTCCTTGCTGCGCAACTATCCGTTGATCGGCTCGGTGCGCTGGCTATTCGAGGCCCTGCGCCCCTATCTGCGCCAGTATATCGTCGAGGGCGACCAGGAAGGCCGGCCTTATCCCCGCAGCGATCGCAGCCTGATCTATGCCCGGTCCAAGGGTGAGGAAGATCGCCAGCCGTTCGGCACCGAACTGAACACCTATTCCAGCGAATACGAATGGATGACCCATTCCTTGGCGCCGATGCCGGTGGCCAAGGAACCGTTCCGGGTCACGGTGGGCGGCCCGCAGTGCGCCAAGCCCTATTCCGCGGCGGTGCTCAACATCTCCGCCATGAGCTTCGGCTCCCTCGGCCGCAACGCCATCGAGGCGCTCAATCTCGGCGCCAAGCAGGGCGGCTTCTATCACGACACCGGCGAGGGCGGCCTCTCGCCCTATCACCGCATCCATGGCGGCGACATCGTGTGGGAACTGGGCTCGGGCTATTTCGGCTGCCGCAACCGCGACGGCTCCTTCTCCCCCGAACGCTTCGCCGAGCGCGCCGCGGACGACCAGGTGAAGATGATCGAAATCAAGCTGAGTCAAGGCGCCAAGCCCGGTCACGGCGGCGTGCTGCCCGCCGCCAAGGTCACCCCGGAGATCGCCGAGACCCGCGGCATCGCCATGGGCGAGGACTGCATTTCCCCCTCCCGCCACCCGGCCTTCAACACCCCGGTGGAGATGATGGAATTCGTCGGCCGCCTGCGCGAACTCTCCGGCGGCAAGCCGGTGGGGCTCAAGCTGTGCGTGGGCCATCCCAGCGAGACCTTCGCCATCGTCAAGGCCATGCTGGCCACCGGCATCCGCCCGGACTTCGTGGTGGTGGACGGCTCCGAAGGCGGCACCGGCGCCGCCCCCCGCGAGTTGGCCGACCATGTGGGCATGCCGCTGCGCGAGGGCCTGGTGCTGATGCGCAACGCCTTGGTGGGCGCGGGTTTGCGCGGGGAAGTGCGCCTCGCCGCCAGCGGCAAGGTCACCTCCGGCTTCTCCATGGCCGCCAACATGGCCATCGGCGCCGACTGGTGCAACGCGGCGCGCGCCTTCATGTTCTCGCTGGGCTGCGTGCAATCCCTGCGCTGCCACACCGGCCATTGCCCCACCGGCGTGACCACCAACGATCCTCACCTCCAGCGCGGGCTGGTGGTGCCGGACAAGGCCCATCGCGTGGCCCATTTCCAGCGCCAGACGGTGGAGGCGCTGTCCGAACTGGTGGCCGCCGCCGGCCTCGTCCACCCCTCGGACCTGCTGCCGCACCATGTGTGGCACCGGGTCAGCCCCATCGAGGTGCGGCCGCTGGATCGGCTCTATCCCTTTGTGGCGCCGTTCTCTTTGGTGGAAGCCCCCGACGAGACACCCTATGCCATGGAGTGGCTTGCGGCGTCCGCCGACAGCTTTACGCCGCGCATGGACGTGGGCCCGCGCCGCGCCGCCTGAGGCTCCACCTAAGGTCGAACACCCCATCCCGCGCGGCCCCATCCTCGCGCAACCCTCCCGTGGCAGTCTTGCACGGTGGGGGAATGCTCCCCATATCGCAAACGTCGGGGTGCCTTGCAGGGCCCCGATGGGCGGGATCCGGATCGGATCGCGCCGTGTAACCGCAAAGTCGCTTGATGAGGACTTTGGCACATGTCGCGAATCTCTTCGCTGTCGAGCCCGTTTCTGTTGGGGTTCGACGAAGTCGAGCGCACGCTCGACCGGGTCGCCAAAAGCGCGGACGGATATCCTCCCTATAATGTGGAGAGGATCGACGCCGCTCCGGACGCTCCCCTGCGCCTGCGCATCACGCTGGCCGTAGCGGGTTTTGCTTCGGATGAGCTGGAGGTGGCGCTCGAAGAGAAGGAACTGACCATCCGCGGCCGTCAGTCCGAGGATGCGGAGCCCCGGATCTTCCTCCACAGGGGGATCGCGGCCCGACAGTTCCAGCGCACGTTCGTGTTGGCCGAGGGCATGAATGTGCTCGGCGCCGAATTGCGCAATGGCCTCCTGTCCATCGACCTCGTGAGACCTGAACCCACCAGGCTGGCGAAACGGATCGATATCATTTCCCGATCCTGACAGGCGAGCAGAGCGACGAAGCGGGAAGAGAGGGTTGCCCACATGAATACGGAAAAGTTCAACGAGACCATTCAGAACATCAGCCCCGAGGGATTGGCGGCACTTGGCGGCGGCGAGCTGGCCTATGTGCGGACCATCCGCTCCGAGGACGTGCAGCGGCTGTTTCCCCAGGCCCCTGAGATCGCGCCGGGGCTGACGCTGTTCACGCTCCACGCGGCCGATGGCACGCCCATTATGCTCACCGACAGCCGAGAAGCGGCGTTGGCCAATGCATCCGAGCATGAACTGATTACCGTCAGCCTTCACTGATCTCCCGCACAGGCGGCGCGCGACCTCTTCGGAGGGCGGGCGCGGCGCCTGATGCGTGTACGCCAGGGCGATGGACCGGATCGATTCTGTTCGCGTCGAGCGTGAGGTATTTAAATACCTCGCGCGACGTCAGAGGCCGCCTGCGAAGGCATCACAGCTGTCTCTGTCTGATCGCGGATGCCTTGAGCAATGGACGCCTTGAGGCCCATCCCTGCCGCCTCGCAGGTGAAGGGAACAGGCGACGCGCCGAGATCGACGCGCACACTCCCGCGGCCAGAAAGGCCCTTGCAGGCTCAGGCGGCGTCGGAAGCCGGCGTGGTGGTCAGCAGCGCATGGATGGCGCCCGCATCCCGGGTGCCGCGCAATTTGTCCGCAATGGTGGGATCCCGCAACATGCGGGCCACCCGCGCCAACGCCTTGAGATGATCGGCTCCGGCCGCTTCGGGCGCCAGCAGCAGGAACACCAGATCCACCGGCTCGCCGTCCAAGGCCTCGAAATCGATCGGCTTTTCCAGCCGGGCGAAGGCGCCGAACAGCTTGTCGAGGCGCGGCAGCTTGCCGTGGGGGATGGCAATGCCATTCCCCACGCCGGTCGAGCCGAGGCGCTCCCGCTGAAGGAGCGTCTCGAAGATTTCGCGCTGGTCGCGACCGATAAGCGCTGCGGCGTGCTGCGCCAGTTCCTGGAGCGCCTGCTTCTTGCTGCTTGCCCTCAAAGAGGGGAAGACCGCATCGCGGGCCACGAGATCGGCAAGGGGCATTCAGTAAAATCCCTGGCGAAAGCTGGCCAAGACGGACAAAGGATGGCGGCGGACGCGAGAGCCGGATGATTTCAGGTTCATTCAACCTAAACTCTTAGACCGTCTCTACTCTGGAAACGAGAGCATGGTGTCGCCCGAAAGGCAGTATCCCCTATTCGGCACCATGCTCTAGTCCCAAGCCCTATCTTCGGTCAATGGCTTTCCACGGCGGGAGCGGATGGGTCGATCCAGCCCACATGACCGTCGGCCCGGCGATAGACCACGCTGACGCGACCATGGCCAGCGTGGCGGAACACCACCACCGAGGCGCCGGTGACCTCCAGCTCCACCACCGCGTCGCGCACCGAAAGCGAGTTCAGCCGGGTGACCTGCTCGGCCACCACGGTGGGGCTCCAGCCTTCCAGTTCGTCTTCGGTTTCAACCAGCGGCGCCGCGTCCAGCACGTAGCTTTGCGCCGCATAGCTCTCGGCACTGTGGCCGTTGTTGCCGTGGCCGTGGCGATCCTTCAGCCGCTGCTTGTAGCGGCGCAGGCGCTTTTCGACCTTGTCCATGGCCGCGTCGGCGCAGGCACTGGGGTCCTGTGCATTGCCCTGAGCTTGGAGATTGGCGCCGGAATCCAGATGGAGAAGCAGCTCCGAGCGATATCCGGAGCCTTCGCGGCAAACGGTGGCGTGGCCTGACCATCCGCCATCGAAATATTTGCCGACCATCTCGGAAACACGGTCCGACAGTCGCTGCCGAAGGGCGTCACCGACATCGATGTTCTTACCCGAGACACGAAGAGCCATGCGATTTGATCCTCGTTGGGCGGGGCGAAGGGAGTGCCTCCACCCGCGCCTCTGTTCTTGCAAACCGGCCGGCCTATCAGTGGTAGGAGGGCTTTGGGTCACTGTCAACGGACCCTCGTTCCGAACTGACAGAGGTTGATGAGGCGGCTCAGCACAAGCGCAAGGGGGCCACAGGAGAGAAGCCCTGTGGCGGCAAGAGGGCGCGCGCGCAGACGGCCCCTGTGCACGAAACGGATGCGGTGCCAAGTCGTTCCAAAATGGCAGCCTCCGCCGGCGACAGACCGCAGTGCGTTTCTCACCTAGGGGCAGCCGCCGTGATTCGCATCCGTTGTGGCCGGAGCCGCGGACCTTCCCCGCGCCGCACCCTTGCCAACATGGCCGCCGCACGCGAGAAGCGGCAGATGGATCCCGGCGGGGGTCGCGGCGGGAGAACAGATGTATGACCAACGACCCCAGTGCGCTCGACATCAACGAGCAGATCCTGATCGAGACGCGGGTGACCAATGAGGGGCCGAGCCTGGTGCTGGCCTATCTGTTCTGGTTCTTCCTGGGCATTGTCTCCGCCCACCGCTTCTATCTGGGGCGCCCGGTCAGCGCGATCCTGCAAATCCTCAGCTATTTCATCGCCATCGGGCTGATCTGGCTGCTGGTGGACGCTTTCCTCATTCCGGGCATGGCGCGGGACAAGCGGGCAATGCTGCGCGCGCGCATGACCCAGGAGCGGCTCGCCCTGCACGGTCAGGCTGCGGTGGCCCAGCGGGCCTCCCTGGCCCCCTGAGACGCCGCGAGGGTCCGCGCCCGATCCACCATCCGGCCCAAATGAAAAAGCCCCGGCGCAAGGCGCCGGGGCTTTTCTATGGACGGGAGGGAAAGCGCTGGCCGATCAGGCCACTTCGCTCTCGCGCTTGCGCTCATTGCGCTTGCGCTCGTTCGGGTCCAGCCAGCGCTTGCGCAGGCGGATGGACTTGGGGGTGACTTCCACCAGCTCGTCGTCCTGAATCCAGGCCAGCGACCGCTCCAGCGTCATGCGGATCGGCGGGGTCAGGCGCACCGCCTCGTCCTTGGAGGTGGTGCGGATGTTGGTGAGCTTCTTGCCCTTCAGCACGTTCACTTCCAGGTCGTTATCCCGGTTGTGGATGCCGATCAGCATGCCCTGGTAGACCTTCCAGCCGGGCTCGATGATCATCGGACCACGATCTTCCAGGTTCCACAGGGCATAAGCCACCGCTTCGCCGGATTCGTTGGAGATCAGCACGCCGTTGACCCGGCCCGGGATCTCGCCCTTGAACGCCTGATAGGAATGGAACAGGCGGTTCATGATCGCGGTGCCGCGGGTGTCGGTCAGCAGTTCCGACTGATAGCCGATGAGCCCGCGGGTGGGGGCGTGGAACAGGAGGCGCTGGCGATTGCCGCCGGAGGGCCGCATCTCCACCATCTCGGCGCGGCGCTCGGACATCTTCTGCACCACGGTGCCGGAATATTCCTCGTCCACGTCGATGACGACTTCTTCGATGGGCTCGAGCATCTCGCCGTTTTCGCCCTGCGAGAACACCACGCGAGGACGCGACACGGCCAGTTCGAAGCCTTCCCGGCGCATGGTCTCGATCAGGATCGCCAGCTGCAGTTCGCCGCGGCCGGAGACGAAGAACGAATCCTTGTCAGCAGACTCTTCGATCTTCAGCGTGACGTTACCCTCGGCCTCCTTGAACAGGCGGTCGCGGATCATGCGGCTGGTCACCTTGTCGCCTTCGGTGCCGGCCAGCGGGCTGTCATTCACCAGGAACGACATGGTCACGGTGGGGGGATCGATGGGCTGCGCCTGGATCGGCGTATCCACCGACGTATCGCAGAAGGTATCGGCCACGGAGCCCTTCACCAGACCGGCGATGGAGACGATGTCGCCCGCCTCGCCGATGTCGATGGGCGAACGCTCGATGCCGCGGAAGGCCAGGATCTTGGAGACACGACCGGTCTCCACCAGATTGCCCTCGCGGTCGATGACCTTGATGGATTGGTTCGGACGCACCGAGCCGGACGAGATGCGGCCGGTGATGATGCGGCCGAGGAAGGGGTTGGCTTCCAAGAGGGTGCCGAGCATGCGGAACGGCGCGTCGTCCACATGGGCCGGGGGCACATGCTTCACCACCGTCTCGAACAGCGGGCGCAGGCCCTGGTCCTTCGGACCTTCCGGGGTCAGCGCCATCCAGCCGTCGCGGCCGGAACCGTACAGGATCGGAAAGTCGAGCTGCTCGTCATTGGCGTCCAGCGCCGCGAACAGGTCGAACACCTCGTTGATGACTTCCTGCGGGCGACCGTCTGGACGATCCACCTTGTTGATGGCGACGATGGGCTTGAGGCCGATCTTCAGCGCCTTGCCGACCACGAACTTGGTCTGCGGCATGGGGCCTTCCGCGGCGTCCACCAGCACGATGGCGCCGTCCACCATGGACAGGATGCGCTCCACCTCGCCGCCGAAGTCGGCATGGCCCGGGGTGTCGACGATATTGATGCGGATGTCGTTCCAAACCACCGACGTCGCCTTGGCGAGAATGGTGATGCCCCGTTCTTTTTCGAGGTCGTTGGAGTCCATCACGCGCTCGGCAACGCGCTGGTTGTCACGGAACGAGCCCGATTGCTGGAGGAGCTTGTCCACCAGCGTGGTCTTGCCGTGGTCGACGTGGGCGATGATCGCGATATTGCGGAGTTCCATGAGGTCCTAAACACCAAAACGCGGGCCCGATGTCTCGGACCCGCTTGCCGGAATTTTGCGGCGCAAAATACACGATGACGCAGGAAGATCAACGCCGCACGCAGTTTTGACCGCCGATACGCCCCAATGGCACCCCGCGGACGGGCCGCACCATCGGATTTCAGCCCTGTCGCAGCGCCCAGCGGCGATAGATCTGGTCCGGCTTGAGCACCTCGCCGCGCTCGGTACGGAGCCAAGCCAGCTCACGATTAGCGGGCGATTGGGTCATGGCGAAGGCAACCGCATCTTCGACCGTATCGAACCCATAGGGCTCGGGCCACCCCTCCGGCGCGCCCACCGCATGGGATCTGGACCAGTATTGCAGTTTGACCGGCTTGATCGGATGAGACATCGGCTCGGGCATGGCATCCTCCTTCGAGGTCGCGCCCACCGCCCCTGCGTGGAACCGTTGAGCGGTGTCGACGCGGCAATATTGGGGTTTAACGCGGGCCCCCGCCGTTGGTTCCCGCACCAAATGAAAAAAATGCACCGATGCCGCCGCATTCCTGCCTTGCGGTTCCCCTGATCGGGTTCCATGACCGGCCCGACGCCACAGGACAGGGACAGCGCAGCGTGATCGGAGCCCAGACCATGTCGGGAGAGCTGCTATACGGGATCATGGTGAGCCTCCTCACCGTGGCGATGCACGCCTTGGCCAGCGTGTTCCTGGTGCGCGCCATGCTCGCGCTGTCGCGGCGGGTGCGGGTACGCCACCCCATGCGCAGCCTGCTGCTCGGCATGATGCTGACCGGGGCGATCCTGACCTTTGCTCATCTGCTGGAAGTGGCCGTCTGGGCCAGCGCCTACGTGCTGGTGGGCGGCGTGACCAATGATCTGGATTCCTACTATCTGGCCTTCGTGAATTTCACCACGCTGGGGTATGGCGATCTGCTGCCCACGCACCGCTGGCGGCTGCTGGGGCCGATAACAGCCGCGAACGGCATGCTGCTGTTCGGCTGGTCCACTGCCCTGATGTTCGCCATCATGGCGCGCCTATCGGACACGCTGGGCATCCACGCTGTCGGCGAGAAGCGCAAGTAGGGCCTGTGCGGCCGCAGGCGCACGCACCTTGGCGCCATTGATCATGTAGAGGAACACGTCCCGCCGCCCCGTGCCGCCTTTCCGCTTGGCGGGCGTGCCGGGGCCCGGGTCGCCATAGACCGCCAGATCGTCGGGAATCCGGCCCTCGGCCCAGACCTGCGCCCGCCCCTGCCACGCCTTCAACGTGGCGTCGTCATAGCCGTTGGGCTCGTCCTCCCGGGCGCGCTGCAAGCGGGCGTAGGCAAAATCGGCCGTGGCATCGGCGATCGCGGGGTGGTCGTCATCATCGGCATAGACAATGGCCACGGCGTGGGCGCGGGCCAGGGCCACAAATTCCGCAGTGCAGAAGCTGGCGTGCCGGACCTCCACCGCATGGCGCAGCTTTACCCCGGCCACGCCGCCTGGGAGCAGGGCCAGGAAGGCGGCAAAGTCATCGGGATCAAACGTCTTGGTCGGCGCGAACTGCCAGTTGATCGGCCCCAGCTTGTCGCCGAGTTCCGCCAGCCCACTGTCCACGAAGCGCGTAATACTCTCCCCCGCCTCCGCCAGCACCCGGCGGTTGGTGGCATAGCGCGGGGCCTTGAGGGCGAAGACAAAATCATCCGGCACCTGCGCCGCCCAGCTCGCGAAGGTCTTGGGCGTCTGGGTCCGGTAGAAGGTGCCGTTGACCTCGATGGTGGTGACGTGGCGGCTTGCATAATCCAGCTCGCGCGCATGGGGCAGGCCGGCGGGAAAAAAGCTCCCCCGCCAAGGCTCGAAGGTCCAGCCGCCAATGCCGACGCGAATGGTCATGGATGGGTCTCCTGTGCGGGGCAAGCGTAGGCCGGAGGGCGCTTCCAAGACCACCCGGTTTGCGCGGCGGCGCTGGTCCAGGGCTTGGGATGGATGACAGCACCTGCCGCGAAATGGATTTTTTATCTGCTTCAGACCTATTAATTCGAACCGTTTCCTAAAATTCATGCGCACTGAAGGTCAATTCGGCAAAAATGCCCGCCCCAACGCAGGTAAGATCATCACCGGTCGAGCGACCCAAGAGATCGACCCTCGGGAGGCAGACTTGCGTGCATCGTCGGACCTGGAAATCCTCAGCGCATTGGAGCGCAAAGTCCTGTGGCTGGCCAGTTGGACCATCCACAATGCGAACCATCTGCGTCCGTCGTCCGACGGCCTGAAGGTGGGCGGGCACCAAGCCTCGTCCGCCTCGCTCGCCACCATCATGACGGCGCTGTATTTCCACACCCTGCGGCCGCAGGACCGGGTGGCGGTCAAGCCCCACGCCAGCCCGATCTTCCACGCCATCCAATATCTCCTCGGCGCCCAAACGCGCGAGAAGCTGGAGGCGTTCCGCGCTTATAAGGGCGCGCAGTCCTACCCCTCCCGGACCAAGGATACCGACGACGTGGATTTCTCCACCGGCTCGGTGGGACTGGGCGTGGCCCAGACGCTGTTCGCCAGCCTGGCGCAGGACTATGTGCGCGCCCATGGCCTCGGCCCGCAGGGGCGCCCCGAGGGCCGCATGATCGCCTTGGTGGGCGATGCGGAACTGGACGAAGGCAATGTGTTCGAAGCCCTGCTGGAGGGCTGGAAGCACGATGTGCGCAACACTTGGTGGATCGTGGACTACAACCGCCAGAGCCTCGACGCGGTGGTGCGCGAGGGCCTGTACGAGCGCTTCGTCGGCATTTTCGAAGCCATGGGCTGGCAGGTGGTGGTGCTGAAATACGGCTCGCTGCAGCAGGCGGCCTTCCGCGAGCAGGGCGGCGCCCGGCTGAAGGCCTGGATCGACACCTGCCCCAATGGCGAATATTCCGCTTTGACCTTCCAGGGCGGCGCCGCCTGGCGCAAGCGCCTGTTGGATGATCTCGGCGACCAGGGCGATGTGACTGCGCTCATTGAGCGGCGCTCCGATGCGGAACTCTCGGCGCTGATGACCAATCTGGGCGGCCATGACCTGCCCACGGTGATGGAAGCGTTCGACGCCATCGATCACGACCGCCCGGTCTGCTTCCTCTGCTACACGGTGAAAGGCTTCGGCCTGCCGCTGGCGGGACACAAGGACAACCACGCCGGCCTCATGACCCCGGCCCAGGTGGAAACCCTGCGCGCCGCCATGAACGTGCGCCCCGGCCACGAATGGGAGCCGTTCGAAGGGTTGGCGCTGCCGCAGGCCACGCTCCGCGATTTCCTGGCGAAGGTGCCGTTCCGGCGCGAGGGCACCCGGCGCCTGTCCGATCCGGCCCTGCCGGTGCCGGCCCTGGTGACGCCGCCCAATCCCAGCCTCTCCACCCAGGCGGGCTTCGGCCTGATCCTGCAGGAGATGGCCCGCGGCGACAGCGCCTTGGCCGGACGCATCGTCACCACCTCGCCGGATGTGACGGTCTCCACCAATCTCGGCCCATGGGTGAACCGGCGCGGCTTGTTCGCCCAGCGCGAGCTGATCGACGTGTTCAAGCGCGAGCGCATTCCCTCCACCTTCAACTGGGAATTCTCCCCCAAGGGGCAGCATCTGGAACTGGGCATCGCCGAGATGAACCTGTTCCTCATGCTCTCGGCGCTGGGCCTCTCGCATTCCTTGTTCGGCGCGCGTCTCATTCCCATCGGCACGCTCTACGACCCGTTCATCTGCCGCGGCCTCGATGCCCTGAACTATGCCTGCTACCAGGACGCCCGCTTCATCGTCGTGGCGACCCCCTCGGGCATCACGCTGGCGCCCGAAGGCGGCGCGCATCAATCCATCTCCACCCCGCTCATCGGCATGGCGCAGGACGGGCTTGCCTCGTTCGAGCCGGCGTTCGTCGATGAACTGGCGGTACTGATGGGATTTGCCTTCGACTATGTGCAGCGTGAAGGCGCGGGACCGGACGAGGACCACAACTGGCTGCGGGATGCCACCGGCGGCTCAGTCTATTTCCGCCTGTCCACTCGCCCCCTGGCCCAGCCGCAGCGCACGCTCACCGACACCCAGAAGCGGCACATGGTGGATGGCGCCTATTGGCTGCGGGAGCCCGGCCCCAATGCCGAGGTGGTGATCGCGGTCCAAGGTGCGGTGACGCCGGAGGCCATCGAGGCGGTGGGCCTGATTGCCGAGGACCGCCGTGATGTGGGCCTGTTGGCGGTGACCTCCGCCGACCGTCTCAATGCCGGCTGGACCGCCGCCGCCCGCGCCCGTGAGCATGGCGTCCTCAATGCCCAGAGCCATGTGGAACGGCTACTGGCGCCCCTGCCCCGTCATTGCGGACTGGTGACGGTGATCGACGGCCACCCGGCCACCCTGGGATGGCTGGGCTCGGTGCACGGCCACCGGGTGCGGGCGCTGGGCGTGGAGCATTTCGGCCAGACCGGAACGCTGCAGGATCTCTACCGCCACCACGGCATCGATACCGCTGCCATGGTCGCCGCCGCGCAGGCGGTGGCACCGGGGCGGCCCATGCGCCACCTCAGGGCGCTGGGCTGAACAGCGGGCCGGCCACCGGCGCCAGCGCCGAGCCGAGCAGAATGAGCGCAAAAACCCCCAGCGCCACGGCGGCGCTGCGGGAAATGCCCCGCGGCGTCGCGAACCGCCCGGCGGAACGGGCGATAAGATGGCCCAGCAATACCCAGCCGGTACCGATGACGAGCAGCACCGCGCTGAACACCGCGAGAGCCGGCGG
This sequence comes from Azorhizobium sp. AG788, assembly GCF_943371865.1. Lineage (GTDB taxonomy): Bacteria > Pseudomonadota > Alphaproteobacteria > Rhizobiales > Xanthobacteraceae > Azorhizobium. Next base: position 97,308 of record NZ_CALRWL010000004.1, on the reverse strand, counting down.
CAACGTCGCCAGCCCACCCTTGGGGAAGATCACGAAGGCGAAGATCAGTCCCTTGGGATTGAGCAGCGTGGCCACGAATACCTTGTGCGGCCCGATGGCGGCGGGCGCAGTCCCAGCAACGCCCGCGGCCGGTTGCCAGAGGCCGACCGCAGACACCGCGATATAGACCGCCGCCGCCAGCCGGAACGCCATCAGGACCGTGGCGTGGCCCGCCACAAGCGGGCCGACCAAGGTGCAAAGCAGCCCGATGGTAACGAGATAGCCGGCCAATTCCGCCGGCACCAGCCGCACCGCATGCCGCGGCCCGCCCGCGGCCCCGGCAGCGGCGAGCAGCGTATTGGTCGGTCCCGGAACACTCAGCAGCGCCGCGACCGAAAGAACGAAGGCCAGATCCAGCGTCATGGCGCCGCGTATGGCGCCACCGACGCCCGTGGCGCAACCCCGGTATTTCCCGGACCGCTTGTTGCTGGATTGGGATTGACGTGGCGCCCCGTGCACGCGTCAGGTGCGCGATGACCTATATCCTGCTTGGCATCGCCATCGTCGCCGAAGTGCTCGCCACCACCATGCTGAAGTCGGCGGAAAACTTCACCCGGCTCTGGCCGTCACTGCTGGTGATCCTGGGCTATGCGATCGCCTTCGTGTGCCTGTCCTACACCCTGAAGACCATTCCGGTGGGCATCGCTTATGCCACCTGGTCGGGTGTCGGGATCGTTCTGGTAGCAGCCATCGCCTGGGCCATGTACGGACAGGTATTGGATCTGGCGGGCGTGATCGGCATGGGCCTCATCATCGCCGGCGTGCTCATCGTCAATCTGCTGTCGAAGACGCCGGTGCATTGAACGGCGCCGTGCGCGCAGACCGGCGCGCACGGATCGACCGTCCGAACGGCGCTGATCAGGCGGCGTTGGCGGGGCTCAGAACCATGTTCAGCACGCGTTGCCCGGCGCTCCATTGCGCCTGGAACAGCGCCCCGGCCACCCCCTGGGCGTCGGCCATGGCTTCCCGTGCCAAAGACGAGGCGGACGGGAACGGCGCCTTCAGTTCCGCCACCACTTCATCGGTGTGGAAGGTGAGGTCGGCGTCGAACTTGCGGGCGATCTGCTGCATGCGGCGATTGCGGGCCAGGCAGCTCATATAGAGGGTGCGGATGCCGCGGTTGCGGGCGGCCAGAACCGTGCGGCGCATCAGCAAAGTGCCAAGACCGAGATTCTGAAAACCGGCCTCGACGCTGAAGGCCGCCTCGGCCTCGCTGGGCAGGATTTCGGAGAAGGGATACAGTTCGGCGGCGGCGCGCAGAATGCCGTCCACGAAGCACCCGTGGATCACGGCGCCGGAGCGGAACACGCGACCGGCATAATGCTCGATGAATTCGGGGCCAACGGCCGATCCGAACCGGCTGCGACGGGTTTCCACATCCAGACGCAGGAGATGGTCACGAAAGATCTGAACTTCGCCGGGCCACAGCTTGCGGATGATGCCCGGGGCGCGCTCTTCATTCATGATGGTACTCCTGTATATTCGTCGCCAGATCCCCCTCGCATCTCTCCTCTTATCTAGTTGCAATGCAGCAAAGGTCAAGCGTGCTGACCTTACCTCCACGACCCTTTGCCGTGCAAAGATTTGCTTTCCACATAGCAAGCCATTGATGCAGCAATTGAAACCAACTGCCATGCGCTTTTCGCGCCCCTGCTGCGCCGCAGCATCATGTCCATATTCGTCGCAGGCTTAACGCCGGATGAGGATGGCGCGGAAATCGTTGACGTTGGTGAGGGTGGGCCCGGTGATCACCAGCCGATCCAGCGCCTGGAAGAAACTGTAGCCGTCATTATTGGCCAGGAAGGCCTCCGGCGAGACGCCCTGCGCCCGCGCCGTCTCCAGCACGCTGGCGTCGAACCAGGCACCGGCATTGTCCTCGGTGCCGTCCACCCCGTCTGTATCGCAGGCGATGGCACTGACGCCGGCCTCGCCCTTCAGCGCGATGGCCAGGGCCAGAAGAAACTCCACATTCCGGCCGCCCCGGCCCTTGCCGCGCACCGTCACCGTGGTTTCGCCGCCGGACAGCAGCACGCAGGGCGCACCCGCCGGCAGGCCGTGCACCGCCGCGGAACGGGCGATGCCGGCGAACACGGTGGCCGCCTCCCGCGCTTCGCCCTCGATGGCATCGCCAAGGATGAGCGGGGTCAGGCCATGGCTGCGGGCAAGGGTTTCCGCCGCCGTCAGCGCCATCAGTGGGGTGGCGATCATATGCACCTCCTGCCCCGGCAGGGGATCGCCGGAGACAAGATTGCCGCGGATCACCTGCTCCAGATGCGGGGTCACGGCGATGCCATAGGCGGCCATCAGGCGCAGCACCTCCTCGGGATCCGACGCCTCGGGAATGGTGGGGCCGGAGCCGATCGCGCCGGGATCATCGCCCGGCACATCGGAGATCAGATAGGTCACGCACCGGGCCGGGGCGATGGCCGCCGCCAGCCGTCCGCCCTTGATGGCCGACATGGACTTGCGCACCCGGTTCATCACCCCGATGGGCGCGCCGGACTTCAGCAACTGGGTGTTCAGCGCCTGCTTGTCCGCCAGCGTGAGCCCCTCGGCGGGCTGGGTGAGCAGGGCCGAGGCGCCCCCGGACATCAGGCAGATCACCAGATCGTCTGGCCCGGCAGAGCGGGCCAGCTCCAGGATGCGCCCAGCGGCATCGAAGCCGGCCTGATCGGGCACCGGATGGGCGGCCTCGACGATCTCCACATATTGAGTTTCGCAGCCATGACCGTAGCGGGTCACGATCAGCCCCTCGCACGGGCGGCCCCAGGCCGCCTCGAACGCGCGCGCCATCCGCGCGGAGGCCTTGCCGGCACCCAGCACGATGGTCCGCCCCTTCGGCGGCGGCGGCAAACGGCCCTCGAACTTGCCCTCAGGCAGCGCCGCGTTCAACGCGACATCGAACAGGGCAAGCAGGAGATCCCGATCGGACGGCATGGCGTTTCCTCTTGTATACTTTATGCCATCACTAGCGCGCCCATGCGTGGGGGGCAACGGCGGGCGTGCCTCTCGTCCGGCACGCCCCAATGCGCCTCAGACCTCCCCCAGCGGAAGATAACCCCATTGGAAAATAGTCGAAGCGCCGACAAAACCCGCTAGCCTTTGGCCGCGCAGGCGATAGCCTCAGTCCTAATAAAAAACTGAAAAATGACACTGGGAGATCGCCCATGAAGAAGCTCGCCCTTGCCACGTTCGCAGCAACCCTGGCGTTTGCGCCAATCGCCGCCAAGGCGGAATTCGTCAATGTGCTGACCGGAGGAACCTCCGGCGTTTATTACCCGCTGGGCGTCGCCATCGCCAAAATCATCTCCGACAAGGTGCCCGATGCCCGCCCCTCGGTGCAGGCGACAAAGGCGTCGGTGGAAAATCTGATCCTGATCCAACAGGGCAAGGGCGAGATTGGCTTCACGCTCGCGGACAGCCTCGCGGACGGCTGGGCCGGCAAGGAAGACGCCGGCTTCAAGGCGCCGCTCAAGAAGCTGCGGGCCATGGCCGCCATCTACCCCAACTACATTCAGATCGTCGCCGCCAAGGACAGCGGCATCAAGACCATCGCCGATCTGAAGGGCAAGCGCCTTTCCGTCGGCGCCCCCAAGTCCGGCACCGAGCTGAACGCGCGGGCCATCCTCAATGCCGCCGGCCTCAAATATGAGGATCTCGGCAAGGTGGAATATCTGCCCTTCGCCGAATCCGTCGAGCTGATGAAGAACCGCCAGCTGGATGCGACGCTGCAGTCCGCCGGCCTTGGCGTGTCGTCCATCAAGGACCTGGCCACCGCCGTGGAGATCACCGTGGTGGAGATCCCCAATGCCCTCGTGGACAAGGTGGGCACACCTTATCTGAAAGCCGTGATCCCCGCCGGCACCTATACCGGCCAGGACACGGCAATCCCCACCGCGGCGGTGCCAAACTTCCTGGTGGTGCGGGAGGATATGAAGGAGGTGGAGGTCTACGCTTTGACCAAGGCCATCTTCGACAATCTGTCCGACCTCCAGGCCGCCCATGTGGCCGCCAAGTCCATCAGCCTCAAGGATGCCATGAAGGGCTCGCCGGTGCCGTTCCACCCCGGCGCCGAGCGCTATTTCAAGGAAAAGGGCGTGACCCCCTGAGGGTCGCCAGGGGCCGGCGCGCGCCGGCCCCTTTTGCATTCGCCTGAACCGGCCCGGTGCCGGATCGCATTGCGAGGGATGACGCAGGACGCGGGTCCGCCCCCCTCATCGCCTGGAGCGAGCGAACGATGAGCGTGCCAAGTGGAACCGCCAGTGAGGTCATCGCCCCGCCCCAGGCCTTCGCGCCCATCGACGACATGGAGCACGGCCTGCCGCCCGGTTTCGGCAGCGGGATGAAGGGCACGATCCTGTTCGCGATCGCTATCGCCTTCTCGGTCTATCAATTGTTCGTCTCCACCTACGCCATCCTGCCGAGCCAGGTGATCCGCGCCCTGCATGTGGGCTTCCTGTGCCTGATCGCTTCAGCCTTGATCGCCAATCATCGCGCCACCAATCCCCTGACGCTGACCGTGGGTTGGACACTGGGGCTGGTTGGGTTTGGCACCGGCCTTTACCAGTGGATCTTCTATAACGACCTCATCCTGCGGGCCGGCGACATCTCGCAGATGGACTTCGTGGTCGGCATCGCTTTGATCGTGGTGGTGTTCGCAATCTCCTGGCAGATGATGGGCCCCGCCCTGCCGCTGATCTGCGGCGGCTTCCTGGCCTATGGCTTGTTCGGCCAATATCTGCCCGCCCCGTTCGACCATCGCGGCTACTCGCTGGAGCAGATCATCGAGCAGATGTCCTTCGGCACCGAAGGCATCTACGGCGTGCCAATCGCGGTCTCCGCCACCTACATCTTCCTGTTCGTCCTGTTCGGCACCTTCCTGGAACGGGCCGGCATGATCCAATTGTTCAATGACATTGCCCTCGGCCTGTTTGGCCGCGCCCGTGGCGGACCGGCCAAGGTGGCGGTGTTTTCGTCCGCGCTCATGGGCACCATTTCCGGCTCCGGCGTCGCCAATGTGGTCACCGTGGGCCAGTTCACCATCCCGCTGATGAAACGGTTCGGCTACAGCTCCTCCTTCGCCGGCGGGGTGGAGGCAACGGCCTCCATGGGCGGCCAGCTGATGCCGCCGGTGATGGGGGCGGTGGCCTTCATCATGGCCGAGACCATCGGCGTGCCCTATGCCGCCATCGTCAAGGCGGCGATCATTCCCGCCATCCTCTATTTCGCCTCCGCCTTCTGGATGGTGCATCTGGAGGCGGGCAAGCGCGGCCTCACCGGCATCCCCAAGGACGCGGTGCCCAAGGTGCTGCCGGCCCTGCGGCGCGGCTGGTACCTGCTGCTGCCGCTGGCGGTGCTGGTCTATCTCTTGTTCGCCGGCTACACGCCGCTGTTCGCTGGCGCCGTGGGCCTCGCCCTCACCGTCGTTCTGATCCTCGGCCAGAGCCTTGCGGCCGCCATGGGCCATCCCATGGTGCGGCTCGGCTTCTGGGTGGTGGTGGGGCTGGTCTGCGCCACCTTCTTTCAGCTGGGCGTCCTGGTGGTGGTCGCCCTGGTGCTGGCCTTGATTCTCGGCAATCTCGTCAGCCGTGGCGGCCGTGCCACCCTGGCGCTATGCCGCGACGGCCTCGCGGAAGGCGCCCGTCAGGCCCTGCCAGTGGGCATGGCCTGCGCCATCGTCGGCACGGTCATCGGCGTACTGACGCTTACCGGCACCGCCACCATCTTCGGCAATTGGGTGGTATCCATCGGCAAGGAGTCGCTGGCGCTCTCGCTGCTGCTGACCATCGTCACCAGCATCATCCTGGGCACCGGCATTCCCACCATCCCCACCTACATTATCACCGCTTCGCTGGCCGCGCCGGCCCTGCTGACGCTGGGGGTGCCGCTCATCGTCAGCCACATGTTCGTGTTCTATTACGGCATCATCGCCGATCTGACACCGCCAGTGGCCCTCGCCGCCCTGGCGGCGGCCCCCATTGCCAAGGCCTCGCCCGATGCCATCGGCTGGCAGGCATGCCGCATCGCCTTGGCCGGCTTCCTCATTCCGGTCATGGCCGTGTACGAGCCCACCTTGATGCTGCAGCAGGGCGGCGAGATCGCCGCGCAATATGGCTACTGGGTCGAAGTGGCCTACGTGACCACCAAGGCCTGCATCGTCATCGGCCTGTTGGGCGCCATCGCCATCGGCTGGCTGTTCGGGCCGCTGAGCATTCTGGAGCGCATGGTGGCGGCGGTGGCGGCCTTCCTGTTCGTGGCCGCTTTACCGAGTTCGGATCTGGCGGCCTTCGCGCTGCTCGCCGCCTTCCTCACTTGGCATCTGATGCAGGTGCGCCGGGCGCCGGCTTCTGCGCCGTGAGCCTCATCTGTCTGTCGGGGGCGGGCGTCACCATCAAGCTGGCGGCGGCCATCACCCTGATGTGGACCCACTCGGTCCAGAAAACCTCCTGGGCCGAGGACTGGCATGCCACGCCGCAGGGGCTGACCATCGCCGAAATGCGCATCCAGGGCTCGGGCGCCGGCATGGAGCCACCGGCGGACGCGATGCGGGTGGGCGATCATTATGTCTCCCACCCGGTGATGGCGCCGCTGCCGCGGGCGGTGCTGCGCCGCTCCGGCGCCACGGCGGACTGGCAGGTGTGCCAGGACGGCACCTGCCGCCCCATGAGCGACCTGCTGCCCCCCGGTGCCGATCCGGTGGAACTGTCGGTCTGCCCCTAATCCGGATGCGTTTGGCCGGAGGACCGCTTATATGCGGGACATGAGTCACCCGATCGTCTTTGATCGCGCCTTGCTGCGCCGCCGCCTTGCCCGCGCCCATCGCCTGGGGCCAGTGGATTTCCTGCTGGAACGCGCCGCCGAGGACATGGCCGAGCGCCTCTCAACCATCAAGCGCCGCTTCATCCATGGGGTGGATCTGGGCACCGCCACCGATGCGGTCGCCCGCGCGCTCACCGGCCATCCCGGCGTCGCGAGCCTGGTCGCCGCAGCCCCGCTCCTCGCCGGCCTCGATCAGCGCCGGCCGGCAGTGGTGGTGGACGAGGAAGCCTTGCCGTTCGGCGAGGGCGCTCTGGATCTGGTGGTCTCGGCCCTTTCGCTGCAACTGGTCAACGATCTGCCGGGCAGCTTCGCCCAGATCCGGCGGGCGTTGAAACCGGACGGGCTATTCCTCGCCGCCCTCATCGGCGGCGGCAGTCTGGCGGAGCTGCGGGAGGCCTTCGCCATCGCCGAGAGCGAGACCACCGGTGGCGTCTCGCCCCGGGTGGCACCGTTCGCGGATGTGCGGGACATGGGTGGTCTGTTGCAGCGGGCCGGCTTTGCCCTGCCGGTCACCGATGTGGACCGGGTGGTGGTGCGCTATGGCTCGCCCTTCGCCTTGATGGCGGACCTGCGGCGCATGGGAGCAAGCAACGCCCTGGTGGAGCGCCGCCGCACCCCGCTGCGCCGCGCCACCTTGCTGCGGGCCGCCGAAGTCTATGCCGAGCGCTTCTCGGACCCGGATGGGCGGGTGCGGGCCACGTTCGAGATCGTCTGGCTGTCGGGCTGGGCGCCCCACGAGAGCCAGCAGAAGCCTTTGCGCCCCGGCTCTGCCCGGATGCGGCTCGCGGATGCGCTGGGCACCGCGGAGCTGCCCACGGGCGAGACGCCGGGATAGGGCAGCACCCTTGACCGGATCGTGCCAATGGTGAGCATGGGCGGTCCCACCGAAGCGCGACCCCAAAGGCCCCAGATGTCCACCACCGAGAGCCAGCCGAAGGCCGAGCGCGAGGCCCCCGCCACCCGCGCGTCCTTCCCCCATTTCCTGCCCATCACCACCCGTTGGTCGGACATGGACGTGTATGGACACGTGAATAACGTGGTCTATTACGCGTATTTCGACACGGTGGTCGCGGAGTTCCTCATGCGCACGAACGGTGTCAATCCGCATGAGAGCCGCGCCATCGGCCTGGTGGTGGAAACCCGCTGCTCCTACTTCGCCAGCCTCACCTTCCCCGAGCAGGTGGAAGCCGGCCTGCGGGTGACGCGGCTGGGGGGCACGTCGGTGCGCTATGAAATCGGGATCTTCAAGGCCGGCGAGGCGACCGCCTCGGCGCAGGGCTATTTCGTCCACGTCTATGTGGACCGCGACACGCGCCGCCCGGTGCCGCTGCCGGAGCACCTGAAGACGGCACTGGCACCGCTGGTGGTTTAGCCCGAGATCACAGTCGGGCGGCGACGGGCTGCTGGTTTTGCCTGATGGACCGGACGCGGGGCGCCAGAAACCAAGCCAGCGGCAGCGAAATCAGGGCTGTGAGCACGGTCATCTGCGGAATGAGCGCGAAGGCGTGCGAGGCCAGGGGCGTGGAGAGAATGACGATGACGCCGACGCCGAACAGAACCGCCTGGATCATCAAATAGAGCATCGCCGAGATTTGGAGCCGAACGGACATGGCGTGAGCCTCCAGAGTGCCGATATGCCTCAGCACAACGGCCCCCGGCAGCCCCCGGTTCCGAACGGCGCGCCGCCTCAGGGGCCGAGTAGGTCGATCAGCGCCGGAATCAGCGGCTCGTCGGCGGGAGGCATGGGGATGTCGCGCAGCTTTGACGGACGCAGCCATTTCAGCGCGCTGTGCTCCAGCGCGCTGACCGGCCCGTCCCAGCGGCGGCAGATCCACAGCGGCATCAACAGGTGGAAGTCCGCATAGCCGTAGCTGGCGAAGGTCAGGGGTGCCAGGCACTCCTCCTTCACGGTGATGCCGAGTTCCTCGTGCAGTTCTCGGATCAGGGTCTGTTCCGGGCGCTCGCCGGCTTCCACCTTGCCGCCGGGAAACTCCCACAATCCGGCCAGCGCCTTGCCCTCCGGGCGCTGGGCAACCAGCACCCGGCCATCCGCATCCACCAAGGCGCAGGCGGCGACGAGGGTGATCTTCACGAACGGTAGTCGCCGTTGATGGCCACATATTCCTTGGTGAGATCGCAGGTCAGCACCCGATCGCTGCCCTTGCCGAGGCCGATATCCACGGTGATGTCGATGACGTCGCCCTTCATGTAGGCGGACACCGTGTCCTCGTCATAATCGGGATCGCGGGCGCCATCGGCCGCCACCCGGTAGGGGCCGAAGGAGATGGCCAGGCGATCGCGGTCCGCCGGCTCGCCGGCCTTGCCCACCGCCATGACCACGCGACCCCAATTGGCGTCCTCGCCCGCCGCAGCGGTCTTCACCAGCGGCGAATTGGCGATGGAGAAGGCGATGCGCCGCGCCGAGCGCTTGGACACCGCGCCGGTGACATTGACCCGCACCAGCTTGCGCGCGCCCTCGCCGTCGCGGGCCACTTGCTCCGCCAGATCGCCCAGCAGCGTCTTCAGGGCCTTGCGGAAGCCGCGCAGCACCGGATCGGCAGCATCCTTCACCAGCGGCGCGCCGGCGGCCCTGGCGGCACCGGTGGCGAACAACAGCAAGGTATCGGAGGTGGAGGTGTCGCCGTCCACGGTGACGGCGTTGAAGCTGTTGACCACCAGCTTGGAGAGCAGCTTCTGCAGCACCGGCGCCGCGATCGGGGCATCGGTGAATACGAACGACAGCATGGTCGCCATGTCCGGGGCGATCATGCCGGCGCCCTTGGCGATGCCGGCGAGCGTCACGGTGGTGTTGCCGAACGGCACCTGGGCGGTGGCCAGCTTGGGAAAGGTGTCGGTGGTCATGATCGCCCGCGCCGGGCCTTCCCACGGCCCCGGCGCCAGACGGCCGGCCACCTCATCCAGCACGCCCACGAACTTGGTGGCGTCCAGCGGCTCGCCGATCACGCCGGTGGAGGCGAGGAAGATCTCGGAGGGCTTGCAGCCCAGGGCCTGCGCGGCAATGTCCGCGGTGAGCGCTGTGGACTCGCGTCCCTTCTGTCCGGTGAAGGCATTGGCATTGCCGGAATTCACCACCAGGCCCCGCGCCTTGCCCTTCTTGAGGGCTTCGCGGCACCATTCCACCGGGGCGGAGGGGCATAGGGAGCGAGTGGTGACGCCGGCGACCGTCGTGCCCTTGGCCAGGGAGACCAGCAGCACGTCGGTGCGATTCTTGTAGCGCACGCCGGCTTCCGCCGTGGCGAACGTCACGCCCGGAACGGGCGGAACCTCAGGGATGAACTTGGGCGCGAGCGGCGAGATGGACGCGGACATGATAGCCCCCAGAGGTGATGGCGAGAGCGGTGTGCCGCACCTCGCCGCCTTAGGCAAGGGCATCCATGGTCACGCCCGCACCCGCGGCCGCAGCCAGGGACCGGCGAACCGGTGGACGGCGGGGATGATGCCGAAAACCATAGCCGGCACCATGACCGGCACGATGGCCAAGGTCTTCTGCCAGACCGCCCATCCCTCGGTGGCCGGGCCGAGGAGATAGAGAATGAGGGTGATGACGGGATAGGCCCCCAGGGAGGCCGCCAGGGTGATGCGGAACCGGCAAGGCGCGGACAGGCGGTGATGCGGATGACCGCTCGCAGGGCCATCGGCCGGGGGCTGCGCGTGCGGACCGGACGGCGGGGCAGGAGCATGACCGGACATGGGAGACCTCTCGCGTCATAAGAAACGAAACGGATCGTTCTAATTATGGATTTGAACTATCCGGCCCGTTTCGTTATGTCAATCCAACGACCGGGGGAGATCGCCATGAGCACGGACACACCAGCCCCCGTAAAGCGGCGCACCTCCATCGGCGGGCGCCGCAATCCGCAGAGCGCCACCGCCATTCTGGACGCCGCCGCCGACATTCTGGCGGAGAGCGGGCTGGCGGGCTTTTCCATCGAGGCGGTGGCCCGGCGCGCCGGCGCGGGCAAGCCCACCGTCTACCGCTGGTGGCCCACCCGGACAGCTCTCCTGATCGAGGTCTACGCCCGCCAGAAGGAAACCGTGCTTCAGGTGGACACCGCGTCGCTGGAGGGTGATCTGCTGGCGGTGATGCGGCGGCTGTTCGCCTTCTGGCGGGACACGCCCGCCGGCCCCGCCTTTCGCTCCATCATCGCCGAGGCGCAGTCGGACCCGCAGTCCCTGGCCCTGCTCACCACTTTCCTCGCCGAGCGCAAGCAGCATGTGCACGCGCTGATCACGCGGGGCATCGCCCGCGGGGAGCTGCCGTCACAGGCCGACTGTGCGACGGTGGTGGAACTGATCTTCGGCTTCTGCTGGATGCGCCTGCTCACCGGGCAGATCGACCGCGACGCGGACCTGCCGGCCCTGGTGCATCACGTCCTCTACGGCGCCGGGCACAGCGAAGGCTCTGAACAGAAAGACGGCGCGACAGCCTTAGCTGCCGCGCCGTCCAGATCGGCCTGATTGGCGGGATCAGTGCGATCGCGCCGGGTTCCGCACGCTCACTTCGGCGCGGCGGGGGTCGCCGGAGCAGCGGGGGCGGCGGCGGCGGGCGCGGCAGCGGGAGCCGCCACCTTTTCCACCTTGGCGTCGGCCCGCAGCTTGGTCACCAGATCCGACTGCGACTTGCGGATCAGGAACTGGTCGATCTGGTCGGAGACCTGCTCAAAGCTCGGAACCGGCTTCTGGCGCTTGTCCTCGACCTTGATGACGTGCCAGCCGAACTGGGTCTTGACCGGATCGGACACCTGGCCCTTGTCCAGCTTGAACGCCGCATCGGCGAATTCCGGCACCATCTGGTCCTTGGTGAAGTAACCCAGATCGCCACCGTCCTCGGCGCTGTCCTTGGAGTTTTCCTTGGCCAGCTTGGCGAAATCGGCGCCGGCCTTGGCCTTGGCGGCGATTTCCTTGGCCTTGGCCTCGCTGTCCACCAGGATATGGCGGGCGTGCACTTCGGTCTCGGGCTTGGACTGGGCCACGAACTCTTCATAGGTCTTGCGCTTGGCCGCGTCGGTGACCGCCTTCTTGGCCTCGGCGCTCATCAGCGTCTCCATCAGCGCCTTGGTGCGCAGATAGTTCATCTTGCTGGTGAATTCCGGGGTCTGGTCGAGCTTCTGCGCGGTCGCCGCCTGGGCGAGCAGGGTCATGTCGGTGAGGAAGGAGAGGATATATTCCTTGCGGGCCTCGCCCTGCACCTGCGGCAGCCCGGCGCCGATGTCTTCCTCGGCCAGAGCCAGCTCGCTGGCCTTGATCGGCGTGCCGTTCACCGTCTCCAGCACGGGATCGGCGGCGGCGCCGGATGCGGGGGCCGCGGCGGGCGCGCTGGCGGCGGGCGGCGTGGCGCTCGGCGCCGGAGTCTGGGCGGACGCCTGGCCGCTGAAGGCAAAAGCGGTGAGAGCGACCGCCAAAGCGGCGGTGTGAGCGGTACGCATCATGGGATCCAATGTCCTCGCGTTGAACGGGTCGCCTTGGCGGCCGGCACCCTCGCGCAGCTTGACTCCGCTGACAAGGGGGCTTTCTTGAGGCGGAAGAGACCGGGTTCGCGCGCCCGATCCCATCGGAAATCGCGGTTTTCCCCGCGATTTCAATCTAAGGCGGACGCATTCTAAAATCTTGGCAACCTTGAAGACCGGTTCCAGGCTCAGCGCATCCGCCCTCATATCGTATTTCCCTGGGCAGGGGCCTTCCGCTTCGACGCGCGACGCTGTATAAGGCGCCCCTCTCAATTGAGAACTGGTTTCGCATGCCTGCGCGAACCGCCGCGGCAGGCATTGGCACTCGGACGTTTGCTGGAGTTTGGACAATGGCTGTCCCGAAGAGAAAAACCTCGCCGTCGCGTCGCGGTATGCGCCGCTCGGCGGATGCGCTGAAGCAGCCCACGTATGTGGAAGACAAGGATTCCGGTGAGCTGCGTCGTCCGCATCACCTGGACCTGAAGACCGGCATGTATCGCGGTCGCCAGATCCTGAAGCCCAAGGTCGAGGCCTGATCTGTTCGCGGACGGCTGAGCCGTCCGCGCCGATCTGCCGGAGCCATCTGGCTCCAGGACGACATGACTCCAGGACGACGAAGCGACCCTCGCGGTCGCTTTTTTCGTTTGTCCGGACCCCTTCATCATGTCCGCTGGTCTGACGTCTTCACGCCGCACCTCTGCGGGCACGGCCTGCCATGACTTTTTAACCGGCATGTGCGACCCATCGCGCTCTGATATGCACGGGCCACCCCATGGCGGGCTGCACCCGTCCGGCCGAGGAGCGCGCCATGCTGACCCCGATTCCGCTGTTGATCGTCCCGCTCGCGATCTACAACATTCTCGTCTTCATCACCCCTGGCCTGGAATGGACCAGCCCGCTGGCCAGCTTCGCGCTGCCCTCCGGCGCCACCTGGGCGGTAAGCCTCAGCGATGCCTTCACCGCCTTCTGCCTGCTGGTGCTGTTCTTCGAGCTGATGAAGGCCACCCGCATCTCGGCCCGCTCAATCATCGACCACATGCTCTCGCTGCTGCTGCTGATCGCCGCCATCGTTGAATTTCTCATGGTGCGGCAGGCGGGCAGCTCGGTGTTCATGCTGCTCATCTGCGTGATGCTGCTGGATGTGCTGACCGGCTTCTCGGTCTCGATCCGGGTCGCCCAGCGCGATGTTTCCGTGGTGCCCCCGGGCCAGTAGCCGCACCTTGTACCTCTGCCCGATGAAACCCTTTGAGCGCGCCATAAGTTCGGTAGGATGGACAGTGCTGACACGCCCCCACGGGGGCAGGCAGAGGTGAGACCGTGAGCGGACGCAATGCAAAGCCCCTGGCGGCGCTGGCGGCCCCACGGACTCCCGCAGGCCCCGGCGAGGCCCTGAGCGCCCCATGGGATGCGCTGAGCGCCGGCCGCTGCGTGGCCTATGCCTGGGATCTCACCAGCGATGAGATGACGTGGAGCCCCAACATTGATGCCGTGTTCGGTGCCGACGCCGCGCACCGTCTGGCCAAAGGGCGCGACTTTCTCAAGGCCTGCGGCATCGAGACCCGCGCGGCGGCTTATCATGCCTTCCAGCCCCTTGCCGGGCCGGCGCAGGCGGCGGGCATTCCCTATGAGGCGCTCTGCCGCCTGCGGCTGACGGACTCCGCCGCCGAGATGCGGGCGATAGATCAGGGGCGCTGGTTTGCCGGCGCGGACGGCCAGCCGGCGCGGGCCATCGGCACCGTCCATCTGATGCCCGCCGCCCTTGGGCCGGACTCAGGCCTGAGCGTCGATGCCCTCACCGGCATCGCCACCCGCCGCCACCTGCTGGACGCAGTCACCGCTATCCGCCGCACCGACGATCCCTCCTGGGCGCTGTTTCTGGTGGGCCTCGACGATCTGGGCCGCATCAATGAGCGGTTTGGATTTGAAGCGGCGGACCAGTTGATCGTCTCTCTGGCCGGCCATTTGCGGTCGCGGCTGAAGGCGCCAGATCTGCTGGTCCGCTTCTCCGGCAACAAATTCGCCATCCTGGTCACTGCGGTCGAGCCGGCCATGGTCTCCAGCTTCGGCGAGGCGCTGATCGAGGAGATCCGGGGCACGCCCCTGTCCACCGGCGCCGGGACCATCCCGATCAGCGTCACCATCGGTGCCATCTGCGCCCCCCAGGCGAGCCTCGAACCGGATCAGATCGTTTCGCGCCTCCAAGAGGCCCACGAGCGGGCCAAGCAGCGCGGACGGGGCCGCTTCTTTCTCGACGACCGCTCGAGCCATGACGAGGGCCGGCGACGCATCAATCTGCGCATGGCCGACGAGATCGTGCACGCGCTGGATGAAAACCGCGTCCACGTGGCGTTACAGCCGGTGGTGCATGCGGCGAGCCGCGCCCTGGCCTTCAGCGAGGCCCTGGCGCGAATCCCGGCAGAACCGGGACATCATCCCTACGGCGGCCAGCGCCTGGTGGCCGCGGCGGAGCGGCTCGGCCTCATGGGCGGGCTTGACCGCGCGGTCCTGCAAAAAGTGGCCGCCGCCATGCGGAGCGATCCCACCTTGACCCTGTCGGTCAATGTGTCGGTGTCATCCATTGCCGATGAGGCCTGGATGCGCCTGTTCCACCGCGACGTGGACGAGACCATCGGCAGGCGCCTGATCATCGAACTGACCGAATCGGTTACCGTGGATGACCTGCCGGCGGCACGCCAATTCATCAGCATGGTACGCAAACGCGGTGTGCGCATCGCCATCGACGACTTCGGCGCCGGCGCCACCTCGTTCCGCAATCTGCGCAAGTTGGACGTGGACATCGTCAAGATCGACGGCAGCTTTGTGCTGCACATGATCAAGTCCGCGGACGACCGCGCGTTCGTGCAGGCCCTGCTTGCCCTGGCCCACCAGCTGGGCATCCAGACCGTGGCCGAATGGGTGCAGAATGAGACCTCGGCGGCCATGCTGCTCGACTGGGGCTGCGATTATTTTCAAGGCGCGCTCAGCGGCTTGGCGCAGCCCTTGCGGGAAGCTCCCCCGCATACCGGCGGGTACTGACCGCCCAAGACGTCATCCATCACACCGGACCCGACGTCCCCGCAGGCCTCCAGGACCACGCAGGCCTCGCGGGAGCGCGGGAGCGCGGGAGCGACCGCGAGGATCGCTCCCGCTGCTGGGTGTGGTGGCTGGGTCTACTGGCTGCCGCCCTCGGGCTTGGTCACCAGTTTTTCCAGCTTCTGCTGCATGTCGGCCATCTGCCGCTTCAGAGCGTCCAGCTCATCGGCGCCGGTGGGAGCCGGCGCGGCGGGAGCTGGGGTCTCGGTGCCGGCGACTTCACCTTCCCCCTTGAACGGGAGAAAGATGTTGAAGGCGCTGCCGAACACTTCCATGTTCCGCCGCACCTGCTCCTCGAAGCCGCTGAATGGCGTTCCCGTGATGGTTTTCGCCACATGGTCGCGCATCTTGCCCTGCTCCTTGGTGAAGCTTTCGATGGACATTTCCAGGTAGCGCGGAACCATCATCTGCATGCTATCGCCGTAAAAGCGAATGATCTGCCGCAGGAAGGCGATGGGCAGAAGGTTCTGCCCCTTATTTTCCTGTTCAAAAATGATCTGCGTCAGCACGGAATGGGTAATGTCGTCACCATTCTTCGCATCATAGACGACGAAATCTTCACCCTCTTTCACCATATTGGCGAGGTCTTCGAGCGTCACATAGGTGCTCGTGCCGGTGTTATAGAGGCGTCTATTTGCGTACTTCTTGATGGTGACTGGCTCTTGCGTCTTGGCCATTGTCCGGTCATCCGTTCTTCCCTTGGGCGTAGTCACGGTAGAACCTTTCCCGCAGCACGGCTACCAATTTGTGTGCGGCGCGCGCGTTCCATGATGCGCCGCGCTCGTCCGTGCACCCCATGATTTGGATCATTGACAGCGGGTCCGGCACCCAACCACCATGCGCCGCATTCGAGTGCGGCGCATTAAGGCCGCCCCAGGAGAGAAGCCCATGACCGACGACGTCGTCATCGTCAGCGCCGCCCGGACCGCCGTAGGGTCCTTCAACGGTGCCCTGTCCTCCCTCCCCGCGCATCAACTGGGCGCCATCGTCATCAAGGCCGCCCTTGAGCGTGCGGGCGTTGCCCCCGCGGACGTCAGCGAAGTCATCCTCGGGCAGGTGCTCACCGCCGCCCAGGGCCAGAACCCCGCCCGCCAGGCCTCCATCGCCGCCGGCGTCCCCATCGAGAGCCCGGCCTGGGAAGTCAACCAGGTCTGCGGCTCGGGCCTGCGCTCCGTGGCGCTGGGCTTCCAGGCCATCAAGACCGGCGACAGCACGCTGGTGGTGGCCGGCGGCCAGGAATCCATGAGCCAGTCCACCCATGCCGCGCACATGCGCAACGGCACCCGCATGGGCAATCTCGACCTCACCGACACCATGATCAAGGACGGCCTGTGGGATGCCTTCAACGGCTACCACATGGGCAACACCGCCGAGAACGTGGCGCGCCAGTACCAGATCACCCGCGCCGACCAGGACGCCTTCGCGGTGGCCTCCCAGAACAAGGCGGAAGCCGCCCAGAAGGCCGGGCGCTTCAAGGACGAGATCGTCCCCGTCACCATCTCGTCGCGCAAGGGCGACGTGATCGTGGATACGGACGAATATCCCCGCCACGGCGCCACCATCGAAGCCATGGGCAAGCTGAAGCCCGCCTTCGAGAAGGACGGCACCGTCACCGCCGCCAACGCATCCGGCATCAATGACGGCGCCGCCGCCGTGGTGCTGATGAGCGCTGCCCGCGCCAAGGCGGAAGGCAAGACCCCGCTGGCCCGCATCGTCTCCTGGGCGCAGGCCGGCGTGGACCCGGCGGTGATGGGCACCGGCCCGATCCCCGCCTCCCGCGAGGCCCTGAAGAAGGCCGGCTGGACCGTGGACGATCTCGACCTCATCGAGGCCAACGAAGCCTTCGCCGCCCAGGCACTGGCGGTGAACAAGGAACTGGGCTGGGACATCGACAAGGTGAATGTGAACGGCGGCGCCATCGCCATCGGCCACCCCATCGGCGCCTCCGGCACCCGCATCCTGGTGACCCTGCTGCACGAGATGCAGAAGCGCGACGCCAAGAAGGGCCTCGCCACCTTGTGCATCGGCGGCGGCATGGGCATCGCCATGTGCGTCGCCCGCGACTGATCCGGATCATCACCCGCGGCGTCTCATCCCGCCGCGGGCCTTGTTTTCTCGCATGACATCATCGGCTTGCTAACAGGCCTCCGGGGGCGGGGATCAACCTCGCCCCGAAAGCAGGCGGCTGCCGCCGCACCGGGGCCTGTCAGGGGAGAGGGAGGGACATATGTCGCGTGTTGCATTGGTTACGGGCGGAACCCGGGGGATCGGCGAAGCCATTTCGATCGCGCTGAAGGACAAGGGCTACAAGGTGGCCGCCAGCTATGCCGGCAATGATGCCGCCGCGCAGACCTTCACCGAGAAGACCGGCATCGCCTCCTACAAGTGGGACGTGTCCGACTTCGAGGCCTGCAAGGAAGGCATTGCCAAGGTGGAAGCCGAGCTGGGGCCGGTGGAAATCCTGGTCAACAATGCCGGTATCACCCGCGACACCACGCTGCATCGCATGACGCTGGAGCAGTGGACTGCGGTCATCAACACCAATCTGAACTCGGCCTTCAACATGTGCCGAAACGTGATCGAGGGCATGCGGGCGCGCAAGTTCGGGCGCATCGTCTGCATCTCGTCCATCAACGGCCAGAAGGGCCAGTTTGGCCAGACCAACTACTCCGCCGCCAAGGCCGGCGAGATCGGCTTCGTGAAGGCGCTGGCTCAGGAAAGCGCCGCGCTGGGCATCACCGTCAACGCCATCGCGCCGGGCTATGTGGCCACCGAAATGGTGCGCGCCGTGCCCGAGGACGTGCTGAAGAAGATCATCGGCAATATTCCCGTGGGCCGGCTCGGCGAGCCGGAAGACATTGCCCGCTGCGTGGCTTTCCTGGTGGCGGATGACGCCGGCTTCATCACCGGCTCCACCCTCACCGCCAATGGCGGCCAGTACATCACCTGAGCTTCGGCGCAGCTGCGGATCGCGACAGGGCCGCCCTCGGTATCGCCGGGGGCGGCCTTTTTCATCCGCGCGCCGATCTTGGCGTCCAACTGCCTTGACCCATCCCGCCCCAGCCCGCATTGCTCGCCTTCACCTGTTAAGCGGACGCGGACCTTCGAACAGACCATGGCAGACGCCTCCCCGGCCGCTTCCGGCGCCCCTTCCGCCAACGCCACCCGCATCGGCCTCATCGCCATCCTGCTCTGGGCGACGCTGGCCCTCGCCACCGCCGCCACCGGCGCCGTGCCGCCGTTTCTGCTGACTGCGCTGACCTTTTTCGTCGGTGGACTGGTGGGGCTGGTGGCGGCTGTGCGCGGGCCGGGCCTGCGCGTCTTCCGCCAGCGGCCGGCGGCCTGGATCCATGGGGTCGGCGGGCTGTTCGGCTATCATTTCGTCTATTTCACCGCCTTGAAGCTGGCCCCGCCCGCCGATGCCGGGCTGATCGCCTATCTCTGGCCGCTGCTGATCGTGCTGCTATCCGCCCGCCTGCCCGGCGCCCGGCTGCGGCCGGCCCATGTGGTCGGCGCGCTCATGGGCCTTGCGGGCACCGTGGTGCTGCTGCTGGGCAAGGGCGGCTTCTCGGGCTTTGAGATGCGCTTCCTGCCGGGCTATCTGGCAGCGCTGGCCTGCGCCGTCATCTGGTCGGTCTATTCCGTAACGGCACGCCGGTTCGGCGATGTGCCCACGGAGGCGGTGGGCGGCTTCTGTCTGGTGACGGCGCTGCTGGCGGGCCTGTGCCATCTCCTCACCGAGCCCTCGATCTGGCCGGTGGGCGCGATGCAGTGGGGCGCCGTCCTGGCGCTTGGCATCGGCCCGGTGGGCATTGCCTTCTACGCCTGGGACATCGGCATGAAGCGCGGCGACGTGCGCCTGCTGGGGGTGGCCTCCTATGCCGCCCCGGTGCTGTCCACCCTGCTGCTGGTGATCACCGGCTTTGCCGCCGCCACCTGGGCCCTGGCGCTGGCCTGCGCCCTCATCGTCGGCGGCGCGGCCCTGGCGGCCCGCGCCGGGCGGGCGAAAACCTGAGGCACGAAACCCCGGCACGCCGCCCGGCGCTTGTCATTCCCCGCCCGAGCCTTTAGCACTCCGCGCCAAATAAGATCGAACCACCCAAGGATCCCTTCCCCATGGCAACCCACAAGCTCCTGCTCCTCGCCGGCGACGGCATCGGCCCCGAAGTCATGACCGAAGTGAAGCGGGTCATCGGCTGGCTCGAAGCCGAGGGCATCGCCTCCTTCGCGGTGGAAGAGGATCTGGTGGGCGGCTGCGCCTATGACGCGCACGGCGTTGCCATTTCCGATGCCGCCATGGCCAAGGCCAAGGCCGCCGACGCCATCCTGCTGGGCGCCGTGGGCGGCCCCAAGTGGGCCAACGTGCCTTACGAAGCCCGCCCGGAAGCCGGCCTGCTGCGCCTGCGCAAGGATCTGGAGCTGTTCGCCAATCTGCGCCCGGCCCTGTGCTATCCGGCGCTGGCGGATGCCTCGTCGCTGAAGCGCGAAGTGGTGGAAGGCCTCGACATCCTGATCGTGCGCGAATTGACCGGCGGGGTCTATTTCGGCGAGCCCAAGACCATCACCGATCTCGGCAACGGCCAGAAGCGCGCCATCGATACCCAGGTCTATGAGACCTACGAGATCGACCGCATCGGCCGCGTGGCATTCGAGCTGGCCCGCACCCGCCGCAACAAGGTCACGTCCTGCGAGAAGCACAATGTGATGCGCTCGGGCGTGCTGTGGAAGGAAGTCATCACCGCCGTCCACGCCAAGGATTATGCGGACGTGGAGCTGGAGCACCAGCTGGCGGATTCGCTGGCCATGCAATTGGTGCGCTGGCCCAAGCAGTTCGACGTGATCGTCACCGACAATCTGTTCGGCGACATCCTCTCCGACATCGCCTCCATGCTCACCGGCTCGCTGGGCATGCTGCCCTCCGCCTCGCTGGGCGCGGTGGATGCCGCCACCGGCAAGCGCGCCGCCATGTATGAGCCGGTGCACGGCTCGGCCCCGGACATCGCCGGTCGCGGCATTGCCAATCCCATCGCCATGATCGGCTCGCTGGGCATGGCGCTGCGCTATTCCTTCGGCCTCGGCGAGGTGGCGGATCGTATCGATGCGGCCATCGCCGGCGTGCTGGCCGCGGGCCTGCGCACCGCGGACATCCGCGCGCCCGGCGGCGCCATCATCGGCACTGCGGACATGGGATCCGCGATCATCGAGCAGCTCGGCAAGGTGTGATCCCAGCGCTGCGCGCACGTCACGAAAGGCCGCCTCTGGGCGGCCTTTTTTGTGCCCTCCCCTCACGGTCCCGTGATACCAATCGCAGAATCGATTCAACGGCGAGGAGAACCGTCGTGCGCGTGCTGGGGATGCGTATTTTCGCGATACGTTTGCTGGGCGCGCTTGTGCTCGGCCTGTTTCTGGCTTTGCCGATGGCGGCACAGGCGCAGACGGCCATCAAGATGTGCGCGCCGGTGCCGCTGCCCGGCGTGAACGTGCCCCCGCCCTGCCCGTGGAACAAGGGCAATCCCGGCCAGAACTGCCATTGCGGCGGCTTCAATGGCCGGGTGACCATGGTCATGGTGCCGGGGCGCGGCGGACCGCCGCCCTATTATCCACCGCCCCCGCCGCCTTATTATCCGCCTGCACCGGCCCCCTATTACCCGCCGCCGCCCCCGCCTCCGCCGCGGGGCATGGTGAAGGTGTGCGTGCCGTTCCCGCCCGCCTGGGGCGCGAAGGGGCCGCCGCCCTGCCCCTGGTATCGCGGAACCGGCGGGATGGACTGCCATTGCGGGCCATATCCCGGCAAGGTCGGCTTCCTGCCGGCCTCCAAGATGCCCGGCTACGGCTACTGATCGCCACCGCAGGGCGGATGCGGCAAACGCATCCGCCCTGGAGAGACCTACCCGCTCAGATCCGCGGCACCACCGCGAGTCGCTCCACCAGCGCGCCGGCCACCAGATGGGTGGCGACGATTTCGTCAATGTCGCCCGGCGTGCGCGGCTGGTACCAGACGCCCTCGGGATAGACCACCATCAGCGGCCCGGCCTGGCAGAAGCCCATGCAGCCGGTGGCCGTCATGGCGATGTCGCGCTGTCCGGTGGCTTCGATCTGCTTGCCCAGATGGTCCCACAGCGGCTGCGCCCCCGCCGCCCCGCAACTGCCCCGCGGATGGGTAGGCGGGCGCTGCTGGAAGCAGGCGAACACATGCCGTTTATAGACCTGCGGAATCTCGCTGAAATCGATGCTGGCTGGGGAGGTCATGGACAGGCTCTGCGCAATTGCGACGACGCCCGACACCCATTCAAAGATCGTGCCGCGGGGATCAGAAGGCGCAACGCCTTATAAGGACAGGATTTTCGTCCGAAGGCGGCGGTTCATCCCGCCCGTGTGGCCGAAAGCCGACACGGGGCGTTCCCCCTGCCGCATACACATCGGGGCGCCCGAAGGCGCCCCGATGCAATCGAACACCCGCTCGCCTCAGCGCGCGCCGAATACCTGATCCAGCTTGGCACCGGAGGCGAAATGGTCGGCATTGGCCTTGTCCCAGCCGCCGAACACGTCCTCGACCTTCACCAGTCGGATGGGCGGGAACTGGGCCTTGAACTTCTCTTCCACCGCCTTGTCCACCACGCGATGGAACGCCTTGGCGGCAACCGTCTGGCCGGCGGGCGAATACAGGAACTCGAGATAGGCGGTGGCCGCCGGGCGGGAGCCGCGCTTGTCCACCACCTTGTCCACCACCGCCACCGGGAATTCCGCCAGCAAGCTCATGGACGGCACGATGGTCTGGAGCTTCTTGTCCTTATAGACCTCCTCGATGCCGCGGGTTTCGGCCTCGAACGATACCAGGACGTCGCCGGTGTCGCGCTCCACGAAGGTGGTGGTGGCGCCGCGCCCGCCGGTGTCGAACACCGGCACATTGGCCAGCAATTTCTTCACGAAGGCATCGGCCTTGGCGGTGTCGCCCTTGTTCTGCTCCAGCGCATAGGCATAGGCCGCCAGATAGGTGTAGCGGGCGTTGCCGGAGGTCTTCGGATTGGGGAAGATCACCTTCACATCGTCGCGGACCAGATCGTTCCAGTCCTTGATGTTCTTCGGGTTTCCCGCGCGCACCAGGAAGGCCGGGAAGGAATAATAAGGCGAAGCATTGTTGGGGAATTTGGCCTGCCAGTCCTTGGCCACGAAGCCCGCCTTCACCAGCGCCTGCACATCCAGCACCTGGTTGAAGGTCACCACGTCCGCCTCCAGCCCCTCGATGATGGAGCGGGCCTGGCGGGAGGAGCCGGCGTGGCTCTGGTTGACGGTGATTTCCTGCCCGGTCTTCTGCTTCCAGAACGGCACGAACTCCACATTCTCCGCCGTGAACAGCTCGCGGGAGATGTCATAGGAGACATTGAGCAGCGTGTTCGGCCCCGGCTGCTGCGCCAGAGCGGCACCCATGCTGGCAAGGCTCACGCCGGTGGCCAGGGCGCCAAACGCCAGCGGAAACAGGGAACGGCGGGTCAACATGGGAACGCTCCGGGCATTTATCATTCTAAATCCGTGAAATAATAATTCACGCTTGATAAATACGTAGCACAGAGATTTCCCATTGGGAACTCGGGAGATCCCCATCTCACGCACGCCTGATCGGCCGCCGGCGCAGGCGCTCAAAACGCAAACGCCCCTCCGCCGGCGGGCGGAGGGGCGTTCGTGTCGATCAGAACAGATCAGGCAGCGTCGCGCTTGTTCTGGCGGTTGCTCACTAGATCATCCACCACGCCGGGATCGGCCAGAGTGGAGGTATCGCCGAGGTTTTCGAACTGATCCTCGGCGATCTTGCGCAGGATGCGGCGCATGATCTTGCCGGAGCGGGTCTTGGGCAGGCCCGGCGCGAACTGCACCAGATCCGGCGAGGCGATCGGGCCGATCTCCTTGCGCACCCAGTTCACCAGTTCCTTGCGCAGTTCCTCGGAAGGGACTTCGCCGTCCATCAAGGTGACATAGGCATAGATGCCCTGGCCCTTGATGTCGTGCGGGAAGCCCACCACGGCGGCTTCCGACACCTTGGGATGCGCCACCAACGCGCTTTCCACTTCGGCGGTGCCCATGCGGTGGCCGGAGACGTTGATCACATCGTCCACCCGGCCGGTGATCCAGTAATAGCCGTCCGCATCGCGGCGGCAGCCGTCGCCGGTGAAATACTTGCCGGGATAAGCGGAGAAATAGGTCTGCTCGAAGCGCTCATGATCGCCATAGACCGTGCGCATCTGCCCCGGCCAGCTCTCGGCGATCACCAGATTGCCTTCCGCCGCGCCCTCCAGCACCCGGCCTTCCGCATCCACCAGTTCCGGCACCACGCCGAAGAACGGGCGGGTGGCGGAGCCGGGCTTCAGCGCCGTGGCGCCGGGCAGCGGGGTGATGAGGATGCCGCCGGTCTCGGTCTGCCACCAGGTATCGACGATGGGGCAGCGGCCCTCGCCTACCACGCGATGATACCAGTGCCAGGCCTCCGGATTGATCGGCTCGCCCACCGAGCCCAGCAGGCGCAGCGAGGCGCGGCTGGTCTTCTTCACCGGCTCCTCGCCCGCCTGCATCAGGGCGCGGATGGCGGTGGGGGCGGTGTAGAAGATGTTGACCTTGTGCTTGTCGATCACCTCCCAGAAGCGGGAGACGGTGGGATAGTTGGGCACGCCCTCGAACATCAAGGTGGTGGCGCCGTTCGCCAGCGGGCCATAGACGATATAGGAGTGGCCGGTCACCCAGCCCACATCCGCCGTGCACCAATAGACGTCGCCTTCGTGATAATCGAAGACATACTGGTGCGTCATGGCCGCATAGACCAGATAGCCGCCGGTGGTGTGCAGCACACCCTTGGGCTTGCCGGTGGAGCCGGAGGTATAGAGGATGAACAGCGGGTCTTCCGCATTCACATGTTCGACCGGGCACTCGTCGGTGACCATCTCGGCCGCCTCGTGATACCAGACGTCCCGGCCCGGCAGCATGTCCACGGTGCCGCCAGTACGGCGCACCACCACCACGTGGTCCAGATGGCCGTCGAGACGGGCGATGGCCGCGTCCACATTGGCCTTCAGCGGCACCTTGCGGCCGCCGCGCAGGCCCTCGTCGGCGGTGATGACGATCTTGGAGCCGCAATCGGAAATGCGCCCCGCCAGGCTGTCCGGCGAAAAGCCCGCGAATACGATAGAATGCACCGCACCGAGCCGCGCGCAGGCCAGCATGGCGTAGGCGGCCTCAGGAATCATGGGCAAATAGATGGTGACCCGGTCGCCCTTCTCCACGCCGCGGTTGCGCAGCACATTGGCGAAGATGTTCACCTGCGACGCCAGCTCGCGATAGGTGATGTGGCGGCTCTCGGCGGGGTTGTCCCCTTCCCAGATGATCGCCACCTGGTCGCCGCGGGTCTCCAGATGCCGGTCGACGCAATTGTAGGCGACATTGGTGATGCCGTCCTCGAACCATTTGATCGAGACTTCACCGGGCTGGAACGAGGCGTTCTTCACCTTGCTATAGGGATGGAACCAGTGGATGCGCTGGCCGTGCTCGCCCCAGAAGGCGTCGGGATCGGCAACCGAGGCCTTGTACATGGCCTCATACTTGGCCTGATCCACGAAGGCGTGCTCCGCCCAGGCGGCCGGGACGTGGAAATAGTCGCTCTCGGACATGGTTCGTGCCTCCCCATTGCGCGGGCTGGTGCCCGCTTGCTATCGCTTGTGCTGCGGCCCATCCGCCGCCTGCGCTTTGTCAGGATTATGGTGAGGCGCCCTAGCCGCCACAAGCCAAGCTCACCCCAGACTTTGGACGCATATCGCGGCAAGTGGCGCCGCCCGGCGGGTTTGACGCATCCGCGCGGCGGTGCCGCCGCCGCCCGGCTCGGCTATAGAAAGGCGTGGAAGGAACCCAACCATGACCCTGTGGCCTCGCCTGCTGATCGCCTGCGCCGGACTGTTCGGAGCCTGCGGCGTCGCCGCTGCGGCGGTTGCCGCGCATCTGGCCGGCGGCACGTCCCTCTCCATCGCGGCGGATTTCCTGATGATCCACGCGGCCGCCTTGGTTGCGCTGGCAACCCTGGCAGCCACGCTGGATCGAGGCCGGATCCCGCTTCTCGTGGGCACCTCGGCCATCGGCCTCGGCACCCTTCTCTTTTCCGGCGACCTGGGGTTGCGGGCGTTGATGGAAATCAAACTTCTGGGCGGCAGCGCGCCGTTCGGCGGCACGATGATGATCGCCGGCTGGCTGGTGGTGGCCATCTCGGCCCTGCTGGCGCGGGCGCCCCGCCGCATCTGAGACGGGGGCCGCCCAAGGCGACCCGCCGTTTTTCCCTGCTCTTTCCAGCGCTTACATGCGGACCTTGGCGGTTTCGCCCAGCTGCGGGCGGCGCTCGCCCAGGATGGCGGCGGCGATCTTGAAGCCGGTCACCAAGGTGCCCTCGCCCTTCCAGCATTCCGCCTGCTCGGGGCGCACGCACAGCAACACCGCATTGGGATCATCCGGGCCGCCGGGGAAGAAGGCTTCCATGGGCGGCGACCAGATCTCATGCAGCTTGGCGGCATCGCGGATGACCTCCGCATGGCCGGAGACCGAGAGATAGAAATGGTCGCCCGGATCCGAAAAGGTCAGGCAGACCTGAGGGTTGGCGCGGATCTCGTCGTCCTTGGCCGCATGGGCGTCGGTGACGAACCACACCGCGCCATCCTCCTGCCGCGCCACCGGCGCCATGGGCCGGGCGCGCAGGCGGGGGCCGTCGCGGTCGATCAGCATGCAGGAGCGGCGATCGCGCATTTCCTGCCAGATGTCGTTGATATCCATGGATTTCCTCGGGGCTGAAGGGCGTTACCCGAGGGGAACGATCCATCCGGCCCAGAGTTCCCTCACGCCGGCGGGCGCGGGCGCCAGACGCTGGTGCGCTTGAGCTCGGTGTCTTCCAGCTCGCGGGTCACCGGAACCTGATATTCGCCAAGCTTTTCAAGCCGTTCCTTGGGCAGATAGGCCCGCCCCGGATCGCCGATCAGCACCAAGGCGCCCCGTGCCGAGAGCCCCAGCAGCCAGGAAATGACCCGTTCCGCCAGATCGCGCTCATAGCAGATGTCGCCGGCCAGAACGGTGTCCCAGCCGTCGTCGCGTCCGATCAGATCGGCGGTGGCGATCTGTAAATTTCCGTGTAACTCGACCCCGTTCGCCCCACAATTCACCGCGATGGCCGCGTGTGAAAACACGTCAATATCCGCGCATACGACATTTCTCGCGCCCGCACGCAGCGCGGCCAGCCCCACGAGGCCGGAACCGGAGGCGAAATCCAAGACGCTCTTGCCGGCCACAACCTCCGGGTGGTCCAGCACATGGCGGGCGAGCGCCTGCCCGCCGGCCCAGGCGAAAGCCCAGAACGGCGGCGGCAGGCCCATCTCGCCCAGTTCCTCCTCGGTGCGGTACCAGATGGGCACCGCCTCGTCGGCCACATACAAAGAGAGCTCCGGCACCAGCGGCACCGGGCGCAGGCGCGTCTCGGCCTTCACGAAGGCGATGGGATCGAGGACGGGGGTGGGAACAACGCTCATGGGGCCGGACAGTGACGCGGGCCGGGTGCCCTGTACAGGGCAAGCGGCCCGCCGTCCCGCCCCGCGGAGCGCCCCGCCCGAGGCCCGCCTCAGCGCCAGCCCAGCGCCGGGGCGACGTGGGTGAGCAGCACCTCGATCACATGGGCATTATAGGCGACGCCCAATTGGTTCGGCACCGTGAGCAGCAAGGTGTCGGCCTCGGCGATGGCCTCGTCGGCTTTCAGCTGTTCGATCAGTACATCCGGCTCGGCGGCATAGGAGCGGCCGAAGATGGCGCGGGTGCGGGCGTCGATATAGCCGATCTGGTCCTCGCTCTCATTGCCGCGGCCGAAATAGGCCCGGTCGCGCTCATCCACCAAGGGGAAGATGCTGCGGCTCACCGAGACGCGGGCCTCACGCTGATGCCCCGCCGCCGCCCAGGCGGCGCGATAGGCGCGGATCTGGGCGGCCTGCTGGATGTGGAACGGCTCGCCGGTCTCGTCATCCTTCAGGGTCGAGCTTTGCAGATGCATGCCGCGCTCCGCCGCCCACACCGCCGTGGCATTGGAGGAGGCGCCCCACCAGATGCGCTCGCGCAGGCCGTCCGAGTGCGGCTCCAGCCGCAGCAGGCCGGGGGGATTGGGGAACATGGGCCGGGGATTGGGCTGGGCGAAGCCTTCGCCGCGCAAGGTCTCCAGCAGCACTTCGGTGTGGCGGCGGGCCATGTCGGCGGCGGTTTCGCCCTCGGCGGGCTGGTAGCCGAAGTGCCGCCAGCCGTCGATCACCTGCTCCGGCGAGCCGCGGCTGAGGCCCAGTTGCAGCCGCCCGCCGGCGATGAGATCGGCCGAGCCTGCATCCTCGGCCATATAGAGCGGGTTCTCATAGCGCATGTCGATGACGGCGGTGCCGATCTCGATCTTGCGTGTGCGGGCGCCCACCGCCGCCAGCAGCGGAAAGGGCGAGGCCAATTGCCGGGCGAAATGATGCACCCGGAAATAGGCGCCATCGGCCCCCAATTCCTCGGCGGCCACCGCCAGCTCGATGGATTGCAGCAGCGCATCCCCCGCCGAGCGGGTCTGCGACTGCGACGAGGGGGTCCAATGGCCGAAGGAGAGAAAGCCGATGTGTTTCAAGGGGACGCTCGGGAGGATGTGGGAGTTGGCCGGACGCTAGCGCGCGGACGGCGGGGGCGCCAGTCACGGGGGCGTGGGGGCTCAAGCCTTTTGCAAGCGGTTAAAGAGTGGGTAGGTGCATGAGCCGACATTCGCTCACAGCTTTGAGGCTGACGCTCAGCTTCGGCCTCAAATAGCGCAATCGGCTAATTTATCCGGCGGAATTAGCTGTCCAGAGCGTGAAGCTATTGTCATTATCAGATCCGTTGGCATCCTAACGACGATGTGTTTAGAAGCTATGATTCCCGAGGGGGCTAGATGCCGCGTGCGCCGAATATGCCCGTCGCTGCAAGGAGAAACCTCACTGCCGCTGACGCACTTCCGGAGACCGGCTATCATGTTGCCGGCTATCTTTATGGCCTCGCAGCCGAGTGCGCAGTGAAGGCAATGATGGAGGAGTTAGGTATTCGACCGGCGGCAGCGGATCGCCGCTCAGATCCCTATTATCTGCATTTTCCCGTTCTGCTCAGTGCCTCCCGAGACGCCGCTGCGGGTCGACGCAGCGGCACCCTGAGCCGGCTCCTTGACCAATCGGGCTTCATGGGCGGTTGGAGTACCGATATCCGTTATGCTGCCACGGGTGCGGTGACACCTACAGAGGTCGAGCGGTGGAGGGGGCAAGCCAAGCAAGCCGTCGCCTCCATAGGAACTTAAAATGACGATTTATTTTGACGACAGCCTGCCCGCATTGGTGGAGGCCGTCATAAAATCATGTGGGGAGCATGCTCTAGAACAGGGCGTTGCGCTTCGGGATACAAAGGGACGTCTTTCGTTTTATCTCGCATCCTCGATTGATGACGAGCAACGTGCATTATTGACGAAGACTTTAATTGAGGCGCTGGGATACTACGCACGCACCGACCGGGTTATCGCTGGCTCCAACGATTTTGGCATTACCGACCTTTTGCATAGTGGGGATATAGTCCCCGTGTCCGTAGCAGGTAGGCGAGTGCGACTGATCGACCGCCGCTTGGTTGGAGCCGACTGGCTCCGCAACCCGACCAGCCGCAAAGCCAACCGCGCTCCTCGGTTGGTCTTTGCCAGCCTCAAAGGAGGTGTTGGGCGTTCTACGGCCCTCGCAGTTGTGGCCGCACATGCGGCATCCCGCGGCCGGCGCGTGCTTGCGGTCGACCTGGACATGGAAGCGCCTGGACTCGGGGCGATGCTGTTGAACGAAACGACGACGCCCAAGTTCGGAATGATCGACGCCCTAGTCGAACGCGCGCTATCACCGCTCAGCGCTGAACTACTCCGGGACCTTGTCGGGGCATCGACGCTTTCAGGCCGCGGTCGGGTCGATGTCGTGCCTGCTTTCGGAGCGAGGTCGCTAGCGAACCCAGCGGATGTGCTTGCCAAGATCGGTCGAGCTTATGGAGAAGTCGTTCGTGAGGACGGCGCAGTCGAGACTTTACTCGATCAGGTGGCCGCAATCATCGATGACTTGGAGGAGAATAGCAGATACGATCTGATTTTAATCGATGCTCGCGCGGGTCTTCACGAGATTGCCGCCGCGGCTCTTTTCGGGCTTGGCGCTGAGATACTTTGTTTCGGTGCTGACGAACCTCAGACATTCCAAGGATACCGCGCACTATTTAGCCATGTCGATCGTTATTCGCGCACCGAGAGTATTGAGAGCGAGTGGTTCAGTCGGGTGAATCTGGTTCAGGCGAAGGCGCCACCTGATGCGGAGCTTCGTGCGGAATTTCGCCGCAAGTGTGAGCGCATGTTACAAGGGCACGCACTTGAGGAAACACAGGGTACGGTACCCTTACCCGATGGCTTCAGCGACGTGTCCTGGGACGATAGCGTCAGTGACGCAGATCTTGGGCTTACCGAAGGGGCCAGCACGACCGAAATTCTATCCGTCGCATATGACGCCATCTTCGCGAATTTCGATCCACTGCGAAAACGAGATCAACTGTCCGAATCGGCATATCAGAATGCATTTGGTAAATTGATTGCCTATGTCGATGCGGCACTTGCGATCAAGGAGGGAACTCAGCGCCCATGACGGTCACCCGAAATCAAGCTTTGAGAAGGCTGATTGGCGCGATCCCGAGCGATGTATCGAACGATGCTATCGGCGCTCGAGCTCCAAAAATCGATGACATGTTCGCACCCGAGGCACATTCGGCAGCCCTTGATCCAGACAATCCAATTGTTGTGGGCGCACGAGGTGCAGGGAAGAGCTTTTGGTCTGGCGTTCTGGGAAATGAGGCGACCAAGGAGGCCGCAGCTTTGGCGTATCCGCGACTTGGCTTAGAAAAGGTTCTGGTCGAGTTCGGATATACTGGCGTTCCTGGAGGCAAAGGTCTCGCACGTGACGTCATCGATAATTTGAAAGCTGACGAGACAGAAGAAAGCGCGCGTGCATTTTGGTGGGCTACAATTTTACGAGCCGCCTTTTTTTATAAAAATGAAGCCCCACCACCGAAGTTTTCTAAACTCATTTCGATGGCCAATGACTGGGAGGAGCGCGGTGAATTTCTTGATAAGATCAACAATGAGCTTGCGAATTCTGATAAAAAACTTCTTATAGTATATGATGCTCTAGATACGATATCCACATCGTGGTCGGGGCGGCGATTGCTAACTGAAGCACTCCTCGAAATCGTTTGGGCGCTACGGGGATATCCTGAAATCGCTCCGAAACTTTTCGTTCGTCCGGATCAGATAGACGACAGCAGCCTGCGGTTCGTAGAATTGCCAAAGCTCCGGGCGGGCGCGATCCGTCTCTTGTGGTCAGGAACGGATTTATACGGATTGTTCTTCTCTCGCATTGGGCTTGCAAAGGATCCGGCGGCAAACGCTGAAGTGACCAAATTATTGCGTGAGGTCAATCTTGCGATGCCTACGAGAGAAGATGTTCTCCAGGGCTCGTGGGCACCTGCATGGGATGAATTCACCCAACGCCATTTGATGGAGCAGTTGGCTGGCCCGTTTATGGGCTCAGGAACATATGGCTACAAGAAGGGCCGCACATACGATTGGCCACTCTCGCACCTTGCCGACGCTCATGACGAAGTGACACCGCGAAGCTTCCTCGGACTTCTTATTGGAGCAGCCAAGGCTGCTGGGATCGGAGATGATCGGGTAATCACTCCCGAAGGAATCCGCCACGGCCTTCGCACGGCCTCTCAAAACCGCGTTGACCAACTCCATCAAGAATTTCCATGGATCAAAGGCGTCCTTGCACCACTCGATGGGCTTCTTTTACCTCAAGAACCCAAAGCTGTTTTCAAGGTCTGGAAGGCGGCAAAGACGGTCGCCTCTTTGAAACAAGACGCGAAAAAACTCGGCTATCTATTTCCTATTCCTGACAGTACTCATAATGAAGAAGAAGGGCTCCTCACGGCCCTTCGACAAATTGGTGTAATGTTCGTCCGAAAGGATGAGCGGGTAGATATGCCTGATCTTTATCGTGTAGCTGCTCGTCTATTGAAAAAGGGTGGAACAGCACCGCTGTAGAAAATCCACAAGTCGAGGAGAGGCGACCGAGATCAACCTGCCAGAAAGCCGACAGTCGGAGAGGGGGCCGCTCCGAATCAGCAGCGAGCCGTCATCGAAGCGCTCCCCCCTCACCGCCCCCGCATCGCCTGCAACACCGCTTCGCTCGGCCAGCAATCCAGCTTCAGGCCGGCGGATTTCTGGTAGGCGCCCAAAGCCGCGCGGGTCTGCATGCCGGCCTTGCCGTCGATCTTGTCGGTGTAGAGGCCGGCGCGGGTGAGATAGGCCTGCATCGCCTCCACGGAGGACGTGCGCAGCTGGCTGGAGGCGGACCAGGGGGTGGCGAAGGGCTGCGGCGTCACCATCCGGTCGGCCAGATGGCCCACGAACAGCACGTACAGGTCCGACATATTATATTGCTTCAGCACGAAGTAATTGGCGGTGGTGAGGAAGGCGGGGCCATAGATGCCCTCCGGCTGCAGCAGCGAGGCCGGCTGCGCCAGTTCCCCCGCCGTGGGTGCCGGACCGGACAGCAGCGTGAAATCCGCCCGCAGCCAGGCGCTGATGGGCTGCTGCACCGCCGGCACCGCCTTGGTGCAATCGAAATCCGCCGGGGCGCGCACCTCATAGGCCCAGCGCAGGCCGCTCTGCCAGCCCTTGTCCGCCAGTTGC
The DNA here is from genome assembly GCF_943371865.1 of Azorhizobium sp. AG788. GTDB lineage: Bacteria > Pseudomonadota > Alphaproteobacteria > Rhizobiales > Xanthobacteraceae > Azorhizobium. The sequence continues at coordinate 65,076 of NZ_CALRWL010000004.1, read as the reverse complement.
TTGGCGGCGGAGGCGAGCGCATCGGGCACCGAATGCCAGATGTCCACCGGCTTGGTGCCGTCGAGGGAGACGCCGTGCAGGACATAGTCCGAGGGCAGGAACTGGGTCAGGCCGGTGGCGCCGGCCCAGGAGGCGCGGAAGTCTTTTCGCGCCACCACGCCGCTGTCGAGGATCTTCAGGGCATAGATGAATTCGTCGCGATACTGGTCCTTGCGCCGGCCCACATAGGCCTGGGTCGCCACCACCCGCAGGGTGTCATAGGGCGAGGTGTAGCGGCCGAAATCGGTCTCGCGGCCCCACAGCGCCAGCACCACCGGCGCCGGCACCCCGAACTGCCGTTCGATCTGGTCCAGGGCCGGACGGTATTTCTGCCACAGCCGCCGGCCCTCGGCGGCCAATTGGATGATGCGGGCCTCCTTCACATAGTCCGCCGGCACCTGGACGAATTCCGCCTGCCCGCGCGCGCCGGTGGCGGGGCGACCGGGCAAGGCGAGGTCGGGGAGCTTGTAGTCCGGCTCCAGGCCGCGGGTCTCGCGCTCGAAGGTGGCGCGGGAGACGCCGGCCGCCTGCGCCTCCGGCCACAGCGAGGCGATGAAGGCGGTGAACGCGGCATCGGCGGCGCGGGCGGGGGCTTGGATCGCCAGCACAGCAAGGAGGGCGAAAACAACAAGACGGCAGGCGGATCGCACGGGCGGGCTCATGGCGGGAGGGAAACAACGCGGCCAAAGGCTAGCACAGCCGGCCCCGCGCCTCACGGGGCCAGCCCGCGCGCCTGAGTTGCGCTGAATCAAGGGTTGCACCGGCGCGGGGGCCTAACGTTCGCGCGTCCGGGATTTGCGCTGTTTCCTCACGCCCTCAACCCGACCGCGCACGCTCCGGCGCCCTGCCATCGGCCTTGCCTTTAAGGCCCGGAGTCCTGCCCATGATCCCAACCGTCGAAGAGCGCCTCGGCATGCGTGCCGTCCTGGTGAGCGACAGCCTGGCGGAAAAGTCCGCCGCCGGCGCCGCCGCACGGGCGCTGATCGCCGATCTCGTCCAGCGCGGGGTAGACGTGGTGGAGGCCCTCTCCGCCGCCGATGGCCGCGCCGTGCTGGTGTCGGACACCGCCATCCAATGCGTGATGCTGGATTGGGATCTGGACTCAGATGTGGATCATGCGGGCGCCAAGACGCTGTTGAAGGCCCTGCGCGCCCGCAACGCCACCGTGCCGGTGTTCCTGCTGGCGGAGCGCTCCGCCGCCTCGGACCTGCCGCTGGAGGTGATGGAGGAAGCGGACGATTACATCTGGCTGTTGGAAGACACGCCCGAATTCATCTCCGGGCGGATCGTCGCCGCCATCCAGCGCTATCGCAGCGCGGTGCTGCCGCCCATGTTCAAGGCGCTGGCCCGGTTTGCCCAGGTCTATGAATATAGCTGGCACACGCCGGGGCACACGGGGGGCACGGCCTTCCTGAAGCATCCGGCCGGGCGGGCCTTCTTTGAATTCTTCGGCGAGGAATTGTTCCGCTCGGACCTGTCGATCTCGGTGGGCGAGCTGGGCTCGCTGCTGGATCATTCCGGCCCCATCGGCGAGGGCGAGCGCTATGCGGCGCGGGTGTTCGGGGCGCATCGCTCCTACACCGTGACCAACGGGTCATCGACCTCCAACCGCGTCATCCTCATGGCCAGCGTGACGCGCAACCAGATCGCGCTGTGCGACCGCAACTGCCACAAGTCGGTGGAGCACGCCATGACCCTGTCGGGGGCGATCCCGACCTATCTGGTGCCCTCGCGCAATGGCCTGGGATTGATCGGGCCGATCCATCCCGACCGGCTCACCGCCCAGGGGGTGGCGCAGGCCATTGCGGAGAACCCGCTGGCGGCGCGCATCGCCGATCGGACCCCCGTGCATGCGGTGATCACCAACTCAACATACGATGGCCTGTGCTACAACGTCACCCGCGTGGAGGAATTGCTGGGCCAAAGCGTCGACCGGCTGCATTTCGACGAAGCCTGGTACGGCTACGCCCGCTTCAATCCGCTCTATCGCGACCGCTTCGCCATGCATGGCGACCCCGGCGCCCACGATGCCTCCCGGCCCACCGTGTTCGCCACCCAGTCCACCCACAAATTGCTGGCGGCGCTGTCGCAGGCCTCCTTCATCCATGTGCGCGACGGGCGCCGGCCGATCCCGCACAATCGGTTCAACGAGGCGTTCATGATGCACGCCTCCACCTCGCCGCAATATGCCATCATCGCCTCCAACGACGTCTCCGCCGCCATGATGGACGGCCCCAGCGGCACCGCGCTGACGGGGGAATCCATCCGCGAGGCCATCGCCTTCCGCCAGAGCGTGGCCCGCATCCGCGCCACTTTCGCCGAGCGTAATGACTGGTTCTTCAACGTCTGGCAGCCGGACACCGTGACCCCGGTGGCGGGCGGCGCGCCGGTCGCCTTCCATGCGGCCAACCCGGAAACCCTGGCCACCGAGCCCACCCATTGGGTGCTGCATCCGGGCGATGCCTGGCACGGCTTCGAGGATCTGGAAGACGATTACTGCATGCTGGACCCGATCAAGGTCTCGGTGATGACGCCGGGCATGTCGGCGCAGGGCGTGCTGGGGGAGACCGGCATTCCCGCCACCATCCTCACCGCCTATCTGGATGGCCGCGGCATCGTGGTGGAGAAGACCACCGACTTCACCATCCTGTTCCTGTTCTCGCTGGGCATCACCAAGGGCAAGTGGGGCACGCTGATCAACGCCCTGCTGGACTTCAAGAAGGACTATGACGCCAATCTGCCGCTCACCCAGGCCATCCCGGCCCTGGTGACGGCGCAGCCCGCCCGCTACGGCACGCTGGGGCTGAAGGATCTGGCGGATGAGATGTTCGCCGCCATGGGTCGGCTGAAGACCACCCAATGGCTGTCGCAGGCCTTCTCCGACCTGCCGGTGCCGGAAATGAGCCCGGTGGAAGCCTATGAGCAACTGGTGCTGGGCCATGTGGAGCATGTGACGCTCGATGGCCTCGCCGGCCGCATGGTGGCCACCGGCGTCGTGCCCTATCCGCCGGGCATTCCCTTGCTGATGCCGGGCGAACTGGCCGGCGCGGCGGATGGCGCGGTGATCGGCTATCTGAAATCGCTGGAAGCCTTCGATGGGGACTTTCCCGGCTTCACCCATGACATCCACGGGGTGGAGGCGGAGGACGGGCGCTATCGCATCCTGTGCGTGACCGAGGCCGCCGCCCACCACGGCGCGGCATATCCCGCCCCCACCACCGTCGACACGATGGTGCAGGCATGAGCGCCTCCGACACTTCCGCATCGGGCACCGGCCCGTCCACCGCCGACGTGGTCTCCACCGCCGGCAAGATCGGCCTGATCCCCGCCACCTTGATGGTGGCGGGCAACATGATGGGCTCCGGCGTGTTCATGCTGCCGGCCAATCTCGCCGCCATCGGCGGCATCGCGCTCTATGGCTGGTTGATCACCTTGGTGGGCGCGCTGTCGCTGGCTTTGGTGTTCGCCAAGCTGGCGGCCATCGATCCCCTGGCCGGCGGGCCCTATGCCTATGCCCGCGAGGCGTTCGGCGACTATATGGGCTACCAGACCAACCTGATCTACTGGCTGGCCAATGTGGTGGGCAATGTGGGGCTGGCGGTGGCCGGCCTGGGCTATCTCTCCCACTTCTTCCCGGCCCTCAAAGACCCGTTCATCATGGTGCTGGCCCAGATCGCCGTGGTCTGGTTCTTCACTTATGCCAACATCCTCGGGCCGAAGTTCGTCGGCCGGGTGCAGTCCTTCACCACCTTGTTCGCCTTGGTGCCGATCATCGGCATGGCGGTGCTGGGCTGGTACTGGTTCAGCCCGCAGACCTATGCGGACGGCTGGAACGTCTCCGGCAAGGATTCCTTCGGCGCCGTGGGCGCCACGCTCAACTTCACCTTGTGGGCCTTCATCGGGGTGGAAACCGCCTCGGTGTCCGCCGGCGTGGTGGAGAACCCGCGCCGCAACGTGCCCATCGCCACGCTGACCGGCGTGGTGCTGGCGGGCATCTGCTACGTGCTCTCCTCCTCGGTGATCATGGGCATGATCCCCAACAAGGAATTGATCGCCTCCTCCGCCCCGTTCGCCGATGCGGCGCGCCTCGCCTTGGGCGACACGGCGGCGAATGTGGTCGCCGCCTGCGCCGCCATCGGCTGCCTGGGCTCGCTGGCCGGCTGGACATTGCTGGTGGGCCAGACCGCCAAGGCCGCCGCCGATGACGGCCTGTTCCCCAATCTGTTCGCGCGGGTGAATGCGGCCGGGGTGCCGTCCATGGGGCTGGTGCTGGTGGCGGGCATCATGACGGTGCAGATCATCGCCACCATGTCGCCCACCGCCAGCGAGCAGTTCGGCAAGATCGCCTCCATCGCGGTGATCATGACCCTGCTGCCCTACATCTATTCGGCGATCTCGCTGAAGGTGATCGGCTACAAGAAGATGCCGCATAAGGAATATGCGCTCTATACGGTCATCATCCTGATCGCCGCCGTCTACAGCCTGTGGGCCATCGTCGGCTCCGACGGCAACCAGACCCGCTGGTCCTTGATCTTCGTGGTGGCGACCATGGTGTTCTATGCCCTCGCCCTCACCCACAAGCGCGACGTGGAGGAGCACAAGACCACGCCGGGCGGCGCGGCTCCCCGCTGGATCCGCTACATGGCGCTGGGGGTCACCATCGTCGCTCTGGCGCTGATGTTCTGGCAGTCGGTGGGCAAGAACCGGGCGGAAAGCCTGTTCACCCGCTCGCCGGCTCCGCCCGTCACCCAGCAGCCCACCGCGCCGAAATAGGCGGGGCAAAACGGCAAGTGCGCCCCGCGCCGGTGATCCGGCACGGGGGGAACATGTCCTTCGATACGGTCAGAGCCCGCCGAGAGCGCAGAGCAAATCCCATTCGTCGTCGGTCACCGGCTGCACCGAGAGCCGGGAGAATTTGATCAGCGCCATCTCCTGCAGGCGCGGATCATCCTTCACCTGGGCCAAGGTCACCGGCTTTTTCAGCGGCTTCACCGCCTTGATGTCCACCATGACGAACTTGCCCGAGGGGTCGGAGGGGTCGGGATAGGCTTCGCGGATCACTTCCACGATGCCGACGATCTCCTTGCCCTCGTTGGAATGGTAGAAGAAGCCCTGGTCTCCGATCTTCATCGCCAGCAATTTCTGCTTGGCCAGATGGTTGCGCACCCCGTCCCAATGGGTGCCCTTGGCGCCGGCCTTCACCTGCTGGTCCCACGACCATTTGAACGGCTCGGACTTGTAGAGCCAATGGGCCATGGGGATCTCCTGCGGCGAGGTTGCGGGGAATGCCGGATCGCGACAGCTCCGCTGTAGCCGCGGCGCGCCGGATTTGGCAAGCGGCCCGCCGCGCGGCGCATTGCCCGCCCGGGTGGACATGATAGGGTCCGCGCCGCCCAAAAGGAGGCCATCCAAATGGTTTATGAAGTCGCCCTGATCCATGTGAAGCCCGGCGAGGAAGCCGCGTTCGAAGCCGCCGCGCGCCAGGCGGTGCCGCTGTTCCAGCGCGCCAAGGGCTGCTCGGGCATGGCATTCACCCGCTCGGTGGAACATCCCTCGCAATATCGCCTGACCGTGCAGTGGGCGACGCTGGAGAACCACACCGTGGACTTCCGCGAGTCGGAGGATTTCCAGGCCTGGCGCGCCCTGGTGGGGCCATTCTTCGCCTCGCCGCCGGAAGTCCAGCATCTGGAAACCGTGTTCGTCGGCTTCTGAGCTTTCCCCGGCTCCGGTCCCCGGAGCCGGCCTTCCATCATGCGCCCGCTTCAGGCGCCCAGGCGACGCTTGTTGGTGAGCACATAGCCGATGATGGCGATGTGCAAGGCGATGGCGGCCCCAAGGCCGATGGCCTGGAATGCCGCGCCGCCATGGCCGCTGGCCACCATCAGCCACACCCCGACCATGCCGGCGGGCAGCAGCAGCACGATGGCCGTGACGAGGCCGGGATTGTAGCGCCGGCTCACCGCCGCGGCCACCACATGCACCACGCCGTTCACCAGCACGCCATAGATGCCGATCAGGCCGAACCCCAGATCCACCGTGGCCGCCAGCCAGATGGACACCAGGTTGAACAGCCACACCCCGCCGATATTGATCACGAATACCGCCGGGATCGGCAGCACGTTGCGCCCGCCGCCAATATTGGTGTTCACGAACCGGCGGAAGCGGTCGTCGTCATGCTCTTCCAGCTGGTGGAGCATGTAGACCGGCAATTGCAGCATCACCAGCAGCAGCGGCAGGCTGGCGCCCATCAGCGGCAGCAGCGCCAGGATGACAAAGCTGGCGAGAAAGCCGCCGTACACCCAATTGGTCATCAATCGCGCGATCACGCCGGCATCCCCCCGTGCATACCTCTGAGCAAGCTATGCACGTCCGGCGTGCGGCTACAACCGGGGGGCTGGGGTGGTGGGTGGTTGATGCGTTGATGGAGGAGACGGGGGAGCGTCCATCTTTCCGGCCTCTGCGGCCCCAACCATTTCACCCCCCTCCCCAACCCTCCCCCGCAAGGGGGGAGGGGGCGCGGTGCTCTTGTTCAGGTGGTGTGGAGAGAGAGGTCGCCGCCCTCGGGCCGGGAAACCCTCCCCCCTTGCGGGGGAGGGCAGGGAGGGGGGTGAAACGGCTGCGACCGGGCGCGCCGTCACAGCCCAAAAACCGATAAAACCCTAGACTTCCGCCCGCTGCGGCCGGGCCATCAGCGCCTCAATCGCCCCTTCCACCGACAGGCGGCCGGCCAGCACCGCATCCACCGCAGCGCAGATGGGCATCTCGATGCCGCGCGCCCCCGCCATGGCCACCAAAGCACTGGCGGTGAAGGCGCCTTCCGCCAGCTTGCCGCCCGCCGGCGGCGTGCCGGTTTCGCCCAGGGCCAGCCCGAAGGCGAAATTGCGCGATTGCGGGCCGGAGGCGGTGAGGATCAGGTCGCCCAGGCCGGACAGGCCGGTGAGCGTCTCCGGCGAGGCGCCGAACGCGCGGCCGAACCGCAGCAGTTCGGCAAAGCCGCGCGCGGTCAGTGCCGCCCCGGCGCTCGCTCCCAGCCGCCGCCCGGCGACGATGCCGGCGGCAATGGCCAGCACATTCTTGGCCGCGCCGCCGATCTCCACCCCGCGCACGTCGGTGGAGTGATAGAGCCGGAACGACGAGGAGCCGAGCGCTTCCGCCACCGCCTTGGCCAGATCCCCGTCCGCCGCCGCCAGTGTCACAGCGGTGGGCAAGCCGCGCGCCACGTCGGTGGCAAAACTGGGACCGGACAGCACCATGGCCCGCGCACCGGGCGCGGCGGCGGTGATGATCTCGGTGACGAAGGCCGCCGTGCCGCGCTCAATGCCCTTGGCGCAGGAAATCAGCGGCATGCCCGTCGCCAGCAGCGGCGCCAGATCGCCCACCACCGCCCGGCACACCTGCGCCGGCACCACCAGCAGCAGCGCATCCGCCGCCGCCGCATCGGCCAGATCGGCGGTGGGGCGCACGGCGGCTTCCAAAGCAATGCCCGGCAGGCCGCGCACATTCTCGCGCCGCGCCGTCATGTCCGCCACCTGGGCGGGATCGCGCGCCCATAGCACCACGTCGCGTCCGGCACGCGCCGCCACATTGGCCAGCGCCGTGCCCCAGGAGCCGGCGCCGATCACGCCGATACAAGAGAAAGCCGCCATGGGGATCAGGCACGCACCGGGGCGGGCGCGGGGTCCAGCGGCCAGCGGGCGCGGGGGGAGATATGCAGCGGGTCGGTGAGGCCGCGGGCCAGCCGCTCGGCCCCGGCCCAGGCGATCATGGCGCCATTATCGGTGCACAGGATCGGGGGGGGCACGGCCAGGCGCGTGCCCAGTTCGGCAGCCGCCTTCTGCAAGGCGGCCTTGATGGCGCCATTGGCGGCCACCCCGCCCGCCACCACCAGCGCGGTGGGCGTGGTGCCCAGGCGCTCGCGGAACATGCGCGCGCCGGCCCGCACCCGGTCGGTGACCACATCCACCACCGCCGCCTGGAACGAAGCGCACAGATCCGCCACATCCTGGTCGGACAGCGGAGCGAGGCGATCCGCCTCCAGCCGCACGGCGGTCTTCAGGCCGGACAGGGAAAAGTCCGGCTCGCGCCGGCCATGCATGGGGCGGGGAAAGGTGAAGCGCTCGGGATCGCCCAGCAGCGCCTGCTGCTCCACTTCCGGCCCGCCGGGATAGGGCAGGCTCAGCATCTTGGCCACCTTGTCGAAGGCTTCGCCGATGGCGTCGTCCAAGGTGGTGCCGAGGCGGCGATAGCGCCCCACCTCTTCCACCGCCAGCAATTGGGTGTGGCCGCCGGACACCAGCAGCAGCAGATAGGGGAAGGCCACCCCATCGGTCAGCCGGGCGGTGAGGGCGTGCGCTTCCAGATGGTTCACCGCCACCAAGGGGCGATGGGAGGCGAGCGCGATGGCCTTGGCCGTGGTCAGCCCGACGATCACCCCGCCGATCAGGCCGGGGCCGGCGGCGGCGGCCACCGCCGCCAGATCGTGGAAGGAGACATTGGCCTCGTGCATGGCCTCGGCGATCACCCGGTCCAGCACCTCCACATGGGCGCGGGCGGCGATCTCCGGCACCACGCCGCCATAGGGCGAATGGGCCTCGATCTGCGAGCGGATGATGCTGGAGCGGATGTCGCCGGCCCCGGAGGGGGAACGCGCCACCACCGCCGCGGCGGTCTCGTCGCATGTGGTCTCGATGCCGAGCACCAGAAGATCCGCCACTGGCTGTTCGCCTCCGTCGGCGCCCGGTCATGGCGGGCGCTCAATAACTACATGCGCGGAAAAATGCGGCAGATCGGTGCTGCGCCCGATCGCCGCTCTATCCCGTTGCGATTCCGGCTATCATTGTACGCGCCCCTGACACAAGACGCGATGCCGCAAGCTGTGAGATCCGAAGAGCCGATGTCGTCCCCGTCCCCCGATGCCTCCGCCGCCCCCGCGCCCCGCCTCGCCATCGGTACCCGCGGCAGCCCGCTGGCCCTGTGGCAGGCCCATGCCGTGCGCGACGCGCTGGCGAGCGCCTTGGGGCGCAGCGTGGACAGCATCACCATCGAGGTGATCCGCACCTCCGGCGATGCCATTCAGGACCGGGCGCTGTCGGAAGCCGGCGGCAAGGGCCTGTTCACCAAGGAAATCGAGGAAGCCCTGCTTTGCGGGCGCATTGATCTGGCGGTGCATTCGGCCAAAGACATGGCCACCGCTCTGCCGGACGGCCTGTTCCTCTCCGGCTTCCTGCCCCGCGCCGACGTGCGCGACGCGCTGATCCTGCGCGAGGGCACCGGCCTGGACGATCTTCCCGCCGGCGCCCGCATCGGCACCGCCTCCTTGCGCCGGGAGGCGCAACTGCGCCGGCTGCGGCCGGATCTGGAGGTGTCGCTGCTGCGCGGCAATGTGCAGACCCGCCTCGCCAAGGTCCGCAGCGGCGCGTTCCACGGCACCTTGCTGGCGCTGGCCGGCCTCACCCGGCTGGGCCTGGCGCACGAGGCCAGCGCCATTCTCGATACCGACCATTTCCTGCCCGCCGTGGGCCAGGGGGCGGTGGCGATCGAAAGCCGGATCGGCGACGACGTCACCAATAATGCCATCGCCGCCATCGCCTGCACCGCCACCGGTATCGCTTTGGCGGCGGAACGGGCCTTCCTGGGCGCGCTGGACGGCTCCTGCCGCACCCCCATCGCCGGTCTGGCGCGGGTGGCGGGCGACCAGGTGCGCCTGCGCGGCCTGATTCTCTCCCCCGATGGCCGCGACGCGGCGGATGTGGACCTGAGCGCGCCCATCGCCGACGCCGCCCGCCTGGGCGCCGAGGCCGGGGCCCGGTTGCGTACCACCGCGCCGGCCCGCGCCCTGGGGCTCTGAGCGGTGCGGGTTCTGGTGACCCGCCCCGAACCCGGCGCCGGCGAGACCGCCCGGCGCCTCGCCGCGCTGGGCCACACCGTCCTGTGCGACCCCATGCTGCGCATCGTCGCCACCGGCGCGCCCTTGCCGGCCGGGCGGTTCGATGCGCTCGCCTTCACCAGCCTCAACGGCGTGCGGGCACTGGCCGAGCACCCGGAGCGGCCCCTGCTCGGTGCCCTGCCCGCCTTCGCCGTGGGCACCCGCACCGCAGCCGAGGCCCGGCGCCTCGGCTTTTCGGACGTGACCGACTGCGCCGGCGACGTGATCGCCTTGGGGGCGCGGCTCGCCGCTTTGGCTCCCGGCAGCCGCGTGCTGCACGCCGCCGGGGCCGAGCGGGCGGGCGATCTCGGCGGCATGCTGGCGCCGCGCGGCATCGCGGTGGAGGTGGCCGTCCTCTACCAAAGCCTGGCCGCGGACGCGCTCGCCCCCGAGGTGGCTCAGGCGCTGCGCGCGGGAACCCTCGATGCGGCCGTGCATTTTTCCCCGCGCACCGTGGCGGCCCTGCTTCACGGCGTCGCTGCCGCCGGTATCGACGGACCCTTCCTGGGGCTGCGGCAGTTATGTCTGTCGCAGGCGGTGGCAGCGCCCCTGCGCGCGTTGGGCGCCGCGGTGGAGATCGCCACAGCGCCCAATGAGGACGCGCTGCTGACTTTGCTGTAAGGCTTCAGCATGCGGCTTGCCGTGCGGCAGGCCGCGGCTTAATTCCCGTGAGGCCCCTCCGCCTTGGAGCCGCCGACCGGGACACCCCTCACCGGACCGGCGCATCCTGCGCGGTCTGGGGCGGGGCAGACGGAGAGACGATCCGGCAGCGCCTCACGTTAGCCCGGATCGCGACGGACACAGAACAGGGCGGCAGTTCGGCCCCAGGGCAGAGCTGCCGGACCACAAGATCCTCCGGACCCGCATCGCGCGGACACCGGGACCAGCATTCTCGAGGAGGCCCATGGCGAGCGACGATCCGACCCCGCAGGATCCGGCCCGAGTCCCACCGGGGACGCCGGCATCGCCCAAGGCCGACGCGGCTGCGCCCGACGCCAGCGCGCCCGGTGGCGCCACGCCCGACGCCGCCCCGATTGCCGCAACCGAGCCCCCGTCCGCAGGGACCGAGCCTCAGCAGGCCGAAGCGGCCTCGCCGGCAGCGGCGGCCGCGCGGGATGATGCGGTCGAGCCCGATGCCTATGAGCCGGCGCTGGAGCCGGACCTTGCCGCCGCCGCTCCGATCCGGGCCTCGCGCCCGTCGCCCTGGGGCGCGATTGTTTCCGGTGCCGTTGCCGGCGCCGTGGTGGCGGTGGCCGCAGCCTGGGCGCTGACCCACTATGTCCCCGCCCCCGGCCAGGACAGCGCCAATGCCCGGCTCGACGCGCTGGAAACGCGGCTGGCGGCGGACCGCACCACCAAGGTGCAGCGCATCACCCAGCTGGAAACCGCGCTGAAGCAGATCGCGCCGCCGGATCTCCAGCCCATCACCGCCGCCATCACCCAATTGCGCGCCGGCGACAGCCGCACCGAGGCCGATTTGTCCGCCTTGCGCACCCAGCAGGCCGCCCTCCAGACGGCGGTGCAGGGCAGCACCGACAGCGCCAAGGCGCAGGTGGCCGATTTCGGCCGCAAGATCGACGCCATGCAGAAGCGGATCGAAGAGGTCTCCGTCTCGGCCCAGGCCATGGATCGCGCCGCCGCGGCGGTGGCGGTTCTGGCCTTGCTGCGCGACGCTGTGCTCTCCGGCCGCCCCTTTGCCACCGAGCTGGACGCGGCGCGGGCCATTCTCGGCCCCAGCGCGGCGAGTTTCGACCCCTTCACGGCCGCCGCCGGCACCGGCTATGCCACCCCCACCAAGCTGGCCACCCGACTCTCCGAACTGGGTAGCGCCGCCCTCGCCGCCCAGCCCGGTGCGCCGCGCACCGACAGCCTGGTCAACCGCCTGATGTCCAGCGCCGAAGGCCTGGTGCGAGTGACGCCGCCGGATGGCAGCGCCGCCGCGCCCGAAGCCACTGAACACCTCCAGAAGGCGGTGAACCAGGTGCGGGCCGGCGAGTTCGACGCCGCTCTGGCGGAACTGAAGACCTTGCCCGCGCCGGTGATCGAGAAACTGAAGCCCGTCATCGCCGAAATCGAGGGCCGCCGCGATGCGGCCGCCGCCGCCACGAGCCTGTTTCAGCAGGCGCTCGCCGCCATTTCCGGGAAGGTGCCGTGATCCGCCTCGTCCTCCTCCTCGTCTGTCTCACGCTCATCGCCTTCGGCGCCGCTTGGCTGGCCGACCGGCCGGGCGAAATCGCCATCGTCTGGCAGGGCTGGCAGATCCAGACCACCGTGCCGGTGGCCCTGGCCGCCCTGGCGGCCTTCAGCGTCGTGCTGCTGGTGGCTTGGCGGCTGCTGTCCCTGCTGGTGGCCTCGCCCAGATTGCTGGCCGGCTTCTCCCGCCGTCGCCGGCGCGAGAAGGGCCTGGCGGCGGTGTCGCGCGGCCTCATGGCCATCGGCGCCGGCGACGCGGACGCCGCCCGCCGCGCCCGCAGCGACGCCCAGCGCTTCCTGCCCAATGATCCCTTGACCCGCCTGCTGGCGGCGCAATCGGCGCAATTCTCCGGCGATCAGGACGATGCCCTGCGCACCTTCCGCACCATGCTGGAGGATCCGGACACTCGCCTGCTGGGCTTGCGCGGCCTGCATATCGAGGCCCGCCGCTCCGGCGATGCCGAGGCCGCCCGCCTGCTGGCGGAAGAGGCCGCGACGCAAGCCCCGGCCCTCACCTGGGCCGCGGACGCGGTGATCGAGGCCCGCTGCTCGGACGGCGACTATGCCGGCGCCCGCGCGGTGCTGGAAAAGCAGATGGCCCATCGCGGCATCGACAAGCTGCAATATCGCCGCCGCCGCGCGGTGCTGATGGCCGCCGAAGCCCTGGCCCTGGAACAGACCGACCCGCCGGTGGCCCGCGAATGCGCGGTGGAGGCGGTGCGCCTCGCCCCCACTTTGGTGCCCGCCGCTGTGGTGGCCGGGCGCCTGCTGGGCGCCAATGGCGATCTGCGCAAGGCCGCCAAGATCGTCGAGACCGCTTATGCCTCCACCCCGCACCCGGAACTGGCCGAGGTGTGCGCCCATTTGCGGCCCGGCGATGCGGCGCTGGATCGCCTGAAGCGCATCCGCAACCTCGCCGCCAAGGCCCCCGACCATCCGGAAAGCGCCATCGCTTTGGCCCATGCCACCATCGATGCGCTGGAATTCGCTGAAGCCCGCGCGGTGCTGCAGAAGCTGTCGCTGGAGCCGACCCAGCGCATCTGCCTGCTGATGGCGGAACTGGAAGCCGCCGAGCACGAGGATGTGGGCAAGGCCCGCGAATGGGCCGCTCGCGCTTTGCGCGCGCCGCGCGATCCGGCCTGGATCTGCGACGGCCGGGTGTTCGATGCCTGGGGCCCGCTCTCGCCCCTCACCGGCAAGCTGGATGCCTTCGTGTGGGCGGTGCCGCCGGGCGTCTCCGCCACGCCGGTGCTGGAGCACGAGGCCGAGCGCGTGCGCACGGCCATCGCCGCTATCCGCGAAAAGGAAGAGGCGCGCCGGGAGATCGCCCGCGCCGCCGAACTGGAGCGCCTCGCAGCCGAGAGCGCGGCAGCAGCCCTGGCCGCCCCGGTGGAGGCACCGGCCGAAGCCGCCGCGACCCCGACGGCGCCGCTCAACGGCGCCGGCCACCGCGCGCCGTCGCCAGTGGTGGCCCTGCCGCCGCTGCCGGACGATCCCGGCCCCGAGCCGGAGCAAGAGCCTGTGGAAGCCCCCCGCAAGCGCCCGTTCGGCCTGTGACCGGGGGCGGGAGATGAGCCTCTTCCCGCCCCGCCGCATCGTCTGCCTCACCGAGGAAACGGTGGAGACGCTCTATCTCCTGGGGGAGGAGGATCGCATCGTCGGCGTGTCCGGCTATGCGGTGCGCCCTCCCCGAGTGCGGAAGGAAAAGCCGCGGGTCTCCGCCTTCATCACCGCCGATGTCCCGAAGATCCTGGCGCTGGAGCCGGATCTGGTGCTGGCCTTTTCCGATCTCCAGGCGGCCATCGTCGCCGATCTGGTGACGGCGGGCTGCGCGGTGCATGTGTTCAACCAGCGCGACATCGCCGGCATCCTGGCCATGATCTCGACCCTCGCCGCCCTGGTGGGCGCCCCGGAGAAGGGCGCGGCCCTGGCCGCCACCCTCACGGCCCGCGTGGAGGCGGCCACTGCCCGCGCCGCCCTGCGGCCGGTGCGGCCGAAAATCTATTTCGAGGAATGGGACGCGCCGATGATCTGCGGCATCGGCTGGGTCTCGGAACTCATCGCGGTGGCCGGCGGCATCGACGTGTTCGCGGACCGCGCCCGCGGCAAGGGGGCTGCCGCGCGCATCGTCACCCCCGAGCAGGTGATCGCCGCCGCGCCCGACATGGTGATCGGCTCGTGGTGCGGCAAGCGCTTCAACCCCAAGGCCTTTTCCGCCCGGCCGGGCTTTTCCGCTTTGCCGGCGGTGGCGGCCGGCGCGCTGCATGAGATCAAGTCGCCGCTCATTCTCCAGCCCGGCCCCGCCGCTCTGACCGACGGGCTGGACGCGCTGGAACGGCTGGTGGACGGCTTCATTCCGGCGCGGTGAGACGAAACGGAACGCCGCGGAAGCCGGACGGCGCCCCTCCCCAGCCTTGTCCCCCACCCAAGCGGATGCTATGGCGCGAGCCATGACCGCAACGCCGCAGAAGCACATCCGCAATTTCTCCATCGTCGCCCATATCGACCATGGCAAGTCCACCCTCGCCGATCGCCTGATCCAGCTCACCGGCGGACTGAGCGAACGGGAGATGTCCGAGCAGGTGCTCGACAATATGGACATCGAGCGCGAGCGCGGCATCACCATCAAGGCCCAGACCGTCCGCCTCAGCTACAAGGCGCAGGACGGCGAGACCTATACGCTGAACCTCATCGACACCCCCGGCCATGTGGACTTCGCCTATGAGGTGAGCCGCTCGCTCGCCGCCGTGGAAGGCTCGCTGCTGGTGGTGGACGCCTCCCAGGGCGTGGAGGCGCAGACGCTGGCCAACGTCTACCAGGCCATCGACAACAATCACGAGATCGTCTCCGTCCTCAACAAGATCGATTTGCCCGCCGCCGAGCCGGACAAGGTGAAGGCGCAGATCGAGGACGTGATCGGCATCGACGCCTCCAACGCCATCGGCATTTCGGCCAAGACCGGGCTGAACATCGACCAGGTGCTGGAAGCCATCGTCACCCGCCTGCCGCCGCCGGTGGGCGACCGCGAGGCGCCCCTGAAGGCGCTGCTGGTGGACTCTTGGTACGACACCTATCTCGGCGTGGTGGTGCTGATCCGGGTGGTGGACGGCACGGTGAAGAAGGGCCAGCGCATCAAGATGATGCGCACCGGCGCCGCCTATGACGTGGACCGTGTCGGCGTCTTCACCCCCAAGATGGTGGTGCTGAACGAACTCGGCCCCGGCGAGATCGGCTTCTTGACCGGCTCCATCAAGGAAGTGGCGGAAACCCGGGTCGGCGACACCATCACCGATGAGAAGAAGCCCACCGCCGAAGCCCTGCCGGGCTTCAAGCCGGCCCAGCCGGTGGTGTTCTGCGGCCTGTTCCCGGTGGATGCGGCGGACTTCGAGGATCTGCGCGCCGCCATGGGCCGGCTGCGCCTCAACGACGCCAGCTTCTCGTTCGAGATGGAAACCTCGGCGGCGCTGGGCTTCGGCTTCCGCTGCGGGTTCCTGGGCCTCTTGCACCTGGAGATCATCCAGGAGCGCCTGGAGCGCGAGTTCAACCTCGACCTGATCGCCACCGCCCCGTCGGTCATCTACCAGTTGGAGATGAACGATGGCTCGACCATCGACATGCACAATCCGGCCGACATGCCGGACGTGGTGAAGATCAAGGAGATCCGCGAGCCCTGGATCCGCGCCACCATCATGACGCCGGACGAGTATCTGGGCAGCGTGCTCAAGCTCTGCCAGGACCGCCGCGGCAACCAGATCGAGCTGACCTATGTGGGCTCGCGCGCCATGGTCACCTATGACCTGCCGCTGAACGAAGTGGTGTTCGATTTCTACGACCGACTGAAGTCCATCTCCAAGGGCTACGCCTCGTTCGACTACAACATCACCGACTATCGCGAGGGCGACCTCGTGAAGATGTCGCTGCTGGTGAATGCGGAGCCGGTGGACGCGCTCTCCATGCTGGTGCACCGTACCCGCGCCGAGCATCGTGGCCGGGCCATGTGCGAGAAGCTGAAGGACCTGATCCCGCAGCATCTGTTCAACATTCCGATCCAGGCGGCCATCGGCGCCAAGATCATCGCCCGCGAGACCATCAAGGCCCTTCGCAAGGATGTCACCGCCAAGTGCTACGGCGGCGACATTTCCCGCAAGCGCAAGCTTCTGGACAAGCAGAAGGAAGGCAAGAAGAAGATGCGCCAGTTCGGCAAGGTGGAGATTCCGCAGGAAGCCTTCATCGCCGCGCTGAAGATGGACGACTGACCGGCCGGCCCTGATCCCAGCGGGACCGGACGGCACCCCCGACCTGTTCCGCTGCCCCAGGAGCCGCCGCCCATGTCCCCGTCCAACGCCTCTTCCCCGCCGACCGGCGTCCGTCCCCTGCCGGCGGGCGCCGCGCCCATTCCCAACCACAAGGACAGCCATCTGGTGGACCGCATCGGCTGGCTGCGCGCCGCGGTGCTGGGGGCCAATGACGGCATCGTCTCCACCGCCAGCCTGATCGTGGGCGTCGCCTCGGCGTCGGCGGGGCAGAGCGAGGTGCTGCTGGCGGGCGTGGCCGGGCTGGTGGCCGGCGCCATGTCCATGGCCGCGGGCGAATATGTCTCCGTGTCCGCCCAGTCCGACACCGAGCGCGCCGAGCTGAAGCGCGAGATCGGCGAACTGAGCGAAAATCCCGACGGCGAGACCTCGGAGCTGGCGGCCATCTATGTGGCGCGCGGACTGGAGCCGGACCTGGCCCTGGAAGTGGCCCGGCAATTGATGGCCAAGGATGCGCTGGGCTCCCATGCCCGCGACGAACTGGGCTTCTCCGAGACCTCCGCCGCCCGCCCGGTGCAGGCGGCGGTGGCCTCCGCCGCCTCGTTCGCCCTGGGGGCGATCCTGCCCCTGGCCATGGCCATCCTGGCGCCGGACGCCCTGCGGGTGGCGCTGGTGGCGGGGGCCTCGCTGGTGTTCCTGGCGGTGCTGGGGGCGATTTCCGCCAAGGCCGGCGGTGCGCCGGTGGTCAAGGCCACCGTCCGTGTCACCTTCTGGGGGGCGCTGGCCATGGCCGCCACCGCCGGCATCGGCGCCCTGTTCGGCGTGGCGGTCTGAGCCGCCCGTGCCCGATGCGCCCCGCGCCTATTCGGCGGGGGCGGTCGCCCTCGCCATGCGGGCCATCTTGCGGGCGCGGCTGACGCGGCCGGCGCGCTTCATCCACCACACCATCACCCCGGTGATGGACAGGCCCGCCACCACGAGGCCGATCACGGCGATGGCGATCCGCCCCGGCAGGCCCGCGATCTTGCCGCTGTGGATGGGGAATTGCAGTTGCAGGAAGATGTCGCCCGCCGTGCCCGTGCCGGGAATGACCTCGCCCACGGGCGCGCCGGTCTCGCCGTCGAAATAGAGCCAGCGCGCGCCCAGAGCATCGTCGCGGGAGCCGAAGGCGACGCCGAACACCCCCATGGATGCGCCATAGAAGATCTCGCTGGCGTCCATCCGCCAGTTGCGGGCCTGCGCCTCGGCCACCGCGCGGTCCATGATCACATCATAAGACAGGGTGCGCGGGCGCGGCGTCGCCAGCGGCGCGCCGGAGAAGGGGCCGGGCGTCAGCGACGAGACCAGCTTCACCACCGGCTCGACCACCTCCTGGCGCAGGTTCATGGTCACCGAGGAGATCGCCACCACGATCAGCACCCCGAACAGCCACAGCCCCACCGCGCGATGCCAATCGAGGCTGAGGCGAAAGGGGCTGCCGCCCTTGATGCCGAACGCCGGACGCCATTTGGCCAGGAACGGGCGCCCCCTGGGCAAGGTCAGCGCGAATCCGACGAAGCCGTCCACCAGCCAGCCCAGCGCCACCACGCCCATGAGCAGAACGCCATAGGTGCCCGGCAGGCTGAGAGTGTGGTGGAACTCATAGAGAAAGGGGATGAGCTTGAGCCGGGAGAAGCAGCATTCCCCCCATTTGCGCGCCGCCAATATCTCACCGCTCACCGGATCCACGTCGAGCCAGTCCGCCGCCAGCGTGTACGGCTTGCCGGTGGCCGGATCGATCTTGCCGGCGGCCAGCGCAAGGATGGAGCGCCCCGGCTCCTTCTCCAGCCGCATGTACCAGACCGCGCGGTGGGGATCGCCCGCGTCCACCCGCGCCGCCAGCGCCTCCGGCGACAGGGGGGCTCCGTGCGCCTTCGCTCTGTAGGCGCTGGGGTTCAGGAGCTGATCCAGTTCCTCATGAAAGGCGAGCACGCTCCCGGTCAGCCCGGCGATGACCAGGAACAGCGCCGTGGCCAGGCCCAGAATGCGATGCGCCCACACCAGCGCGGGGCGCACCTGCCACCGTGCCTTCGCCGTCATCGCCGCGCCCCGGCGTCAAACGCGAGCGGACACCACGGGCCATGCGGGCGAAGCGCGCATCGGGGAAAATCATGAAATCGCACGTGCGTCTACCAAGGGACAAAAGAGCAGAACGTCTGCTGCCGCCCTTAATATCCGACGCAGCGGCATGGACAAGGCCTCACTTGCGAGAGAGCCGAGCCGCTGCCATCGATTTCGCGGATGAAATATCAGATTTAAATCACTCTAATCTTCAAATGAAGCGCCAGATATCGCTGACCTCGGCCTGATTTTACCTCTCGACCCGCGAACCCAGGCTCAACTCGACTGAAACCGGCTTGGAAAACGGCCGGTCTCCCGCCGGCAGGAACCGCCGGCGGGAGACCCATCGCATGTTGCGGAAGGACCGTCGTGGCGCAGGCGGCCCGCGCGCGGGCTCAGCCGGCTTCTTCCTCGAACAGCCACAAGGTGCCGCTCGGCTGGTGCGGACCGGACGTGTCGTTGAGACCCAGGAAGGCCGGCACGCGGCGCTTCTGCGCCGGGGTCAGCGACGCCACGAATGGCCGCGCGGCGTCCACGAAGCGGCGCAATTCCTTGCCGCGGGTCTCTTCCGCCGTCGCGATCTCCTCCAGCACATCGAGGAAGGTCGACGGCGGCGCCTTGGCTTCCAGCGCCTGGCGGCGGGCGATGGCATTCTTGGCGATGTCGCGGACCGCGGCCTCCACCGGCGGCCACAATTTCTCCTGGTCCGGCGTCAGTTCGATCACCGCCTTGAGGGCGGCAAGGCGGGCGTTGAGGATCGCCCGCGCATCGGCGTCCGTATAGACGCCGGCGGCCACAGGGGCCGGGGCCGGCTGAGCGGCAGCCGCGGGCGGGGCCGGCGGCGCGGGGGGCTGCTGGGCCATGGCGCCGGAGCCGGCCGCCAGGGCCGAGGCCAGCACGCCGGCGGCGAGCAGGTGGGAAACGGTGCGCGTCATTCGCGAAAGTCCTTGTGAGGGTTTGCCGGGCCGCGCTCCGCTGAGGCGACCGTCCGGAGCGACCCGGCCGCAACGGGGAAGGCCGCAGCACACGGCCCGAGGGTGCCGCCGAGGATGGGCGACACCGCAGAGGAGAAAGCCGGAGCCGAAACGTCAGGCTCCGCGACACGCCATCCGCGGTGCGCGGCGGTCATGCGGGCAGGCGCATCAGCCGGTCACTGATAGCCGCCGCCGGGCAGCGGTCCGTGATAGGGCGTATCGCGGCAATGTCCCCACGGGCCATGCCAATAGCCGGGCGGACACCCGTAGCCCACCGGGCCGGGCACCACCACCACGGCGGGTCCGGGCGCGTAGCCGCCACCGGGCAGAGGCCCACGATAGGGGGTGTCGCGACAGCCGCCCCAGGGGCCACGCCAGCGGCCCCAGCCGCAGCCTTCCGCCACCGGAATGACCGGGGCGGTGATGCCTGATGCGGCGATGCCCGCAGGGCTGGATGGCAGCGGGAAAGCACTTGCAGGACCAATCGCTGATGTGGCAAGTGCGGCAGTAGCAACCACTGCCAGAAGCATTTTGCGCATGAATAGAACTCGCGCCTTTTGAAATCATGCGACGGCGAATACCGTGCATAGGGGCATACGTTATCCCCAGGAAGCAAACAGTCAACACGCATCAAATAAAATGAACGACTTTTAATACACCTTGGAATATATCTCTTTCTTACCTCCGGCTGAGCGCGCGCTTACTGGTCAACATCTCTGACCCAAACCGACGGCAAAGCGCGGCAAGGCGAGACCGCCTCTGCCGAACGGATTGCACGAGCCATGGCTCCCGCCCCGCACAGACAAAAACGCCCCGCTCCGGCGATCCGGAGCGGGGCGGCTTCAGCGAGCGGATGAGCCCGTTGCGCGCCTCAGCGCACGATGACGTTCTTGAACTGCCAGGGGTCTTCCGCATCCACGTCTTCGGGGAAGAACTCGCTGCGGTTCGACAGCGGGGTCCAGTCCGTATAGGTGCCGATCACCGGACCGAGATACGGGGTCTGGATTTCCAGGCAGCGGCGGAAGTCCATCTCGTCGGCTTCCACGATGCCGGCGGTGGGGTTTTCCAGCGCCCACACCATGCCCGACAGCACCGCCGAGGTGACCTGCAGGCCGGTGGCGTTCTGATACGGCGCCAACTGGCGGGTATCCTCGATGGAGAGCTGCGAGCCGAACCAATAGGCGTTCTTGGCGTGGCCGTAGATCAGCACGCCCAGTTCGTCGATGCCGTCGACGATCTCGTGCTCGTCGAGGATCTTCCAGTCGCTCTGCATCTTGCCGCCGGCACCGAACATCTCGTGCAGCGAGAGCACCGCATCGCCCGCCGGGTGATAGGCATAATGGCAGGTCGGCCGGTAGACCACCTGATCGCCATCGCGCACGGTGAGATAGTCGGAGATGGAGATCGCCTCGTTATGGGTGACGAGGAAGCCGAACTGCGGGCCGGGGGTCGGGGTCCAGGAACGCACGCGGGTGTCGGCGCCCGGACGCATCAGGAAGATGCCGGCGCCGCAGCCGGTGGTGTGGGTGCGGGCATCGGGGGGCAGCTGCTTCTCATGGGTGCCCCAGCCCAGTTCCGCCGGCTGCAAGCCCTCGGAGACGAAGCCTTCCACCGACCAGGTGTTGACGAACACGTCGCGCGGCTTGGGATTGCGGGCGCGCTGGGTATCGCGCTCGGCGATATGGATGCCCTTCACGCCCAGCGCACGGGCGAACTGCGCCCACTCTTCGCGGCTCTTGGGCTCGGGGCGATCAAGGCCGGTATCGGCGGCGATGTTCAGCAGCGCCTGCTTCACGAACCAGGACACCATGCCGGGGTTGGCGCCGCAGGTGGACACCGCCGTGGGGCCGCCGGGATTGCGCTTGCGCGCCGCCAGCAGGCTCTCGCGCAGGGCATAATTGGTGCGGGATTCGGCGCCCAGGGTGGGGTCGAAATAGAACCCCTTCCAGGGCTCGATCACGGTGTCGATATAGAGCACGCCCAGTTCGCGGCACAGCTCCATGACCGCCACTGAGGACACGTCCACGGAGAGATTGACGCAGAAGCCGCGGCCCGGCCCGTTGGTGAGCAGCGGGGTGAGCAGATCGCGATAATTCTCAGCGGTGACCTCGGACTGGACGAAGCGGATGCCGCGCGCATCCAGCAGCTTGCGGTCATCGGGCACCGGGTCGATGACGACCATGCGCTCCAGATCGAAGTCGAAATGGCGTTCGATGAGCGGCAGCGTGCCGCGACCGATCGAGCCGAAGCCGATCATCACAATGGGGCCATCGATGGTCGCGTGAACCGGCCATTGGCTCATGATTTGGAACACTCCTGTAATGGATCGCCGCGTTCGCGGGGCGCCGCACCATGGGCAGGCGCGCCCCCCACGTCAACACGCATGCCGGGCCAAAATCGAGGCCGGGCAAGGAATCTGCGACATCAAACGGTCATATAGCGCCACACGCGCGGGTCATCCCCATGGCGCGGCGCACGGCAGGGTGGCCTGCGGGACCATGACGCCACAGGCATTCGGGGCCGCGCATGAAGCGGCCTTCGCGGCCGGCACATGCCGTTGCCGCGTCAGGGCAGTGGTGGGCGATCAGTCGCTGGCGAGGATGTGGTTGCGGACGATGGGATAGACTTGGCCGGCCCATTTGCGGCCGCTGAACACGCCGTAATGGCCCACGCCCGCCTGCATGTGATGGCGCTTGCGGTGCGGCCGCAAGCCGCTGCAGATATCGTGCGCCGCCACCGTCTGGCCGAGCGCGCAGATGTCGTCGCGCTCGCCCTCCACGGTGAGCAGCGCGGTGCGGCGGATGGCGTTGAAATCCAGCTTGTTGCCGCGGAACGTCAGCTCGCCCTTGGGCAGGCGATATTCCTGGAAGACGTACTGCACCGTCTCCAGATAAAACTCTGCCGCCAGATCCAGCACGGCGAAATATTCATCATAGAAATTCTTGGTGGTGGTGGCCTTCTCGTCATCGCCGTCGGCCAGGGCCTCGTAAAGGTCCATGTGCGCCTTGAGATGGCGGTTCACATTCATGCTGACGAAGGCGGAAAGCTGGATGAAGCCAGGATAGACCTTCCGCCCGGAGCCCTTGAAGCCCATGGGCACGGTGGAGATCAGATTCTGCTCGAACCAGGACATGGGCTTGGAGGTGGCCAGCTCATTGACCTTGGTGGGGTTCACTCGGCAATCGATGGGGCCGGCCATCAAGGTCATGGAGCGCGGCTGGGCGGGATTGCCGTCCTGGGCCATCACCGCCGCGGCCACCAGCGCCTGGACGCAGGGCTGGCACACGGCCACCAGATGCCCGCCCGGCCCCATGAATTCCAGGAACTTGATGACGTGTTCGACATAGCCGTCGAAATCGAACGCGCCATGCTCCAGGCTCACGTCGCGGGCATTGTGCCAGTCGGTGATGAACACGTCATGGTCCGGCAGCAGCGTGCGCACGGTGCCCACCAGCAAAGTGGCGAAATGGCCGGACAGAGGCGCCACCACCAGCACGCGGGGCTGAGGCACGTCCACATCCTTCTTGAAGTGCAGCAAGGTGCCGAACGGCAGCACATAGGCCGCCTCCTCGGTGATCTGCACCTCGCGATTGCCCACTTCCGTGGTCTTGAGATCGAAATCCGGGCGACCGTGGGTCAGCCCCACGCGCTCCACCATTTCGTAGGCGGCCGCAAGGCGCCGGGTCGCGGCATTCTGGAACGGTGCGGCGAAGGGGCCGGTGAGGAAGCGCCGCGCCATATGGGCGCTCAGCTTCAACGGCGCCATCATGTCCGACTGGGCCTGGTACGCACGGTACATGGTCATGCCTTTCGACCAGGAGTGTAGTCGGCTATTTCACCGCGGCACCATCGCTTTTTCATGCGACCTCGCCTCCATTTGCCGAAGCGGCACGTTCACGCACCTGCACAAAAGTTCTTAATGCATCGCACGCGGCCCGGTTTTAGAGCTTTTCCCCAGGCGGTTTCGGTTGTACCTCTAATATGGGATTTTGGCGAGAGGCATGGTGCGTTGCAGCATGCCTCGTTTTTCTCCGGCGCAAAGCCATCGGGGAAGCGCATTGCCATCGGGGAGCGCACATGTCGGGAGCGCACATGTCGAAGGCCACGCTGACCATATCGAGCAAGAATTATTCCTCCTGGTCGCTGCGCGGCTGGCTGCTCTGCAAGATGGCGGGGCTGAATTTCGAGGAAGAGCGGGTGCCGGTGGATGACCCCAGCGCCCGGGCCGAACTGCTGCTGCTCTCCCCTTCCTTCCTGGTGCCCCGGCTGGTGCATGAGGGCGTGACCGTCTGGGATACGCTGGCCATCGCCTCCTATCTCAACGAGGTGTTCCCGGAAGCGGGCCTGCTGCCCGCAGATCGCGCGGCGCGGGCGCACTGCCTGTCCATCTCCGGCGAGATGCATTCGGGCTTTGCCAACATGCGCTCGGCGCTGCCCATGAACATCAAGGCGCGCTATCCCGGCTTCAAGGTGTGGGCCGGTGCCCAGGCCGACATCGAGCGCATCGTCGCCATCTGGCGCGGTTGCTTCACGGCCCATGGCGGCCCCTTCCTCATGGGCCCCACCCCGACCCTGGCGGACGCCATGTACGCCCCGGTGTGCTCGCGCTTCACCACCTATGACGTTGCCCTCGACCCCATGTGCCGGGCCTATCGCGACCGGGTCATGGCGCTGCCCTTCATCCAGGAATGGATCGCCGACGCCCAAAGCGAGCCGGAAGAACTGGAAGAACTCGACGCCGAGTTCTGAGCCGGCCGGGTTCTGACGCGGCCGCGGCTTGATCGATCGGCACGGGCGCGGCGCATGCCGCGCCATAGTCTGCGGCGTCGCGGCGGGAGGCATCGGACAGCGGGGCGTGTGACCCGCCCCGCTCCACGTCAATCCCCCGATCACCACCCCCGGTCACTCCCCGCGACGGATCGGCGACCGTTTCAGCAGGACGCGCTGCCGTCCAGCGCATCCAGGGCCTGGCGCGCGAACTCCGGCAGCCGGTCGCGGGCACGCACCGCCACCAGCAGCTTGCGCCGCGCCCATGGGTCCGGCAGTTCGACCGTCTCCACCCGCATGCGCGCCGCCACCCGCCGCGCATCCGCCGTCGGCAGCACCGCGACGCCGACCCCCGCCTGGATCATCTCACCCACCGCCTCGATGCGATTGACCCGCACGCGGTAGTTCAGGGGCAGGCCCAGGTCCAGCGCATGGGCCTCGATCAAATGCTGGATGGCGTTTCCCGCCGTCAGTCCCACATAGGGCAGCGCCGCCACATCGGCGAAGCACGGACGGGCGGCGCTGGCCAGAGCGTGGCCCTGCGGCAGCACCGCCACCAGCACGTCCTCGCCATAGGGCCGGGTCTCCAGGCCGCTGATATCGCCCACGTCCGAGAGCAGGCCGATATGGATCAGCCCGGCGCGCAGGGCGGGGGCGATCTCCCGGCTCGGCCGCTCCTCCAAATCCACATCCACCTCGGGATGGCGCGCCAGAAACCGCGCCAGGTCTTGTGGCAGCCGGGCCGAGAGCGCGGCGGTGTTGCTCCACAGCCGCACATGCCCCTTCAGGCCCCGGCCATAACGGGAGAGTTCGCCGCGCATGCGGTCCGCCTGCTCCAGGATGATGCGGGCATGATGGGCCAGAGCCTCGCCCGCCGGCGTCGGCACCGCCCCGGTGCGGCGCCGCACCAGCAAAGCGGCGCCGGCCACCTCTTCCATGCCCCGCACCCGCGCGCTGGCGGACGGCAGCGCCATATTGGCCCGTGCCGCCCCGGCGGTGAGGCTGCCGGTCTCCAGGATGGCGAGAAACAGCTTCAGGTCCACGAGATCGAACCGCACGGCTTCATCCTTCGGATTTTCCGAAGGATGAAGCCGCATAATGCGCATTGCCGCAAGGTGAAAGCCGCGTCAGCTTGCGCCCATGAGTCTCCTCACCCTCTCCCTCATCACCCTGGTTCTGGTGCTCGCCGGCCTGGTCAAGGGCGTCACCGCCATGGGCCTGCCGACCTTGGGCATGGGCCTGCTCAGCCTGATGATGCCGCCCGCGGAGGCGGCCGCCCTCCTGATTGCGCCGACCATCGTCACAAATGTGGTGCAGTTTGCGGCTGGTCCGCGCGTGGTGCCGGTGCTGCGGCGGTTCTGGCCGCTGGGGCTCACGACCTTCCTGGGCACGCTGGTGGGCGGGGCGGGGTTTGGCGGGCTTGAATCCCATCTCGCGCCGGCGGTGCTGGGCGGCACGCTGCTGCTCTATGGCGTGATGGGCCTCGGTCGCTTTCACGTCCAGACGCCGATCGGGCTCCAGCCCTGGCTGTCGCCGGTGATGGGCATGGCCTCCGGCCTGCTCACCGGCACCACTGGCGTGACCGTGATGCCCGCCGCGCCTTATCTGCAATCGCTGGGTCTGCACCGGGAGGATCTGGTGCAGGCCATGGGCCTGGCCTTTTCGATGGGATCGCTCGGCCTGATTGTCGCGCTCTCGGTCAAGGGCGCGCCGCTGGCCTCGGGGCCGGCGCTGCTGGCCACCGGGGCGGCGCTGATCCCGGCGTTTGCCGGCATGGAGATCGGCCGGCGGGTGCGGGTGGCGATCTCGCAGCAGGCCTTCCGCACCTGCTTCTTCGCCGGCCTGGCGCTCTTGGGCGCCAATACGCTGGTGCGCGCCGTTGCGTGGTGACGGGCCCGCCCGATCGGGGCGGACCCATCATCCACCTTAATCCGCCAAGCGGTGCACGTCGTGGACCACGACGCCCTCGGACTTGTCCGGCTTCGTCAGCCACTTGCGATGGCGCAAGGTCTTCAGCGTGTCCTCGATGCCCGACTGCCAATGGTCGCGCATGGAGGTGCCGGAGAACTCGAAATCCTTGAAATCCCGCTCGTAGCTCTTTTCCTGATAGATCAGGTGGCAGATGTTGACCGGGCCGGACTTCTCATAATCCTGCAAGGTCTGCAGGTCTTCCTCGGTGCGCAACTGCTCGGGAATGCGCAGCACCGCTTCCGCATGCATGGTGCGCAGCAATTGCACCCGGCGGAACAGGTCGGTGGTGTAGCGGGTGCGGCTGGAATAGCCGATGTCCTTCTGCCGCTCGATCACCCCGGACATGTCGCGGGGCAGTTCGCCACGCGAGGAGAACAGATCCACCTGGAACACCAGGGCGCTCGGATGATCCGGCTGGTCCAGCAGCCATTGCAGCGGGGTGTTGGAGACCACGCCGCCGTCCCAATAATATTCGCCATCGATGCGGATGGCGGGGAAGGCCGGCGGCAGGGCGCCGGAGGCCATCACATGCTCGGGGCCGATGCGGTGGGTGGTGTTGTCGAAATAGACGAAGTTGCCGGTGCGCACATTGGTGGCGCCCACGGAAAAGCGCTTCGAGCCATTGTTGATGAGATCGAAATCCACCAGCTTCAGCAGCGTCTCGCGCAAGGGCGCGGTGTCGTACAGGCTGGTGGCGTTGGACGCGCCGGTGGGCAGCAGCCAGGGATTGGGAACCCGGGGCTTGAAGAAGCCGGGCTGGCCCAGATTGATGGTGGCCATGGCGCTCATCTGGTTGCGCATGGTGCGGAAGGCATCGCCCTCGGGGGTGAAGTTCCACACCTTGCGGCCGGACACGGTCTCCCAGAATTCGCGCAGGCGGGGCACCCGGTTTTCCGGCGTGTTGCCGGCGATCAGCGCGGAATTGATGGCGCCGATGGAGACGCCGGAGATCCAGTTCGGCTCCGCGCCGGCCTTGGACAGGGCCTCATAGACGCCGGCCTGATAGGCACCGAGCGCGCCGCCGCCCTGGAACACAAGGGCAACGCGATCATATTCTGAAACGATCTCGCTTAGATCGTTCGGAACTTCGCTCAGCAAAGTGCTCATCACATCCCCGTCTGGTTAGGCCTGACGCCGCTCACCGGATCGGCGGGCGCACGTCCTTGTTCCGAAACCGTCTGACCTGCCCGCGCACCGCCATGGCTCAGCGGCCCGGCGATGTCCTGCAAGGCAGGCCTGGCGGCGAAAGCGCCGCGCGCTGTGTTCCATGGACCTTCAGCATGGCGCGACCCTTGCCGCCATGCAAACCCCCGCGCCGATCCGGGATCGGACCGGCGCGGGCGGCACCGCCGACTTGGGGACCGCCTACTTGGGGTCGGCCAGATAATCGTACACCACCTCGCCGAGGCCCAGGGTGAGATCGGCGCGCAGATGCAGCGCCGACACCACTTCCAGCACCGGGAGCTTGGCCACGTCCGCCATGACGTGCGGATAGAGGCCGAGCGCGGCGGGGCCGGTCCAGCATTCCTTGACGTCGATGTCTTCGAGATAATAGCGCACCAGTTCGCAGATGCGCGGGGTGGCATCCACATGCGGGATGATCTTGATCAGGAAGCTCGGGGTCTTCAGCGCCGCCAGCACCGCCGCCTTGTCGGCCGCCTTGTGCTTGTAGCCCATGGAGGCCTCCACACACAGCGTCTTGCCATAGTGCAGGCGGCCGGTGAGCACGTCCTTCTCGATCTCCATCTTGGGATGGGCGTATTTCTTCGGGAAGCCCCAGATCTCGCGGCCGCCGGCGATGGGCGCCTCGTCGTCCAGATACATGGAGTGGACATAGCCGCCCTCCACGCCCTCAAACTTCACCGGGATGACCTGTCCGGTCTCAGTATAGTCGCCGAAGCCGGTGGAATCCGGCATGCGGATGAATTCATACTTCACCAGCGGCTCGTAGACTTCCAGCGGCTCGGGCACCACCTTGCGCAGCGCCTCGATGTCGGTGCGGTAGGTGATGATCATGAATTCGCGATCGAAGAAGCGATACGGTCCCGGCGGATAGGCCGGGTTGGTCAGCGGCATGGAATAAGCGGTGCGGCGAACGTCTTCGATCTTCATAGGATAGGCTCCGACCGAAAGGTGCATCTCGCATGTGCGAAACGGCGGCGAGGGTATCGGATAACGCGGCCCGGTGACAGGGCCGCGACACGCCCCTTATGGCGCAAATCCCGGCCCGGCATGAGCAATCCCGATCAAGCCCCCGCCCCAGGCGTCAGAAATTCAGCACGCCCGCGCTGCCGGCGGCGGTACCGAAGGCCACCGCGCCGCCGTCCGCACGCCAGCCGCCGGCCGTGACCGCGCTACCATCCGGCGCCCGCAGCAGGATTTCCGCCGCGTCGGGGATACGCACCATCAGCACCATGCCGTCGTCATAGCCCACCGCCAGCACCGGGTCCTTGGGGTGGCACGCCACCATGGACACCCGCGCGGTGGACGAGGGCGCCACCATGGTGGGCTGCTTGCCCATGGGGCCTTCCTTGGAGGCGAACGGCCACAGGATCACCTCGGAGGAGCCGGAGGTGGCGAGCCACTTGCCGTCCGCCGTGAAGGCGAAGGATTTCACCCGCGCCGGATAGCCGGTCATGCGCATATGGCCGCCGTCCGACACCCGCCAGCCATGCAGCGCCGCTTCCTGCATGGTGGTGACGATGAAGCGCCCATCCGGGCTGATGGCGACCCCCAGATGCGAGCCCTTCCATCCCAGCAGATCGGGCTTGGCGCCTGCCGCATTGGGGAACCAGAGGGTCACGCCGCCATAATGCGCCACCGCGAGCCGCAAGCCCTTGGGCGCGAAGGCGAGCCCGCCCACGGTGGAGGCCACCTCCAGGGCGCGCGCCTCGCCCTTCACGGGCAGAAAATGTGCCGTCTTGCCGGCCGAATAGGCGATGGACCCATCGGGCCCCAGCGCCACGCGGTCGATCCAGCGGCCTTTCTGCTCGGCAAGGGTGCGGATCTCGCCGGAGGCCAGCAGTTCCACCACCCGGCCGTCGTCGCCGCCGGTGATGAGGCGGGTGCCGTCGGCAGCGGCGCTGAGCACGCCGCCCTTATGCAACACCACCACCTTGGGCTCGTCCTCCACCAAAGTGGCGATGCCGTTGCCGGCGATGAAGACGCCGGTGCCGCGCAGGAATGCGGCGGTGGTCACCTCCCCCTCAAGGGTGAAGGACCGCACCTTGTCGGTGAGCGAAGACGGCGTGGACGGCATCGAAGGCGACATCGCGGGCGGCATTCCATGAAGGCGAACGAACGCCGTCTTCATAAGCCATGCCCGCGAACTTGTCTCACCTTACGGGCGCACCGATCCGTTGGTCACGACTTCACCAGCGGGCAGCCGCCCTCGGCCAAGGGCCGGAACGCCGCGTCGCCGGGGATGGTGCGGATCAGCTTCAGATAGTCCCAGGGATATTTGGACTCTCCCGGCGCCTTCACCTGCAGCACATAGAGATCATGCACCATGCGGCCATCGGCGCGGATATGGCCGTTCTTGGCGAAGAAGTCGTTGACCGGGGTGGCCTTCATCTGCGCCACCACCTTCTCGGTGTCGGTGGTGGCGGCGGCCTTCACCGCGTTGAGATAATGCAGGATCGCCGAATAGGTGCCGGCCTGGCCCATGGTGGGCATGGCTTTGTGGCGGGCATAGAAGCGCTTCGACCAGACGCGGGTCTCGTCATTGAGATCCCAATAGAAGCCCTGGGTGAGGATCAGGCCCTGCGCCGTTTCCAGGCCGATGGCGTGGATATCGGTGATGTGCAGATAGAGCCCCGCCAGCTTGATGCCGGACTGCGGCAGGCCGAATTCGGTGGCCTGCTTGATGGCGTTGACCTCGTCGGCGCCGGAACTGGCGAAGGCCACCAGCTTGGCGCCGGAGCTCTGCGCCTTCAGCAGATAGGAGGAGAAGTCGGTGGTGCCCTGGGGATGCTTGACGCTGCCCACCACCTTGCCGCCGGCCTTGGTGACCGCGTCCGCCGTATCGCGCTCCAGCGCGTGGCCGAAAGCATAGTCGGCGGTGATGAAGAACCACGGGCCATCCTTGGCCAAAGGCGCGCCGGTGCCCACCGCCAACGCATAGGTGTCATAGGTCCAATGGATGCCGGTCACGGCGCAGAACTTGCCGGTGAAGTCCGACGAGCCGCCGGTGGAGGCCAGCACCAGCTTGTTCTTGCGCCGGCCGATCTCCTGCACCGCCAGCAGCACCGAGGAGGTGGGGATGTCGGCGATCACGTCCACGCCGTCCTCGTCGATCCAGCGATTGACGATGGCCGAGCCGACGTCGGGCTTGTTCTGATGGTCGCCGGTGACGATCTCGATGGGCCGGCCCAGCACGGTGCCGCCGAAATCCTCCACCGCCATCTGCGCCGCGATCACCGAGCCGGGGCCGGCCATGTCCGCATAGATGCCGGACATGTCGTTGAGCACGCCGATCTTCAGCGGCTTCACCGGCTCGGCGGCGAACGCGGGGGTAGCGATGGGCAGGAGAAGCGAAATCAAGGCGGCGGTGGTGGCAAAGGCGCGCATCAAACGGGGCTCCGTGACGGATGCGCGGCCTATATCCCGCCCCGCTGCGCACATCAATTCAATAAACATAGATTTTAAGAATTTAATTAAATTCACATGCAAAAATGCGGGTTAGCAGGGCTGGATGCGCATCTGGATTTCCCCGGCTTTTGATGGCCTAAGGGGCGCTCCTTTCGGTCTCGCCGCTCCATGTTCGACACCCGCCTGCCCATTGACGATGCCCTGCCCGCTCTGTGCGCCACCTTGCGGACGCAGGCCTGCGCCGTGCTGGTGGCCCCGCCGGGCGCCGGCAAGACCACCCGCGTGCCATTGGCCCTGCTGGCCGAGCCCTGGGTGCAGGGGGGCAAGATATTGGTGCTGGAGCCCCGTCGCCTCGCCGCCCGCGCCGCCGCTTATCGCATGGCCGCCACCCTGGGCGAGCAGGTGGGCGACACGGTCGGCTATCGCGTCCGCCTGCGCGCGGAGGTGTCGCGGCGCACCCGCATCGAGGTGATCACCGAAGGCGTGTTCACCCGCATGGTGCTGGACGATCCGGAACTGGCCGGCGTCGCCGCCGTGCTGTTCGACGAATATCACGAGCGCTCGCTGGATGCGGATCTGGGCCTGGCCTTAGCGCTGGAGACCCAGGCCGGCTTGCGGGAGGATCTGCGCCTGCTGCCCATGTCCGCCACGTTGGACGGCGCCCGCGTCGCCGCTTTGCTGGGCGGCACCGGCACCCCCGCGCCGGTGGTGGAGAGCGAGGGCCGGGCTTTCCCCGTGACCACCTCTTATCTGGGCCGCGATGCCCGCGCGCCCATCGACCGGCAGATGGCGGATGCGGTGCTGCGGGCCTTGGCGGCGGAGCGCGGCTCGGTGCTGGCCTTCCTGCCCGGCGCCGCCGAGATCCGCCGCACCCAGACCGCTTTGTTGCAGAGCGTGCGCGATCCGGACGTGGAGATCGTGCCTTTGTTCGGCGCGCTGGATGCCGCCGAACAGGACCGCGCCGTGCTCCCCGCCGCCAAGGGCAAGCGCAAGGTGGTGCTGGCCACCTCCATCGCCGAGACCTCGCTGACCATTGAGGGGGTTCGCATCGTGGTGGATTGCGGCCTCGCCCGCGTGCCCCGCTTCGAGCCCGATGTGGGCCTGACCCGGCTGGAGACCGTGCGCGTCTCCCGCGCCGCCGCCGATCAGCGCCGCGGCCGCGCCGGGCGCACCGAGAGCGGCGTCTGCTATCGGCTGTGGGGCGAAGGCGAGACCGCCAGCCTGCCCGCCTTCGCCACCCCGGAGATCCTGGCCGCCGACCTCTCCGGCCTGGTGCTGGACCTGGCCGCCGCCGGGGTGCGCGACCCGCGCAGCCTGCCCTTCCTGGATCCGCCGCCCGTGCCGGCACTGACCGAGGCCCGCGCCTTGCTCGTGGTGCTGGGCGCCATCGCCGCCGAAGGCACCATCACCGCGCTGGGCCAGCGCATGGCCCGCCTGCCCTTGCCACCGCGCCTCGCCCATATGGTGGTGCGCGGCGCCGACATGGGGGTCGGCGCGCAGGCCGCCGATCTGGCCGCCATCCTGTCCGAGCGCGGCCTGGGCGGCGACAGCATCGATCTGGCCCATCGGGTGGAGGAATTCCGCCGCGAGCGCTCGCGCCGCGCCGACGACGCCCGCCGCCTCGCCGCCCGCTGGGCGGAGCTGGCGCGCGGCGCCGAACGGCCCGCGCGCGGCCAGACACCGCCCTCCCCCGCCGCCTTGCTGGCCCTGGCCTTTCCCGACCGCATCGCCAAGGCGCGCGGCGACGGCACCCGCTTCCTGCTGGCCAATGGCCGCGGCGCCACCGTGGACCCGGCCACCGCGCTGGCCCGCGCGCCCTATCTGGCGGTGGCCGAGGTGAGCGGCCGGGCAGATGCGGCGCGGGTGCAACTGGCGGCGGTGCTGGCGCCGGATGAGATCGAGGCCATGTTCGCCGACGAGATCGTCACCGCTTTGGAGGTGGCGTTCGACCCCGCCACCGCCGCCGTGCGCGCCCGCGAAACCCGACGCCTGGGCGCCCTCACCCTGGCGGATCGCCCCCGCCCGGTGCCCGACGGCCCGCAGACCGCGCTCGCCTTGGCCGAAGGACTGGCGGCGCTGGGCCTGGACCGCCTGCCTTGGACCGCGGCGCTGTCCCAATGGCGCGAGCGGGTGCAGTTCCTGCATCAGGCGGAAGGCGCGCCCTGGCCGGACCTGTCCGACGCGGCGCTCAGCGCCACAGCGCGCGACTGGCTGGCGCCGTTCCTCAACGGCAAGAGCAGCCTCAACCAGATCGGCGGTGGCGACGTGTCCAACGCGCTACACGCCTTGCTGCCCTATGAACTGGTGGGGCGGCTGGAGAGCGAGGCGCCGAGCCATTTTCACGCCCCCTCCGGCTCGCATCTGCCCATCGACTATGCGGGGGAAGGCGGTCCCACCTTGCCGGTGCGGGTGCAGGAACTGTTCGGCCTCACCACCCATCCCAGCATCGCGCGGGGCAAGGTGCCGCTCACCTTGGCCCTGCTCTCTCCGGCGCATCGGCCGATCCAGGTGACGAAGGATCTGCCACAATTCTGGCGCGGCTCGTGGCGGGAGGTGCGGGCCGAAATGCGCGGGCGCTACCCCCGCCACCCCTGGCCGGAGGACCCGGCCAACGCCCCGCCCACCACCCGGGCCAAGCCCCGCGGCACCTGACGGGCATTGGATCGGGGAACCGATGGCTTGGCCGGGCATTGTTCCCCGGCGTGCCGCGCGGCGCGCGGGTCCAAGAAACGCGCACGTCGCGCGCCGGCTTCTGCCCACAACCGGGTAGACAGGTCACAATTTCGTGGTATCCGGCACTGCCCGGACAGACATTCCGCGCGGAAAGAGGCTTTTCATGTTCCCGACGCCGAAGCCCGCACTGACGCCCAATACCTATGCCTATGAATCCGAACCCATGGTGAAGCCCACCGGGTTCCGGGAGTATGACGCCCGCTGGTTGTTCCAGAAGGAAATCAACCTCATGGGCATCCAGGCGCTGGGCATGGGGCTCGGCACGTTGATGCATGAGATGGGCATCAAGCCCGAAATCGTCACCGGACACGATTTCCGCGGCTATTCCTCCTCCATCAAATATGCCCTGGTCTCCGGCCTGATGGCCGCCGGTATCAAGGTGCACGACATTGGCCTGGCCATGTCGCCCATGGCCTATTTCGCCCAGTTCGCGCTGGACGTGCCCGCGGTGGCCATGGTCACCGCCTCGCATAATGACAATGGCTGGACCGGCGTGAAGATGGGCGTGAACCGCCCCCTCACCTTCGGCCCCGACGAGATGAACTGCCTCAAGGACATCGTGCTCGGCGCCAAGTTCGACCTGCGCGGCGGCGGCGCCTATCACTTCGTGGCGGATTTCCCCGAGGTCTATTTCAAGGATCTCACCAACCGGGCCAAGCTCAAGCACCCCATCAAGGCGGTGGTGGCCTGCGGCAACGGCACGGCGGGCGCCTTCGCCCCGCGCATCCTGGAGGCGCTGGGCGTCGAAGTGGTGCCGCTGGATACGGAGCTGGACCACTCCTTCCCCAAGTACAATCCCAACCCCGAAGACATGGAAATGCTCCATGCCATGCGCGACGCAGTGCTGGCCTCCGGCGCCGATGTGGCTTTGGGCTTTGACGGCGATGGCGACCGCTGCGGCGTGGTGGACAATGAGGGCGAGGAGATCTTCGCCGACAAGATGGGCGTGATGCTGGCCCGCGACCTGGCCAAGATCTATCCCAACCCCACCATCGTCGTGGACGTGAAGTCCACCGGCCTGTTCGCCACCGATCCCGAGCTGATCAAGCTCGGCGTGAAGGCGGACTATTGGAAGACCGGCCATTCCTACATGAAGCGCCGGGTCAACGAGACCGGCGCTTTGGTGGGCTTCGAGAAGTCCGGCCACTATTTCTTCAACGCCCCCATCGGCCGGGGCTATGACGACGGACTGGTCTCGGCCATCGCCGTGCTGGACATGCTGGATCGCAATCCGGGCAAGAAGCTCTCGGAACTGCGCCTCGCCCTGCCGAAGACCTGGTCCTCGCCCACCATGTCGCCCCACTGCGCGGACGAGGCCAAGTACGGCATCGTCGCCGACGTGGTGAAGCATTACGAAAAGCTCCAGGCCGACGGCGCCAGCGTCACCGGCCAGCCGATCCGCGATCTGGTCACCGTCAACGGCGTGCGCGTGACAACTGAGGACGGCACCTGGGGCCTGGTGCGGGCCTCCTCCAACAAGCCCGAGCTGGTGGTGGTGGTGGAAAGCCCGGTCTCCGAACAGCGCATGCGCGACATGTTCAAGGAGATCGACGGCGTGCTGCGCACCCATCCGGAAGTGGGCGCCTACAACCAGACCATCTGAGCACGCACAGCCTCCGAGGCCCCGCGCAGCGTCGTCTGCGCGTCACGGCTCGGTTCTAGGTTGCGGCCCGCGCACGGTTTCACGCCGTGCGCGGGCCATTTTTTTGATGGCCCGCGCTCTTTTTCCGTCGAGGCCCCCATGTCGCGCCTGTCCCATCTTCTGCTGGCAACGGCGTTGCCCATGGTGGTGGCCCTGCCAATGGGCGCCGCCCTCACGGCCTGGGCGCAGAGCCCGGCACCGGCGGTCCCCGCCGTCGAAGTAATGAAGATGCCGCCGCTGCCGCTGGCAAAAGTGGCCGTGCCCGATGGCAAGACGCTGGATCTCAATATCGGCCTCGGCTCCGGTGCCTTTCGCAGCACCGTGGACGAGCAGGGGATCATCTGGTCCATCACCGACCGCGGCCCGAACATCGATTGCGCCGACGCCAACGCGCTGACCGGCCGCTCCACCGCCTTGATGTGCGCCGGCGACGCCTCGGGGAAGATCTTCCCCATGCCGGCCTTCACGCCCACCATCTACAAGCTGCGGCTCACCCCCGCCGGTGCGGTGGAAGTGCTGGCGGCCCTGCCGCTGAAGGGCACCTCCGGCAAGCCCATCACCGGCCTGCCCAATCCCCTCACCCATGCCAGCACCGAAGTTGCCTACGGCATCGACGGCAAGGCCATCGCCCCCGACCCCTCCGGCCTCGACACCGAGGCGGTGGTGCGGCTGGCGGACGGCACTTTCTGGCTGGCGGAGGAATATGGCCCGTCCTTGGTGGAAGTGGCCCCGGACGGCACCATTCGCCGCCGCCTGGTGCCGGCGGGCGTGGAAGCGGACCTGGCCAAGGCGGACTATCCCGTGGAGGGCATCCTGCCGGCGATCCTGGCCCGGCGGCAGATCAACCGCGGCATCGAAAATCTCGCCCTCTCCCCCGACGGCGCCTTCCTCTACGTGCTGATGCAGAGCCCGCTGGCCAATCCCGATGCGGCGGCCTTCCGGCAATCGCCGCTGGCCCGGCTGGTGAAGGTGGAGCGCGCCACCGGCAAGGTGGTGGGCGAATATCTCTATGGGGAAGACGACCCCACCACCTTCCGCGCCGACAATGCCCAGAAGCCGCAAAAGCAGTCCGACGTGCGCATGAGCGACATGGTGGCGGTGGGCACCGACCGGCTGATCGTGCTGGAGCGCATCTCCAAGACCACCAAGCTCTATCTGGTGGATCTGAAGGATGCGGTGCCGGTGCCCGCCGCCTTCGATGATCCCAAGGCCAGCCCGGCTCTGGAGCAACTCCATGCCGACCAGTTCGCCGCCAACGGCCTCAAGCCGCTGACCAAGACGCTGATCCTCGACAGCGACGATCTGAAGGACATGCCGTCCAAGATCGAATCCGTCGCCGTGCTCTCGGACCGGGATCTGGTGCTGGTCACCGACAGCGATTTCGGCATCGACGGCGCCACCACCCAGGTGCTGCGCCTGCGCTTCCCCACGCCCGTCCTGCGCTGATCCTGCCGCCCGACGAAAAACGCCCCGGCGGTGCCGGGGCGTTCGCTCGCGAGACCCTTTGCCCTACTCGGCCGCAGCCGGCGCCAGGGCCGAAACCCGGCCCAGCTTGACCGCCCACAGCGCGGTCAGCATGGCCGCGAGCGGCACCAATGCCGCCACCAGCGGAATGAAGCCAAGGCCCGGCCCGAAATCGATCACCATGCCGCCCAGCCAGGCGCCGATGGCATTGCCCAGGTTGAAGGCGGCGATGTTGAAGCTGGAGGCCAGACTCTGCCCTGCCCCTTGCGCCTTCTCGAGCACCCACATCTGCAGCGGCGCCACCGTGGCGAAGGCCACCGCCCCCAGCAGCCCCACCAGGGCCACCGCCGCGATCGCATTGTGCAAGGCGAAGGTGAGGCCCGCCAGCACCACCGAGAGCGCCAGCAAAGTGGCGAACACCGTGGGCACCAGCTTCCAGTCCGCCAATCGCCCGCCGGCCAGATTGCCCACCACCAGTCCGGCGCCGAACACCAGCAGGATCGGCGACACCGCGGCTTCCGAGAAACCGGTGATCTCGGTGAGCATGGGGGCGATATAGGTGAAGGCGGCGAACACGCCGACCCAGCTCAGCACCGTGGTGGCGAGGCCCAACAGCAGCGGCGCGCGGGTGAGCACCGCCAGATCATGCTTCAGACTGGTCTTCTCCATGGGCGCGTTGGACTTGGGCACCAGCAGCGCGATCACCGCGAAGGCCAGCACGCCCACCACCGTCACCGCCCAGAAGGTGGAGCGCCAGCCATAGTGCTGCCCCAGCCAGGTGCCGAACGGCACGCCCAGGATGTTGGCCACCGTCAGGCCGGTGAACATGATGGCGATGGCCGAGGCCTTCTTATTGGCCGGCACCAGCCCGGTGGCCACCACCGAGCCCACCCCGAAGAAGGTGGCGTGGGCAAAGGCGGTGAGCACGCGCGCGGCCATCAAGGTGGCATAGTCCGGCGCCAAGGCGCAGGCGGCATTGCCGATGGTGAACACCGCCATCAGCCCCAGCAGCACCGCCTTGCGCGGCCAGCGGGCGGTCAGGATGGTCAGCACCGGCGCGCCCACCACGACCCCCAGCGCATAGCCGGAGATCAGCAGGCCGGCGGAGGACAGCGTGACCTTGAGGTCCGCGCTCACCTCCAGCAGCAGGCCCATGATGACGAATTCGGTGACGCCGATGCCGAAGGCACCGGCGGTCAGGGCATAGAGGGCAAGGGGCATCATCGATCCATTCGCAGGGGAGAGCGGCGCATGCCGCGTTGCAGCGAAAATGGACGGTGCCATGGGCTTGAACTAGATTGCTTGAACGAAAAGCATCTTTGAATTGAAGTCACCATGGCCCGCCTCGACGTCAACCGCTCCGGCGAGATGGAAGTGTTCGTGAAGGTGGTGGAGCAGGCCGGCTTTTCCGCCGCCGCCCGCGCCTTCCGCATGACCCCCTCGGCCGTCAGCAAGCTGGTTTCGCGCCTGGAGACGCGCCTCGGCGCCCGGCTGGTGAACCGCTCCACCCGCCGCCTCCAGCTCACCCCGGAGGGGCTCGCCTTCCACGAACACGCCGTGCGCCTTCTGGCCGACCTCGACGAGGCGGAGCGCAGCGTCGCCGGCAGCGAGGCGCCACGCGGGCACCTGCGGGTGAATGCCAACGTACCGTTCGGCACGCTCTATCTGGCCCCGGCGCTAGGCGACTTCCTGGCCCGCTATCCCGGCATCTCCCTGGATGTGGTGCTCACCGACAAGGTGGTGGACCTGATGGAGGAGCGCATGGACGTGGCGGTGCGCGCCGGGCCGCTGAAAAGCTCCCAGCTCGTGGCCCGCAAGCTCGGCGAGACCCGGCAGGTCATCGTCGCCGCGCCCGCCTATCTCGACCGCATGGGCCTGCCGCAACGCCCCGCCGACCTCGATCAGCACAACCGCATCGGCTTCTGCTATCTGCGGCAGATCGAAGGATGGCCCCTGAAGGGCGAACGGGAGGGCGAGCGTCTCACCTTCCGCCCCGAGGGCAACGCCATGGCGAGCGATGGCGAAGCCTTGCGCCATCTGGTGCTGGGAGGCGTCGGCATGGCCCGTTTTGGCATGTTCCATGTGGCAGCCGACATCGCCGCCGGCCGGCTGGTGCCGGTGCTGGAGGACTTCAACCCCGGCGACCTGGAACCCACCCACGCGGTCTATCTCGGCCAGGGCGGCCACATGCCGGCGCGGGTGCGGGCCTATCTGGATTTTCTGGTGGCAGAGGTGGCGCCGCGCTTCGTTGCGGCGGGCAACGCCGATCCGCGGACGCTGGCGCGCCGCGCGCCACGCTAAAGGCGGCCGAGGACAGGCCCCGGCCGCACCGGCTCAGGCCGAGCGCTTCATCTCATCGCTGGCGGCGATCAGATCGGCCAGCGAGGGCTTTTCCGCCCGCGCCCCGGTGGGGCTGATGAGGCCGCGGGCGCCGGTGAGCGCCCCGCGCTGCAGCTCCACCGCCAGCAGGCGGGCGGGATCGAACGGGCCGGGCATCCACAGGCCGGAGGTTTTCGCCGCCGAGAAGCCGAAGCGCTCATAATAAGGCGCGTCCCCCACCAGCAGCACGGCCGCATGGCCCAGCATGCCGGCGCGATCGAGCGCCGCATGCATCATGGCGCCGCCGAGACCGCGGTCGCGGAACCACGGGTGGACGGCGAGCGGGCCGAGCAGCAGCGCGGGCCGTCCGGGACCGGCGGAGACGTGCCACAGCCGCACGGTGGCGACCATGCGGCCGTCCGGGCCGTGGGCGGCGAGCGCCAGGCCTTCGGCCGGCAGGCGGCCTTCGCGGATCAGCTCCGACGCCTTCTCGAACCGCTGCGGCATGCACAGGTCCAGCAGGGCCTCGCGCGCGGCGGCCTCTTCCCATTTTTCAGCAACAATCTCAGTCATCAGCACCTCCTGTGCCACAACCGTCGGCCGAAAGACGCCCATCCGGCAGAGCTGCGCTCTGCCGGGCCAAAGCCCAAGGATGGAAGCGGAAGAGAGGGGACCCGCCCCTCAGGACATCAGGGATGAAACCACCCGTGCGGCGCGGACAGGATGCCGCGCGCCGTTGGCGCCTCGCCCGGAACCGTCAGCCGCTAAGGCCGACGCGCCCCTCAGATCACGTAGGACTTCAAGGGCGGGAAGCCGTTGAACGCCACCGCCGAATAGGTGGTGGTGTAGGCGCCGCAGGCTTCGATCAGCACCTTGTCGCCGATGGAGAGCGACAGCGGCAGATGCACCGGGGTCTTCTCATACATGACGTCGGCGGAATCGCAGGTGGGGCCGGCCAGCACGCACGGAGCGGTGTCGTCACCGTCGCGCGGGGTGCGCAGCGGATAGCGGATCGCCTCGTCCATGGTCTCGGCCAAGCCGCCGAACTTGCCGATGTCCAGATAGACCCACCGCATGGTGTCGGTTTCGGCCTTCTTGGAGATCAGCACCACCTCGGTCTCGATCACGCCGGCATTGCCGACCATGCCGCGACCGGGCTCCATGATGGTCTCCGGGATCGCATTGCCGAAGTGGCGGCGCAGCGAATCGAAGATGGCATCGCCATAGGCCTTGGCCACCGGCACGTCCTGGAGATACTTGGTGGGGAAGCCCCCGCCCAGATTGACCATGGACAGCGAGAGGCCGCGCTCGGCGCATTCGCGGAAGATGCCGGCCGCAGACGAGAGCGCCTGATCCCAGGCATGCACATTCTTCTGCTGCGAACCCACATGGAACGAGACGCCATAGGGGGTCAGGCCGAGGCGATGGGCATGCTCCAGCACGTCGGGCGCCATCTCGGGCACGCAACCGAACTTGCGGGACAGCGGCCATTCGGCGCCGGCCCCGTCGCACAGGATGCGGCAGAACACTTTCGCCCGCGGGGCCACGCGGCCGATCTTCTCGACCTCTTCGTAGCAATCCACCGCGAACAGGCGCACGCCCAGCTTGAAGGCGCGCTCGATGTCGCGCTCCTTCTTGATGGTGTTGCCGAAGGAGATGCGGTCCGGCGTGGCACCGGCGGCCAGCACCATCTCGATTTCCTGCACCGAGGCGGCATCGAAGCACGAGCCCAGCTCCGCCAGCGCCTTCAGAATGGCGGCGTCGGGATTGGCCTTCACCGCATAGAACACGCGGGTATCCGGCAATGCGCGGGCGAACGCCGCATAGTTGGCGCGGACGATATCGAGATCCACAACGACGCACGGACCATCTTCGCGTCGGGTCTTAAGAAATTCGCGGATGCGATCGGTCATGGTAACCTCCCGTGACCTTGAAGCCTCGTGAAGTGCGGCTTCCCGCACGACGACAGTCAGGCGGAGCGCGACAACATCGTCGCGTTCCGGGACACGCGCTCGAGCAGCACGAAGGCGTTGTGGACGCGCCTTGTCCTGCCGGGCCGTGCCCGCTTCGCCGGATTCTCACCGGCCGCATATCGCGCCGAGCGGCATCGAGCCGGCCACGCAGCCAGAGGCCGAGCGGAAGGCTCATACGATGCGCACGATTGGAAAGGGGTTACCTCTCCGCACGGCCGGCAAGATGTAGTGCCTCTTCAGTAACGCCGACCTTTGGAGGGCCAACAGAGACCAAAAAAGCCCGCTACGTCGTTGCTTCAAGTCACGTCCCCTGCTGAGAGCAGGGTGGGCCGGTTCCCTCCGGCTACCGATCGTCCTGGCGGCTTTCCGGCCTCTTGTCCGGACTTCCGCCGATCGGCACGCAACCACAGGCACGTGCGAAATTGGGCAAGGGCGGATTTAGGGAAATTTGCCCGCCTTCGCAAGCGGCAATTTCAGGGCAACGGCTCCAATTTGGAGCTTATTTTGCGAGCCGACTGATTATTTCCGCATCACCCTCGCCAGGAATCGCGCAAATCCGCCATTTCCGGCATGGGGACGGGATGGAAAACGTCATATTCCTGTCACGCCATGCATCCCGACATGCCCGCCCCGCGCAAGCCACAGCCCCCTTTCGGGCGCGCAGCGCACCGGACCGAATCGGACGGCCGCGATTCGCGCCAACCCTGACGCCCGTTGGATCTTGCGTGCCTTTTCCATCTTCCGCGCCCCCATTGCGCATCCGCACGATGGCCCCGCGTTGGATCGCCGCGCGACGGGTGCGACCCTTGATCGAGCGCAAGGGAGGGCGCAAGGTGCTGATCTAGGATTAGACGAGTTCGCGTTCACGCTCCGCCCCCGGATCTCGAATGAATTACGATCAGTTCTTTACCGATGCCGTCGATGCCCTGCGCCGGGAACGTCGCTACCGTACTTTCGCCGATATCGAGCGGAATGCGCAGCGCTTCCCCCGTGCCACCTGGCATTCGCCGGGCGGCCCGCGCGAGATCACCGTGTGGTGCTCCAACGACTATCTCGGCATGGGCAGCCATCCCGATGTGGTGGAGGCCATGCGCGAAACTGCGCTGAAGCGCGGCGCCGGTGCCGGCGGTACCCGCAACATCTCCGGCAACAGCCATGAGATCGTGCTGCTGGAGCGCGAGTTGGCGGATTTGCACGGCAAGGATGCCGGGCTGGTGTTCACCTCCGGCTATGTCTCCAACGAGACCGGCATCTCCACCATCGTCAAGCTGATCCCCGATTGCGTGGTGATCTCCGACGAGCTGAACCACAATTCCATGATTGCCGGTGTCCGCATGGGCGGCCGGCAGAAGGCGATCTTCCGCCATAACGACCTCGACCATCTGGAAGAGCTGCTCCAGGCCGCGGGCAACCGGCCGAAGCTGATCGTGTTCGAGAGCGTCTATTCCATGGACGGCGACATCGCCCCCATTGCCGCCATCTGCGATCTGGCCGAGCGCTACGGCGCCATGACCTATCTGGACGAAGTGCACGCGGTGGGCATGTATGGCCCGCGCGGCGCCGGCGTCGCCGAGCGCGACGGGGTCATGCACCGGGTCGATGTGATCGAGGGCACGCTGGGCAAGGCCTTCGGCGTGGTGGGCGGTTATCTCACCGGCAGCCGGGTGGTGATGGATGCGGTGCGCTCCTATGCGCCCGGCTTTATCTTCACCACCGCTCTGCCCCCGGCCATCGCCGCCGCCGCCACCGCCTCGGTGCGGCACCTGAAGCACTCCACCAAGGAACGGGAGGGCCAGCGCGCCCAGGTGGCCAAGGTCAAGGCGGCCCTCGCCGCTGCCGGCCTGCCGCAGATGGACACGCCCACCCACATCATTCCCATCATGGTGGGCGATGCCAAGGCCTGCAAAGCCGCCTGCGACGTGCTGCTGACCGAGCATTCCATCTATATCCAGCCCATCAACTACCCCACCGTGCCCCGCGGCACCGAGCGGCTGCGCATCACCCCCACCCCGTTCCATGACGACAAGCTGATCG
The DNA here is from genome assembly GCF_943371865.1 of Azorhizobium sp. AG788. Taxonomy (GTDB): domain Bacteria; phylum Pseudomonadota; class Alphaproteobacteria; order Rhizobiales; family Xanthobacteraceae; genus Azorhizobium. Next base: position 22,099 of record NZ_CALRWL010000004.1, on the reverse strand, counting down.
CCCAGCTGGCGGAAGCGCTCACCGACGTGTGGTCGCGCCTCGACCTGCCGCGGGTGCGCGATGCCGGGCATGAGCGCCGCACCGTCGCCATGGGCACGGCGCCCATCGCCATGCCCATCGCCGGCGGCTGAGTCGGTCGGGCTTTCGCTTTGAAGAGCCCGGGCTGGTCCCGGGCTTTTTCATGTCTGCAAGATCAGGCTGCCCCGCCGCCTGACGAGGAGCCCTTGATGTTGCGCCCCGCGCCGGTCTCGCCCGCCCCCGACCCCACGTCTCGGCTGCGACCGCACGGCCGCATGGCCATGGTCGCCCTGGCGCTGGCCGGCGCCGGCCTCTGGCTGGCGGCCCTGCCCGCAGCGGCGGCCGGCGAGGGGCCCTCGTTCGATTGCAAGGCGGCGCGCTCCAAGCCGGAGAAGGCGATCTGCGCCGATCCGGCCCTCGCGGCCCTGGATCGCAAGATGGCCGCCGCCTATCGCAAAGCCATGGCGGGCCTCGACGCCAGCGGCAAGAACGCCCTGCGGGCCGACCAGCGCTTGTTCCTGGAAGCGCGCGACATCCAGATGACCCAGGCCAAGCCCCAGGACTATGACCTCAAGGCCGACATGCAATCGCGCGTGACGCTGCTGGAGGGCATCGAAACGGCGCCGCGCCCAGGTTGGGCCGGGACCTGGAGCAACGCATCGGGCGAAATCCGCATCAAGCCGAGCCCGGGGGGGACGTTCGAGGTCAGCATCTCCACGGTGCAGCCCTATCCCAGCTATCCGGTCTGCGACCTGACCACGGCGGGTCGTCCGGAGGGTGCGGCGCTGGTGGTCGGCGGGAGCGCGACGGAGCGCAAGGTCAATGACGGCTGGTCCATCACCCTCACCCGCAAGGGCACGGTGCTGGACGCAGAATTGGTCCGCCCCCCGGGGGAGGAGTCGGGCAGCCCGCCCTTCTGCGGCTTCCGCGCCTCCATCGACGGCACGTTCCTGCCGGTGACCCCGGCGCAGGCCAAGCGGGCCCCCTAACCTGCGGCGCCCGCTTGCCCCCTTCGGCGGAGGCGATCAGGCCCGCAGCGGCGCCGTCGCCCGCCAGACCAGTTGGACCAGCTCGATGCTGATGACGAAGGCCAGCGCCTTGAAGGCCAATTGGCGCGCTCCGGGGAGGCTGGACATGCGAGCGCCCACATAGCCGCCCACGATGCTGCCGAGGGCCAGGACGCCGCCCTCGACCCAGAGGATCTTGCCACTGTGCGCGAAGATCAGCACCGGCAGCAGCGAGGTCACGGCGATCAGCAGGTTCTTCAGCGCATTGGCTTGCGGCAGATCGTAATAGAACACCAGCATCAGGATCAGCAGCAGATAGGTCGCGCCATCGAGAACGATGAAGCCGAGCCAGAAGCCGACGAAGAACACCATCAGCATGCCGCGCCAGTGGAGCGTCGGCAGCCGCCCGTCCGATTTCGATAGGATCTTCTTGAGTTTCGTGAACAGGAGCACCAAGGCGATCAGCACCGCGCCATTGACGAAGTGCTCCAGCTGCCGGTCGGTGAGGGCCTCAGCGGCATAGACGCCGAGGATGCTGCCGGCCGCCGCTGGCGGCACCAGGCGCGCGGCGGCGCTCCAGTCCATCTCGCCCCGCCGGGCGAAGGTCAAGGCGGCCATGACCGCCCCTACCAGGACCGGCAAGCGGTTGGTGGCATTGGCCACCCCCTCATTCATGCCGAGAAAGAGGATCAGCAGCGGCAGGCTGACTGCGGTTCCAGACGACGCCAGCGTATTCAGAAGCCCGCACACAAGGCCACCGATGACGAGTATCGCCCAATAAAATGGGTTGCTCGGATCCAACATCATCCGCACTCCCGATCAGGATCATCGGGGGTATTCTACTGGGTAGCGGAAGCTTGGCGGTCAAGGGAGGTAAAACGACAGATGCAGATGGGGCTGTTTTTAAACACCCCATTGCTTACGTTTTATATCCGATTCAGACGTTAGCCGGGACTTGTTTCAATCCCAGCTTGTATTACCGGCGCCCGCCCAAGAATGTATCAACGAACCAGCGGTCCAACGTCATCGGCTCTTCCTGCGGGCGCGGGGCTTGCGGCGGCAAAGTGCCGACGATGGCCGGGGGCGCCTCGTCCGGCACCGTGCCGGGCGGGAACAGGCCGCCGAGGCCGGCCTGCGCCGGCTGGCCATAGCCCACGTAGGACTTGCCGGCGCCGGGCAGATCGGTGGGCGGCAGATCCTTGTGCGCCACCTTCATGTAGCGGCTCCAGATCTCCGCCGGCAGATTGGCGCCGGAGGCCTTCTTGGTGGGTGAGGAATCGTCATTGCCCAACCAGACGGCAGTAACGTAATGCGCGGTGTAGCCCACGAACCAGGCGTCGCGATAATCCTGCGAGGTGCCGGTCTTGCCGGCGGCGTCCCAGCCCGGCAGTTCCGCCCGCCGGCCGGTGCCGGTGATGATGGTCTGCTCCAGCATGTGGTTCATCATCGCCACATATTCCGGCGCGATCACCCGGCCCGGCCCGGAGGCGGCGCGGTCATAGAGCACCTTGCCGTCGGCGGTCTTCACCCCGTCGATCACATAAGGGATGACGCCGATGCCGCCATTGGCGAACGGCACATAGGCCGAGGCCATCTCCAGCACCGAGACTTCCGAGGTGCCCAGCGCGATGGAAGGGTTGGGATCCAGGGTGGAGATGATGCCCAGGCGATGGGCGGTGGCGACGATGGCCTTCGGCCCCACTTCCAGGGCCAGGCGCACCGAGACCGTGTTCAGCGACATGGACAACGCCTGTTGCAACGTCACCGGGCCGAGATATTGGTGGCTGGCATTTTCCGGCTTCCAGCCCTTGAGCTGGATCGGGCCATCCTCGCGCACGGTGTCGGGGGTCAGGCCCTTCTCCAGCGCGGTGAGATAGACGAACGGCTTGAACGAGGAGCCGGGCTGGCGCTTGGCCGTCACCGCCCGATTATACTGGCTGTCTTCATAGGAGCGCCCGCCCACCAGGGCTTTGACCGCCCCATCCGTATCCAGCGACACCACCGCCCCCTGGCCGACGCCGAACTTGGCGCCCTGCTTGTTGAGGGAATCGGTCAGCGCGGCCTGCGCCGTCTGCTGCAGCAGCGGATCGATGGTGGTGCGCACATAGACGTCGCCGGACAAGGTGCCCACGTAGGAATCCAGCTGGTCCATCACCCAGTCGGCCACATAGCCGATGGAATCCGGCGTGCTGGGCTTGGCCAGCGTGGCGGGCCGGGCCAGCGCGGTCTTGGCCATGTCCTCGGTGATCAGCCCCTGCTCGCGCATGGCCACCAGCACCAGATTGGCGCGATCCTGCGCCGCTTTCAGGTTGCGGGTGGGGGCGAGGCGCGAGGGCGCGTTCACCAATCCCGCCAGCATGGCCGCTTCCGACAAGGTGACGTTGCGGGCGGATTTGTTGAAATAGCGCTGGGCGGCGGCCTCCACCCCATAGGCGCCGTTGCCGAAATAGACCCGGTTCAAATAGAGATCGAGAATCTCATTCTTGGTGAACTTCTTCTCCAGCCACAGCGCCAGCACCAGTTCCTGGATCTTGCGCGAGAAGGTGCGCTCCTGGGTCAGGAACAGGTTCTTGGCCAATTGCTGGGTCAGGGTCGAGCCGCCCTGGCGCACCCGCCGCGACACCAGATTGGCCGCGATGGCGCGCCCCAGCCCCAGCGGGTCCAGGCCGAAATGATCAAAGAAGCGCCGGTCCTCGATGGCGACGAAGGCTTGCGGCAGATAGGCCGGCAGCGCTTTCAGCGGCACCGCGGCACCGCCCATGTCGCCGCGGGTGGCCAGCGGCTTGCCGTCGGCAGCGAGAATCATCACCGTGGGCGGGCGTTTGGGCACCATCAGGGTCTGCATGGGCGGCAATTTGGAGGCCTCATAGGCCACCAGCCCGGCGGCGGCCACCACCACCCACAGCAGCAGGATCAGGCCCCACTTCACCAGGCCGAACAGCGAGAACAAGCCTCGCTTGGCCCGTCGCGGGGCTTTGGCGCGCGAGCCGCGTCCGGAGGGGCGGGCCTTGCTGTCTTTCGCGCTGCGGCGGTCGGCGGCGATGCTTTCCTCGCTTTCCGCGCCGGCATCGAGACCGGGCTCGACACGGGCGCCTTTGCCGGCCGCCGGCTTGCGCGGCGGCGGGGTGCTGGCCCCGCTGGGCCGGTCGCCGGGCTGGAGGCGAATGTCAAACAGGCTCTCCGGGCGTTCCAGCAAAGGTTCGCGCCGTTCCTGTCTGCCTGGTCCGCGCCCCGCCATGAATGGTCCCGTCCGCTGTTTGTAAGGTGAGACCTGAAAGACCTTCGAATGCGGCCATTTAAGGTTCGGTTACCTCGCAGGGCCGAACTTGCCCGCATTTCCCGTTCTGCGCGCATGTGGATGCAATCACGCCGCAGCGCGCCGTGACGCGCGCCCGCGATTGGGATAAACGGGAAGACTCTGCCCCGTGGGGCGCCTCGAAGATTTTCATGACCGCACTGCGCCCCAACCGTCCGTCCCGCACCATCGCCGAGCCCTTCGAGGGCACCAAGCTGAAGGCGGAGATCCTGGCCATCGCCAAGGCCCATGGCGGCCGGGAGGCGGACATCCGCCCCGCCGTGGTGGCGCGCTTCAAGCAGGCGCTGGCGGAAGGCCGCCGCGAAGCTGAGCGCCTGCTGATGGCCGACGGCTCCGGCCGCATGTGCTCCATGCGCCTCTCCGCCCTGCAGGACGCGATCATCGCCTCCGCCCATGAAGTGGCCACCACCGTGCTCTATCCGGTGGAGAACCCCACCCGCGCCGAGCGTATGGCGGTGGTGGCGGTGGGCGGCTATGGCCGCGGCATGCTGGCGCCGGGCTCGGACACCGATCTGTTGTTCGTGCTGCCCTACAAGCAGACCGCCTGGGGCGAGAGCGTGGCCGAGGCCATGCTCTACATTTTGTGGGATCTGGGCCTGAAGGTGGGCCATGCCACCCGCTCGGTGGATGAATGCCTGCGCCAGGCGCGCGCCGACGTCACCATCCGCACCTCCATATTGGAAGCCCGCTTCCTGGTGGGCGACAAGGCGCTGTTCGACGAATTGGAAAAGCGCTTCGACAAGGAAGTGGTGGAAGGCACCGGGGCTGAATTCGTTGCCGCCAAGATGGCCGAGCGCGAGGAGCGCCTGCGCCGCGCCGGCACCTCGCGCTATCTGGTGGAGCCCAACGTCAAGGAGAGCAAGGGCGGCCTGCGCGATCTGCACACGCTGTTCTGGATCGCCAAATATGTCTACCGGGTCCATTCCACCGACGAACTGGTGGCCAAGGGCGTGTTCACCAAGGACGAAGCCAAGCTGTTCATGCGCTGCGAGGACTTTTTGTGGTCCGTGCGCTGCCATCTGCACTTCCTGACCAACCGCGCCGAGGAACGGCTCTCGTTCGATCTCCAGCGCGAGATGGCCGAGCGGCTCGGCTATACGGAGCATCCCGGCCAGCAGGACGTGGAACGCTTCATGAAGCACTATTTCCTGGTGGCCAAGGAAGTGGGCGATCTCACCGCCATCCTCTCCGCCGCTTTGGAAGCCCGCCACGAGAAGAGCGTGCCCGGCCTCAAGGGCATGGTGGAGCGGCTGCGCGGCGGCCAGAAGCGGGTGAAGCTCAAGGACAGCGCCGATTTCTGGCTGGACCATGAGCGGCTCAACGTCATCGATGACGAGGTGTTCAAGCGCGATCCGGTCAACCTGATCCGCCTGTTCGCGGTGGCCGACAAGCGCGACGTGAACTTCCACCCCGACGCTCTGCGCCTCGCCGCCCGCTCGCTGAACCTGATCGACGCCAAGCTGCGGGAGAATCCCGAAGCCAACCGCCTGTTCCTCGATGTGCTGTGTTCCAAGAACGCGCCCGAGCAGGTTCTGCGGCGCATGAACGAGGTGGGCGTGCTGGGGCGGTTCGTGCCGGAGTTCGGCAAGGTCGTCGCCATGATGCAGTTCAACATGTACCACCATTATACGGTGGACGAGCATCTGCTGCGCTGCATCGGCATCCTGTCCGAGATCGAACGCAAGACCAATCCGGACAATGGCGTCGCCAATGATCTGATGGCCACCATCAAGCCGCGCCATCTGCTCTATGTGGCGCTGCTGCTGCACGACATCGCCAAGGGCCGGCCAGAGGACCATTCGGTGGCCGGCGCCCGCGTCGCCCGCAAGCTGTGCCCGCGCTTCGGCCTCACCGCGGTGGAGACCGAGACCGTGGCCTGGCTGGTGGAGCAGCATCTGGTCATGTCCACCGTGGCCCAGTCGCGCGATCTGTCCGACCGCAAGACCATCGAGAATTTCGCCGCCGTGGTGCAGAATCTCGATCGCATGAAGATGCTCACCGTGCTCACCACCGCCGACATCTGCGCCGTGGGGCCGGGGGTGTGGAACGGCTGGAAGGCGCAGCTCCTGCGCACGCTTTATTATGAGACCGAGCCGGTGCTGACCGGCGGCTTCTCGGAAGTGGATCGCGGCAAGCGGGTGACGGTGGCCCAGGCACAATTGCGCCATGCGCTGTCCGACTGGACCGACACCCAATTCACCACCTATGCCGCGCGCCATTACCCGCCTTATTGGCTGCGGGTGGATCTGGACACCAAGGTGCGCCACGCCCGCTTCATCGCCGCCACCGAGGCGGCGGGGGCGACGCTCGCCACCAGCGCCGAGATCGAGCCGGATCGCGGCATCACCGTGCTCACCGTGCTGGCGCCGGATCATCCCAAACTGCTCTCGGTGATCGCCGGGGCCTGCGCGGCGGCGGGGGCGAACATTGTCGATGCGCAGATTTCCACCACCACCGACGGTCTGGCGCTGGACACCATCGCCGTGCGCCGCGCCTTCGACCGTGACGAGGACGAGGCCCGCCGCGCCGGCCGCATTCGCGATGCCATCGAAAAGGCCCTCACCGGCGAGGTGCGGCTGCCGGAGGTGATGGCGCGCAAGCTGCCCAAGGCCAAGCGCACCTTCTCGCTGGAGCCGGAAGTCACCGTGAACAACGCCTGGTCCAACCGCCACACGGTGGTGGAAGTCTCCGGCATCGACCGGCCGGGGCTGTTGTTCGAGCTGACCAACACCTTGTCGAAGCTCAACCTCAACATCGCCTCGGCCCACGTGGCCACCTTCGGCGAGCGGGCGGTGGACGTGTTCTACGTCACCGACCTGATGGGCGCGAAGATCACCGGCGCGGCCCGCCAGTCCACCATCCGGCGGGCGCTGATCGGGGTGTTCGAGGGGTCTTTTGATGAAGAGGAGCCGCCGCGGCGGGTGGTGGCGCGGGGGTGAGGCGAAGTCAAATCGCCAATTTATATTTAAAATATTAGAGGGGGAAAAAATGAAAACGATAAGCATATTCAACAACAAAGGCGGCGTCGGAAAAACAACATATATGTACCACGTCGCACACATGTTAGCAGAACGTGGCAAAAAAGTACTTATGGTGGATTGCGATAGTCAGTGCAATTTAACCGCATATAGCCTTTCCGATAGCGAGATAAAACGCTCATGGGGACCCGAAGGAAATAGTATATATAAAAACATAGAGCCGGTTTATCAAACCATAGGCGATATAAGAAAGAGAGCACCTTCTCCAGCCATTAATGCGCGAGGAAGCCTTTTTATTGTTCCAGGCGACCTCCGACTAAGTGATTTTGAAGATCGCCTAGGCGATACATGGAGCGCTGCTCGTGGCGGCAGCGAACCTGCACTTCGAGCTCAATCGGCCATACACCGATACATAAAATGGGCGGCGGAAAAAGTTGAGGCCGATCTGGTAATGATCGATTTAGGCCCAAACCTTGGCGCGTTGAATCGAGCTGTGCTAGCTAGCAGTGATTACTTTATAACCCCGGTCGCCCCAGATTTATTTTCTATCCAGGGGACTGAAAATCTGGGTAACAAGCTAGTAACCTGGCGAGCAGACTGGGATTTGTGCAACGCATCATGGAACAATACAGAGCTATCAATTCCATCCGGAAGACCTCGCTACCTGGGATACGTAATACAACAACATAATATTAGATCCAACGCGACGGGAATGACGGCCGGCTGGAGCATCTATGGAAGCGAATTGGAATCGTCAATATTGACAAACATTGTCAATCGACTTCGCCCCATAGAACAAGTCATTGAATGGGAGGGAGACACAACTGTCGATACAAGTTATAAACTTGGACAAATACCAAATTTGCATAGTTTAATTCCTTATTCAATGGATGCAAAAAAGCCAATTTTCTATTGTAATTCTACTGATGGACTGCGCGGAGCCCACATTGCTACAGCAAGGACATCAACAACACATTTTAGCGCAATCGTTCAGACGCTTGAGCTCGTACTAGATTGGGATGATTAAATGCAGACCCTCATTTGAATATGCAATCTGTGCGCCGTTATAGTGAAGGGGAGAGGGAGGCATCCCGCATACCAGCCCCCCGCCCCGCCCCCTTGCTGCATCGCAGCATCAGGGGCATGCTCGGACGCTTCTGAAACAGCTTCGGCCCGCCCCCGATGCCTTTGTCGCTCCTTGCTTTGGCCGTGGCCGCGTTCGGCATCGGCACCACGGAATTCGTGGTCATGGGCCTGTTGCCCGATGTGGCCCGTGATCTTTCCGTCACCATTCCCGATGCCGGCCTTCTGGTGTCAGGCTATGCGCTGGGCGTGGTGATCGGCGCGCCGCTGCTGGCCATCCTCACCGCCAAGCTGCCGCGCAAGGCCACATTGGTGGGCCTCATGGGCCTGTTCATCGCCGGCAATGTGCTGTGCGCCCTCGCCCCCTCCTATGGCCTGTTGATGGCCGCGCGCATCGTTACCGCCTTCTGCCATGCGGCCTTCTTCGGCATCGGCTCGGTGGTGGCTGCCGATCTGGTGCCGCGCAACAAAAGGGCGCAGGCCATCGCCTTGATGTTCGCCGGCCTGACGCTGGCCAATGTGCTGGGGGTGCCCGCCGGCACCGCGCTCGGCCAATGGCTGGGCTGGCGCTCCACCTTCTGGGCGGTGGTGGGCATCGGCTTTGCCGCGCTCATCGCCTTGGCGCTGCTGCTGCCGGGGCGCATCCCCATGAAGGCGGGCCGCATCCTGGCCGAGTTCAAGGTGCTGGGCGAGGCCCAGGTGCTCTATGCCATGGCGATCTCGGTGCTGTGCTCCGCCAGCCTGTTCACCGTGTTCACTTATATCTCGCCGCTGCTGTCCAACGTCACCGGCCTTGGCGCCTCGGCGATTACCGGCGCGCTGCTGCTGTTCGGCGTGGGACTGACCGCCGGCAACATGCTGGGCGGGCGGCTGGCGGACTGGCGGCTGATGCCCTCGCTCATCGGCACGCTGGTGGTGCTCTTGGGGGTGCTGCTGGCCTTCGTCGCCACCAGCTTCTATGTGGTGCCGGCGCTCGTCACCTTGGTGATCTGGGGCGTGCTGGGCTTTGCCCTGGTGCCGCTGCTGCAGTTGCGGGTGGTGGATAGCGCCCATCGGGCACCCAATCTCGCCGCCACCCTCAACCAGGGGGCGTTCAATCTGGGCAATGCCATCGGTGCCGCCATCGGCGCCGTGGCCATCACCCACGGCATCGCCTACCAGCATCTGCCGGTGGTGGCCGCAGGCCTCACCTTGAGCGCGCTCGGCCTGTCCATCGCCTCGGCCCGGCGCGATCGCACCACCCCGCAGCTCTCCCCCGACACCGCCTGCGAGCCCGGACGCTGAGGGAGCGTTAACCCTTTCCGCAGCCGATGCCGCTGAGCGGTATCCCGTTCTGCGGTTTTTACCAGCCCGCAACGGACTGGCCCTAGCGTGGGGATGAAGGCGGTCCTTGGGGGGCCCGCCGCACACCGCCGCCGGGTGAGGGTATGAAGGTTCTGCTGACGCGATTTGTGCGGGAGGAGCATGGCTCCACCGCCCTCGAATACGGCCTGATCGCCGCCGGCCTGTCCATTGCCATCGTCACCGTGCTGACCCAGGTCGCCGTCACCTTGAGCCGCCTGAAGGCCACCGCCGCCTCCGCCGGCAATTGATCGGCATGCCCGTCGTCACCCATGCCGGACTGCCCTGGGCGCTCATGATGCTGGGCCTGATGCCCGTGGCCCTGCTGGTGGCGCTGGCCAGCGATCTCACCCGGCGCATCATTCCCAACGGGGTTGTGGTGGCCCTGGTGCTGGGCCTTTTGGCCCTGGCCGCGCTGGGCCGGGTGCCGGACCTCAACATCCGCCTGCTGCTGGCCGGCGCCACCCTGGCGGTGGGCTTTGCCCTGTTCGCCGAGGATGTGATCGGCGCCGGCGATGCCAAGCTCGCCGCCGCCACCGCTCTGTGGCTCGATCCCAGCCAGTTTCCTTTGTTCGTGCTGCTGTGCGGCGGCCTCGGCGGCGCCCTGGTGGCCGCCGCCACGCTGTCCGCCCGGCGTGGCGATGCCGCCCCCGGCCTGTGGCGCGGCCTGCCCTATGGGGTGGCGCTGGCGGGGGCCGGATTGGCGCTCTATCCCTCCTCCAGCCTGATGGCGGCCCTCCCCGCCGCCCTGTTCGGCGCCGGCTGAGACCGGCAGCTTGAGCGGGGCGTCGCCTCGGCGCCGCCGCCGTGCTACGCCGCTGTGCGTGGATCGGCGCGATTGAGGCCTCCCGGTGCGGGAGGCGCTTCAGCCATCAAACCGTCCCGTTTGCAGGTCTGAGAGTGCGGTTCTGCGCTCCGGTGCCGACTCAGCGTCGCGCCGGCGCCCCTCTGGGAGTTCTTTCATGTCCGATTGCTTCGCCCCGGCCGATGCGCCGAGCCTGCCGATCTGGTTCGTCACGCAGGAGACCCTGGCCGGCGCCCCGCTCCCGGACACCGCCCGCCGCTTCGTGGAGAGCGCGGGCTACACTGCCGAGGCCGGCAAGCTGCTGGCCATCCCCGGCGCCGATGGCGCGCTGCTGGGCTATCTGTTCGGCCTGGCGCGGGAGCCGGACGCCTTCGCCGCCGGCGTCCTGCCCGGCCTGCTGCCCCCCGGCGCCTATCGGCTGGAGGGCGATGCCCCGGCCCATTCCGCGCTCGCCTTCGCGCTGGGCACTTATCGCTTCGATCGCTACCGCGCCCGGCCCAAGCGCGACGTGCGCCTCGCTTTGCCCGCCGATGCCGACCTCGCCGCTTTGTCCCGCACGATGGAGGCGGTGAGCCTGGTGCGCGACATGGTCAACACCCCCGCCAACGACCTCGGCCCGGCCGAGATCGAGGATGCCGCCCGCGCGCTCGCCGCCCGCTTCGGCGCCAAGCTGAACGTGGTGGTGGGCGATGCGCTGCTGGAAGAGAATTTTCCGCTGATCCATGCGGTGGGCCGCGCCGCCACCCGCGCCCCGCGCCTCATCGACCTCACGTGGGGCGATGCGGATGCACCCAAGGTGACATTGGTGGGCAAGGGCGTGGCGTTCGACACCGGCGGCCTCGACATCAAGCCCTCCTCCGGCATGCTGATCATGAAGAAGGACATGGGCGGCGCCGCCTCGGCCCTAGGGCTGGCCCTGCTCATCATGGCGCGCGGCCTCAAGGTGCGGCTGCGGGTGCTGATCCCGGCGGTGGAGAATTCCATCGCCGGCGATGCCTTCCGCCCCGGCGACGTACTCAAGAGCCGCAAGGGCCTCAGCGTCGAGATCGGCAATACGGACGCGGAAGGCCGCCTGGTGCTGGCGGACGCGCTGGCGCTCGCCGATGCGGAAGCACCGGAATTGCTGGTGGACTTCGCCACCCTCACCGGCGCCGCCCGCGTGGCGCTCGGGCCGCAATTGCCGCCCGCTTACACCGACGACGAGACGCTCGCCGCCGATCTCGCCCGCCATGCCACGGCGCAGAACGATCCTTTGTGGCGCATGCCTTTGTGGGGGCCTTACGCCAGCATGCTGGATTCGAAGATCGCCGACATCAACAATGCCGGCGCCGGTGGCTTTGCCGGCTCCATCACCGCGGCCTTGTTCCTGAAGCGCTTCGTCGGCACGGCCAAGTCCTGGCTGCATCTGGACATCTATGCCTGGAACCCCTCCGCCCGCCCCGGACGGCCGGAAGGCGGCGAGGCCCAGACCATCCGGGCGCTGGATGCCCTACTGGCCGAACGCTACGGCTGAGGCACCCATGACCGCCAACGCCCCCACCGCCGAAGCCCCCCTGCCCGACCGCCGCCTGCTGCCGGCGCGGCCGGATCTGGCCGCCGCCTTTCTGCGCGGCCGCGTCGATGCCCCCCGTTTTGCGGAGGGCGAGCTGCGGCGGGTGTTCACCGATGTGGCCCCGGTGCGGCGCATGCCGCGCGCGGACGGCATGCTGGAGACGGAAGCGCTCTATGGCGAAACCGTCACCGTCTATGAGGACGATGCGGAAGGCTGGTCCTGGGTGCAATTGGCCCGCGACGGCTATGTGGGCTATGTGCCCACCGTCACCGTCGGTCCCCTCGGCCCCGCCCCCACCCACAAGGTGCGGGCGCTGCGCAGCTTCCTGTTCCCCGGCCCGGACATCAAGATGCCGCCGGTCGCCACTCTGGTGACCGGCGCGCTCTTGCATGTGCGCGGCGAAAAGAGCCCGTTCGCGCTCACCGACCGGGGCGCGGTGCCCTTGGCCCATGTGGCGCCTCTGGACGAGGCGGAGCCGGACTTCGTGGCGGTCGCCGCCCGCTTCCTGCGCACGCCCTATCTGTGGGGCGGCTGCTCCAGCCTCGGGGTGGATTGCTCCGGCCTGGTGCAGATGGCGCTGGCCGCCTGCAACATCCGCGCGCCGCGCGACAGCGACATGCAGGAGGCGGCGCTTGGCACCGCCGCGGACCCGGCCGGTCCGTTCCAGCGCGGCGACCTGCTGTTCTGGCCCGGCCATGTGGCCATCGCGGAAGATGCCGACACCCTGCTGCATGCCAATGCCCACCATATGGCGGTAGCGCGCGAGCCGTTGCGCCCGGCGCTGGCGCGGATCGAAGCGGTGGCAGCGCCCCTGCGCACCGTCCGCCGCGGTGCGGCCCCGGCCGGGGCCTGATTTTTCGTCGTCGGCAGCCGCCCACGCGGTGCCAGCGAGAGCGTTTTCGCGCGAAGGGGATTCCGGTTCGCGTGAAGAAAACGCGATACAACAGAGAGATAGAGAATTTCAGCGGCGAGAAGACACGGGGAAATACTCTATGAGACCCCGGCCCGGGGCGCCCCCAGGGACGCCCCCTCGCGATGGGCCACGACAATGTTGCGCCCGCGCCCCTTGGCCTCGTAGAGCGCCGTGTCCGCCGCGGCGATGAGGCTGTCGGGCGAATCCGCCTCATCGGGAACCATGGACGCCACCCCGACACTGGCGGTCAGCCGCCGGCCGGCCACGACGGGGTGCTCGATGGCCAGCGCCACGATCAGCTTGCGCACGTCCTCGCCGAACTCGCGCGCCATGGCGAGGTCCGCATCAGGCAACAGCACCACGAATTCCTCGCCGCCATAGCGCGCCGCCAGATAGGGCGTGCCGGCCACCGCTGCCTGCAGCATGCGGGCCACCGCCCGCAAAGCGTCATCGCCGGCTAGATGGCCGAGGGCATCGTTGAACAGCTTGAAATGATCCACATCCAGCATGATCAGGCCCAGCGGACGGCGGGCATCGCGGCTGCGGACCCAATCCTCGGAAAACTGCACGTCGAAGGTGCGCCGGTTGGCGAGGCCGGTCAGCCCGTCGGTGCGCGCCAGGGCTGCCAGCCGACCGTTGAGATTGCGCAGTTCCGCGGTGCGCTGCGTCAGGCGCCGGCCCAGGTCCGTGAAGGCCTCCACCAAGGGCCTGAATTCCTGAACGCCCACATCGGTGACCATCTCGGTGCCGATGTCCCCATCCGGCCCGCCGCCGCCGGCGCCCACCGCCGCCACATCCGCGGCAAGCCGCTGGATCGGCTGCACCACCAGCCGGTCGGCGACGAACCATGTGATCACCAGCACGAAGAGCACGACCGCAAAATGCAGCAGGGTGGAGGCGAGGATCTCCCGGTCGATGGGATCAAGGATCCGCGCATCGTCCATGCCCAGGATGATGCGCACGTCGGTGCCGGCAAATCGTGCAAAGGCGACATAGCGCTGGTTGCCGTCGAAACCCACCACATGGGCATTGCCCTCGTCCGCGGCCATGGCCGCATGGAACAGCGGCGTGTCGGCAAAGCCATGACCCACGATCTCGGGATTGGGCGGATAGCGCACCAGCACCGTGCCTTCCGGGTCGATGACATCCACCGTCACGCCCGAGGCGGCGCCGGTCTCGGCGGCGATGCGCGACAGCCACTGCAGGTCGAGGCCCACGATGACCACCGCCAGCGGCTCGCCGGTGTCGCTGCGCTCGGCCTTTGACAGGACCAGCGGCGCCAAGGCCGAACGGCTGCGCGAGAACTCGCTGAGCACCGGTTCGCGGGCGGCCAGCGCGCGGGCCAGATAGGCCTTGTCTGACAGATTGAGCCCCAGCGCCGAGCGCGCGCTGGCGCACAGGATGGTCCCCTGGGGATTGGCCAGATAGACCCCCTGGATGCCGGCGACCTCGCCGTTCAGCCGCTCCGCCAGCCGCTGACAGACCGCCGGATCGCGCAGCAGCAAGGTGGCCTCGCGGCTGAGCACCTCCAGCATGGCGGTGGCGGAGGCAAAGGCCTCCTGCTGCGCCAGCGCCGCCCGCACCGCCAGATTGTGCAGGATGTCCTCGGTATCGGCGATCTGGTCGGCGCGCTGGCTGAACAGGCTGGCCAATCGCTCCACCGACACCGGCACGGTCACGAGCAAGATCAGCAGCACCAGCCGCAAGCGAATGCTGGCACGGCGTCGGTGCCCGCGGCGTGGCGTCGCTTGTCTGTCTTCCGCCATGCCTTCAGCAGTCTCCTCTCCCGCACCGGCGCGGAAGGAACAGCCCTGTATTCTTCCTTCTAACCCGTTCCGGGTGCAAAAGGGAGAGAGGCAGATAGCACGAAAGAGGATGATGATGAGCCGCATCGAACCCACCGCACCGAGGGCGACCCACGCCGCGGATGAGCCGGCCACCCGGCTTGCGGAGATCCAGGCCGCCATCAGCCAGGCCTGCCGCGATGGCGGCCGCGCCGAGGGGGCCGCCACTTTGATTGCGGTATCGAAGACCTTTGGCGCCCCGGACATCCTGCCCCTGATCGCCGCCGGCCAACGGGTATTCGGCGAGAATCGCGTCCAGGAGACGCGGGACAAATGGCCGGCCCTGCGGGCGCAGCAGGAGGGCCTGCAGTTGCACCTCATCGGCCCGCTCCAGTCCAACAAGGTGGCGGACGCGGTGGAACTGTTCGACGTCATCCATACCGTCGACCGGCCGAAGATCGCTTATGCACTGGCGCAGGAGATGGCGCGGGTCGGCCGCCGGCTGCCGGTCTTCATCCAGGTGAACACCGGGGCCGAGCCGCAGAAGGCCGGCGTGCTGCCGCAGGAGGCCGATGCCTTCGTGGCCGAATGCCGCGACAAGGCCGGCCTCGACGTGATCGGCCTGATGTGCATCCCGCCGGCGGAAGATGTGCCCGCCCCGCACTTCGCTTTGCTGGCGGAGATCGCCCGCCGCAATGGCCTCGCCAACCTGTCCATGGGCATGAGCGCGGATTTCCCGGTGGCCATCCACCAGGGCGCGACCCATGTGCGCGTGGGCAGCGCCCTGTTCGGCACCCGCCCCCGGCCCGCGGCCTGAGGCGCCGGGGCGCCGGGGCGCCGGGGCGCCGGAGCGCCGGAGCGCCGGAGCGCCGGAGCGCCGGAGCGCGACGGCGTTCTCCCTCGGGGCAGCGGGGCGCGCCCCGCCCCCGGGCCCGTCCGCAGCCGTCGCTTCCGGACGTGCATGTGGACAGCCATCAATGAGCGCGCCGGAACCGCTTGCCGCCGACGGCGGTTACGGATAATAAGAGCGCCTTCCGCTTAACGCTCCCATCGTCTAGCGGTCTAGGACGTCGCCCTCTCACGGCGAAAACAGGGGTTCGATTCCCCTTGGGAGCGCCAAGTGGCCTGAAGGCCATTGAAAACCCTTATTTTTTCGACTTCATGTCCCATCCGACTTTTCGGTGGGACAAAGTGCATGCTGGTATGCAACTTCGACATGGCAGAATCAGCCAAGTGCGCTTGCCAGACACCCTTGGCGTAGCGCTCGACTTCCCCGAGCGTGCGATGGCCGGTGAAGGACATTACCTCATGGGGCATGGCCTCGCTCTCGGCGAGCCTCACTGCCATGGCTTTGCGAAGGCCGTGAGCGCGACCGGGCAGGCCAGCTTCGGTGCAGCGGCGGGCGAACCAGCTTCCAAAGCTGTTGGGCGTAAACGGCTTGCCGAACTCGGTGAGGAGGAACGTTCGATCGCCCGTCGGCGCCGCAGTGAAAGCACCGCGCTCAGTTGAGGCAACGGATAAATCTTGCTGGACGGCGCGCCGAGCGTGCCGTCGGCCAGATAGCTGGCGCCACCGGTCAGCATGTGGATGGCAGTGGGCGTCGTGATGATGTCGATGGCGGCATTCCGCTTTTCCCTTCATTCCGTGAATTCCGCCCAGCGGGCCTTCGCCCACGAGTGTCCCCTTCAGCACCTACGGCTCCAGCAGCTTGAGGCCGTCCTCCAACACGTCGTTCACGGTGGTCCAGTTGGTGGCGAAATCGACGGCGAAATCGCCCAGTTCCTGCTGCGCTTCGACTAAACGCTACTGGGCATACTGGGCATCTTCCATACGCTGGGAGGCCCGCCCCCATGTCGCCGAAATCTCGTCGATGGCAGCGTAAAAGGCTGCCAGAACGATCTCGCCAAGTGTTGCATTAAAACTTTGGATCGCACTTGTCTCCGATGCGGCGCAAGTCATGCATGACGCGAGCTCGGATGTGCTTTGACGGAAGGTATCTGCATGGACCTTTTTGGCCTCAAAGCTTGATCCAGGATCAAGTGTGCTCGCTCAGACGGGATGATGGCGGCCACTATACAGCACTCTCAGCATCAATAAATTTCTGCTATTCTATCCAAATAAAATTATATTATATCAATATAAAAATTTATAAAGTTAATTTATTTTTAATAAATACTTCATACTCATTCTATATATTTCATACTACTCCTGATTCCGATTTTTTCTTGGAGATCACGATGTCTATAAATGAAAATGACATTTGCGTGGGCGGCGGTTTGCGTATTACGCCGCTGATGCCTTTCATCATTGGGAATAGCGCAACGCAGAGAACTCTCACTGCAAAGCTCATTGCAAATGAGATGTATCAGTGGGTCAGGGATGTTGTGGATATTCCTGGCGCCACCTCGGCGACATACCATCCGACGCAGGACGATATCGGTCACCTCCTCCGCGTGCGCATGCACTTTACCGACAGCGACAACAACTTTCATACGGTCATATCCAAGCCCGTGGGGCCAATTCAGAGCGGTTCGGCTTATTATGTCAATGCTGGGAGCTACGCAGCAAATTCCAGTGGCAGTTCTATGGTTGTGCCGATGCCTGAAAACTTGATCCCGGGCAACCTCGTACTTGTTTGGATGTCCGCAAACGCGCCAGTGACAGCAACCGAAGTTGCAGGCTGGGCATTCTTGAATACTGTTGTGGTGAATGACTATATCTTGGCCTATAAAATAGCGGATGGAAGCGAAGGGGCCTCAGTCACATTCGGATTTTCTGGGCCTGTGGGTATGCAAGGGCAGGCTCTCCAGTTTGCCGGAGTGAATGCGGCCACGCCGATGGGGGTGCATAACACCAACTGGGTTGCCTCTGGTACCACCGCTTCAAATGCCGGAGTTACGACTGGCAGTCCGCGCAGCCTAGTGCTGGCCGTCATACAGGTGAACAGCAACCAGGTGATCCCTGTGCCTAGTGGGTGGACAGAGTCCGTCGGCGCAGCAAATAACGTGAGCTCTCCATTTGCGGCAGGTTCACGTGCTGTGACCAAGGTCGTGGCGGCTGCGGGACCCTCCGGTTCACTCTCTGTGCCGATCGCGTCTACGTCATCGCGAGTGAGCCTCTATGAGATCATCTCGGCGTAACGACTCCTGCGCGTGAGAGACAAACGGGCAGTGCTTCCTTGAAGCGCTGCCGGTATGTTCATGTTTTGTTCTCAACTGTCCTTCTGCATTTCCAAACCGTTCAGCCCGTCCGACCGGCGGCACCCTATATCGGCGGCAAGCGCCAACTCGCCGCGTACCTGGTCAAGCGCATCCCGGCCGAGCCGCACGAGACATATGCCGAGCCTTTCGTGGGAACCCGGGTCGGCCCCAATCCCAGAACCAGCCCCGCACAAGCAAGGCTCTGTTTAGTCGGATCAAACAATCGGCACGGCGTGTGGCGGGGGAAAGCCAATGCAGCGTTTCAACACGGGCCGCCCGGCGGCCGTTCCAGCACGAGGCCAGGCATGAAGGTCGTGATCCTGGCCGGCGGGCGCGGCTCGCGGCTGGCGGAAGAGACCATCGTCCGCCCCAAGCCGTTGGTGGAGATCGGCGAAAAGCCGATCATTTGGCACATCATGAGCATTTATGCTCATTACGGCTTCAACGATTTCATCGTCTGCACGGGCTACAAGGGCTACCAGATCAAGGAATACTTCGCCAATCTGGTGCTCCACCACAGCGATATCACCGTGGATCTGGGCCGCAACCTCATCCACTACCATCAGTCGGACAAGCCGAACTGGCGGGTCAGCGTCATCGACACCGGCCTCGACACCATGACCGGCGGACGCCTGAAGCGCATCAAGCCCTATCTCACACCCGGCGAAGCCTTCTGCATGACCTATGGCGACGGCGTCGCCGACGTGGACGTGGCCGCGGAAGTGGCGTTCCACCACGCCCAGGGCCTCCACGCCACCATGTGCGCCGTGGCCCCTCCCGGTCGCTTCGGCTCCGCCAATATCGAGGGCAACAAGGTCTCCGCCTTCGTGGAAAAGCCGGTGGCCGGCACCCAGCGCATCAATGGCGGCTTCTTCGTGCTGCAGCCCGAAGTGCTGGACCTGATCGAGGGCGACGACAGCGTGTGGGAAGGCCAGCCGCTGGAAACCCTTGTTGAGCGGGGCCAATTGGCCGCCTATCCCCATGACGGCTTCTGGCGCCCCATGGATACGCTACGCGAACGCATCCAGCTGGACGAAATGTGGAACTCCGGCCGGGCGCCATGGAAAGTGTGGGCGTGAGCCCGTTCTGGGCCGGTCGCCGGGTTCTGGTGACCGGCCACACCGGCTTCAAGGGCGCATGGCTGTGCCTGTGGCTGGAGCGCCTGGGCGCGCAGGTGAGCGCCGTGGCGCTGCCGCCGCAGACCCAGCCGGCGCTTTATGACGACCTGTCCCCCTGGCCCGGCCAGCATCACACCCATGCCGACATTTGCGACGGCGCCGCTTTGGCCGCCGTGGTGGCGCGGGCGCGGCCGCAGGTGGTGATCCACATGGCGGCCCAGGCCCTGGTGCGCCGCTCCTATGCGGAGCCGGTGGAGACGTTTGCCACCAACATCATGGGCACCGTGAACCTGCTGTGCGCCTTGCGTGGGGTGGAGGGGGTCGAGGCGGTGGTGGTGGTCACCACCGACAAGGTCTATGCCAATGCCAATGACGGAACCCCGTTCCGCGAGGGCGATCCGCTGGGCGGCAAGGACCCCTACAGCAGTTCGAAGGCCTGCGCCGAGCTGGTCACCGCCAGCCTGCGCGACAGCTTCTTCCGCGCCGGAGGCCCGGCCATCGCCACGGCGCGGGCCGGCAATGTGGTGGGCGGCGGCGACTGGTCCGACGACCGGCTGGTGCCGGATTTCATCCGCGCCCTGGAGACCGACGCGCCGGTGCGCCTGCGCTATCCCGCCGCGGTGCGCCCCTGGCAGCATGTGATCGAGCCCCTCGCCGGCTATCTCGCCCTGGCCCAGGCCCTGGTGGAGCGGCCCGAGCGCACCCCCGAAGCCCTGAACTTCGGCCCCGATCCCGACGCCGTGGCCTCGGTGGCGCAGGTGGCGGAAGCGTTGGGCGCCGCCTTCGGCCTGCCGGCCCCGTGGGCGCAGGCGGAGGGTCTCCATCCCCCCGAGGCCCAGGCCCTGGTGCTGAATTCCGATCTGGCCACCGCCAGCCTTGGCTGGCGGCCGCGCCTGTCGCTGGCGGACACCATCGCCTGGACGACGGAATGGTACAGCGCCCACCGGACCGGCGCCGACATGCGCGCGCTCAGCCTGGCGCAAATCGCCCGTTACGAGGAGATTCTGCCGTGATCGCCGTTGATGTCGCGCCGGCTCGCCCCAGAGGAGGCGACCGTGAAATTCACTGAAACCAAAATTCCCGGCGTCGTCGAGATAGACATCTCGCCTTTCGTCGATGCCCGCGGGCTGTTTGCGCGCGCATTTTGCGCCGACACCTTCGCGGCGCAGAATTTAACCAACCATTTTGTCAACGCCAACACCTCTTGGAACCCCAAGGTCGGGACCTTGCGCGGCCTGCATCTGCAGGAGGCGCCGCATAGCGAGGCCAAGCTGGTGCGCGCTGTACGGGGCAAAGTGTTCGACGTGGCCGTGGATCTGCGGCCGGAGTCGCCCACCTATTGCGCCTGGACCGGCGTGGAATTGGATGCCGAACGGCGCAATGCCCTGTTTATTCCGCAGGGATGTGCCCACGGTTTTCTGACACTCGAAGACGACTGCGAGCTGTTCTACCTCGTCTCCGACATCTACGCGCCTGATCTGGCCCGCACCTACCGCTGGGATGACCCCGCCTTCGGTATCTCTTGGCCGTCGGCCCCCACCCTTATCTCGGATCGCGACGCCGCCGCAGAGGATTTCCGCCCATGAATGCCGCCTTCACTCCCGAGGTCGCCACCGCCGTCCCCGCGCCCCGCGATGCGGAGGCGGACGTGATGCTGTCCATCTGCATCCCCACCTACAATCGCGGCCCGTTCCTGGATTATCTGCTGACCGACCTGGCCACCAACTGCCGGTTCGACTTTCGCTATGAGATCGTGGTCTCGGACAATGCCTCGCCCGACAACACCACGGAAATCGTCGAGAAGCACAAGGCCGCCGGCCTGCCCATCTCCTATTTCCGCCAGAGCGAGAACAAGGGCGGCTATCCCAACATGACCACCGCCTTCATGCGGGCGGTGGGCAAATATGTGTTCTATCTCGCCGATGACGATCTGATCATTCCCGAGGCGGTGGCGGACAACATCCACTTCCTGATGGACAACCCGGACGTGCGCGCTGTCTACGCCCCGTGGGAAATGTATGATGATCTGAACAAGGTCTCGTCCGGCCTGTTCTACGACCAGGGCCAGGATCTGATCGTGATCCGGCCCGGCGAGGAAATCGACCTGCTGACCTTGATCATCGAGAAGCACATCTTCCCGGAAGTGATGATCTATCGCGCCGATGCCCTGCGCAACATCATCCGCGAAACCCGCTTCTGCTATTGGGCCTTCAGCTATCTGGCGGTGGTGGCGTCCCAGGGTCCGGTGGCATTTCGCAACAAGCCCTATTACCGCTCGGTGACGCTGACCCCCGTGGCCCCCACGCGCGAACAGTGGGGCGTCGAAGAGACCATGACCAATTGGGATACCTATCGCGGCGGTCTCGAATACATGGTCTTCAGCCTGCTGCGGCAGAAGAACATGACGCTCAATGATACGACGCGGGGCGCGTTCCGCGACATGGTCGATCATTTCGTCGCCACCCGCATGCGGGTGGCGCTGCGGCTGTGGATGGGCCGCCGCGACTATCTGCGCGCCTATGAACTGGTCGCGCGCCTGTGCCACCTCTCCCCGTCCAGCCTGTCGGAGCTGGAATATATGGACCAGTTGCCGCTGCTGTTGGCCGCCCAGACCCTGGCGCGGCTGGCCAATGCCATCGTCGGCATCGACCGCATCGTGATGGCGGGCGTGGACGACGGGCAGTCCCTTGGCAGCCTGCTGCGGGATGTGGGCCTGGAGCGCCGCATCCTGGTGTCGCCGCCCATCAAGACCCCGACCGCCAAGATCCTGGAGTCCAGCCTGGTGTTCCTCGGCGACGAGAGCCTGCGCCAGTCGTTCCTGGACCAGGGCTACAAGCCGGGCCTGATCATCAGCGAAGCCGACATCCGCGTGACCAACCTGCTGTAGCCGCTCCGCGGGGTCGGACGGCGCCAGGGGCCGCACAGGCGGCACCGAAGGATCTTATGCGCCGCAAGAAAAAGAGCGGGCCGGGCGGATGACATCC
>NZ_CALRWL010000003.1:0-228099 GCF_943371865.1 Azorhizobium sp. AG788 | reverse complement strand
GGGGCCGGCGGCGCGCCGCCGGCGCCGGCGGCATCGTCGGTGCCAATGTGGGGAAGAACAAGGAGAGCGAGGACGCCAGCGAGGACTATGCCGCCGGCATCTCCGCCACCTGCCGGGTGGCGGACTATCTGGTGTGCAACATTTCCTCCCCCAATACGCCGGGGCTGCGTCTCCTCCAGGCGCGGGCGGAAATGGCCGCCGTGATCGGCCATGCGCTTGCCGCCCGCAATGAGAGCATGCCCGATCCCGCGACCCGGCCGCCGCTGCTGGTGAAAGTCGCCCCCGACCTGGACGACGCGGGCCTGGAAGTCATCGCTGAGGTGGCGCTGGAGCAGGGCGTGGACGGCATCATCATGGGCAACACCACCCTGTCGCGCCCGGCCAGCCTGAAGAGCAGCCACAAGGGCGAGACCGGGGGCCTGTCCGGACAGCCGCTGTTTGCCTTGTCCACGGAACGGCTCGGTGCACTCTACCGGCTGGTGCGGGGACGCATTCCGCTGATCGGAGCCGGCGGCGTCTCCTCAGGGGCGGATGCCTATGCCAAGATCCGCGCCGGTGCCGATCTGGTGCAGCTATACTCCGGGCTGGTCTTCCACGGCCCCGCCCTGGTGCCGCGCATCAAGGCGGACCTCGCTGCGCGGCTGAAGGCCGACGGCTTCGCCAGCGTCGGCGCGGCGGTGGGCGCGGACATCCGCTGACCCGCCAGCCGTCGCAGACCCTGACGTATCCGGCGTAAGCGAGGACTGCGCTCAAGCTCCTCCGGGGCCGCCGCCTTTGACGGCGACCTCGCGCGCCAGCAGATCACGAATCTCTTCCAGCAATTGTTCCGAGCGCGGCGGCGCCGGATCGGCCTTCTTTTCCTCTGCCAGCTTCAACTTGTTGATGCCGCGCACGATGAAGAACAGGATGGCCGCGACGATCATGAAGTTGATGGCGATGGTGATGAAGTTGCCATAGGCCAGCACCGCGCCCTGCTTCTTGGCGTCCGCGAGGTTGTCCGCCGTGACCGCCGACGACAGCGGCAGGAAGTAGTTGGAGAAATCCAGTCCTCCGGTCACCGAGCCGATCACCGGCATGAAGATGTCGCCCACCATGGAGGTGACGATATTGCCGAAGGCCGCGCCAATGATCACGCCGACCGCGAGATCCACGACATTGCCCCGCATGGCGAACTGGCGAAACTGTCTGAGCATTCCGGTCTCCTCGCTGTCAGCCCGTAACGCAGGGCGCGCGCATTTGTGCCCCTCCCCGGGGTTTCTGGATGTATCATCCCACCTGCCCCACGCAGAGCACGAACCTTAGCTTCACGGACGCGCTTGTCCGTTGGCAAGCGCGGCTGTGACGTTTTCAAGACTTTGAGCGCGTGGGCTCCTATGTTAGGGAGTGCCGGCGTTCGGTCTCGGACGCGGCCCGAAAGGCCCTCGAAATCCTCCCTTGTGGACAGCATGGCGATACCAGAGAGAATGGCGGACCGGCAGACCAGCTTCGATTACGAGGATCTCCTCGCGTGCGGGCGGGGCGAACTGTTTGGCGCCGGCAACGCGCAGCTTCCCCTCCCGCCCATGTTGATGTTTGACCGCATCTCGGAGATTTCCGAGACCGGCGGCGCCTACGGCAAGGGCATGGTGCGCGCCGAACTGGACGTGAATCCGGACCTCTGGTTCTTCCCCTGCCACTTCAAGGGCGACCCGGTCATGCCCGGCTGCCTGGGCCTGGATGCCATGTGGCAGCTGGTGGGCTTCTTCCTCGGCTGGCTGGGTTCCCCCGGCCGCGGGCGGGCGCTGGGCCTTGGAGAACTGAAGTTTTCCGGCCAGGTGCTGCCCGAAATGAAGAAGGTGGTCTACGGCATCGACCTGAAGCGGGTGATGCGCTCGAAGCTGGTGCTCGGCATCGCCGATGGCTGGCTGGAAGCCGACGGCCAGGTCATCTATCGTGCCAAGGATCTCAAGGTCGGCCTGTTCCAGACCGACGCGGCACCGGGATCGACCGGCGCCTGACACCGCCTCGCCATGTTTTCTTGCGACCCCTGAGCGGAGTTGACGCTGCGTGTCCCTCGGTGAAGGAATAGTCCCGCTGGGAAATTGTGGCAGCACAGGATTTGCTTTTCATAAAGCACAGTCGATCGCGGGATTCGCTGCGCGCGGCTGCTCGGATTTTCACCTTGGGAGGTGACATGCGGCGCGTCGTCGTCACCGGGATGGGCATCGTCTCATCTATCGGGAACTCCACTCAGGAAGTGCTTGCCAGCCTGCACGAGGCCAAGAGCGGCATTTCCACGGCCACCGAGTTTGCTCGGCTCGGCTTCCGCTGCCAGGTGCAGGGCGCCCCGACGCTGGACGCCAGCGCGGTGGTGGACCGCCGCGCCATGCGCTTCCACGGTGGCGGCACCGCCTGGAACCATGTGGCCATGGACCAGGCCATCCTGGATTCCGGCCTGGAAGCCAGCGAGATCTCCAACCCGAAGACCGGGATCATCATGGGGTCCGGCGGACCCTCGACCCGCGCCATCGTGGAAGCCGCCGACATCACCCGCGACAAGGGCCCCAAGCGCGTCGGCCCGTTCGCGGTGCCGAAAGCCATGTCGTCCACCGCCTCCGCCACCTTGGCCACCTGGTTCAAGATCAAGGGCGTGAACTATTCCATCTCGTCCGCCTGCGCGACATCCAATCATTGCATCGGCAATGCGTATGAGATGATCCAGTACGGCAAGCAGGACGTGATGTTCGCCGGTGGCTGCGAGGAACTGGACTGGACCTTGTCCGTGCTGTTCGACGCCATGGGCGCCATGTCCTCCAAATATAACGACACCCCGGCCAAGGCGTCTCGCGCCTATGACGTGAACCGCGACGGCTTCGTCATCGCCGGCGGCGCCGGCGTGCTGGTGCTGGAAGAGCTGGAGCATGCCAAGGCCCGCGGCGCCAAGATCTATGGCGAAATCGCCGGCTATGGCGCCACCTCGGACGGCTACGACATGGTGGCGCCCTCGGGCGAAGGCGCGGAGCGCTGCATGCGCCAGGCCCTGTCCACGGTGAACATCCCGGTGGACTATATCAACCCGCACGCCACCTCGACCCCGGCCGGCGACCCGCCGGAAATCGAGGCCATCCGCAAGGTGTTCGGCGTCGGCGAGAAGTGCCCGCCCATCGCCGGCACCAAGTCGCTCACCGGCCATTCGCTGGGGGCCACTGGCGTACAGGAAGCGATCTATTCGCTGCTGATGATGCAGAACGGCTTCATCTGCGAGAGCGCCAATATCGAGGAACTGGACCCGGCCTTCGCCGACATGCCGATCGTGCGCAAGCGCATCGACAATGCCAAGCTCGGCTGCGTCCTGTCCAACTCCTTCGGCTTCGGCGGCACCAATGCCAGCCTGGTGCTGAAGAACCTGGACGCCTGACAAGAACCCGCCCGTGCCCCGCACGGGCGCTGGTCTTGGTCACGATCGGAAACCTCAGGTGATCGGCGGCGCCATGGCGCTTGATCGTGAGGTCTGCTATCGCCGTGACACCATTAGATGTGAGGACAACCGGCAATGCACGACCTGATGAAGGGAAAGCGCGGCTTGGTGATGGGCGTGGCCAATGACCACTCCATCGCCTGGGGCATCGCCAAATCCTTGGCTGGTCAGGGTGCGGAACTGGCATTCACCTATCAGGGTGAAGCCATGGCCAAGCGCGTGCGTCCGCTGGCCGAGAGCCTGGGCGCCTCGCTGGTGGTGCCGTGCGACGTGGAAGACCTCGCCAGCGTGGACGGCCTGTTCGCCGCCCTCAAGGCGCAGTGGGACAGCATCGATTTCATCGTTCATGCGGTCGCCTTCTCCGACAAGTCGGAGCTGAAGGGCCGCTATGCGGACACCAGCCGCGAGAACTTCTCCCGCACCATGCTCATCTCCTGCTTCTCGCTGACCGAGATCGCGCGGCGGGCGGCGGAGATGATGACCCATGGCGGCTCGATCATCACCCTGACCTATGGCGGCGCCACCCGCGTCATGCCGAACTACAATGTGATGGGCGTGGCCAAGGCGGCGCTGGAGGCCAGCGTGCGCTATCTGGCCGCCGACTATGGCCCGCAGGGCATCCGGGTGAACGCCATCTCCGCCGGCCCGGTGCGCACCTTGGCGGGCGCGGGCATCGCCGACGCCCGGCTGATGTTCAACTATCAGAAGCGCAACGCCCCGCTGCGCCGCACGGTCTCCCTAGAGGAGGTGGGCGGCTCGGCCCTCTATCTGCTCTCGGACCTGTCCGGCGGCGTTACCGGCGAGATCCACTTCGTGGACAGCGGCTACAACATCATGTCCATGCCGCACCCGGACGTGCTGAAAGCCCAGGAAGACGCCGAGGCCAAGATTGCCGCGGAGCAGTCGGCCCCCATCGCCGGCGTCACCGCCCATCTGGCGCAGAAGGCGGCCGAGTAGCCCCGTGGCTTCGGCCCCGGCCACACGGTTTGATCGGTTGCGCGCCAGCGCGCCGGTCTGGCTGGCGGATGGGGGGCTGGAAACCCAGCTGATCTATGGGCATGGCATTGCCTTGCCCGAGTTCGCCGCCTTCCTGACCCTGTATCGCACCGGCGAGCGGGAGGTTCTGGCGGGGATCTATCGCGCCTATCTCGACATCGCCGCCCGCTCGGGCCTGCCTCTGCAGATCGGCACGCCCACCTGGCGCGCCCATAGGGCCTGCCTGACCCGGCAGGGCTTTTCCGCGCCCGGCGACGTGGCGCGGGTGAATGCCGACGCGGTCGCCTTTCTCATGGAGCTGCGACAGGCGGCGGGGCTTGAGGACCAGGTGGTGATCGCCGGCGTCATCGGCCCGCAGGGGGATGGCTATGATCCCACCCACGCCCCCGACCGCGACGCGGCACACGCCTATCACCGGGAGCAGGCGGAGATCCTTGCCGCCGCCGGTGTCGACCTGCTCTACGCCCCCACCTTCGCCAGCGCTGCGGAAATGGAAGGGGTGGCCCGCGCCATGGCCGCCACCGGCCTGCCCTATGTGCTGGCGCCGGTGATCGACCCGCAGGGCCGACTGCTCGACCTCAGCCCGTTGACCGACGCCATCGCCCGCATCGACGCCGAAGTGGTGCCGCCGCCGGCCTATTTCATGGTCGGCTGCACCCACCCCAGCCGCTTTCGGGCGGCGCAGGAGGCCGGTGTTCTTCCCGCGACGACTGCGGCTCCCGAATGGGTTGCCGGCGCGCTCGGGCCACGGGTGGTGGGACTGAAGGCCAATGCCTCCGCCCGGCCCCCGGAAGAGCTGGTGGCGCTCGATCAGCTCGATGCCGGCGATCCGCACGCCTTCGCCGCCGACATGATGGGGCTGCGGCGGGACTACCGCCTGCGCGTTCTGGGCGGCTGCTGCGGCACCGACCATCGCCACATCGCAGCGTTGGCGGAGCGGCTCCATGATGAGGGACACACAGCTTAAGACACGCCGCTGGCGGCTTGCCGGCATCAGGGCGCGCGGCTATAGCCCATCCCGGTACGGCAAATGACCGATACATGCACAGCGGGACCTGTCGCCAGGTGGGGCGGTCTGCTGTGGTGGGGACAGCGTGACGCGTTTCGCGCTGCGCGCGGCAGGTGAGGACATCCGGGTATGGCGTCATGGGCCGTTGCTGCCATTGCATTTGCGTGCATGTTCACCGGTGCCATGGGCGCCATGGCCCTCGCCCGCTTTCTCCCGGCGCATCATGTCTCCAAGGAAACCCAGGACGCGGTGAAGCTGGGGGTGGGCATGATTGCCGCCATGGCCTCGCTGATCCTCGGCCTCATGACCGCCTCGGTGAAAGGCAATTTCGACACCACCGACCGCGACGTCCACACCTACGCCACCTACATCCTCGGCCTCGACGCCTCGCTGCGCCATTACGGCCCGGAGACAGCGGTCGCACGCACGCTCCTGGATGACTACGGGCGCGCGGTCATCAATGAGACCTGGGACGGCACGCCGAACCTTCCAACGCTGCGCCGGCCCGAATCCTCCGAGGTCCTGCTGGGGAATTTGGAAACCGCTGTCCGGCAACTGGCCCCATCCACGCCCGAGGCGCAGGAACTGCGGCCCGAGGCGCTGGCGCGGCTCAATGCCATCATCACCACCCGTTGGTCAGTTCTGGAGGAGAGCACCGCCGCCATTCCCACCATCTTCATCGTGGTGCTGGTGATATGGTTGACCTTGATCTTCGCCAGCTTCGGCCTGTTCGCGCCGGCGAACGCCATCAGCATCGTGGCGCTGACCCTGTGCTCGGCCTCCATCGGCGGGGCCTTGTTCCTCATCCTGGAAATGAGCGGGCCGTTCGACGGCTTCATCGCCGTCTCGCCCAAGCCCATGCAGGATGCCCTCGTCAGCATCGAGCGCTTCCCCATCCCCACGGCCCCGGCCAAGCCGGCGGCGCAGTAGCACGCGGCCGACGGAGGCTAGTTGCCGCCCTCCAGCAGGCGGCGGGCGATCACCTGCGCCTGGATCTCAGCGGCGCCCTCGAAGATGTTGAGAATGCGGGCATCGCACAGCAGGCGCGACACCGGATACTCCAGGGCGAAGCCATTGCCGCCATGAATCTGCAAGGCATTGTCCGCCGCGGCCCAGGCGACGCGGGCGCCCAGCAGCTTGGACATGCCCGCTTCCAGGTCGGTCCGCCGTCCCTCGTCCTTGGCGCGGGCGGCGAAATAGGTGATCTGGCGGGCGATGGCGATCTCCACCGCCATCATGACGATCTTGTCCGCCACGCGGGGAAAGGCCATCAGCGGCTTGCCGAACTGGACCCGCTCTTCCGCATAGCGCAGGCCGGTCTCCATGGCCGCCTGGGCGACGCCCACCGCGCGGGCGGCGGTCTGGATGCGGGCGGATTCGAAGGTGTTCATGAGCTGCTTGAAGCCCTGGCCCTCCTCGCCGCCCAGCAATTGACCGGCCGGCACCTCGAAGCCATCGAAGCCGATCTCATATTCCTTCATGCCGCGATAGCCGAGCACCTCGATCTCACCGCCGGTCATGCCCGGCGCCGGGAACGGGTCTTCATCGGTACCGCGCGGCTTTTCCGCCAGCAGCAGCGACAAGCCCCGGTAGCCCGGCTGGTTCGGGTCGGTGCGGACCATCAAGGTCATCAGATCGGCCCGCACCGGATGGGTGATCCAGGTCTTGTTGCCGGAGACCTTGTAGACCGCGGCCTCGCCCTCCCCTTCCTTCACCGCGCGGGTACGCAGCGAGGCGAGATCCGAGCCGGTGTTGGGCTCGGTGAACACCGCGGTGGGCAGGATCTCGCCGGAGGCGAGCTTAGGCAGATAATGCGCCTTCTGCGCCTCGGTGCCGCCGCCCAGGATCAGTTCGGCGGCGATCTCGGCGCGCGTGCCGAGAGAGCCGACGCCGATATAGCCGCGCGAGAGTTCCTCGGTGACCACGCACATGGCTTCCTTCGGAAGCCCCAGCCCGCCGAATTCCTCCGGAATGGTCAGCCCGAACACGCCCATGTCCGCGAGGCCGGACACGATCTCCAGCGGGATATAGGCATTCTTCAAATGCCATTCGTGCGCATGGGGGGCGACTTCCGCCTCCACGAAGCGATGGATCTCGCTGCGCATGGCTTCCAGGGTCTCGTCCAGGCCCGCATCGCCCACCGTGCCGCCATGGCCGGCGCGGATGATGGCGGCCAGCGCCGCGCGGGCCGGAGCGGTATTGCCCTGGCGCACCAGAGCCGCCACCGCCGCATCCTCGCGCAGGGCCGCGATCGCGGCCTCCGTCACGAACATATCCTCCAGGCGCACCATCTCGCCCTGGCTCATGGGAATGCCGCCGAGGATCTGGGCGGTGTATTCGCCCGCGCCGATCTGCACGATCAGCCGTTCGGCGGCGCCGAACTTGCCGGTTTCCGCCAGCCGATCCGCATAATGGACCAGTTCACGCACCCCGAAGACGTAGGTCGCCAGCCAGGACAGGCCATGGACGGCCCGCTGCTCGCTCTCAAGCAGCGCCGCCGACAGCTTGCCGCCTTCGCTCACCTGGGCGCGCACACTGCTGGTGGCTTCCGCCAGGACGCGTTCAAGCGCGACGAGGGCGGTCCGCGCCAGTTCGACCGGATCGACAGCATCCGGCGCTGCTTTGAGTGCGAGGCTGCTGGACATGGCTCTGGCTCCCGGAAGGTTGTGCGTTGCAGTATTTTCCCTATCCTTGCGCCGCATCGCGGCGGACGCAACGGGAGAATGGCGAAGGCGCATCGTTCGGCCAATCGGCAGGCCGGCCTTCGGCCCCGTGGGGCGGGAGACTATGCCGCGGGAGCGGACGCCCTGACCGGCTCGGGCCGCTCCACCGCCTCAGCGCAAACCCGGTTCCGCCCGCCTGCCTTGGCTTGGTAAAGCGCCCGGTCCGCGGCCTCCACCAGCAAGGTCATGGCTTGCCGAGGCCGTGGATGGGCGGTGGCAACGCCGATGCTTGCGGTGGCGTGAGGTCGGTCGTCGGTGCGATAGCCCGCTGTCGCCCGCTCGATATCGGCGCGCACGCGCTCAGCGAAGGTCAGCGCGCCCGCATGGTCGGTGCCGGGAAGAATGATGGCGAACTCCTCGCCGCCATAACGGGCACTGAGGTCGACCGGCCGCTGGATGCTGGCCCTGATCTGGGCGGCCACCAATCGCAGCAATTCGTCGCCGGCGCTATGGCCCAGCGTATCGTTGATGACCTTGAAACGGTCGAGATCCACCAGGAGCAGCGACAGTACCGCGCTTTCCCTGCCGGCGCGCGACCACTCCCGCTCCAGATGCTCGTCGAACGCGCGCCGGTTGGGCAGGCCGGTCAGCGAATCTGTGGCCGCGATGTTCTGCAATTCGGCCTCGACGGCAAATTGCCGGCGCAGTGAGCGCTGAAGCGCCATCACCAGCCAGACACCGATCGCCGAGGTCAATAGGGTCAGCACCGCGAGAATTGCGGTCCGCTTGACCCACCCTCTCATCGCGGTATCAGTCGAAAATCCCACCACCAGAACAAGGGGATAGGGGCCTAGAGCCTTGGCCACGAATTGCCTCTGGATGCCATCCAGAGGTGTTTTAGCCACGAAGCGCAATCCAGGCTCGCTCACAATCCGAGACAGCACGGGGTTGTCGTTGGCGTCGAGTCCGACATCACCGTGCCCATCCAGTGACGGCGCACGGGCAATGATACGACCCTCATTATCAAGGAGAGCTATGTAATCATCCGAACCAATGTCAACACTCTCAAACATCTTCATGAAATAAGATATCTTAAGCGAGACCACGGCCACGCCGAGAAGCTCATTGTCTTTCTCGAAAACGCCCCGGCTTAGAAGAAACACCTTCTCTCCGCCCCGTGATCTGACAGTATAAGGTCCACCTATGAACATCTTTCGAAGATTATTCTCGTGAAACCTAAAGTAATTTCGATCACGAAAGTTGCCCTTGCGGGGTTCCACAAAAGCAGAATCGTATAGGACGCCCCCATCCTTAGCCAGGACAAGGCTAGCGCCTACATATTCCGCCGCCGCCATCCCGTCAAAGAGGATCTTGTTCCGCACCTCTGTCGTCATTTTCGACACATCGATACGCTCAAGCGTATCGGACAATCCGACCAGGGAGCGGTCTATTATTTTGAGGTTTCTTTCGATGTCTGCCGAGACGATATTGAGGATGCTCTCCGCCGAATGGACAGCCCCTTCCCATCGATCAAAATAGGAATTCCAGATCAAGTACCCCTGAATCGCCGACACAGAAATCATGAGGATGACCGACGCATAGGCTGCCCAATTCGCCATTTGCGTCTTCAATATCGTCACCATGCTCAGCCTGGATCAGCCTGGGGTTGTCAGATTGGGAGGATTCCATTTCAGGGATAATCGATCCGGACGTTTTCGCAACGAAATCCTACCCGATACGCGCGTCAAACTAGGGTCACGCTGCAACGGTCAAGATCAAGCTGAGTTCCGCAACACACTTGTATTATTCGATTTTTGCGATCTGAAATCGGTTACATAAATTCAAAAATGCATTTGATTTTTTGCCCCATCGGGAAACCACGTCCGCCCGCGCACTTTGGCTAAAGCCATCATCGGCATACGCGTCGCGTTACGCGTTTTCGGAACGATAGGATTCCATCTGTGCGCTCAGTTCGTTGAGATTTTCCGCCACCTGAATGCAGGCGGAGACGGCGGTGTAGAGCCGGGTCAGGCTGGCCCCATCGCTCCGCAACAGGCCGGCGGCGCCCGCGCGGTCCATCTCTGCTTCCAGCGCCGCCACGGCCGCGGCAACGCCAGCCCCCGCCCGCGACAGGCGCTCGTCCTGCGCCAGCCCTTCAGCGCCCGTCGCGGCAAGCATCCCGGTGGTTGGCGCCTTGCCGGTCCGCAGGCTCTCCGCGAGATCCCGGCACTCCATGGCCAAGGCCGCTACCGCCGCCTGCAGGCTGGGGCGAACCGGATCGGAGAGGGACTGCGGCAAGGGCTGGTCGGCCACCCGCATCAAGATGATCACCGAATGCCACAGCCGCCGGCAGAGCCGCACCACGGGGGCGGCATCGGGCGCGCTGGAGAGCCGCCCCGCGCGCTCGCGCAACGCTTCGCCCACCCGCAGGTCCGCCGCCCGCAGAGTGGTCCGCGCCTGGGCATTCAGACGATCCACTTCCGCTGGGTCGAGCGTACCGTCAAGGAGGCCGCTGCCGCCCTGCTCCAGCAGCGCCGCGCAGGCGTCGATGGCGTCCGCCGCATGGGGAAACAGCAGCAGCAGGGCGCGGGTGGGAAAGATGAACAGCGCGCAGCCAATGCCGACCACGCCGCCCAGAGTGATCTCGAACACCCGCTGGAGACCGGAGATGAGCGGCTGGGCATGGGTGGGATCGGCCAGCATCACCACCACCACGGTCACCGGCGCCAGCTTGAAGCTGGGCCGGTACGCCGCCAGCAGAGCCGTGGCCAGCGTGCCGATGGTCAGAAGCAGCACGGTCAGGTTCTGCGAGGGTCCCGCCAGCATGGCCAATGCCACGCCGATGATGCCGCCGGCCACGGTCCCGGCGCCGCGATCCAGGGCCACGGCAACGCTCGCGCCGAGGGAGGACTGCACCACCAATATGGCCGAGAGCACCGCCCAATAGCCCTTCGGCAGATCCAGCGCCCAGGCGATGCCATAGGCCAGCAGCGCCGCGCTGGTCGCCCGCACCGCAAGGCGCAGATGCGCCATGTCGAACGGCGGCCAGGACAAAGAGAAACGGTCGGTGGAGAGCCAGCGGGGTTTCTGCATGGGCATCGGAACTCGGCGGGACCTGTCAAACCTGAAGGAGATATCGAACCGAACCCTCCCCCCGAGGGTTATTCCCGGAAAACGGCACCGCCTGCGGGTCCATCATGGCCTCCTCTTGGCTTATGATGCACCACGGCCGATGTCACGGGGATTGGAACGGAAAACATGCTGCTTCGGGCCTATCGCATCGTCATGGATGCCGTGTGGACCTTCCTTGCCGATGACGGCTGGGCCATCGCCAGCCACATTGCCTTGTCCATGCTGATGTCGCTGTTTCCCTTCCTGATCTTCCTCACCGCGCTCGCCGGGGTGCTGGACCTGCGTCCGCTGGCCAATGAAGCCATTCAGCTCATCCTGGAGACCTGGCCGGAAAAGGTGGCCGAGCCCATTGCCCGCGAGATCCACAATGTGGTGAACCAGGTCCGCGCCGACGTGCTCACCGCGGGCGTGGCGCTGGCGATCTATTTCTCCTCCAACGGCATCGAGAGCCTGCGCATCGGGCTCAACCGCGCCTATGGCGTCAAGGAGCACCGGGCGTGGTACCGGCTGCGGGCGGGCTCGGCCGTCTTCGTGGTGGTGGGCGCCGCCGGCATGCTGGCGCTGGCGTTCTTCGTCGTGCTCGGGCCGCTGATCTGGCAGGCCATTGTTAGCAATGTCCCGGCCTTGCAACCGTTGAGCGGGGTCGTGACCGTGGCGCGCCTCGGCACCACGACCCTCATCCTGATCGCCGCGCTGCTCATGGCGCATCTGTGGCTCCCGGCGGGGCGGCGGTCGCTGCGAGAGGTTCTGCCGGGGGTGGTGATCACCTTGACCCTGTGGCTGGTGGCGGCCACCGCGTTCGGCAGCTATCTGGCCGAGTTTTCGAACAATTACGTCACCACCTATGCGGGCCTGGCCTCGGTCATGGTGGCGCTGGTGTTCCTCTATCTCACCGCCACGGCCTTCATCTTCGGCGGCGAACTGAATGCGGCCATCAAGCGCGCCCACGACGCCCACCTGCTCACCCGCGGCCTCAGCGAGGCGGAGCGCACCGCCGAGGCGCGCCCGTGATCGGGCAGGATCCTGTCCCGCGCCCCGATGGCCGGCAGTCCCCGACGGCGCAGGCGCTGCAGCGGGGCGTGCTGCGCTATCTTGTGGCCCACGGACTGTTCGGCCTGCCGGAACTGTCGCTGGCCTCCGGTCGGCGGGCGGATCTGATCGCCATCGACCCCAAGGGAGCGATCACCATCGTCGAGATCAAGTCCTCGGTGGTGGATTTCCGCACCGACGGGAAATGGCCGGACTACCGGCTCTATTGTGATCGCCTGCTGTTTGCGGTCCCGCTGGACTTCCCGGTGGATATCCTGCCCTCCGAGGTGGGCATCCTGGTCGGCGATGCGTTCGGCGCCGAACTGCTGCGGGCGCCCCCGGTCCACCCGCTGCCGCCAGCCACCCGCAAAGCCGTGACCCTGCGGTTCGCCCGCGCCGCCGCCGGTCGGCTGGCGGGACTTTATGATCCGGATCTGCGCCCCGCACTCGACTGGTGACGGGCCACAAACTATTGCCCGTCGCGCCGCATCTCGTCGCGACGCATGGGCATGCGGTCGATCAGGGCGAAGATCGACCCAGGGGTTTGGGGCGTCGTCCAGCGCTGGGCGATATGGCCGTCCTTGCCCACCAGCACCATGAGGAAGCCATCCTGCGGCGCCTTCAACCGGGCGCGCAGGGGATCCTGCGGCGCCAATACGGTCAGCACCACCATGTCGCGATCCTTCAACCCCGCGGCCGCGGCCTTGAGCTGTCCCAGCTGGTCGCTCAGGCGCGGATCATCCGCGGCCGGCGCGAACAACACCAGGGGTCGCGCCTTCCAGCGCAGGTCGTCCAGCGAGGTGGCGAATGCCGTCTCGCTCAGGCCCGCCACAAGCCCAAGGGCCAGCAGGCTGGAGGCGAAGAGAGGGGAAGCGATGCGCTGTGCCATGGAGGTTCAACCCGGTGACCGCCCGCCTGTTCCGGCGCGCATGTCCTGATACGCACCGGGTTCGTCCCAGGTTCACCGCGTGGTGACGTCAAGGGCTTGCGCTGCATCAAGGCACGCCGGCCATGGTCCCGGCATGTCTGGATGCCATGAACGCCCCCTGCACCGCTTATTCCGCCCCTGCGACGACCCCCGACGATCTGCTGGCACGCTATGGCCGGCCGGTGCCGCGCTACACCAGCTATCCCACCGCGCCGCATTTCGGCCCGCAGGTGGATGGCGGGGTCTATGCGCAGTGGCTGGCCGACCTGCCGATGGGCGCCCGCGCCTCGCTCTATCTGCATGTGCCGTTCTGCGCGGAGTTGTGCCTCTATTGCGGCTGCACCACCACGGTCGCCCGCCGTCCCGCACCGGTGGCCGCTTATGCGGCACGGCTGCGGGAAGAAATCACGCGGGTCGCTGACCGCATCCCCGGACGGTTGGCGGTATCGCATCTGCATTGGGGCGGCGGCACCCCGACCTTGCTGTCCGGCGACGACTTCCAGGCGGTGATGGCGCTGATCCGCGCCCGCTTCGACGTGCAGAGCGACGCGGAACTGGCCATTGAGGTGGACCCGCGGGTGCTGGGGCCGGACATGATCGCCGCCCTCACAGCCTCCGGCATCACCCGGGCCAGCCTCGGAGTGCAGGATTTTGACGAAGCGGTTCAGGCGGCCATCGGGCGCCATCAATCGTTCGAGGAGACCAAGGCCGCCGCGGATGCGCTGCGGGCGGCGGGCGTCTCGTCCCTGAATCTCGACCTGATCTATGGCCTGCCGCACCAGACCGTCGCCTCGGTGCTGCGCACCGTGCGTTCCGCCTTGGCGCTGGAACCGGACCGCATCGCCGTGTTCGGCTATGCCCATGTGCCGTGGATGAAGAAGCATCAGGCCCTCATTCCCGACCACACCTTGCCGGATGCCGCCGCCCGCCTCGCCCAGGCCCAGGCGATCGCCGACGTGCTGGAGCGGGAAGGCTATGTGGCCATCGGCCTCGACCATTTCGCCCGGCCCGACGATGCCATGGCGCAGCGAGCGGCCGAGGGACAGCTCAAGCGCAACTTCCAGGGCTACACCACCGACGATGCCCCGGTGCTGCTCGGGTTCGGCGCATCCGCCATCGGCATGCTGCCGCAGGGCTATGTGCAGAACCTGCCCGCGACCCCGGCCTGGCATGCGGCGTTGGAGGCGGGCGGCCTCCCCGTGGCCCGCGGCATCGCCCTGTCGGCCGAGGACCGGCTGCGTCGGGCGGTGATTGAGCGGCTGATGTGC
Organism: Azorhizobium sp. AG788; assembly: GCF_943371865.1. Taxonomy (GTDB): domain Bacteria; phylum Pseudomonadota; class Alphaproteobacteria; order Rhizobiales; family Xanthobacteraceae; genus Azorhizobium. The sequence goes on along the minus strand of NZ_CALRWL010000003.1, from coordinate 213,617 downwards.
GAGGCCTCCGTGGATCTCGACGCGGAACTGCAGGCCCACGGCTTCGCTTCCGGCACCTTTGCGCCCGAACTGGAGCGTCTGCAGGGGCTGGAACAGGATGGGCTGGTGGTGCGCACCGGTGCGCGGCTCGCCATTCCCCACGGGGTGCGGGCGTTCACACGGGTGGTGGCGGCGGTGTTTGACGCCCGGCTGCCGGCACAAGAAAGCGCCGCCGGGCCCAAGAGGCACGCGGCGGCGGTATGAGGCGGGGAGAAATGAAGGGGCGGGCGCCGCAGGCGGCGCTCGGCTCAGGAGTCCAGCCGGCGCAGCGCGGAGCGATCCCGCAGCAGCACGCGCCGGGACGACGGCAGCGAGATGGTCGCCTGCTCTTCCAGGCAGGTCAGGGTGCGCGACACGGTCTCGATGGTCAGGCCGAGGAAATCGGCAATGTCCTGACGGGACATGGGCAATTGCACTTCGGTCAGGCTGGCGCCGGTGGCGGCCGCCGAGCGGCGGGCCAGATCCAGCAGGAAGGTGCCGACCCGCTCCTGAGCGGTCTTGCGGCCGAGCAGAAGCAGATGATCCTGCGCCCGCTGCAGTTCCGCAAAGCTCAGCGCCCACAGGGCGCAGGCCAGTTCCGGATTGCTGCCGGCGCGGGCAAACAGCACCGAGCGCTTGACGCGGGCCACCCGGCACTCGTTCACCGCCTCGGCGGAGAAGCGATAGCGGTCGCCGGTTTCCCAGCCGAAGGCATCGCCGGGGAGGCAGAAGGCCTCGATCTGCCGACGCCCGTCACCCATGAGCTTGCAGACGCGAACCACGCCGCTGAGCACCACATAGACGTGCTCGGCCAGTTCATCGTCGCCGAAAATCTCGCTGTTGCGGGAGAAGGTCACCGGGGCGCCGAGCGCGGCCACCACCAGGGACGGGCGTGCGCACTCATCGGTCGAGGCCCCCTTGGCCATCTCGCTCCACCTTCCAGACGGCATCGGATGCGCATAGGCTTGCGCGGACACGGAAGCAGGGGGGATGACTGCGACGACGGGGGCGATTTGGGCGATGACGCTATGGGCGGTCGACATCGAACTCATCTCCGGGTTTCTCATGAACCAAGGGATAGCTCTTTGACCGCGTTACAGAAATTCGGATGCACTCCTTAGGGCTTGCCCCTTAGGTAGAATCCCCTAAGGGGTTTTCCGGAGCTATGTTGCGATTGCCTATGGCCCTTCCCGCACCGACGGAGCACAAGCTGGGTATGAGCGAAATGCCGACACAGGCGCTGCCGCCGAAGACCGGCCAGATCGCCCAGAGCTTACCCGCGGCACTCCGGCAGGCCATGCCCGGAGTGGCGAGCGCGGTGCTGGCGCTTCTGGCCGCGGCTTCGCTCGGTGCGGGCGCCTTCGATGCCCGCATGCTGCTGCTCCAGGTGGCGGTGGTGGCGATAACCAGCGCCCGCGGCTTCGTGCCGGGCTTCGCCGCCACGCTCGCCGCGAGCGCCGGTTGCATCCTGCTGTATGAACTGGTTCCGGGCCCTGCACCGGCGGACTGGGTGGGACTGGCGCTGTTCGCCGCCGCCGGAACCGCTGTCGCCATCCTCGGCGAGCGGCTGCGCCGGACGCGGATTGACGCCGTGAGCCGCGATCGGGCTTTGCTGGCGCGCGAGGCGCATTTGTCGTCCATCCTCGACACCGTGCCCGATGCCATGGTGGTCATTGATGACCACGGCATCATGCAGTCCTTCTCCACCACGGCGGAACGCCTGTTCGGCTACACCGCCTCCGAGGTGATCGGGCGCAACGTCTCCATGCTGATGCCGCGCGCCCACAGCGAGAATCACGATGGCTATCTGATGCGCTACCGCACCACCGGAGAGCGGCGGATCATCGGAATCGGCCGGGTGGTCACCGGCGAGCGGAAGGACGGCGCCACCTTCCCCATGGAACTGGCGGTGGGCGAGATGAATTCCGCCTCCGGCCGCTTCTTTACCGGCTTCATCCGCGACCTCACCGAACGCCAGGAGACAGAGGCGCGCCTCCAGGAACTCCAGGCGGAACTGGTGCACATCTCCCGTCTCACCGCGCTGGGCGAGATGGCATCGACGCTGGCCCACGAACTGAACCAGCCGCTCTCCGCCATCGCCAATTACATCAAGGGCTCCCGCCGCTTGCTGGATGATGGCGACCCCAAGCGCCTGCCCATGTTGCAGGGTGCGCTGGACAAGGCGGCCGAACAGGCGCTGCGCGCAGGGCAGATCATCCGCCGGCTGCGGGACTTCGTCTCCCGTGGCGAAAGCGAGCGCCGCCTGGAAGTCCTGTCCAAGCTGGTGGAGGAAGCCAGCGCCCTGGCGCTGGTGGGCGCCAAGGAGCACGGCATTCAGGTGCGGTTCCAGTTCGATCCGGCCTGCGACGTCGTGCTCGCCGACAAGGTGCAGGTGCAGCAAGTATTGCTGAACCTTATGCGCAACGCCCTGGAAGCCATGATGGACGCCCCCAAGCGAAATCTGCTGGTGCAAACCGCGCCGGCGGAGGACGACATGGTCACCGTCTCGGTCTCCGATACCGGCCATGGCATTTCGCAGGACATGAATGCACAATTGTTCATGCCATTCGTGACCACCAAGGCGCAGGGCATGGGAGTCGGCTTGTCGATTTCCCGCACCATCATCGAGGCCCACGGCGGCCGGATCTGGGCCGAGCCAAACCCCGGCGGCGGCACCATTTTCCGCTTTACCCTCAGGACCGTGGACGAGGAGGCCCTGACCGATGCCTGACGCGCTGCCGGTCCATGTGATCGACGATGACGACGCGGTGCGCGAATCGCTCGCCTTTCTGCTGGAAAGCAACGGCCTCACGGTGCGTCAGCATGTGTCTGCCGCGGCTTTCCTGCGCGCCGGCGTCTCGCTGGATCGCGGCTGCGTGGTGACCGACGTGCGCATGCCGGAAATGAGCGGTGTGGAACTGCTCAAGGTCCTCAAGGAACGTGGCGCCAACCTGTCGGTCATCGTCATGACCGGCCATGGCGACGTGCCGCTGGCGGTGGAGGCGATGAAGCTCGGTGCTGCCGACTTCCTGGAGAAGCCGTTCGAGGACACCGCCATCCTCGGGTCTGTGCGCGCCTGCCTTGGACGCACCGCCGAAGCGGACAAGCAAGATAGCGCCCGTGCCGAAGTCACCAAGCGCCTCGCCGTCCTCTCCCAGCGCGAACGTCAGGTCCTGGAATGCCTGGTGGCCGGACTGGCGAACAAGACCATCGCCTATGACCTCGGCATCAGTCCGCGCACGGTGGAGGTCTATCGCGCGAACGTGATGACCAAGATGAAGGCCGGCAGCCTGCCGGAACTGGTGCGGATGGCCCTGCTGGCGGGAATTGCCCCCGCCGAACCCGCGGTAAAATAGTATACCATCTTGCACTCTTGATCTGCCTCAAGGTCGAGGGTGGTGGCGCCGGGGATAGTTTGGGCCTCCGACCTCGTCATCCACGAACGGGGCGTGGGGGGCCAGATGTATTTGATCGGCGACAACGAGGCGATCCGGGACCCCATTCTGCCGGTCGTGCTGGTGGTGGATGACGACCCGGCGGTGCGCGCCTCGCTCAAGTTCGCCCTGGAGCTTGAGGGGTTCGACGTTCGCATCTTCGCCAGCCCCGATGAGATCCTGCATGACGCCAACCTGCCCCTCGATGGCTGCTTGGTGGTGGATTACAATCTCCCCGGCCAGAACGGCCTCGACCTGCTGCGCGAACTCAAGCGACGCAACGTGCTGCTTCCCGCTATTCTGATCACCACCCATCCCACCGACATGGTGCGCAAGCGCGCCTCCTCGGCCGGCGTCGCAATCATCGAGAAGCCTCTGTTTTCCAACGCGCTGAGCGATGCCGTCCGCGAGAGCTTCGCCCGCCACTGACCCTCCCCGCGCCGACGTCCGCGCCCCGGTCGCTGCCGAGGCTGCTGCGACGTCATCCGTGGCGCCGACATCCTTCCCTCTGACACATCCGCGCGCCACTCTGCGGAGCCGGCTCCGGTCGCACGGCGCGCAGCTCAAGGTGGCCCATGACGACGCGCAATCTCGACGCCTTGTTCAATCCCAGCGCCATCGCCCTTGTCGGCGCCGGCAACCGGCCCGGCTCCATCGGGGCGGTCGTGGCGCGCAATCTGTTCGAGGCCGGGTTCGAGGGCCCCATCCTCAGCGTCAATCCCAAGGAACGGGCGGTGCGCTCGTCGCTGAACTATGCGGCGGTGAAGGACCTGCCCATCACCGTGGACCTGGCGGTTATTACCGGACCGCCCGACGCCATCCCCCAGGCCATCGCTGACCTGGGCGCCAAGGGCTGTCGGGCCGCCGTGGTCATCAGCGGCGGCTTCGGGACCGATGATCGCGTGGAAGGTCCCGAAATTCGGCAACGGATGCTGGACGCAGCCAAGCCCCATTTGCTGCGCATCGTCGGACCCAATTGCCTCGGCTTCATCTCCACTGCGGCGCGCATCAACGCCAGCTACGCCCACCTCATGCCCCGCAAGGGCGACGTGGCCTTCGTCAGCCAGTCCGCCGCCATGGCCACGGCGGTGCTGGACTGGGCGGACGGACGCGGCTTCGGCTTTTCCCATGTGGTTTCGCTGGGCGACAAATCCGACGTGGATTTCGGCGACATGCTGGACCACCTCGCCCTCGACGCCACCACCCGCGCCATCGTGCTCTATGTGGAAAGCATCATCGATGCCCGGAAGTTCATGTCCGCCGGGCGCATCGCCGCGCGCACCAAGCCGGTGATCGTGATCAAGTCCGGGCGCAGCGCCGCCGGGGCCACCGCCGCTCTGTCCCATACCGGCGCCCTGGCCGGGAGCGACGCGGTCTATGACGCCGCCTTCCGGCGCGCGGGCATGCTGCGGGTCTATGAATTGCGCGAACTGTTCGAGGCCGTCACCACCCTGTCCTCCGGCATTCGCCTCACCGGCGACCGTCTGGCCATTCTCACCAATAGCGGGGGAGCGGGCGTGCTCGCCACCGACGCGCTGGACACCTCTCCCGGCCGGCTGGCGGCCCTCGCCCCGGAGACCGTTGCGCGGCTCGACCGTTTGCTGCCGGCCCATTGGTCACACGGCAATCCGGTGGGCATCGCCGCGGATGCGCTTGGCAAGCGCTATGCCGACGCGCTCACCGCGCTCCTTGAAGATCCCGGCTCCGATGCGACGCTGGTGCTGAACTGCCCGACCGCGCTGGCCAACAGCGCCGAGGCCGCCGACGCGGTGATCGAAATTCTCTCACACCGCCCGCGCGCGCCGGTGCTGACCTGCTGGCTGGGCGACACCGCGGCATCCGAGGCGCGCCGGCGGTTCGTCGCGCGCCGCATTCCCACCTATGACACCCCGGACGAAGCGGTCCGAGCCTTCGGCCATCTGGTGTCCTACAAGCGCAACCAGACCCTGCTGATGGAGACGCCGCCCGCCCGCACCTTCGACGAACCGGACCGCGACAAGGCCAAGCAACTGGTGGCGGCGGTGATCGCCGCCGGACGGAGCGTGCTGACGGAGGTGGAGGCCAAGGCCGTGCTCGCGGCCTACGACATCCCCGTGGTCGAAACCCGCATTGCCCGCGACCCCGTGGAGGCCGGCCTTGTGGCGGCCAGCATCGGTGGGCCGGTGGTGCTGAAGATTCTCTCCGACGACATCATCCACAAATCGGACGTGGGCGGCGTGCGGTTGGACCTGCGCACGCCGGCCCAAGTGCAGGAGGCGGCCGAACTGATGCTGGCCGGCGTGCGCGAGCGGGCGCCCGAAGCCCGGATCGAGGGCTTCACCGTTCAGCGCATGATCCACCGGCCGCGGGCGGTGGAGCTGATCGCCGGCATTGCCAATGATCCGACCTTCGGCCCCGTGGTGCTGTTCGGCGAGGGTGGCACGGCGGTGGAAGTGATCGCCGACCGGGCGGTGGCGTTGCCGCCGCTGAATGGCCGGCTGGCGCGCGAAATGATCGAGCGCACCCGCATCGCCCGCCGCCTCGCGGGCTATCGGGACCAGCCGGCGGCGGACATGGATGCCATCGCCAACACCCTGGTGAAGGTGGCCGAACTCCTGGGCGACATGCCGGAAATCGGCGAGTTGGACATCAATCCGCTGCTGGCGGACGAGCATGGCGTGATCGCCCTTGATGCGCGGATCGTCGTCCACCCCACCCGAGGCGTCGGCACCGAGCGCTTTGCCATCAAGCCATTTCCCAGCGCCATGGCGCGGGTGATGACCTTGACCGACGGCCAGGAACTGCAATTGCGGCCAATCCGCCCCGAAGATGAGCCGGCTTTGGGGGAAATGGTGCGCCGCTCCGACCCGCGCGACGTGCGCATGCGCTTTCTTGGCTCGCTCAAGGACTTTCCCCACCTGATGGCCGCCCGCCTGTCGCAGATCGACTACGATCGCGAGATGGCGCTGGTCTCGGTGGCGGCGGATGGGGAGATCCTCGGCGTGGTGCGGATCATCGCCGACCCGGATAATGAGGCGGCTGAATATGCCATCATGGTGCGCTCCGACATGAAGGGGCGCGGGCTCGGGTATCGACTGATGAACGAAATTCTCGACCATGCCCGCCGCCGCGGCCTGAAGCGCATCTTCGGTGACGTACTGCGCGAGAACATGCCGATGCTGCATCTGGCCCAGGATCTCGGCTTCAAGGTCCGGCCCGGCTGCGATGATCCCACCGTGGTACGCGTCGACCTTGACCTTTCAGCCGCACAGCCCGCTGCGACAACCTGAACACCTGTTTATTTTTGGCAGCACCCTGAAATCGTATCCATAGTTAAGAATGCTTTTGCACTGCGGCCTGGAGAGACCAAGATCGGGCGCCGCCTCCTGCCCAGCAAGGGTTTGTTTCACAACCACCCAATACCTGCGTTGAAAAAGGACCGGGACACAGCGCAGAAGCGAAACAGCTTTCTCGGGAATTTAAACGCAACACAACCATGACCATACTGGCCGCGGCATAGGGTTGCCTTCTAGGATGCCGCCACCCTGTTTTGACGTTGGAAGGCTTATGTCGCGGTCCTGGTTCAATTCGCGGGAGACCGCGAACGCGACAATCTTTGCCAAGTGGACCATTCCGGCCATCGCCGTGCTCGTGGCCACCACTTATATCGCCGCCGGCGTCCTGCTCATTCAATCCGTCCGGCAACAGGATGACCGGACCTATTCGCGGACCCAGGCCCAGCTTCGCGCGGCGGTGAAAGTCGATGAAACGCGACTGGTGCAGACGATCCTGGCCTTTGCGAACCATGGCTCGACCTATCGCAACCTGCACCTGACGCTGGATCTCGATTGGGCATTCGAGCGGGATAATCTTGGCCCAAAAATCTACAAGTTGATGGGGATCGACCATGTGTTCGTCATTTCGAGCGAAAACACGGTGGTCTACCATCTGGCGAAGGGCCAGCGCGACGACTCCGGCTCGCTTCCCGAAGGCATTGCGCCCATCCTGAAGACCTTCGACGGGGAGGTGGTCCACGATCTGTTCTGGATCGATGGACAGCCGGCCTTCGTCGCTGTCGCCCCCATCACGCCCGGCGGCGATGCAACGGTGGCGCTGAAATCCGGCCCGCCGAGCCGGTTGGCCTTCGTCCGCATCCTATCGGTTCAGCTTCTGGCGTCCGTGGGCGAACTCGCAGCGCTGAACGATCTGCACGTGGCTCAGCGGACCGATGCAGCAGCCCCTCGCATTGACATTCCCACCCGCAATGGCGCGCCGTTGGTCCTGAGCTGGACCGACGTCCTGCCGGGAAAGTCCGTGGCCCAGGTGGTGGTGCCCTGGTTTGCGGCCTGCGGCGGCGCCCTGGTCCTGCTGACGTGGCTGGTGCTGGGGCGGGCCGCGAAGAATGCCAGGACCATCGAGCGTTCCGCCCAGGCCATGGCCGCCAATCGCCAAGCCCTGCTCGCGAGCGAGGCCCGCTTTCGCGACGTCGCCGAAGCCGCCTCCGACTGGATCTGGGAGGCGGATGCTCGGCTCGCGTTGACCTATCTGTCCGAGCGCTTCGAAGCGCTGACCGGGCACACGCCGTCCAAATTGCTGGGCCAGCCCCTGGGCGCCATCCTGCATGCCAGTGAGGGATCGCTGGAGCTGTGGGCCTCCCGCGCCACGGACCATCCGCTGACGGCACTGCGCTGCCGCTACATCACGGTCAGTGGCGACGTCCGCATCTGCCGCGTGGCCGCCAAAGCGGTGCGCGACGGCTCTGGTGCCGTGGTTGGCTTCCGCGGCACCGCCACCGACATCACCGCCGAGGTGGAGGCCCATCGCAAGGTGGAGCATCTGGCGCTCTACGACCCCCTCACCAGCCTGCCCAACCGCACTTTGCTGATGGAATTCCTCGCGGGTGCGCTCAGTGGCGCCCGCGAAGGCAAGCGCACTGTGGCCTTGCTGCGCATCGACCTCGTCAACTTCAAGGTAGTGAACGAACGCTTCGGACTGCCGGCCGGCGATGTGGTTCTGACCGAGGCCGCCCAGCGGCTGCGCCAGACCATGCACGACAATGACCTGGTGGCCCGCCTCGGCGCCGACGATTTCGCCCTGGTGGTGAGCGCGCCCGGGAGCGTCGCGGTGCTGAAGACCCTCTGTGCGGCACTCCAGCAGGCGCTGGCCAAGCCCTTCCACCTTCCCGAGGGCGATGAGGCGCATGTGACCTGCGCCATCGGGGTGGCGCTCGCGCCCATGGATACGCTGGATCCCGAAGGCCTGGTGCGCTGCGCGGAACTGGCACTCCAGCACTCGAAGGCGGAGGAGCCGGCCGGCTGTCATTTCTTCACCGCCGACATGAATGAGCAGGTGCTGGCCAAGCGCTCGCTGGAGCATGACCTGCGCCGCACCGTGGGTAGCGAAGATTTCGTGCTGCTCTACCAGCCGCGCTTCAATGCCGCGACCTTGGAGATGGTTTCGGTGGAAGCCCTGGTGCGGTGGCTGCACCCCCGCTTCGGACTGCTGAGCCCCGATCAGTTCATCCCGCTGGCGGAAAGCACCGGCCTGATCGTGCAGTTGGGCGAATGGGCGCTGCGCAAGGCCTGCGCCACCATCGCGAAGTGGCCGGACCTCTCTGTTTCGGTGAACGTGTCGCCGGTGCAATTCCACCAGGGGGCGCAGCTGCTGCAGGCCATCGAATCGGCGCTGCAGGACAGCGGGCTTCCCGCCCACCGCCTGGAGCTGGAGCTGACCGAGAACGTGCTGCTGGAAAACACCGAGAAGGCGCTGGACGTCCTGCTCCAGATCAAGGAGCTGGGCGTCGGACTGGCCATGGACGATTTCGGTACCGGCTACTCATCGCTCAGCTACCTCCGGCACTTCCCGTTCGACCGCATCAAGATCGATCGCCGCTTCGTCGGGGATCTCGATCAGAGCCGTGATGCACAAGGCATCGTGGAGGCGATCCTCGGGCTGGGGCGCGCCCTCGGCCTGTCGGTGACCGCCGAAGGCGTGGAGACCGCCGCCCAGTTCGCCTGGCTGCGCAAGGGCGGGTGTGATGAGGTCCAGGGCTTCCATTTCGCCCGGCCCATCTCCGAAGCCGACTTGGCGAAGATCAAGCCCAAGCGCCCCTCACGGACCTGAACCAGGCGCCCCGCGGGCGCCTGCTGTGGGTCCGCCGGGCGGCACCTCAGGCCATCCAAGACGGCAGCCGGTCAAGGGCGATAAGCGCCTCGGCATCCACCCGCGGGCGCACCACCGCCGCCTGGTGGCCGTTCACCAGCACTTCCGGCACCAGGGAACGGGTGTTGTAAGTGTTGGCCTGCACGGCGCCATAGGCCCCAGCGGTCATCACCGCCAGCAGGTCGCCGGGCATGACTTCGGGCATCAGCCGGTCCAGGGCCAGATAGTCACCGGTTTCGCACACCGGCCCCACCACATCCACCCGCACCTGCTTGGCATTCGCCCGCTGGTGCACCGGCTGGATCTCGTGATGGGCCTCGTACAGCGTCGGGCGGATGAGATCGTTCATGGCCGCGTCGACGATGACGAAGGTCTTGCCCTCGCCGTGCTTCACATAGAGCACGCGGGTCACCAGGATTCCCGCATTGGCCACGATCATTCGGCCCATCTCGAACACCAGCGGCAGGTCGAGATCACCGAGCGCGCGCTTGACCACCGCCGCATAGGCATCGGGGGCCGGGGGGAGCGGGTCGGAGGCCGCATAGGGCACGCCCAGCCCGCCGCCGAGGTCCACATGGTGCAGGCGATGGCCCGCTGCCAGGAGATCGCGGGCCAGGTCCGCCAGCAGGGTGATGGCATTCTCGAATGGCGCCATGTCAGTGATCTGGCTGCCGATGTGCATGTCCACGCCGGTGATCGCCAGATGCGGCAGCTTGGCCGCCTCCGCATAGACCTCCCGCGCCCGGGAAATGGGGATGCCGAACTTGGTCTCCGAGCCACCGGTGGAAATCTTGGCATGGGTCTTGGCGTCCACGTCGGGATTGACCCGGATCGACACCGAAGCGGTGCGGTTGAGCGCACCGGCCACCTGGGACAGCGCCACCAGTTCCGGCTCGCTCTCCACATTGAAGCACAGGATGCCCGCTTGCAGCGCCTGGGCCATCTCATCGCGGGTCTTGCCGACGCCGGAGAAGACGATGCGCTCCGGCGGGATGCCCGCCGCCAGCGCCCGCTTCAACTCGCCGCCCGAGACGATATCGGCCCCGGCACCGAGGCGGGCCAGAGTGGCGATGACCGCCTGGTTGGAATTGGCCTTCAGCGCGTAGCACAGCAGCATGTCGCGTTCGGCGAACGCGGCACGGAACACCCGATAGTGCCGCTCAAGGGTTGCCGTGGAGTAGCAATAGAAGGGCGTGCCGACCTCGTCGGCCAGCGCCGTCAGGTCCACATCCTCCGCCCGCAGGCGGCCGTCGTGATAAACGAAATGATGCATGGTGAGCCTAAGCAAATACGAGCGGTTAACGCCACATCGCCCGCTTGGCGGGGCGTGGTCCCGACAAGCGGCGACCGCGCGCGCCGCGTCAGGCCGTGGTGATCAGAGCAGCCCGTCCAGGATGAAGGGCGTATTGGGGCGCGTGATCTGGTCGAGGCTGGTGGGAGCCGACGACGTACCGCCAACGTGCGTTGATTTTGTGCGTTGCTGACTGCTGCCCGCCGACGTGGATGCCGTCGGGGCGGGCGGCGTCGTGGACAAAGGCGGCGCTGCCGTTCCGGTATCCGCGACGATACTCGCCTGGTTGATGTTCCAGGACGATTCGCTGCTGGCCTCGCCGGCCGCTGCGGACGCGCCGCTAACGGCACCGGTGCTCGCCTGCGGGGTACCGGCGGCAGCCTTGGGCGGCGGCTCCAGCGGGCCCTTGACGCCGCAGCCGGCCAGCATCCCGGCGCAGGCCAGGATCAGAATGAGGGCAGCGGGAGTGCGGAAGCGTCGGGACACGGAACCACCTCGGAAAAAATCGCGCTCACTATAGCGAGCGGCGCCGCAAAGGCGAGCCCCCCGCCTGGAACCAGCGCCGTCTCCCATGCCACGCCGACAGGGAAGATCCGCCCTGGCTCATCGTCGCAGCAGGAAACGCTCCGGCTGGCGCCGATACTCCCAGCCGTCGGTTTCGAGTGTCGGCGTGTCCTGGTCCGCGGCCGGGTAACCGATGCACAGATAGCCGATGAAATGCCATCGCGAGGGGATATCGAGGACTTTGGTCAACGATTCCGGATCGAGAATGGAGACCCACCCCACGCCTACGCCCTCGGCGCGCGCCGCCAGCCACAGCGTATGGATGGCCAGCACCGCAGAGTAAGCAATGGCTTCCGGCATGGTGCGGCGGCCCAGCCCATGGCCTTGCGCCGTCGCGCCGTCGGCGAACACCGCCAGATGGCAGGGCGCCTGATCCAGTCCGGACAGCTTCAACCGGGCATAGATGCCGGCCCGGTCCGCCGGCTGCGCCGCCAAGGCCGCGGCATTGCACGCCTCGAAATTGGCGCGGATCTCCGCCCGGCGGGCGGCGTCCGTCACCTCCACGAATCGCCACGGCTGGCTCAGCCCCACGGAGGGGGCAAGGCAGGCGGTGGCGATCAATTCCTCCAGCAGGCCATCCGGCAAGGGATCGGGGCGGAAGGCGCGCACATCCCGGCGCCACGCGAACAGCGATTGAAGCTGCGCGCGGAACGCCGGGGTGAAGCGCGGCGCGCTCACGCCGGGCCGAGCTTCTTCAGCCAGCGCCGCGCCTGGGCCCGCACCTGGGCCGGTGCGGTGCCGCCATAACTGGTTCGGCTGCGCACCGAGCGCACCACGGAGAGCACCGAGAACACATCCTGGGTGATGCGCTTTTCCACCGCCTGCATGTCCGCCAGCGGCACCTTGTGCAGCGCGATGCCGCGCTCGGCGGCGATGCCGACGATGCGGCCGGTTACATGGTGGGCATCACGGAACGGGATGCCGATGGTGCGCACCAGCCAGTCCGCCAGATCGGTGGCGGTGGAATAGCCCTGCCCCGCCGCGGCCTTCATGCGCGCCAGGTCGGGCTCCAGGTCGCGGATCATGCCGGCGCTGGCGGCGATCACCAGCGACAGAGCGGAGAAGGCGTCGAACGCGCCTTCCTTGTCTTCCTGCATGTCTTTGGCATAGGCCAAAGGCAGGCCCTTCATCACCACCATCAGGCCGGTGAGTGCGCCGATGATCCGCCCCGCCTTGGCCCGCACCAGTTCGGCGGCGTCGGGATTGCGCTTCTGCGGCATGATGGAGGAGCCGCTGGTGAAGGCATCCGACAATCGCACCAGCCCGAAGGACGGCGAGGTCCAGATCACGATCTCTTCCGCGAGGCGCGAGAGGTGGATGGCGCAGATCGACGCCGCGGCCAGGCATTCCAACACGAAGTCGCGATCGGACACGCCATCCAGCGAATTGGCGGTGGGCCGGTCGAAGCCCAGCGCCGCGGCGGTGGCGTCGCGGTCGATCGGGAAGGAGGTGCCGGCCAGAGCCGCCGAGCCCAAAGGCGATTCGTTCAGGCGCTTGCGGGCATCCGCGAAGCGGCCGCGATCCCGGCCCGCCATTTCCACATAGGCCATCAGATGGTGGCCGAAGGTCACCGGCTGGGCGGTCTGGAGATGGGTGAAGCCGGGCATCACCGTGCCCGCATGTTCCAGCGCCTTCTCCGCCAAGGCGCGCTGGAAATCGGCCAGCTGGTCGTCGAGCGCATCCACGGTGTCGCGCACATAGAGCCGGAAGTCGGTGGCCACCTGATCGTTGCGCGAACGGGCGGTGTGCAGGCGTCCAGCGGGGGCGCCGATGATCTCCGCGAGGCGGGCTTCCACATTCATGTGGATGTCCTCCAGGTCGCGGCGGAAGGTGAATTTGCCCGCCTCGATCTCTGACAGGATCGTGTCTAGACCCTTCTGGATCTTCTGCGCATCCTTCGCCGCCACAATCCCTTGGGCCGCCAGCATGGCGGCATGGGCCTTGGAGCCGGCGATGTCTTGGGCGTAAAGACGCTGATCGAAGCCGATGGAGGCGTTGATTTCCTCCATGATGGCGTCCGGCCCGGTGGAGAACCGCCCGCCCCACATCTTGTTGCTCATGACGGACCTCCGGTGATGACCGATCTCAACGTGCCGCCCCCGGGCACTGACCCCGCCGCATCGTCCGCGCCTTCGCCCGAACCTCACCCGGCCCGGCAAGGGCCCTGGCGCATGATCGGTCTGGTGGCGGGAGCGGTGGTGGCCGGTGCCATGGTCGGCGCGCTCGCCCTATACGGGATTAATGGGCCCGCGGGCAATGCATCAGCGACGAAACCGCAGTCCGACGGCACCGTCCCGGCCGCCACCGCCGCCATTGCCGACCCGCAATGCCAGGGCGCCGTGGACCTGGGCAAGACCATCGCGCCTTTGGCCAAGGGCGAATTGGCCGCATTGTCGCTGGCCACCTCCGCCCGCCGCATGCCTCCCCTCGCCTTCACCGACGCTGCCGGCAAGCCGGTGACGCTTGAGGACTTCAAGGGCAAGGTGCTGCTGGTGAATTTGTGGGCCACCTGGTGCGTGCCGTGCCGGAAGGAAATGCCGGCCCTGGACGCCCTGGAGCGCACGCTGGGCGGCGACAAATTTCAGGTGGTGGCGATCAATCTGGATACCCGCGACCCGAAGAAGCCGCAGGCGTTCCTGAATGAAATCGGCGTGTCGTCGCTGGCCTTCTATGCCGATCCCAACACCAAGACCTTCCAGGCCCTGCGCAGCGTCGGGCGCGGCTTCGGCCTGCCCACCAGCCTGCTGGTGGACGCCAAGGGCTGCGAGATCGGCTATCTGGCCGGCCCGGCCGAATGGGCGGGCAGCGATGCGCTGGCGGTAATCAAGGCGGCTATGGGCGGGGGCGCCTGAGCCGCCCAGCCGCCGACTCCGCAGGCCCCAGACCCCGCACGCCTCAGACCCCGCACGCGTCACAGAAACGGGCAGGCGGACCCTGGCCCGCCTGCCCGTCCAAATCTCAGCCGCAATAAAACGTCAGCGGGTCGGGACCGGCTTTTCGCCGCGATAATCATAGAAGCCGCGCTGGGTTTTGCGGCCCAGCCAGCCGGCCTCCACATATTTCACCAGCAGCGGGCACGGACGATACTTGCTGTCCGCCAGCCCCTCATGGAGCACCTGCATGATGGCGAGGCAGGTATCCAGGCCGATGAAGTCCGCCAATTGCAGCGGCCCCATGGGATGGTTGGCGCCCAGCTTCATGGCACGGTCGATGGCATCCACGGAGCCCACGCCCTCATAGAGGGTGTAGATGGCTTCGTTGATCATCGGCAGCAGGATGCGGTTGACGATGAAGGCCGGGAAATCCTCGGCCACCGCATAGGTCTTGTGCAGGCGGGTGACGAACTGCTTCGAGCTTTCGAAGGTGTCGTCATCGGTGGCGATGCCGCGCACCAGTTCCACCAATTCCATCAGCGGCACCGGATTCATGAAATGAATGCCGATGAAGCGCTCCGGGCGGTCGGTGGACGCGCCCAGGCGGGTGATGGAGATGGAGGAGGTGTTGCTGGCGAGCAAAGCGTCCGGCCGCAGCACCTCGCAGACGCCGGCGAAGATCTTCCGCTTCACGTCTTCTTTTTCGGTGGCGGATTCGATCACCAGATCGCATTCCGCCAAGCCGTCCACCACGTCGGAGGTGACGATGCGCTTCAGTGCGTCCTGGCGATCCTGCTCGGTGACGGTGCCCTTGGCGACCTGCTTGGCCATGTTGCCATTGATGGTGGCAAGGCCCGCGCGGGCCCGGTCGGGGTCCTGGTCGTTCAGCACCACGTCGTAGCCGGCCAGGGCACAGACATGGGCGATGCCATTGCCCATCTGACCGGCGCCGATCACTCCGACCTTCTTGATCTCGAGTGGCATGATGCTGTGGTCTTTCGGCTCTCGGTTAAGGGCGGCGCGACCCCAGGTCGCGCCGGTCTGAAGTTCAGCCTTTGACCTTGGCGATCTCGGCCTGGAGTTCGGGAACGATGGCGAACAAATCACCCACGAGGCCGTAATCGGCCACCTGGAAGATCGGCGCTTCCTCGTCCTTGTTGATGGCCACGATGACCTTGGAGTCCTTCATGCCCGCCAGATGCTGGATGGCGCCGGAAATGCCGATGGCCACATAAAGCTCGGGCGCCACCACCTTGCCGGTCTGGCCCACCTGCCAGTCGTTGGGAGCATAGCCCGCATCCACCGCGGCGCGCGAGGCCCCAACGGCGGCGCCGAGCACATCGGCCAGGGGCTCGATCACTTCGGCGAACTTCTCCTTGGAGCCGATCGCCCGGCCGCCGGAGACGATGATCCGCGCCGCGGTCAGTTCCGGCCGGTCGGAGACCGCCAGGCTCTCGTCCACGAAGGACGACAGGCCGGGATCCGTCTGCACACCGACGCTTTCCACCGCCGCAGATCCGCCGGTGCCGATGGCCTGGAACGAGGCGGTGCGCACGGTGATGATCTTCTTGGCGTCCGTGCTCTGCACGGTCTGCACCGCATTGCCCGCATAGATCGGCCGCTCGAACGTGTCGGGCGAGACCACCTTGATGATGTCGGACACCTGCATCACGTCCAGCAGCGCGGCGACGCGCGGCAGCACGTTCTTGCTCATGCTGGTGGAGGGGGCGACGATGGCGTCATAGCTGCCGGCCAGCGAGACCAGCAGGGTGGCCAGAGGCTCGGCCAGACGATGGGCATAGAGCGCATCGTCCGCCAGCAGCACCTTCTCCACCCCGTCGAGGGTCGCGGCGGCGTCCGCGACACCCTTGGCGTCCTGGCCGGCGACGAGGATGTGCACCGGGCCGCCGAGGGCGACGGCGGCGGTCAGGGCCTTGGCGGTGACGCCGTTCAGCGCCTTGTTGTCGTGTTCAGCGAGAAGCAACGTTGCCATCAGATCACTCCCGCCTCGTCCTTGAGCTTCGATACCAGTTCCGCCACCGACGCCACCTTCGCCCCGGCCTTGCGGCCCGCGGGCTCCGCCGTGGTCAGCACCTTCAGGCGCGGGGCTACGTCCACGCCGTAAGCTTCCGGCGTCTTCTCGTCGATGGGCTTCTTCTTCGCCTTCATGATGTTCGGCAGCGACGCATAGCGCGGCTCATTGAGGCGCAGGTCGGTGGTGACGATGGCCGGCAGGGCCAGGCGCACGGTCTGCGCGCCGCCGTCGATCTCGCGGGTCACCAGGACGGCATCGCCGTCGATCACCACCTTGGAGGCAAACGTGCCCTGACCCCAGCCCAGCAGCGCGGCCAGCATCTGGCCGGTCTGGTTGGCGTCGTCGTCAATGGCCTGCTTGCCGAGAATCACCAGCCGGGGGGCTTCCTCGGCGATCACCGCCTTGAGGATCTTGGCCACCGCCAGCGGCTCCACCAGCGCATCGGTCTTCACCAGGATGCCGCGGTCCGCGCCCATGGCCAGCGCCGTACGAATGGTCTCGGAGGCCTGAGCCGGTCCGATGGACACGGCCACCACTTCCGTTGCGATGCCCGCTTCCTTGAGGCGCAGCGCCTCTTCGACGGCGATCTCATCAAACGGATTCATGGACATCTTGACGTGGGAGAGTTCAACCCCGGATCCGTCAGATTTCACCCGCACTTTGACGTTGTAATCAACCACGCGCTTGACGGGTACCAGGATCTTCATCGAGGCGTGCTCCCCCTGAACAAAAGATGTGATGCCGCGCTGCAATTTTGCCTGAGTCGGCGTGCTCTGTGCGGCGAGGTGGCCTTGGGGGCGGCACCCTAGGAGTGGCCCGAAACCCTGTCAACGTCGAACGGGCGGGGTTTTCGCGGCCCTTCCGGTGAAGCATACCAGTCTGGTAACCAACTTGAGTGATAGTGGCCTCAGTAGGCGTTTTGAGTCCGCGCAGGCCGGTGATTGTTCTGAAGGATGTGGACGAAATGAAGCATGTGGACAGTCCCTCAAGTCGGCTGCCGCTTCGGATCGCCTTCATCGGCCCATGGAACTATTCTAATGGCCAAGGTGTGGGAGCCCGCGGATACCTCTCCGCACTCTGGCATACCCACCATGCCCTGAGCATTCATCCGATCCATCCGCCGTTTCACGTCCATGCCCGCCTGACGCCGTCCTGCGACGTCGGGGCCTTCACCGGGCCGGCGGACGTGGCCATCGTCGATCTCAATCCGGACGGATGGGAGATGTTCCTCTCCGATGCCCAGCGCCGGATCGTGGACGAGGCACGCGCCCGCATCGGCCTGTTTGTCTGGGAAATGGACGAAGTGCCGGAGAGCTGGATGCCGGTTGTGAACCGGGTTGATGCCATCTGGACCCCCAGTCGCTTCTGCGCCGATGTGCTGGCGCGCCGCACGGACCGCCGGGTGGAAGTGATTCCCCACGTGGTCCCGGTGCCGCCGGAGCCTTTGGACGGCCCTTCCCCCGCGCTGGCGACGGAAGGACGGCGCAGCATTTTGTATGCGTTCGATGGGGCCAGCTATCTGGCCCGCAAGCGGCCCATGGCCCTGGTCGAGGCCTTTGCCCTGTCGGGCCTGGGCGCGCGCGGCTGGCAGCTGGTGCTGAAAACCAAGAATCTGGCCGATTCGCCCGAGCCGGCGGCCGCGCTGATCGCTGCCGTGGCGGGGGACCCCAGCGTGACCCTCATCACCAAGCCCCTCCCCGGGGAGCAGATGGCCAAGCTGCTGGATCGCGCCGACATCTATGCCTCGCCCCACTGCTCGGAAGGGTTCGGACTGACCATCGCCGAGGCCATGGCCCGCGGCAAAGTGGTGGTCGCCACCGACTATGGCGGCAGCCGGGACTTTCTCGACGACAGTTGCGGCTTTCCGGTGTCCGGCCCCCTGGTGCAATTGGAGCAGGATCACGGCCCCTACAGCCGCGGCCGCGTGTGGTGCGAGGTGAGCATTCCCGACTTGTCCCATGCGCTGCTGCGCGCCGCCGCGCTCGTGGATGCCGGCGACCGCACCTTGGGCAGCCGGGCGCGGGCGCGGGTGGCCGAGCGGCTCTCGCCCTGGGCGGTGGCCGACCAGATGGATGCCAGCCTGTCACGGGTGGCCCGCGCGGGCCTGCGGGTCTAGTGGCGACGCGCGATCCACAGCCATGAGCCTTGTTACCCTGACCCTTCCGGCGACGCCGAGCCGTGTCGCCAGAGCGCTGTTGGCCGCCAAGGAGCCGGGCGGATGGATCGCGTTGGTGAAGCCGTTCACGGTGCTGCGCCAAAGGGTGCGTCGCACGGTGGCGGCGGCGGCGCGCGCGCGCCCGGATATCGATCTGTTCTTCGGCCAGGACGGCCTCTGGCTCGGCGGGCCGCGGATTCCCAAGCCCGCTGCCGGAATGATCCTGCTGGCCGCGCTGGACATTGTCGGCCTGCCCCTGCTGATCCGCGCGTCGGCTCTCGCGGCGCTGGGTGGCGTGCGACCGGCCACCGGCCTGGCGGGGGGCTATGACCTCGCCCTGCGGGCGGTGGCCAACGGGCTGGTGGTGGAACATCTGTCGCTACATCTGGCACATATCATGCCGCCCCGTGCCCTCAGCGGCCCCGCGCGCCTCGACGTTCTCAACGGGTGGAATGCGGACGCGGGGCACCCCTGGCGGATCAGTGCGGGTCTTGCGCCCGCGACATTTCAGCTCCGCCGGGCCTTTGCCGCCCCGCCCCGGGTCACGATCCTGGTGCGGCCCGGTCCTGGGACCGAGCCCACGGCACAGCGCCTGGGGCCGGTTCTCGACGCTCTTGCCCGTGGCCCCTGGCCGCTCGACCGCCTGGAGGTGATTGCCGATCCGCGCCTGGACACCGGCGGGGCGGACGCCGGCACGCAGCCGGTGTCCTGGCGCCGCGCCTCGGTTCATGTGAGCGCGGGCGAGGCTGATCACCGCAACGCCCTCTGGCGTGCGGCGCCGTCGGAACTGGTGGTGTTTACCGAAGCCGGCCTGACGCCGGAGACACCGGACTGGATTGACGCCCTGGTGGGCCTCGCCGCCGACCGCAACGTCGGCATGGTCAGCGGCCGTGTCCTGGACGGGCAGCAGGACGCACCCGAGGCGGCGGCGGCCCTGTTCGGCTTCGACCCGGCGACCTGGCCCGACCGCGGGTTTGTCCATCGCGAATTCGCGGTGCCGACCTCCCCGCTCATCGCCGCCCGCAAAAGTGCGCTGGAAGCCGTCAATGGCTTCAGCCCCAACCTGCCCAGCGCCTATCAGGCGGCCCAGATGGCGTTGCGCATGCGACTGCTGGGGCAGAGCATCGTCACGACACCGTTCGCTGTGGCCCGTCGCGCTCCCTGCGCCGCGCCGGTGCCGGACCCGATGGCGGAGGCGGCGTTCAAGGCCCAGTGGGGCACCGTCATCACCGACGACCGGCTCCACTTTCCCGACGCGCCGCTGCGCGCGCCGCGCTGAACCGGGCGGCGCGTGCCGCCACGGCGCGCGCTTGGCCTCACTTCTCGCGCATGGACTTGGACACCGCATCCACCAGCGGCCGGGTCAGGTAGCTCAGCACGCTGCGCTCGCCGGTGCTGAACACCACCTCCGCCGGCATGCCGGGCCGCAGCCGCGCCTTCATCTCGTCGGGGATGTCGGTCTTGGACACCGCCACCACCGCCTGGAAATAGGGCTGGTGGGTGGTCTCATCAATCAGCCGGTCCGGCGAGACGCTGCGCAGATCCCCCAGAATCAGCGGCGTGGTGCGCGAATGGAAGGCCGGAAAGCGCACCTCAACGCCGGTGACGCCGCCATGCAGCCGGTCGATGTCCGTGGTGGGCACCTGGGCATCGACGATCAGCTCCTCATTCTGCGGCACGATCTCCAGCAGCGTGTCGCCCGGCCGCACCACCGCGCCCAGGGTATAGATCTTCGGGTTGATGTTCTGCACCACGCCGTCGCGCGGCGCCCGGATGTCCACCCGCTTCAGGATGTTTTCGGAGACGTTGAACTTCTCCTTGATGTCGGAGATTTTCTGCCGGGTCTCCACCATCTGGGCGGCCACGTCCTCCTGCTGCTTTTGCAGTAGCTGCTGGATCTGCAGGGTCATCTCGCCGATGGTGTTCTGCGCTTTCGCGGTGTCGGCGGTGTTGCGGCCGACCATGCCCTGGAGCCGAGCCTTCTCCCGCTGCAACTCCGCCAATCGCGGCTTGGACACCAGGCCCTTGTCGCTGAGCGCGCGAATGCCGGCGAGTTCGTCATCGATAAAATACAGCTGGCTGTCGAGGGCTTCGCGCTCTCGCCGCAGGCCGTCCACCTCGGTGGCACCCTGGCGGGCGCGGCTATTGAGAATGTCGACCTGACCGTTCAGCGAGGCCTTGCGGTCGCGGAACTGCGCCCGCTGGTCGGCCAGTGCCGCCTTCACGATGGGCTCGTAGGCGCGGGCCAGCAGCGGGGCCGGGAAGGTGATTTCATTGGCCTGGGCACGCTCGGCCTCCAGCCGCGCCTCAGCGGCGGTGAGCGAATCCAATTGGCCGCGCAGGGCGTCATAGCTGGAGCGCGAACTGGTGGGATCAAGGCGGAACAACAGCTCGCCCGCCTTCACGCTCTGGCCGTCCTTGACGTCGATCTGGGCGATGATGCCGCCTTCCAGATGCTGCACCACCTGGCGCTTGCTCTCCACCGACACGACGCCCGGCGCGACCACCGCGCTGTCGATATGGGCCAGCGCCGCCCAGGCGCCGCCGACGCCGAAGGTCAGGAAGATGATGCCGTAGCCCATGGCCGCGACCTTGCGGAAGTCGCTGCTGGCCACCGGCGGCTTGGCTTCGAAGTCGGTCCGCGGCGGCCGCGGGGCGGGCGCCGGAGCCATGGCCGCCGGCGTGAGGGCGGGCGGCACAGGGGATGCCGGCTGCGCCGCCGGGGGGGCTGCTGCGGGGGCCGTTGCGCTGGCGCCGATGATGTCCACGGTCTCTGACATGGCTTCCTCCTCAGGCCCCGGCCGCGGCGGCGGCATCGGGGCGGGCCGGCGCCGCACCCGGCTGCACCAGGCGCGGGCCGAGCAGCTTGGCGATGACTTCGTCGCGCGGCCCGAAGCCGTGCACGGTGCCCTCGTTCAACAGCAGCACCTGGTCGCACAGGCTGAGATTGTTGGTCTTGTGGGTGATGAGAATGACGGTGCGCCCGGCCTGCTTGAGCGCCTGCACGGCGACCATCAGGGCCTGCTCGCCGGCGGCGTCCAGGCTGGCATTGGGCTCGTCCAGCACGATCAGCGCCGGCAGGCCGTAGAGGGCGCGCGCCAGCGCCACCCGCTGGCGCTGGCCGCCGGAGAGGGAGGCGCCGCCATCGCCGATTTCCGTATTATAGCCATTGGGCAGGCGCTGGATCATGTCATGGGTGCCGGCCATCTGTGCCGCCTGCACGATCTTGGTCTCGTCGCGCTCGCCGAAACGGGCGATATTGTCGGCGATGGTGCCGGCGAACAGTTCCACGTCCTGCGGCAGGTAGCCCAGGTGCGAGCCCAATTGCTCCGGATCCCAATGGCGCAGGTCCGAGCCATCCAGGCGAACGGAGCCGGCGGTGGCCTGCCAGACCCCGACCATCACCCGCGCCAGGCTCGACTTGCCGGCCGCACTGGGGCCGATGACGCCCAGCACCGTGCCCTCCTTCACCGCAAACGACACCCCGCGCAGCACCGGAAATTCGGTGCCCGGCGCATGGGCGATGAGGTTCTCCACCTGCACGATGCCCCGCGGCGCCGGCAGGCGCATGCGCTCGGCGGCGGGAGGCACGGCGCGCATCAGATCCTGCACCCGGTTGTAGGCCGAGCGCATGTTGACGATGGCCTTCCAGTTGCCGATGGCCATCTCGATGGGCTGGATGCAGCGCCCGACGATGATGGACGCGGCGATCATCATGCCCGGCGAGATCTCGCGATTGATGGCCAGATATGCCCCCAGCCCCAGGATCAGGCTCTGCATGAACATGCGGTTGAAGCGGGTGGCGGCCATCAGCAGCCCGCCGCGATCGGACGCCGCCGCATGCCATCCCAGCGCCTCGGCATGGCTGGTGACCCAGCGCCGGCGCAGATTGGGCACCATGCCCATGGCTTGCAGCACCTCCGCATTGCGGAAGGTGGTGGTGGCCTGGTTGGCGGCGGCGATATTGGCCCTTGTGGCCTGGTCCAGCAGCCGGCGGGTGGCGCGGTCGTTGGCATAAGCCAGCGCGCCGGAGATGAGGCAGCTCAGCACCGCCAGCAGGCCATACCAGGGGCTGAGCGCGGTGGCGAAGGCGATATAGATCGGCACCCAGGGCAAATCGCACAGCGCCACCAGCCCGCCGCCGGAGAAGAACTCCCGCACGGTGTCGGCATCGCGCAGCGCCTGGACATGGCCCGGCGAGGGCTTGCGCAGCGAGGCGCGCTGAACCGCGTCGAAGGCGTGCTCGTTCAGTTCCTCGTCGAACTTGAGGCCCGAGCGCACCAGCAGGCGGGTCCGCAGCGATTCCAGGGCGGCGGAGACCGCATAGAGCAGCGCGATGAGGATGGTCAGCACAACCAGAGTCGAGATGTTCCGGCTGCTCAGCACGCGGTCATAGACCTGCATCATGTAGAGCGGCCCGGTGAGACCGAGGATGTTGATGAACAGGCTGAAGACCACCGCCGTCACGAGCGCGGGGCGCGCCGCGCGCACCGCCGCGGTCAGGGCGGTATCGGTCTTCGGCGCAGGCCAACGCTGCCGCAAGTTCGCAAACGACATAATTCCCCCACCCCATCGCGCTGCGGACAGCCCCAACCCGTAACATGAAACCATAGTCTTGGCCGCCACGCCTTTGATGACAACGTTTGGCGGCCTTGGCGCTATCGAAGCCTAATATGGTTCGATTGTGGCGTCTGCCGCCGCGGCTCTTTCGTTCGGGCGGAAAACTCTTCTAAATGGACATCCAGGGGAGTGGTAACCGCGCCCGGCCATGGACACGAGGAGAGAGCATGTCGAGCGCGGTATGGGCGGTGATGGCGGACAATGAGGGCAATGAGCGCGACAAGGACCAGCCGCTGCGGGATGATATCCGGCATCTGGGCCGCATCCTGGGCGACACCGTCCGCGAGCAGGAAGGACCGGAGATCTATGAGCTGGTGGAGAAGATCCGCCAGACCTCGATCCGCTTCCATCGCGACGCCGACGAGGCCGCGCGCCAGGAGCTGAGCACCCTGCTGGACGGCATGCCGCCTCTGGTGGCGGTGCAGATCATCCGCGCCTTCAGCTATTTTTCCCATCTGGCCAACATCGCCGAGGACCAGCACCACAGCCGCCGCAACCGCGCCCACGCCATCGCCGGATCGCCGCCGCGCCCCGGCACATTGGCCAATGCGCTGGAGCGGGCGGAAAAGGCCGGCGTGGACGCCGCCGGACTGCGGGACTTCTTCGCGGACGCCCTGGTGAGCCCGGTGCTCACCGCCCATCCCACCGAAGTGCGGCGCAAGAGCACGCTCAACCGCGAGATGGAGATCGCCGAGCTGCTGAAGCTCAAGGAACTGGTGCAGGCCACGCCCGAGGAAGCCAGGGTCCAGGACGAAAGCCTGCGCCGGGCGATCCTGGCGCTATGGCAGACCGCCTTGCTGCGGCGGGTGAAGCTGACCGTGCTGGACGAGGTGGCCAACGGCCTGTCCTATTACGACTACACCTTCCTCGCCGAAGTGCCGCGCCTGCTCTGCACCATCGAGGATCATCTGGAAGGGCTGGAGGGCGAAGCCGTCGACGCCGGCAACGCCGACACCGAGGTGCCCGCCTTCCTGCGCATCGGCAGCTGGATCGGCGGCGACCGCGACGGCAATCCCTTCGTCACCGCCGACGTGCTGCGCGAGACCGTCCGCCAGCACCGCGACCGGGCCATGGCCTTCCATGAGGAGCAGGTCCGCATCCTGCTGAACGAACTGTCCCTGGCCAGCCGCCTGGTGCGGACCTCGCCCGAGCTTGACGCCCTGGCCGCCCGCTCCGGCGACCGGGCACGGGAGCATCGGGACGAGCCCTATCGGCTGGCGCTGGCCGGCATCCTCAACCGGCTGCGGGCGACCATCGCGGTCCAGCGGGCCGAAGACGGCACCGCTCCCGCCGCCGAACCCGGCGGCGCCCTGCCCTATCCCGACGCCGCCGCCTTCCGCGCCGACCTTGATATTCTCCACCACTCCTTGATGGCGAACGGCTCGAAGGCCCTGGCGCGGGGGCGCCTGCGCGCCATGCGGCGGGCGGTAGATTGCTTCGGCTTCCATCTGGCGAGCCTCGACCTGCGGCAGAATTCCGACGTGCATGAGCGCACCGTCGCCGATCTGCTGGAGCAGGCCAGCCCCGGCACCGCCTATCGCGACCGCGACGAAGCCGCCCGCATCGCCTTGCTGCGCGCGGAACTGGTCAATCCCCGTCCGCTGGCCTCCTCGTTCCTGGCCTATACGGAGGAGACCCGCTCGGAACTGGCCATCCTGCGCACGGCGGCGCAGGCCCATGCCAGCCTGGGCGAGGCGGTGATTCCCAACTGCATCATCTCCAAGGCCGAGGGCGTCTCGGACATGCTGGAGCTGGCGCTGCTGCTGAAGGAGGTGGGCCTGGTCAGCGCCCACGGCACCAGCGCGCTGCACGTCATCCCGCTGTTCGAGACCATCGCCGATTTGCAGAATTGCGCCGGCGTCATGGACCAGTTGCTCGGCCTGCCGGAGTACCGCGCCTTGGTGGACAGCCGCGGCGGCGTGCAGGAAGTGATGCTGGGCTATTCCGACAGCAACAAGGACGGCGGCTTCGTCTCGTCCGGCTGGGAGCTCTACAAGGCCGAGATCGGCCTGATCGAGGTGTTCGCCCGGCACAAGGTCAAACTGCGCCTGTTCCATGGCCGCGGCGGCTCGGTGGGCCGCGGCGGCGGACCGAGCTATGACGCCATCCTGGCCCAGCCGGCGGGCGCGGTGAACGGGCAGATCCGCGTCACCGAGCAGGGCGAGATCATCTCGTCCAAATATTCCAGCCCCGAAGCGGGGCGGCGCAATCTGGAGATCCTGGTCTCCGCCACCCTGGAATCCACCTTGCTGGATGCCGGCGAGCCCGGCCCGCGGCTGGAATTCCTCGCCGCCATGGAAGACCTCTCCAAGGCGGCCTATGACGCCTATCGCTCGCTGGTCTACGACACCCCCGGCTTCGAGGACTATTTCTGGTCGTCCACGGTGATCAACGAGATCGCCACCCTGAACATCGGCTCACGGCCGGCCTCGCGGAACAAGACGCGGGCCATCGAATCGCTGCGGGCCATCCCCTGGGTGTTCTCCTGGGCGCAGTGCCGGCTGATGCTGCCGGCCTGGTATGGCTTCGGCACCGCGGTGGCGGCCTTCGTGGAAGCCCATCCCACCAACGGCATCGCCTTTCTTCAGGCCATGTATCGGGACTGGCCGTTTTTTCGCACGCTGTTGTCCAACATGGACATGGTGCTCTCCAAGAGCAGCCTGGCGGTAGCCTCGCGCTATGCGGAGCTGGTGCCGGACGAGGAATTGCGCAACCGCATCTTCAGCCGCATCAGCGCGGAATACCAGCGCTCCATCACCAGCCTTTTGGCGATCATGGGCCAGAAAACCTTGCTGGAGGCCAATCCGCTGCTGGATCGCTCGATCCGCAACCGCTTTCCCTATCTGGATCCGCTGAACCATGTGCAGGTGGAATTGCTGAAACTGCACCGGCGCGACGAGGGCGACGACCAGGTGCTGCACGGCATCCAATTGACCATCAACGGCATCTCCGCCGGGTTGCGAAACAGCGGCTGATGAGCCGGCGCGGCATCGCGCGCACCTGGGGGCGAGCGGCAAACCTTGCCACTCCCCCCTTGATCCCTTAAGAGGCACCTCAGGAGGCCCCGGAACCAAAGCCGGGGCTTTGCTTTGTTCGCGTGGCCCCTCCCGGGCCCGTACGGTGGAGGATCCCACCCTTGGCCAACGTGGTCGTGGTCGGCTCTCAATGGGGCGACGAAGGTAAAGGCAAAATCGTCGACTGGCTCTCCGAGCAGGCCGACGTCGTTGTTCGCTTCCAGGGCGGGCACAATGCCGGCCATACACTGGTCGTGAACGGCATCACTTACAAACTCTCCCTGCTGCCGTCCGGCGTGGTGCGCCCCGGCAAGCTGTCGGTGATCGGCAATGGCGTGGTCCTCGACCCCCAGGCCCTGGTGGACGAGCTTGCTCGCCTCGCCAGCCAGGGGGTGCATGTGGGGCCGGACCGGCTGCGCATCGCGGAGACCACCCCGCTCATCCTGCCTCTGCACCGCGAGCTGGATGCGCTGCGCGAGAATGCTGCCAGCGCGGGTACCCGCATCGGCACCACCAAGCGCGGCATCGGCCCGGCCTATGAGGACAAGGTGGGGCGCAGAGCCATCCGCCTGGTGGATCTCGTGGACGCCGACGCCCTGCCCGCCAAGGTGGAGCGCCTTCTCACCCATCACAATCTGCTTCGCCGCGGCCTTGGGCTGGAAGAAGTGAATGGCGATGCGCTGGTGGCGGAACTCCTGGCCATCGCCCCCAAGGTCCTGCCCTTCATGGACCGGGTGTGGGAGCTGCTGGACAAGGCCCGCCGCGAGGGCAAGAAGATCCTGTTCGAAGGCGCCCAGGGCGCGCTCCTGGACATCGACCACGGCACCTATCCCTATGTGACCTCGTCCAACACGGTGGCCTCCTCGGCCGCCAGCGGTTCGGGCGTCGGCCCCGGTGCGCTGGACTACGTGCTGGGCATCACCAAGGCCTACACCACCCGCGTCGGCGAGGGTCCGTTCCCCACCGAATTGCTGGATGACGACGGCAAGCTGTTGGGCTCGCGTGGCCGCGAGTTCGGCGTGGTCACCGGGCGTCCGCGGCGCTGCGGCTGGTTCGATGCGGTTCTGGTGCGCCAGACCGTGCGCACCTGCGGCATCCACGGCATCGCCTTGACCAAGCTCGACGTGCTGGACGGCTTCAAGGAGCTGAAGGTCTGCGTCGGCTACATGGTGGATGGCGAGAAGATCGACTATCTGCCGGCCGAAAGCGGCGCCCAGGCGCGGGCCGAGCCGATCTACGAGACCATTCCCGGTTGGCAGGAATCCACCCAGGGTGCGCGCTCGTGGGCGGATCTGCCGGCGGAAGCGGTCAAATACGTGCGCTGGATCGAGGAATTGATCGGCTGCCCGGTGGCCGTTCTGTCCACCAGCCCGGAACGCGACGACACCATCCTGGTTCAAAATCCGTTCCAGGCTTAACCGAAGTTTTCCTTTTTTCCGTAAAGTGCCCGCTCGATGGCTGATTACTACCCTCTCCTGGTCCGCGCGATCTCCGGCCTTGCCCAAAACACGGGCGAGACCCGGAAGATCGTGTTCGACCGGGCGCGGGCCGCCCTCCTGAAGCAATTGCGGAGCGTCGATCCGCCATTGCCCGAGGGCGAGATCGGCCGCGAGCGGCTCGGCCTCGAAGAGGCCATTCGGCGGGTGGAAGCCGATTATGCGGGCGAAACCCCGCCAGCTCCGGCCCCCGAACCGGCACCGCGCCCCCCCCGTCCGGAACCCCGGCGGGAAGCCGCGCCGCACGCGCCCCTGACGCCCCGCCGCGAGCATATCGGCGACGACGTGACCGAGGCGCGCATGCCGGACGGTCGGCTGTCGTTCTCCCGCGCGGCTCCCGCGCCGCAGCCGGTCCCCGATCTGACCGAGGCCGCGGACACCACTCCCGATCCCGAGCCCGCCAGCGAGGAGGCCGACACCGATACGGTGCGCCGCCCGCGCATTGGTGCCTCAAAGGTCCGCAGCCGCAGCGACGCCCGCAGCGCCGCGGACGAAGACGCCGGATCCCCCTGGAAGCGCATCGCTGTCTTCCTGCTGCTGGCTGTGCTGATTTTCGGCGGCATCGCGCTCGCCGTGGTGAAGCGCGACGCCATCGCCGCCCTGTTCGGCTCCAGCGCGCCGCAGACCGCCGCCACCGCGCCGACGATCCCGGTGCCCGCAGCGCCCGAGCAAGCCAAGAGCAGCGACCGCGTCGCCCAGGCCGCCGGCGATCCCAGCCGCCGCCCGGCGCCGGCGCCCACCTCGCCGCGCAATCCCAATGCCGCCACCACCCAGCGCGCCTTCCTCTATGAGGAAAGCCAGGGCAACACCCAGGCGTTGCAGCAGTTCGAAGGCACGGTCACCTGGAAGACCGAGACCGTGAACGGCGGCCCCGGCCAGCCGCCGGATATCGGCATCCGCGCGGACATCCAGATTCCCGAGCGCAAGATCGGCGTGAGCTTCACCTTGCGGCGCAATCTCGACCAGACGCTGCCGGCCTCGCACACCATCGAGATCTCGTTCAACCTGCCGGCGGACTTCCCCTATGGCGGCATCAGCAATGTCCCGGGCGTGCGGGTGAAGCAGACCGAGCAGGCCCAGGGCGCGCCGCTGGCCGGCCTGTCCGTGCGCGTCAGCCCGACCTATTTCCTGGTGGGCCTGTCGGCGGTGCCGGTGGATCGGCAGCGCAATCTGCAGCTGCTCCAGACCCGGCCGTGGATCGATATCCCCATCGTCTACACCAACAACAAGCGGGCGATCCTGGCGTTCGAGAAGGGCCCCGTGGGCGAGCAGGCGTTCCAGGATGCGTTCTCGGCCTGGGGTGAGCTGTATCAGCCGCCCGCGCCGTCGCCCATGCCGGCCCAATAACGGCGGCTGAGCCTCGTTTTACTCAGGGCGCGCGGCGCCCTGAGGTGGCGCTCCGCGCCACCGGCTTCAAACCCGCGCTCGGGCGCATCATGCCCGTCATCCCTGCCCGGCTTGTCATCTGACCCGGCCCGCGCGGGCCGGTCTCAGTCCGCTTCGTTCCCTTCCGCCCACAAGGCCTTCAGCCGGTAGAGCGCCTCCAGCGCCGCGCGGGGCGTGAGCGCGTCGGGATCGATCTGCGCCAGTTCCATCAATACCGGTTCGGCCGGATGCGGCCCCGCCGCGAGCGCCTGCGGCGCCGGCCGGGCAGCAGCGGCGAACAGGGGCAGTTCATCCAGCAGCCGTTGCGCCGGAGACACCCGCTCGGCCGCCTCCAGTTCCGCCAGCACCGCCTTGGCCCGCGCGATCACCGCCTTGGGCAGGCCGGCGAGCTTGGCCACCTGGATGCCATAGGAGCGGTCGGCGGCGCCGGGCACCACTTCATGCAGGAACACCACGTCGCCCTGCCATTCGGTGACCTTCACGGTGGCGTTGGCGAGGCGGTTGCAGCGCTGGGTCAGTGCCGTCAGTTCGTGGAAATGGGTGGCGAACAGCGCCCGGCAGCGGTTCATCTCATGCAGATGTTCCAGGCTCGCCCAGGCGATGGACATGCCATCGAAGGTGGAGGTGCCCCGCCCAATCTCATCGAGAATCACCAGCGAGCGCCGGGTGGCCTGGTTCAGGATCGCCGCCGTCTCCACCATCTCCACCATGAAGGTGGAGCGTCCGCGCGCCAGATCATCCGCCGCGCCGACGCGGGAGAACAGCCGGTCCACCACCCCCACCCGGGCGCTGCGCGCCGGCACGAACGAGCCGGCCTGGGCCATTACCGCGATCAAGGCATTCTGGCGCAGGAAGGTGGACTTGCCGGCCATGTTGGGGCCGGTCACCAGCCAGATCCGGGCATCCGCCTGCCCCAAAGGCGGGGAGAGGTCGCAATCATTGGCCACGAACGGCCCGCCGCCGCGCGCCAGCGCCTGTTCCACCACCGGATGGCGGCCGCCGGAGATGGCGAAGTCCACGCCCTCGCTCATCTCCGGGCGCACATAGCGCTCGTCCACCGCGAGGCGCGCGAGGGCGGAGAGCACGTCCAGTTCCGCCAGCGCCTCGGCGGCGGCGCGGATGGGTGGGGCGGCCTCCACCACGGCGGCGGCGAGGCGATCGAAGATGGCCTGCTCCAGCCCCAGCGCGCGCTCGCCGGCACTGGCGATGCGGCTTTCCAGATCGCCCAGTTCCACCGAGGTGAAGCGCACCGCGCCCGCCATGGTCTGGCGATGGACGAAGGTGGCGGCAAACGCCGGCTCGCGCAGGCGGTCGGCATTCTGCGCCGTCACCTCGACGAAATAGCCCAGCACCGCATTGTGCCGGATCTTGAGCGACCGAACCCCGGTCTCTTCCGCATAGCGCCGCTCCAGCGCCGCTACCACGCGGCGGCTCTCATCGCGCAAAGCGCGGGTGGCGTCGAGGTCGGCATCATAGCCAGGGCGCACGAAGCCGCCGTCGCGGCGGTTGTGGGGCAGGTCGTCCGCCAAGGCGGCGGCCAGATCATCGGCGAGTGCCGCCTCCACCTGGGTCAAAGCATAGGCGCAACGGGCCAGATCCTGGGGCGGCTCGGTGTGGAAGGCGGCAGCCACGGCGAAGCCCTCCCGCAGTCCGGCGGCCATGGCGCCGAGATCGCGCGGGCTGCCGCGCCCCAAGGACAGGCGGGACAAAGAGCGGGCGAGATCCGGGGCGGCGGCAAGGCGGCGGCGCAGGATCTCCCGCAGTTCGCTCTCCTCCACCAGGAAACCCACCGCATCATGCCGGGCGCGGATGGCGGCCAGATCGGTCAGCGGTTCCGCCAGCCGGCGCGCCAGCAGCCGGGCACCGGCGGCGGTCACGGTGCGGTCCACCGCCGCCAGCAAGGAGCCGCGCCGCTCGCCGCCAGTGGTGCGCACCAGCTCCAGATTGGCGCGGGTGCCGGCGTCGATCAGCATGGCGCCGCCGTCCGCATCCCGCTGCGGCGGCGCCAGCGCCGGGCGGGCGCCCAATTGGGTGCGCTCCACATAGGCGACGATGGCGGCGGCGGCGATCAGCTCCGGCCGGGTGAAGGCGCCGAACGCCTCGGCGGTGGCCACCCCGAAGAAGCCGGCGAGGCGCTTTTCCGCATTGGGCCCGTCGAAGCTCTGCTTCGGCAACGGGGTGACCGGCACCTCCAGCTCGCGCCAATAGGCGCGCAGGTCGTCATCGTCATAGAGCGCATCGGATACCAGCACCTCGGCCGGATCGATGCGGGCGAGATCCGCGCCGATGTTGTCGAAATCGGTGGAGGCGACCCGGAACGAGCCGGTGGAGACATCGGCGAAGGCCAGCGCATAGGCATACTCGCCCTCCCCGGCCCCCCGGGTGCGGGCGACGGCGAGCAAGACGTTCTCGCGCTTGGCATCCAGCAGGGCGTCTTCGGTGAGGGTGCCCGGCGTCACCAGCCGGGTCACGTCCCGGCGCACCACGCTCTTGCCGCCGCGCTTGCGGGCCTCGGCGGGGTCTTCCAATTGCTCGCACACCGCCACCCGGAATCCCAAAGCGATGAGCTTGTGGAGATATTCCTCGGAGCGGACGATGGGCACGCCGCACATGGGAATGTCCTCGCCCAGATGCTTGCCGCGCTTGGTCAGCACGATGCCCAGCGCCTGGGAGGCGGCTTCCGCATCCTCGAAGAACAATTCGTAGAAATCGCCCATGCGGTAGAACAGCAGGCTGCCGGGATTGGCGGCCTTGATCTCCACATATTGCGCCATCATCGGCGAGACCTTGCCCGCATCGCGCTCCGGCTCCGCGGGAGCGGCGGCGGGGGCCGGTTCGGCCTCGGGCATGGGGGTGGTCTCGGCGGGCAAAGCGGTGTCGTCGGTCATGGCCGCACGCTAGCCCATCCCCTGCCACCAAGGGTACCGGGCAGGCATTGGAATTGACCGCTATTCAGAAGTTTGCCGGCCCGGCCCCGGCGCAGGGCCTCCCAAACGCAACCGGCGCGGGCCTTGGGAGCCCGCGCCGGTAAGAGATCGGAAGACCGCGCCGGATCAGATGAACTGGCGCAGCAGGATATAAATGCTGCCCGACAGCATGATCGCCACCGGCAGGGTCAGCACCCAGGCCATGGCCAGATTGCGCACCGTGGACCATTGCAGGCCGGAGCGGTTCGCCGCCATGGTGCCGGCAACGCCCGACGACAGCACATGGGTGGTGGACACCGGCAGGCCGTAGATGTCGGCGGCGAAGATGGTGCCCATGGCGACAAATTCCGCTGCCCCGCCCTGGGCATAGGTCAGATGGGTCTTGCCGATCTTGGAGCCCACCGTCACCACGATGCGCTTCCAGCCCACCATGGTGCCAAGGCCCAAGGCGATGGCCACCGCCACCTTCACCCACAGCGGGATGAATTTGGTGGCCTGATCCAGCGAGCGCTTGAAGGCGGCCAGATCCTCGCGGGTCTCGACGTCGAATGCCGGGGTCTTGGTCTTCAGCATCAGGCGGATGGTCTCGGAGGCCAGATACATGTCATTGCGCATGTTGTGCACGGCGGCGGCCGGCACCTGCCCGAGGCTGGCGTGATCGGCGACCGTGGCGCCCACTTCCGCCGCCACCTGCGCCAGGGCCGGAACGGTCTCCGGCGACAGTTCGCGATCCCGCACATAGACCGTGAGCACCTGACGGGGATCGGCCACCGGCGCGGCGGCGGGCGCAGTCTTCAGCAGCACCTGCTGGGTGAGCTGCGCCAACGCGCGGAACTGCGCCACCTCGGCGGGCGCCACGGCCCGGTTCAAGGCATAGGTGGTGGGCACGATGCCGATCAGGATCAGCATGATCAGGCCCATGCCCTTCTGCCCGTCATTGGAGCCATGGGCGAAGGAGACACCGGTGCAGGTGAGCACCAGCATGCCGCGGATCCACCACGGCGGGGCCTTGTGGGCCTTGGGCTCGCGATAGAGCGCCGGGTTCTTCACCAGCACCTTCATGGACAGCAGCAGCAGGCCGGCGGCCACAAACCCCACCACCGGGGACAGCAGCAGCGCATAGCCGACGGTGGCGGCCTGGTCCCAATCCACGCCGGAGACGCCGCTCTTGCCCTGGATCAGTTGGTTGGCGACGCCCACCCCGATGATCGAGCCGATCAAGGTATGGGAGGAGGAGGCCGGCAGGCCCAGATACCAGGTGCCGAGATTCCAGATGATGGCGGCGATCAGCAGCGCGAACACCATGGCCATGCCGGCCCCGGAGCCCACATTGAGGATCAGTTCCACCGGCAGCAGCGAGATGATGCCGAACGCCACCGCGCCCGAGGAGACCAGCACGCCGAAGAAGTTCCAGAAGCCGGACCACACCACGGCGAAATGCGCCGGCAGCGAGTTGGTATAGATGACGGTGGCCACCGCATTGGCGGTGTCGTGGAAGCCGTTCACGAACTCGAAGCCCAAAGCGATCAGCAGCGCCAGGGCCAGGAACAGGAACGGCAGGAAGGTCAGCGAGCCGGGGGCGGCATTCTGCACATCGCTCCAGATCGACCAGAACACATAGCCGAGGCCGGCGAGCAAAGCGGCGAAGAAGAGGAACTGCTCCCGCAGGCTCTTGTCCCGGTCCAGCTTCACCAGCGGCTCAGCGCCGGGACTGGCTGCCGCGTGAAGCGCGGCCTGTGTCGCGGAATGTGGCACGATCCCCCCTTGCACGCCTGAGGCATGCGCTACCCAGCCCTGGGGGATCAGTTGCCCGATGGCGGTGACATCGCAATGACGGTACGGCGGTAAACCAGACCCGCACCGATCCACCGCCGCCCGCGTCAGAGGGATCCGCTCACTCCACGCCGAGACGGCGACAGATCTGGTCCAGTTGCTCCAGATCGCCATAGCGAATGCGCAATTCGCCCGCTTCGCCCTTGGTCAGCAGGTTGACCGCCAGACCCAGCGTCTCGCTGAGGCGCTTCTCCAGCGCCCTTGTGTCCGCATCCTTCACCGCCGCCGCCGATGGCTTGCCGGTGAGGGCCTGCTTGGTCTTGGCCAGCGCCTCCACGTCACGCACGGTGAGGCGCTTTTCCACCACCGCCCGCACCAGCCGCTCCGGGTCTTCATGCCCCAGCAAGGCACGGGCATGGCCGGCGGACAGGCGCCCGTCCGCCACATAGGCCTTCACGCTCTCGGGCAGTTTCAGCAGCCGCAAGGTGTTGGCGATGTGCGGCCGGCTTTTGCCGATCACCTTGGCCAGGTCGCCCTGAGTGTAGTCGAACTGCGCCATGAGCGATTCGTAGCCCATGGCCTCTTCCAGCGCGTTGAGGTCGGCCCGCTGCACATTCTCGATGATGGCGATTTCCATCGCCTCGCGGTCGGTGAGCTCGATCACCACCACCGGCACCTCGTGCAGATTGGCACGCTGCGCCGCCCGCCAGCGGCGCTCGCCGGCGACGATCTCGAACGCCCCGTTCTGCGGGCGCACCACGATGGGCTGGATGATGCCCTTCTCGCGGATGGAATTGGCCAGTTCGTCCAACCCCTCCTCATTGAAGGTGCGGCGGGGATTGCGCGGGCTGGCGCGCACCTGCTCGATGGGCAGGCGACGCACGCCGCCGGCGCGGGGCGGCGCGCGGTCGGGCGTATCGCCCTCCCCCATGTCGCCGATCAGGGCCGCGAGCCCACGCCCCAGCCGCGAGCGACCTTCATCCGCCATGGTGTCCCGGTCCTTCTTTGCCACTGTACCGTTCAGGTGTGCCGTTCAGGCCGCCGCCGCCGCGCGAGCGGCGCGCTCGCGCTGGATCACTTCCGAGGCGAGGCGCAGATAGGCCTGCGAGCCGGCGCATTTCAGATCATAGAGCAGCACCGGCTTGCCATAGGACGGCGCCTCCGACACCCGCACATTGCGCGGGATCACGGTCTCATACACCTTCTCGCCCATGAACTGGCGCACGTCCTGCACCACCTGGTCGGAGAGATTGTTGCGGGCGTCATACATGGTCAGCACGATGCCATGGATGGTCAGGGTCGGGTTGAGCCCGGTGCGCACCTGCTCCACCGTCTTCAGCAATTGCGACAGCCCCTCCAGAGCGAAGAACTCGCATTGCAGCGGCACCACGATGGCA
The DNA here is from genome assembly GCF_943371865.1 of Azorhizobium sp. AG788. Classification (GTDB taxonomy): domain Bacteria; phylum Pseudomonadota; class Alphaproteobacteria; order Rhizobiales; family Xanthobacteraceae; genus Azorhizobium. Next base: position 178,493 of record NZ_CALRWL010000003.1, on the reverse strand, counting down.
TGGGCGGCCGCCATGGCATTCACCGTGATCAGCGACAGCGAGGGCGGGCAGTCGATCAGCACATACGTGAAGCGCGGCCCCTCGCTGTCCTCCGCCAGCGCCCGCACCGCATTGCGCAGGCGGAAGGCGCGGTCGCGGGCATTGGCGATTTCCAGCTCCAGGCCGGACAGGTCCAGGGTCGAGGGCGCCACATAGAGCTGCGGCACGCCGGTTTCGAGGATAGCCTCGCGGAGCGAAGCTTCCCCGCTCAAGACGTCATAGGTGGACAGGCGCCGGGCGCGGCGATCGATGCCCAGGCCGGTGGAGGCATTGCCCTGCGGGTCCAAATCCACCACCAGCACGGTCTCGCCGATGGCGGCCAGAGCGGTGCCCAGATTGATGGCGGTGGTGGTCTTGCCCACCCCGCCCTTCTGGTTGGCCAGCGCCAGGATGCGCGGCACCGGCCCGCCGGACAGGGGCATGCCGGAAAACGGATCGGCGGGGTTCAGCGGCTGGGTCATGGGGCTTTCCCCTGAACGGTGCGGACACGCGCGGGCGAGGCCGCGCGTTCGGTCGATGAAGTCAAGGCGCCGCCGGGCGCTGCGGCGCCGGAAGCCGGTGCCACCCGCTCCGCCGCGGTGACGGCCAGGATGCGCCCTTGGGGATCACCGAGGCTGTGGTGGAGGTCGAGCTGGAGTGTCCAGCCTTTGCGGGCATCGGTCAATTCGCGTTCCCAATCGCGGCCCTTGGGAAACAGGCCCACCGCGCCGGCGGTGATGAACGGCTCCGCCAGCTCCAGCAGACGCGGCAACGGCGCCAGCGCCCGGGCGGACACCACCTGCGTGCCGGGGGCAAGTCGCGGCGCCGCCTGCTCAATCCGCTCCGGCACCACCTCCACGGGCAGCGCCGCGGCGCGGGCCGATTCGCGCAGGAACGCCGCCTTGCGGGTGTCGCTCTCCACCAGGATCACCTGCGCCCCCGGACGGTCCGCCAGCACGGCGGCGACCACCAGGCCGGGGAAACCGCCACCGGACCCCAGGTCCACCCAGCGCAAAACGCTGTCGGGAACATGGTGAATCAATTGCAGCGAGTCGGCGATATGGCGCGTCCAAAGCTCGGGCAGAGACTTGGGCGCGATAAGATTTATCGTCTTCTGCCAACGGGTTAGCAGAGCGGATAGCTGGTCGAGGCGTTCCAGTGTTTCACGTGAAACGGTGCGGGCGACGGCATCGCGGCCGGAATGTTGGGACATGATGTTCCCCTTATACGACACGTCGTTTCCCACGTATTCCCCGCAATTCCCCTTTTGCGACATTCTGGAGCATCGGCTCTGCATTTGCCGGCGCGGATCGAGCGCGATCGTCCCCGATATTCACACCCGCATCCGCCGCGCGGCCCTGGCCGCATTGCCTATCGAGTCCGTCGCCGAGACCGCGTTTTCACAGCCGAGCTTGACCCTCTGGGAGCTATTTTCGGTACCATTCATCACCCTCTACAAAATAACGGTAGATAATACATCCGATAAACCAAATATAAAAGAGTCCGAATAATACAATTGGAACCAAATACAAAATACGAAACGAATGTTCGATCGACCATGTGAACTTTGATGCGCTCCCGACTGCGATAAGCGTCAGGCTAACCCATAGTTTTAAGCTAAATTTTTTCAAAACCCATTGATATATTTCTTTGGAGTCCATTTTAACTCACCTTGCACACGCTCCGTCGGTGCTCATCGGGGTCACTATTCCGCGCCATCTCGGGCGGCTGATCGATTTCGACACCTTATTACCGGCAGGCGTTCGAATGATCTAAAAGTCCCGACATGTCCTACGGGCTTTCCCAAACCAGCACGGTTCCGTGTGGCGGCCTCCGGTACCGTCGCGGCCATTCTTTCACGCGCCCCCGTGTCAGCGGGAGAGACCTCGCCGTGCGACGGTGGTATCAGGGCGGCGTCTTCCCTGAGGTGATCCCATGAGCCTGACCCGTCGCTCCCTCATCGCCACCGCCGCTACCGCCGGCCTTGGCAGCCAGGCCGTCGCCCAGGGGGCCACTCCGGTCCCGGCGACCCCGGTCAAGGCGCTGCCGAAGATCGCGCTGGAAGAGCATTTCATCACCCCGCCCTTGCTGCCTTATCTGCTCCAGGCTTTGCCCAAGGTGACGGCGGACGAGAAGGCCACCTTGCTGCGCCGCCTCGCCGATTTCGGCGATGAGCGCCTCGCGGCCATGGATGCGGCGGGGGTGACCAAATCCGTGCTGTCGGTGTCCGGGCCGGGGGTGCAGATCGAGAAGGATACCAACACCGCCACTCGCCTCGCGGCCCAGGCCAATGATGTGCTGGCCACCGAGATCGCCAAGCACCCCAACCGCTATGCGGGCTTTGCCCATGTGGCTATGCAGGACCCCAAGGCCGCCGCCGACGAACTGGAGCGCTGCGTGCGCGATCTGAAGTTCTGCGGCGTCATGATCAACCACCACACCAATGGCGTCTATCTGGATGCCCCCGGCAATGACGTGTTCTGGGAGCGGCTGCAGGCCCTCAACGTGCCGCTCTATCTCCACCCCGGCGATGCCTTTGTGATGCCCCATGTGCTGGGCGGCGTGCCGGAACTGGACAAGCCGGTGTGGGAATGGACCACCGAGACCTCGACCCACGCCTTGCGCCTGATCGTGACCGGCGTGTTCGACCGCTTCCCCCGCGCCCAGGTGATCCTCGGCCACGCGGGCGAGACCCTGCCCTACATGCTCTGGCGCCTGGACAGCCGCTATGCGCTGACCGAGACCGACCGCCGCATCAAGCTGCCGCCCTCCGACTATATCCGCCGCAACATCGCTATCACCTTGTCCGGCCAGTTCGACGAGGTGCCGCTGCAAGCCGCCGTCGCGGCGCTCGGCGCGGATCGGGTGCTGTTCTCCATCGACTATCCCTATGAGGATTCGGTGACCGCCGGCCGCTTCATGGACGCCGCCAAACTGCCCGACGCCCAGCGCCTCGCGGTGGCCAGCGGCAATGCGGAACGGATGCTGCGCATCAAGGCGTGAGGGACGCCAGCGCGCATCCCGCACGGACCTCTCGGTCCCACTCCGAATTTCTTCCTCTTGTAGCTCAATTGAGCTACAAGAGGCGGAGACTGGAGACACCCATGCCCACTGCTTTTGTGCGCGCCCGGATCGACGAGGACGTCAAGCAAGAGGCCGAGGCGGTCCTGAATTATTTCGGGCTCACGGTTTCCGACGCGGTGCGCATGACCTTGACCCGCATCGCCCATGATAAGGCGTTGCCGCTGGAATTGAAGGTGCCGAACGCGGAAACCCAAGCGGCCATGGCCGAGGCCCGCGCCATGATGGCGGCGCGACTGGCCCGCTTTCGCGCCGGACAGGACATGATCGATGCCCTCGACAAGAAAGCCCGCTGAGCGGAAGCGGGCCAGACTGCCGCGCGCGTGCGATTTCACCCAGGCGTTCGCGAAGGATTGGGAGCGTCTGTCCCGCTCCGGGCGCTATGACATGGTGCGCCTGAAAGAGGCCATGATGCTGCTGATCGCCAACGATGCGCCGCTCCCGGCGGAATGGCTGGACCATCCGCTGAAAGGCGCATGGGCCGACCACCGCGAATGCCATGTGGGCGGCGATTTTCTGCTGATCTATCAGGCGGAAGACGACCAGATCATCTTCGTCCGCGCGGGCACCCACGCCGACCTGTTCGAGTAACGCGCCCAAAGTCTGGGTTAAGCCCGGACCAAGCCGGGCAGCCCTGATCGCCCCCTGCCCTCACGCACTCTCGCGCACCGCCCCCTGCCGGCGGGCATAAGTGACCAGCAGCGCCAGCGCCGCCGGGGTCATGCCTTCCATGCGGCCCGCCTGGCCGATGGTGCGCGGGCGCACCCGCGCCAGCTTCGCCTTCAGCTCGTTGGACAGGCCCGGCAACCCCTCATAGGCCAGGGTCTCGGGCAGCAGCAGATCCTCATCCCGGCGCAAGGTGGCGATGTCGGCGGCCTGGCGGTCCATATAGACCGCGTACTTGGCGTCGATCTCCAATTGCGCGGCGATGGCCGGCGCGAGGCCGGCGAACTCCGGCCACAGCTTGGCGATCTCCGGCAGGCCGATATCGGGATAGGCCAAAAGATCAAACGCGGTGCGGCGCTGGCCGTCATGGTTGATGGCCAGACCGTGCTTGGCGGCCTCATTGGGGGTGATGCTCACGGCGCGGGCGCGATCGCGTGCGCCATCCAGAGCTCCCATCCGTGCGCCGAACACCGCCGCCCGTTCCGCGCCCACCAGCCCCAGCGCCAGCCCACGGGCGGTGAGGCGCTGGTCCGCATTGTCGGCCCGCAGCGTCAGGCGATATTCGGCCCGGGAGGTGAACATGCGATAGGGCTCGCTCACCCCACGGGTGACGAGATCATCCACCATGACGCCCAGATAGCCCTCGGCACGGTCGATCACCACGCCCTCCCCGCCCCCGGCGCGGCGCGCGGCATTCAGCCCCGCCAGCAGGCCCTGGGCGGCGGCTTCCTCATAGCCGGTGGTGCCGTTGATCTGCCCGGCCAGGAACAGGCCCGGCGCGCGCTTGGCCTCCAACGTGGGGGCCAGTTCGCGGGGGTCCACATGGTCATATTCGATGGCATAGCCGGGGCGCGACATCACCACCTGCTCCAGCCCCGGAATGGTGGCCAGCACGAGGCGCTGCACATCTTCCGGCAGCGAGGTGGAAATGCCGTTGGGATAGACGGTGGGATCGTCCAGCCCTTCCGGCTCCAGGAAGATCTGGTGGCCGTCGCGATCGCCGAACCGTACCACCTTGTCCTCGATGGACGGGCAATAGCGCGGCCCGGTGCTCTCGATCCGGCCGGAATACATGGCCGAACGGGACAGGTTCGCGCGGATCACCTCATGGGTGGCCGGCGTGGTGCGGGTGATGCCGCAGGCCACCTGGGGATTGGGCAGATGGCTGGTGAGGGCGGAAAACGCCTCCGGCTCGTCATCGCCCGGCTGCATCTCGAGGCTCGCCCAATCGATGGTGCGGCCATCGAGGCGCGGCGGGGTGCCGGTCTTCAGCCGGCCCAGCGTCAGGCCGAGGCGGGCCAGCGTGCCCGACAGCCCGCGCGCCGGATCTTCGCCGATGCGCCCGGCGGGGATCTGCACCTCGCCCATATGGATCAGGCCATTGAGGAAGGTGCCGGTGGTGAGCACCACGGCGCCGCAGGCGAACGCCCGCCCATCCTTCAGGATCAGGCCGCTGATGGGCCCCGCCGCATCGAGGGTCAGGTCATCGGCCTCCCCTTCCACGATGGTGAGGTTGGCCTGCGCGGCCAGCGCCGTCTGCATGGCCTGGGCATAGAGCTTGCGATCCGCCTGGGCGCGCGGGCCACGCACCGCCGGCCCCTTGCGGCGGTTGAGCACGCGGAACTGGATGCCGCCTTGATCGGCCACCCGGCCCATGAGGCCGTCCAGCGCATCGATCTCCCGCACCAGATGCCCCTTGCCCAGGCCGCCGATGGCCGGGTTGCAGGACATGGCGCCGATGGTGTCGGCGCGGTGGGTGACCAGCGCGGTGCGCGCCCCCAGGCGCGCGGCGGCGGCTGCGGCTTCGCAGCCCGCATGGCCACCACCCACCACCATCACATCGAATAGGCTTATGCCGGTCATCGTTCGTCCAGGCCCGCGGGCGGGCTCGCCTTGGCGGAAGGAGCCGCCGGAGAAAGGGATTGGCCGCTCAGGAACGGCAGTTTCGCGGCGGCGTCAAGGCGGAGGGCGACGAGGACATCCTCAGCGCGATTCCGGGGGACCTCCGCACCGGCCTGGGCCATAGGAACGGGATGCTCAGAGTCGGACTTAAGGTCCGTCATGGCCGGGCTTGTCCCGGCCATCCACGCCGCGCCGACCGGGTGACGTTCGCCATCAAGCGGCGGGCCGACGCCGGTGGGAGGCTCGGCAGGCAATGCCGGACAAGAGGGCTGAAATGCCTCCGGGCTATTTCCTCTGAAGCGGCGTGGATGTTTCACGTGAAACACTGGCCGAGGTCGCGCTGGGGTCGCAGTCTCTGTTTCACGTGAAACATCTCGGCATGCCCCGCCCGGACCGCCGTCCGTGTTTCACGTGAAACAGCCCTCCCCTATTTGCCGATGCAGAAGGTGCGGAACAAAGCGTCCAGCACATCCTCCACATCCACCCGTCCCACCACCGCATCGAGCGCCCGCGCGGAGAGGCGCAGATGTTCCGCCAGCAGATCCTCCGCGCCGCTGCCATGGGCCAGGGCCGCATCCAGATGCTCCAGCGCAGCGCCGAGCGCCGCACGCTGGCGGGCGCGCGTCACCAGCGCCGGCTCGCCACCGCCGAGAGTCTCCGCCCGCCGCTCGATCTCCGCCAAAAGCGCGTCCATCCCCGCCCCGGTGCGGGCGGATATGGCGAGCCCGCCCGCAAGCGCACCCCCCTCCCCCGCATCGCTCTTGGTGCGCACCGTCAGAGCGCCGGGCAGGTCCGATGGCGCTGGCGTGCCGTCATCCGCGAGCCACAGTACCAGATCGGCGCTGCCGGCGCGGGCACGGGCGCGGCGCACACCTTCGGCTTCCACCGCGTCTTCGGTTTCGCGCAGGCCGGCGGTGTCCACCAAGGTCACCGCCTGCCCGGCCAGTTGCAGATGCACTTCCAGCACGTCCCGCGTGGTGCCGGGCACGGCGGAAACGATGGCCGCCTCGCGCCCGGCCAGGCGGTTCAACAAGGTGGACTTGCCCGCATTGGGCGGGCCGGCGATGGCGATCACCAGCCCGTCGCGCACCCGTTCGCCCCGCTCGCCATCGGCCACGGCGGCGGCGATCTCGGCCCGCAGCAGGCCGGTTTCATGCAGCGCCGGGCCGGTGAGGTCCTCGGGCACATCGTCCTCGTCGGCGAAATCGATGGTGGCCTCTACCAGGGCCAGCGCCCGGATCAGCCGCTCGCGCCAGCCCACCACCGCGCGGGACAAGGCACCGGCGGATTGCGCCAGAGCCTGCCGGCGCTGGGCCTCGGTCTCGGCGGCGATGAGATCGGCAAGGCCCTCCACCTCGGCCAGATCCATCTTGCCATGGGCATGGGCGCGGCGGGTGAACTCGCCCGGATCGGCGGGGCGGAACCCCGGCAGATCTCCCAGCGTTCGCAGAACGACGGCCACCACCGCCGGGCCGCCATGGAGATGCAATTCCACCGTATCCTCGCCGGTGGCGCTGCGCGGGCCGGGGAAGAACAGCACCAAGGCCCGGTCCAGCAGCTCGCCGCTCGACGGGTGGTGCAAGGCACCGTAGCGTGCCAGCCGCGCCGGGGGCAGCGTGCCGGCCAGCCGCAGCGCCCCCTGCCGCGCGTCCGGCCCGGAGATGCGCAGCACCGCGACGCCGGAGGGCAGGCGCCCGCTGGACAGGGCGAAGATGGTGTCCGAAGAACGGGTCATGCTGACGGGGCCTTTTGCCTGAAGCGCGTGACGAGAAATGGAGCCGGATCATGAGCGACAACCGCCTCGGGGCCGAGACCAGCCCCTATCTGCTCCAGCATAAGGACAATCCGGTCCATTGGTGGCCCTGGGGTCCCGAGGCCTTCGCGGAGGCTCAGCGCACCGGCAAGCCGGTGCTGCTTTCGGTGGGCTATGCCGCCTGCCATTGGTGCCATGTGATGGCCCATGAGAGCTTCGAGGACACCGAGGTCGCCGCTCTCATGAACGCCCTGTTCGTGAACATCAAGGTGGATCGCGAGGAGCGGCCCGATGTGGACCAGATCTATATGGGCGCCCTGCACCAATTGGGCGAACAGGGCGGCTGGCCGCTGACCATGTTCCTGGACGACAAGGCCGCGCCGTTCTGGGGCGGCACCTATTTCCCCAAGACCGCCCGCTATGGCCGCCCCGGCTTCATGGATGTGCTACGCCAAGTGGCCCAGGTCTATGGCGAGACCCCGGACAAGATCGCCCATAATCGCGACGCCATCCTCTCGCGCCTGGCGGAGGCCGCCAAGCCGGCGGACCGGGTGACGCTGGCCCTCCCCGATCTGGACCGGGCGGCGCAGCAGATTTCCGGCCTGTTCGATCGCACCCATGGCGGCCTGCGCGGGGCGCCGAAATTCCCCCAGTCCGGCCTGCTGGAATTGCTGTGGCGGGCGGGGGATCGCACCGGCAACGAGCGGCTGAAAGCGGTCGCCGCCTTCACGCTGAACCGCATGTGCGAGGGCGGCATCTATGACCATCTGGGCGGCGGTTTCTCCCGCTACAGCGTGGACGAGATGTGGCTGGTGCCGCACTTCGAGAAGATGCTCTACGACAATGCCCAGCTGCTCGAACTGCTGGCGCTGGCCTATGCCCACACCGGCGACGAGCTGTTTCTCGCCCGCGCCCGCGAGACCGTCGGCTGGCTGGAGCGGGAGATGCTGACGCCGGAAGGCGCCTTCGCCGCCAGCCTGGATGCGGATAGCGAGGGCCATGAAGGCAAGTTCTATGTGTGGACCAAGGCCGAGATCGCGGCCGTGCTGGGGGCGGAAGACGCCGCTTTCTTCGGCCCGTTCTATGACGTGACCGACGCCGGCAATTGGGAAGACAGCATCATCCTCAACCGCACCGGCGTTGGCGATGTGAGCATGGTGGAAGAGGCGCGCCTCGCCCCGCTGAAGGCCAAGCTGCTGGCGGCGCGGGCCAAGCGGGTGCGTCCCGGCCTCGACGACAAGGCGCTGGCGGACTGGAACGGGCTGATGATCGCCGCCTTGGCGCGGGGCGGTGCCCTGCTGGAGGAGCCCGGCTGGGTGGCGCTCGGCGCGCGCGCCTTCGAGGCGGTGGTGCGGGTGATGGTGCAGGACGGCCGCCTCGGCCATTCCTATCGCGCCGGGCGCCTGCTGCTGCCGGGGCTGGCGTCGGACCTGGCCGCCATGGCGCGGGCGGGCATCGCTTTGCATGAAGCCACCGGCGATCCGGCCCCCCTGCTCCAGGCCAAGGCCTTCCTGGAGGAGTTGGAAAGCCATTATGCCGACCCGGCCACCGGGGCCTATTTCCTTACTGCCGACGATGCGGATGCCTTGGTGCTGCGGCCGCTCTCCAGCCTGGACGAGGCGCTGCCCAACTATAATGCGGTGGCCGCTGATGCCCTGGTGCGGCTCTCGGCCCTGCTGGGCGACGACAGTTTGCGCGAGCGGGCGGACCGGGTGATCGGCGGGCTGTCGGGCGCGGCGGCGCAAAACCCCCTCGCCCACTCCAGCCTGCTGAACGCGCTCGACACCCGTTTGCGGCTGGCGGAGATCGTCGCGGTGGGGGCGCGGCGGGAGGACTTCGCCCAGGCGGCGCTGCGGGTGCCGTTCCTGAATCGGGTGCTGGTGCGCGCGGCGCAGGGCGATGAGCTGCCGGAGGGCAGCCTCGCCCGTGCGCGAGCGGAGACCGCGCCGGCGGAAGGGGCCGCTTTCGTGTGCGTGGCGGAGCGCTGCTCGCTGCCGGTGACCGATCCCGCGCTTTTGGCGGTCACCTTGGCGGAAATGGCGGTATGAGGGCTTTGGACGCGATTCGCGGCCGGGCAGAAATCGCCACAGGCCCTAGGATCGCGTACCGAGGCCGCTGGCGGGCGTTTTTCTTCGGATGAAGAATGGATCGGACAACAGGGCGATCTGCCGCCAGAGGCTCTCCTACGAGACCGATTTTTTCGGGACTCATCGCCATTTTTTGCATCTTTTGGTTGCAGATGCCGAAATCCGGCTGCAACGCGCACCGAAAAGGTTTCACGTGAAACCTCCGGTCCCCTTGCAGCAAAAATGCTGCGCTGCAAAACGGCGCGTGGTCCATCAGCCCTCGGCGGCGCGGACCTCGTCCACCAGGAACTGATTCCAGATCCCCTTCTCGCCCATGCCGGCAATGAAGTCGCGATGGAAGGCGACCTCCTCCAGCGTGAGGCGGGGGGCGAGCGGCTCGGGACGGGGACGGGCGGCGACCGCATCCACCACCAAGCGCGGGGCGGCGGAGCCGTCCTCCACCACCAGCCCCACCAGCATGGCCTGCCGGCCGCCGAGCAGTTCGCTATAGACCTCGGCCAGCAGCTCGGAATCCAACAGCGCGCCATGCTTCACCCGGCGCGAGCTGTCGATGCCGTAGCGGCTCATCAGATCGTCGAGCTTGGCCGAGGCGCCGGGATGCTTGCGGCGGGCGAGGGCCAGGGTGTCCACCACCCGATCGCGGGCGATGGCCGGCTTGCTGGCGCGGGCCAGCTCCGCATTCAGGAAGCCGATGTCGAACGCCGCATTGTGGATGACCAGGGTGTCTTCGGCGATGAATTCGAGGAAGGCATCAGCCACTTCGGCGAACTTGGGCTTGTCGGAGAGAAACTCCTCCGACAGCCCATGAACGTTGAACGCTTCCACCGGCATGTTGCGTTCGGGGTTGATATAGACGTGGTAGGTGTTGCCGGTGAGGATGCGGTTGACCATCTCCACGCAGCCGATCTCCACCACCCGGTCGCCATTGTTGGCTTCAAGTCCGGTGGTTTCCGTATCGAGCACGATCTCGCGCATGGCTTAGTCCGTCATCTTTCTGGCTCCGGCGGCTGCCGGATGCATGTCCCGTCGCGCCCCGCATTGGGGTTCATGCACGACCGGGAGCGGGCGCCCGGCCGTAGCCGTTTCACCCCCCTCCCTGCCCTCCCCCGCAAGGGGGGAGGGTTCGCGCCGCATTGAGCGGAACTGTCAATCTTAGCGCACCATAGTCCCCTCCCCCCTTGCGGGGGAGGGTTAGGGAGGGGGGTGAAACGCCATCCACTGGAATCCGCGCCGGATGCCTAATGGCGATGCCGATCCTCCCGCAAACGCGGCACGTCTCCTACCGGCTGCCCCGGCCCGGCCCCGCCAGCGCCCGCACGATCCCGGCCACCTGATGCCGCGCGGCATCAAAACCGCGGCCGGTGTCGATGAGGAAATGCGCCCGGCGGCGCTTGTCCGCGTCGGGCATCTGGCGGCCGAGGATGGCGGCGAAGCGCTCCGGCGTCATGCCGTCCCGGGCCAGAACCCGCGCCGATTGAATCTCCGGCGCGGCGCTGACCACCGCCACCGCATGCATGGCCCCCGCCCGCTTGGTCTCGAACAGCAGCGGAATATCCAGCACCACCAGCCGCGCCCCGCTGGCCCGCGCCGCGTCGAGAAACGCCTGTTCCCGCGCCCGCACCAAAGGATGGACGATGGATTCCAGTCGTTTCATGGCGGCCGAATCGTTCAACACCCGCGCCGAGAGTTTCGGGCGATCGATGACCCCATCCACGCTCACGCCGGGAAATTCCGCTTCCACCGGCGCCACCCCTTCGGCGCGATAGAGCGCATGCACCGCCGCATCGGCATCATGCACCGGCACGCCCAGATCCCGGAACAGGCCCGCCGTGGCGGACTTGCCCATGCCGATGGAGCCGGTGAGGCCGACGATCCACATAAGCTATGCCTCCAACTGGCCTTTGGCCTTGAGGTCGGCGAGGATCACCTCGCGCAAGCCCGCATCCACCACCGGCCGCACCCCGAACCAGCGCTCGAAGCCGGGCACCGCCTGATGCAGCAGCATGCCGAGGCCATCCACGGTCTTCAGGCCGCGCGCCTTGGCGGCTTTCAGCAGCGGCGTTTCCAGCGGCACATAGACCACATCGGCCACCACGGCGGAGGCCGGCAGAAGCGAGAGATCCAGATCCAGAGGCGGCTGGCCCTTCATGCCGAGCGAGGTGGTGTTCACCAGCACCGTGGCTTGCGCCATCGCCGCGGGCACCTCGCTCCAGGCCACCGGCACCACGCCCTTCCCCAGTTGGGCGGCGACGGCTTCCGCCCGCGCCAAGGTGCGATTGGCCAGCAGCACCCGCTCAAAACCCCGTTGCAGCAGGCCATAGACCACTGCTCGGGAAGCCCCGCCCGCCCCCAGCACCAATGCGACCGCCCGCGCGTCATCCCAGCCGGGCGCCGAGGCATCCAGATTGGCGATGAAGCCGGGCGCGTCGGTATTGGCGCCGCACAGGCGGCCATCCTCCAGCCACAGGGTGTTGGCGACCCCCAGAGCGGTCGCCACCGGGTCCGCATGGGCCAGGGCCTGAAATGCCACCTCCTTGTGCGGCACGGTCACATTGCAGCCCGCCAGCCCTTGGGTGGCGAAGGTGGCGAAGAATGCCGCTGCGTCCTCCGGCGCCACATCGCGATAGCCATAGTCGCCGGCGATGCCGTGCAGCTTCAGCCAATAGCCATGCACCAAAGGCGAGCGGGAATGGCTGACCGGATGGCCGACAATGGCGATATGCGTCACGGAACCAGGCCCTCGCTGCGGAAATAGGCCAGCACCGGCAACAGCGGCAGGCCGAGAATGGTGAAATGATTGCCGTCGATGGCCTCGAACAGATGCACGCCCGGCCCCTCGATCTGGTAGGCGCCGACGCTGGTGAGCACCAGCGCGCCCGCCTCCGCCAGATAGCTGTCCAGGCAATCGGCGCTCAGATCGCGCATGGTGAGGCGGGCGCTTTCCACCACCTCGAACAGCACTTCCTCGCCGCGCACCACCGCCACGGCGGAATGCAGCACATGGGTGCGCCCGGACAGGCGCTGGAGTTGCGCCCGCGCCTCGTTCAGATCCGCCGGCTTGTGCAGGATATCGCCGGCAATGGCGAGGGTCTGATCCGCCCCCAGCACCAGCCGATCCGGCGCCAGGGCGGAGGCGGCCAGCGCCTTTTCCCGTGCCAGCACGCGGGCCACATCATCGGGAGCGGCCCCGGCATTGCGGGCCTCGGCCTCGATGGCCCGCTCATCCAGATCCACAGCGCGGGCTTCCACCAAGAGCCCGGCCCCGCGCAACACCGCCAGCCGCGCCAGGCTGCGGGACGCCAGCAACAGCGGATCTCCGGCGCGCCACAGGCTCATGTTTCGGCAATGCTCCGGCGGCGCCGCTCGGAGAGATGGCCGATGATGGCGGCGGCGGTCTCTTCGATGGAGCGGCGGGTGACGTCGATCAGCGGCCAGCCGTTGCGGGAAAACAGCCGGCGCGAATTGGCCAGTTCCTCGCTCACCGCCTCGCGATCCACATAAGCGGAACTGGTGGTGGGCGCGTTCAGCCCGAGCAGGCGGTTCTGGCGGATTTCCACAATGCGCTCGGCGCTGGCGATCAGCCCCACGATCAGCGGCTTCTTCAGCCGGGTGATGGCGGGGGGGATCGGCACATTGGGCACTAAGGGAATGTTAGCGGTCTTGATGCCACGGTTGGCCAGATAGATGGAGGTGGGCGTCTTCGAGGTGCGCGACACCCCCAACAGGATCACGTCCGCCTGTTCCAGATCATCGCTCAGCTGCCCGTCATCATGGGCGACGGTGTAGTTCAGGGCATCGATGCGCTTGAAATAAGTGGCGTCCAGCGCGTGCTGGCCGCCGACGCGGGGCTGCGGCTCGCCGCCCAAATAGGATTGGAACAGCTGCACCACCGGGGCCAGCACCGACATATAAGGCACGCTCAGATCGCGGCAGCGGCTCTTGAGCTGGTCGCGGATTTCCTTGTCCACCAAGGTGTAGAGCACGATGCCGGGACTGGCCTCGATTTCGGTCAGCACCCGCTCCAGCTGCTTGGTGGAGCGCACCAAAGGATAAACGTGCTCGATGGGCAGCACGTTCACATATTGGGCGCAGGCCGCGCGGCCAACGTTGATCAGGGTTTCGCCGGTGGAGTCCGACACCAGATGCAGGTGGAAATAGCTTTGATGCGGCACGGGGGGAGTGGTCACTTTGGGTTTTCCACCGGTCTGTGGACAGCGTGTGCAGGAACGCATGCCCAAACCGGCCTTGCAAGCGTCGCCTGAGGAACATGGGGAGCGCCGTCCACAATCGAACCTGTGTGGACACGATTCAGGTACCGCCTGTGGGCGGATGGGGATATCGCCGGAACCGTCATGGTTAACCTTTTGTTAACCGGCTCTTGATCGGACTCATTGCCGCCGCAAATCGGGGTGCGCTTTCATGTCTGCCTGTGGACCGGTTGTCGATCGCGGCGCGAATAGTTAATCAACCGTTAAGACTCTAACGACTCTCATATCTAAGAGAATCTTATTCATTAAAGAGGGTGTGTGTGGGCATGAGCGAGCTGCGGGCCAAGCCCTCCCCCTTTCTAAACGTGCTGGACGGATTCCCGCAGGACACGCCGCCGCTCTGGATGATGCGGCAAGCCGGTCGCTATCTGCCGGAATATCGCGAGGTGCGCGCCAAGGCCGGGGACTTCCTGACCCTGTGCTACACACCGGAACTGGCCGCCGAGGTGACGCTTCAGCCGATCCGCCGGTTCGGCTTCGATGCGGCGATCATCTTTTCCGACATTCTGGTCGTGCCCCACGCCATGGGCATGAACGTGCGGTTCGAGGCCGGCGAAGGGCCACGCCTTGATCCCATCACCGACCGGGCCGGGCTGGAGGCGCTGCGGCTGTTGCTCGATCCGGCCAAGGTCCAGCCGGTGTACGAGGCCATCAACAAGGTTTCCGCCCAGCTCAGCCGCGAAACCGCATTGATCGGATTTTGCGGCGCGCCCTGGACGGTGGCCACCTACATGATCGCCGGCCGCGGCACCGACGACCAAGGCCCGGCCCGGATGATGGCGCTGCGCGATCCGGATCTGTTTCAGGCGCTGATCGACCGGCTGGTGGACGCGTCCATCGCCCATCTGGGCGCCCAGATCGATGCCGGCGCCGACGCCGTGCAGATTTTCGACAGCTGGGCCGGGGTTCTCGATCCCGCTTCGTTCGACCGCTGGTGCCTCAGGCCGCTGCGGCGAATCGTGACCGCGCTGCGGGCCTCCCATCGCAATGCGCGGATCATCGCTTTTCCCAAAGGCGCAAGCCTGGAAGCGATGGAACGCCTCGCCCATTTGCCCTTGAACGGCATCGGACTGGACTGGACGGTCGATCGCACGGCCGCGCGCGAGCGGCTTGTGGATAAGGTGGCGGTCCAGGGCAATCTGGACCCCTTGCGGCTGATCGCCGGCGGGGCCCAGCTGGAAGAGGAAATCCTTTCTATTCGCAATGACTTCGAAGGCACCCGGCACATCTTCAATCTGGGCCATGGCATCAAGCCGGAAACGCCGCTGGCGCATGTGGAAAAGCTTGTGGAAAAGGTGCGGGAAAAGCTGTGATTAAGAGCCGGCAAAAGGCCCATTTGCTCCGGCCTTTCGCCGGCTGAGGCCAACGGGCATAACGGGGACAGATGGCGGTGACGGCTATCGGCGGACCCCGGCCCGTGCCCCTATGCCGTTGCCGAAGACGGCCCCTGCCGGTCCGACCCTGGCCCCGCCCCGAGAACCAAGCCCCCTGCGGGGCGCCGTCGAGAAACCGCCATGCTGTACCTGTGGATCAAGGCCCTGCACGTGATGGCGGTCATCTCCTGGATGGCGGCCATGCTCTATCTGCCGCGCCTGTTCGTCTATCATTGCGAGGCGGCCAAGGGCTCGGTGCAGTCGGAAACCTTCAAGGTGATGGAACGCCGGTTGCTGAAGGGCATCGCTACCCCGGCCATGATCGTCACCTGGCTGGCGGGCCTCTATCTGCTGTACGAAGGCGGCTGGATCCGCTCCGGCTGGATGCATGGCAAGCTGGCGCTGGTTCTCCTGCTCAGCGGCATGCACGGCGCCAATGCCAAATGGACCCGCCAGTTCGCCAATGACGCCAACACCCACAGCGGGAAATTCTATCGCATCGCCAATGAGATACCGGCGTTGTTGATGGTCGGCATCGTCATTCTGGTGATCGTCAAGCCATTCTGATCGTCCCGTCCCTGGGCGAAAGCGCGACGCATATCCCATTGGGGGACTTGCGCATCGCCTGAATGTTCCTGTAATGTGCCCATGCTTCCCCCAACACAGGCAGCGCGCTCCCCGTACGCCGGTCCCGTCATGAGACTGTCCGGCGCGTCAGGTGGACAGACATCTGCTCCCCCTGAAGACCTGTGACCCCCTCCCCCTCCCTGCTTGTCGGACCTTCCCCCCTGTGGAGTCCGCGGCATCACCTTAGATTTCGAGGCTTTCCCCTATGCGGGAAGTGAAACTCCAGGATCTCAAGTCCAAAACCCCCGTCGAACTGTTGGCCTTTGCCGAAGAGAACGAGGTGGAAAATGCCAGCACCCTGCGCAAGCAGGAGCTGATGTTCGCCATTCTCAAGCAGCTCGCGGCCACCGAGACCGACATCATCGGCCAGGGCGTCGTCGAGGTGCTTCAGGACGGCTTCGGCTTCCTGCGCTCGCCGGACGCCAATTATCTGCCCGGCCCGGACGACATCTATGTCTCGCCCTCGCAGATCCGCCGCTTCGGCCTGCGCACCGGCGACACCGTTGAGGGCCAGATCCGCAGTCCCAAAGAGGGCGAGCGGTATTTTGCCCTGCTCAAGGTCAACACGATCAATTTCGAAGACCCTGAGAAAACCAAGCACAAGATCAATTTCGACAACCTCACCCCGCTTTATCCCGACGAGCGGCTGAAGCTGGAATTCGAGGACGCCGGCGGCAAGAAGGACTTCTCCGCCCGCATCATCGACGTGGTTTCGCCCATCGGCAAAGGCCAGCGCGGCCTGATCGTGGCGCCGCCGCGCACCGGCAAGACCGTGCTGCTGCAGAACATCGCCAAGTCCATCACCGCCAACCATCCGGAATGCTTCCTGATCGTGCTGCTCATCGACGAGCGGCCTGAGGAAGTCACCGACATGCAGCGCTCGGTGAAGGGCGAGGTGGTCTCCTCCACCTTCGACGAACCGGCGACCCGCCACGTGCAGGTGGCCGAAATGGTCATCGAGAAGGCCAAGCGCCTAGTGGAGCATGGCCGCGACGTGGTCATCCTGCTCGACTCGATTACCCGCCTGGGCCGCGCCTACAACACCGTGGTGCCGTCCTCCGGCAAGGTGCTGACCGGCGGCGTGGACGCCAACGCTTTGCAGCGCCCCAAGCGCTTCTTCGGCGCGGCGCGCAATATCGAGGAAGGCGGCTCGCTGACCATCATCGCCACCGCGCTGATCGATACCGGCTCGCGCATGGACGAAGTGATCTTCGAAGAGTTCAAGGGCACCGGCAATTCCGAAGTGATCCTGGACCGCAAGGTGTCCGACAAGCGGGTGTTCCCCGCCATCGACATCACCCGGTCCGGCACCCGCAAGGAAGAGCTGCTGGTTCCCGCCGACGTGCTCAAGAAGATGTATGTGCTGCGCCGTATCCTGAACCCCATGGGCACGGTGGACGCCATCGAGTTCCTGATGGACAAGCTGCGCCAGACCAAGACCAATCAGGACTTCTTCGACTCGATGAACACCTGACCGGATGCGGGCCGACGCCCGCAGCCACCGGACACGAAAACGCGCCCCGGCTCACGCTTGGGCGCGTTTTTTATGTCCCGATCCCGGCCGCCGCGCCGGCTCGGGCGGTGCGATCAGAACCGGCAGCGCAAACAAAAAATCCCCGGCCGCGGGCCGGGGATTGCTTCATGTCAGCATCTGCCGCGCCCGCAGGCGCGGAGCGTTCGGCTCAGGCTTCGCCGATGGTCTGCATGTTCTGGGCTTCGGACGCCATGCGCTGCTGGAACAGAGCGGCAAAATCCACCGGATCGATCATCAGCGGCGGGAAGCCGCCGCCGCGCACCGCTTCGGCGATGATCTGGCGGGCGAACGGGAACAGCAGGCGGGGGCACTCGATCAGCACCACCGGCTGGAGGCTCTGCTCCGGCACATTGATGACGCGGAAGATGCCGCCATAGGTCAAATCGAACGCGAACAGGGTGTTGCCCTGCACGGCGGCATTGCCGTCGATCTTCAGCTCGACCTCGAACTCGCCATTCTGCAGCGGGCGGGCGTTGACGTTGATCTGGATGTTCACGTCGGGCTGGCCCTGGGGGGCGCCGAGCGAGCGGGGGGCATTGGGATTCTCGAACGAGAAGTCCTTGATATATTGCACCAGCACGTTGAGCGCCGGCGCCTTGGGATCGGTCGGGCTGCCATTTTGCGTCGACATGCTAATCTCCATTTGAAACGGGTTCGCCCCCGGCGAAGGTGGCGGGTCGCTACCATGCCCCGGCGCGGCGGGCAACCACCCGGCCCTTTTCACCCCCCTACAGGAGCGGAAAGCTCGTCACGAGACGGGATTAGGGTGCCTCGAAGCTGGGGGCTCGAAATGATAGAGCGACAGCTTGCATCCGGAATGGGCTTGGGCATGCGAGAACTGTGCAGCGGCTCCGTCAGAATATGGTTTGTTGGCGTGCACTCGACCCTGACAGCCGGCGCAGCGCATCAGGTATTTGTTTGAAAGCTTGAGCGCCTTTTCGATGCTGATCTCGAGCCACACGTCCTCAATTTTGATTTCGGCAATGTGCATGGTCTTGGCTCCCGACCGCGCTAGAATGCAACCGCTGACCTCAAGCTAAATGCACCTCGGCTTTGAAGTCACGTCATTCTGGTACCGGGAGAAAGAAGTGGCCGAGCGCGACGTAGAGGATCCTCGGTTGGCATCAGATGCCAGCCCCCGCAAGCCCTTGAGCGAAGCGGCCAAGCGGGCCTTGGCGGAAGCCGAAGCGCGGCGCGCT
Source organism: Azorhizobium sp. AG788 (assembly GCF_943371865.1). GTDB lineage: Bacteria > Pseudomonadota > Alphaproteobacteria > Rhizobiales > Xanthobacteraceae > Azorhizobium. Next base: position 159,985 of record NZ_CALRWL010000003.1, on the reverse strand, counting down.
GCCATCGATGCGGCGGCGCAATTGCCCAAGGAATATAATGGCCGCGGCGGCAAGGAGCCGGTGCGCTATGGCGATTGGGAAGTGGGCGGCATCGCCACCGACTTCTGATCCGCTCCGGCGCAAAAGAAACCCCGCCGCGGCCGAGCCGGGCGGGGTGTCGGGCACGGGGATGGACAAAGGCGGCTCAGTAGCCAAGCCCCAGAGCGGCAAGGCCCGCGAGACCCACCACGATGCGCCACCAGCCGAACACCGCGTAGCCATTGCGCGAGACGAAATCCAGCAGGCTGCGGATCACCAGCACCGCCGAGCAGAAGGCGGCGACGAAGCCCACCGCGATCAGCAGCCCGTCATCCACCGACAGTTCGTTGCGGTTCTTGAACAAATCGTAGGCGAACGCCCCGGCCATGGTGGGCAGGGCCAGGAAGAAGGAGAATTCCGCCGCCGAGCGCTTGTCCGCCCCCAGCAGCATGGCGCCGACGATGGTGGAGCCCGAGCGCGACATGCCGGGGATCATGGCCAGGCACTGGAAGAAGCCGATGCCCAGGGTCACCTTGAGCGGGAAGCCCATGGCATTGTTGAAGCGCGGCTGGAACGTCATCTTGTCGATGATGATCAGCACCACGCCGCCGAAGATCAGCGTGCCGCAGATCAGCGCCGGGCTCTCGAACAGCACCTGCTTGATGAAGCCGTGCAGCGCCGCGCCGATGATGGCGGCGGGCAGGAAGGCGATCAGCACCCCCAGCACGAAGCGGCGGGCGCCGGGATTGGTGGGCAGCGCCACCGCCACCCGCAGGAAGCGCTGGAAATAGACCGTGAGGATGGCCAGCACCGCGCCCAGCTGGATCAGCACCTCGAACGCCTTGCCGGTGCTCTCGAAGCCGATGAAGTGGGCGGCCAGCAGCAGATGGGCGGTGGAGGAGACGGGAATGAACTCGGTGAAGCCCTCCAGCAGGCCGAGGGCGAGGGCTTCGAGCAAGGTACCGAGGGTCATGGGGTCGCAGATCCAGGCGAACGGAGGAGAGAGACTGGCGCGATGCGGCGCGCGCCCGGCATCCTGTCGCCTTGCACCGCGCCGCGCAATCGGGGTTCTGGCGGCCACGGGCGCGCGGACAGACACAGGCGCGCGGCAGCAAGGATTGATTTTGCTATGAAATCCGCCACGGACTTGCGAAACAGAGCCCCTGAATATCCTCCACAGCGGCGGCGCTTTGCTTAACGGCAGGTTGTGGAAATACGTGAACCATGTTGCGGCCTTGCCACAGCGCTCCGGTGATTGTGTGCTTGCGGCACCGCAAGAACGCATTTAGACGATGGGGACCGGAGCGGCCCACCCCCGTTCGGTCGCCTGGATTTCGCAGCCCTTGGGTTCGAGTTCCAGACTGCGGCCGAGCCCTAAAGGTCGGAGCATCATGTCGTCCGAAAACCGCTTCTCCTCTTCCCGCATCCTGCTCTGAACGGCGGCCAGTTCCCCTTTCATGCAACTCCATCATCATCCCTTCTGCCCCCATTCGCGCTTCGTCCGCCTGCTACTGGCGGAATACGGCATCGAGCCGGACCTGGTGGAAGTGCGCGTGTGGGAGCGCAAGCCTGAGTTCCTGGCGCTGAATCCGGCCGGCGAAACCCCGGTGCTGGTGGAAGAGCATGTGCCCTCCGCCCCCGGCGCGGCGATCATCGCCGAATATCTCGACGAGACCCGGGGCCTCGCTTTGGCCGATCGCCGGCTGCTGCCCCATGCCCCGCTGGAGCGCATCGAGGTGCGGCGCCTGGTGGCCTGGTACAATGAAAAGATGTTCCTCGACGTCACCGACCATCTGGTGCGCGAGCGCATCTACAAGCGCTACATGAAGGCGGACCAGGGCGGCGGTCCGCCGGACGCCACCGCGCTGCGCGCGGCGCGGGCCAATATCCGCTATCATCTGAAATATATCGGCTGGCTGGCCAAGGCGCGGAACTGGCTGGCCGGCGAGCAGCTGACCCATGCGGATCTGGCGGCGGCCGCGCATCTCTCCGTCGCCGACTATCTGGGCGATGTGCCGTGGGACGTGGACGAGGATGCCAAGGCTTGGTACGCGCGGGTGAAATCCCGCCCGACCTTCCGCGCCATCCTGTCGGATTCCATTCCCGGCATGCCGGCGTCCAAGACCTATGCGGATCTGGACTTCTGAGTTTCGCTTGGCACGCCGGCGGGTGGATCGCCGGCAATAAGTTTCACGTGAAACCAAATGCGCGGTCCCGCCCATGAGCGCGCGCCCCGCTGTTTCTCCCGATCCGCTCTCCCTCAAGGATCACGCGCGCACCTTGGCCCTGGCGGAAGGCTTCGATGCCTTCGGCATCGCCGAGCCCGACATGGTGGGGCCGGCCGGCGAGCGCCTGCGGGCCTGGATCGCCGAAGAGCGCTATGGCGACATGGGCTGGATGGCCGAGACCGTGGATCGCCGGGTGCATGCCCGCGCCATGTGGCCGGCGGCGCTCAAGGTGGTGATGCTGGGCCTGAATTACGGCCCCGACCAGGATCCCCGTGCCATCCTCGCCCAGCGCAGCCACGGCGCCATCTCGGTCTATGCCCAGGGCGAGGATTATCACGACCTGATCAAGGCCAAGCTGAAGCGCGTGGCGCGCGGCCTGCTGGCAGCGGCGCGCGCGGGCGATGTGAAGGTGTTCGTGGACACCGCCCCGCTGATGGAAAAGCCCCTCGCGATGGCGGCGGGCCTGGGCTGGCAGGGCAAGCATACCAATCTGGTGTCGCGGGCGCGGGGCTCCTGGCTGTTCCTCGGCGCCATCGCCACCACCTTGGACCTGCCGGCGGATGACCCCTCCGGCGATCATTGCGGCGGCTGCCGCGCCTGTCTGGAGGCCTGCCCCACGGCGGCGTTTCCGGCGCCCTATCAACTGGATGCGCGGCGCTGCATTTCCTATTTGACCATCGAGCATAAGGGGCCGATCCCGCGCGAGCTGCGCCCGCTCATGGGCAACCGCATCTATGGCTGCGACGATTGCCTGGCCGCCTGCCCCTGGAACAAGTTCGCGGTGCTGGGCCAGGAGGCAAAGCTTGCCGCCCGCGACGACAATCGCGCCCCCGCCTTGGCGGAACTGGCGGCGCTGGATGACGCCGGCTTCCGCGCCCGCTTCGCCAAGAGCCCGATCAAGCGCACCGGGCGGGCGCGGTTTCTGCGCAACGTGCTGATCGCTTTGGGCAATTCCGCCGATCCGGCACAGGCCGAGCCGGCGCGCGCCCTGCTGGCCGATCCCGAGCCGCTGGTGCGTGGGGCGGCGGTGTGGGCACTCTCGCGCCTGCTGGATGCCAAGGCCTTCGCGCTGCTGGCCGGCACGCACGCTCCGGGAGAGGCCGATCCGGAGGTGGCGGCGGAGTGGGCGGCCAATCCCGGCCCTTTGGCCTGAGGATCAGTCTGCGGCGACGGGGGTGATCCCTGCCCGTCGGTGAGCGGAGATGGGTCCGGGCCGAAACGCGACCCACTGCGGGGCCAGCCGTCTTGCCCTTGTCGAACTTCTTCGCCACACCTGGGGGCATGACCACTCTGCTCGCCGTCGGGCTGGGCTATTGCGCCCGGCATTTTCTCGCCGCTTTCCCCGCCACCTTTGACCGGGTGATCGGCACCGCCCGCACGCCCGAGGGCGTGGCGAAGGTGCAGGACGCCGGCTTCGAGGGCGTGCTGTTCGATGGCACAAGCCTCACCCCCGCCCTGGCCGATGCGGTGGCGGCGGCGGATGTGCTGCTGCTGTCCGCGCCGCCGGAGGCCAATGGCGATCCGCTGCTGGCCGTGGCCCGCGCGGCGCTCACCGCCAGTCCGGCACTGAAGCAGATCATCTATCTCACCACCTTGGGGGTCTATGGCGACCATCAGGGCGGCTGGGTGGATGAGGACACCCCGCCCAAGGCCGGCAGCGCCCGGCTCGAGCGGCGGCTGGCGGCGGAAGCGAACCTGCTGGCGTTCGGCGCCGCGCGGGGCATTCCGGTAGCGGTGCTGCGGCTGGCGGGCATCTATGGCCCGGGGCGCAACGCCTTCGTGCAAGTCCTGGCCGGCGAGGCGCGGCGGATCGAGAAGCCGGACCAGGTGTTCAACCGCATCCATGTGGACGACATCTCCACTACCATCGCCGCGGTGCTGGCGCAGCGGTTCGGCGGCCTGCTCAATGTCACCGACGACCTCCCAGCGCCCCCAGGTGATCCCATCGTCTTTGCCGCCGGCCTGCTGGGCCTGGCGCCGCCGCCCGCGATCAGCTTTAGCGAAGCCGCCAAGACCATGAGTCCCATGGCGCTGTCCTTCTGGGGCGCGAGCAAGCGGGTGCGGAACACCCGGCTGAAGGCGGCTTTGGGCGTGCATCTGGCCTATCCGACCTATGCGGAGGGGCTCTCGTCACTCCACAAGCAGATCACGGCGGAAAAAGCTTAGCTGCGACGAAAGTTCATTTCGCCGGCAAATAAATAGCGCCCGCGGCGTTTCTGCGGCGAGATCCACCCCAGGCTCCGCTCGCAACCGCCCTGCCCGGCGCCGGTTTGGTCATCCGTCCTGCGCGAACCAGGCCTGGAACAGGGCGATCTCTTCCCGCGCCAGCGGGCCGACCCCGCGCGCCAGGATGAGACGCACCTCCGGATCAGGCTCCAGTTCCACCGCCCGCGCCCGCGCCGCCGCACCCGCCAGGCCGAACTGTCCCAGCAGGCCGGCCAGCGCGTGGGCGGCGGAGACCACCGCCGCGGGATCCTGCGCCGCGTCCCATTGGGCGATCTTCTGCGCCACATTCTCCAGGAAGCGGGACGCCAGCCGGCCAAAGGCATCCTCCCCCACCGCCTTGCGCAAGGCGGCGATGCCGGCGGGATGAAACTGCGGCCCGTCCTCGCTCGGCGCTTCTGGCGCGGCGGCGGGAGCGGACGGTTGCGGCGTGACAGCTGCGGGTGCGATGGTGGCGGCGTCCGCCTTGATGGTCCACACCGGCGCCGGGTCTGACGCCACCGCTGCATCAATCGGCGCCGGGTCCGCGTGCCGGACCTGCCCGGCCATGGGCGGCAGGGCGTCGGGCTGCGCCGGGCGATCGTCCGCCCGTTCGATCAGCACCATCATCCAGTCATCCTGCGGATCGGGACCCAGCCGCGCGGCCACCCGGCTGGCGGCGCGGCTGGCGGCGGTTTCCAGCGCCGCCGCATGGCGGCTGCACAGATCGCCGGTGAGCCAGTCCGGGCATGGCCCGCCGCTGGCCAGTTCCGCCGGATCGAGGCCATCGGTGGCCAGCAGCAGGCGCTCGCCAGCGGCCAAGGTCAGGCTGACGGTCCGGTAGTCGCCATGGTCGGTGAAGCCCAGCAGCGGGCCATCCACCTCCAGGGCGATCGCGCGGTCGCGGGACACCACCATGGGTCGGGGATGGCCGGCGGAGGCGATCTCGATCCGCCCGCCCGCATGCAGGTCCACCACCAGAGCGGTGGCCACCACCGCGTCAAACCCCGCTTCGCTGAACACGAGGCGCGACCAGCGGGCGAGGAATGGGCCGGGCGGGAGCCCCTGCCCCACATCCAGGGCGCGGATCATGGCCGCATGGGCGATGGCGCCGGCCTTGGCATTGATGCCGTGGCCCATAACGTCCACCAGCACCACCCGGTCGCCATCGGCGCGGGGCAGATGCACCACCAGGTCGCCGCCGCCGATATCGGCGGTTTCCCAGCGCAAGGCGGCGGCGAAGATGCCGAGCCGCTCCGGCAGGGTCGGGCGCAGCAGCAGGTCGAGCGAGGAGGCGAAATATTGGAACAGCCGCGCCCGCTGCCGCGCTGAGCGCACCAAAGCCAATTTCACCGTCTCCAGCAGCCGCTCGGGCACCACCGGCTTGGTGAGGAAGGTATCCACCCCCAGTTCCAGCACCCGCAGCCGCACCGTAGGGTCGCCGGTGATCATGACGATGGGGATGGGCGGGCGCTCGCTGTCATTCTCCAGCGCTTCCAACAGCGCCGTGCCTGGCTCCGACCCCAAGTGGAAATCGGTGAGGATCAGATCCACCTTGGTCTTGCGGGCGATGGCCAAGGCATTGCGCAAGGTCTGGGCCGGCAGCACCCGGTAATAGGGTTCCAGCAAGGTGAGATAGGCATCCAGCAGGACCGGCTCGTCCTCCACCACCAGCACCTGCGGCCGCCGCCGCGCCAATTGGCGGCGCACGATCAGGCGGTTGGGCGGCCCGGCCTCATAGCTGGCGGTGTCGAGCGCGCCGCGGGCGATAGCGAGGCCCCGGCCGCTGCCGCCTTCCGGATCGGAGCCGGCCAGCCGCACCCGCCGCCAGCGATCCTCGAACTGGGGATAGGCGCCGCCGTCGTCGGTGAGGGTGAGGGTGATCACCACCCCGTCCAGATCCGCATCCAGGCCGATCTCATTGGCCGGGGGGATGGCGTGGCGCACGATGTTGGTGGCCAGTTCCACCATGGCCAGCACCACTTCATCGGCGATGTCGGCGCCGATGCGCAATTGCGCGAACTGCCGCCGCAGCGCCTTGCGCAGCCACGACACCTCTTCCAGCGTGGCCGGCCGACGCGCCTCGAACAGTTTCACGGTGTCCCTCCCATGGCGCGCGCACTGTGCCGGATGCCGCCGCCCCCCGCCAGGGTGCGGGTCAGGCCATGGCGTCGAGATCTTCGTCGGAGAGCGCGCCGGGGACGATGGTGATGGGAATGGGGAAGGAGGCGGAATGCGCCCCGCCCAGGGCGCTCACCAGCGGGCCGGGGCCTTCGCGGTGGATGCCGGCGGCCAGCACCAGAATGGCGATGTCGCGATCCTCGGCGATCAAGGCCGGCAGGATGGCGGTGCGGTTGCCCTCGCGAATCACCGTCTCGGCGGTGATGCCGGCCACCTGACGGGCGCGGGCCACATAATCGTCCAGCCGCCGCTGGGCGGTCTCGGTGGCTTCCGCGCGCATGAGATCGGCGACGCCCAGCCATTGCTGGTGGGCGTCCTCCAGTTCCAGAACCCCCAGCAGCACCAGGCCGCCACGGGTGCGGGCGGCGCGGCGGGCGGCGTAATAGACCGCGCGATCGCATTCCGGGGTGTCGTCCACGATCACCAGGAATTTGCGGCGATGGCCCGGTTCGTGGCTCTGGCGCTTCAGGCTCATGGCGGTCGCTTCATGCGGCGCGGATCGCACCCATGGCGATGCTGCCATGGCGCCGGCGGCGTGAGAATGCGAAATCGCCCCGCCTCAGCCCCTGTCCCCCGCCGCGGCGCGCGCGATGCCGGCCTTCAGGTCGTCGGCGAACCTGCACATCAGCCGGACCAGGTCGTCCACCTCGCGGGCGTCCCAGGCGGCGAAGATCGCCTGCCCCAACCGGTCTCGCGCCGCGTCCACCGCATCGGTCATCGCCTTGCCCTTCGCCGTGATGACCACTTCGCGCACGCGACGGTCGACCGGGCTCTCCCGGCGTTCCGCCAGCCCCAGGCTCACCAGCTTGGCCACCTGACGGCTCACGGTGGTGTGGTCGCGCCCGGCCCGATCCGCAAGATCGACGATGCCGATGGGGCCGAACCGCTCCACCCCCACCAGCAGCGGAAACAGCGCCCGGTCCAGGGGAATGGCGGCTTCCTGGATCAGCACATCGTCGCCCTGCGGCCGGTTGATGATGGCGACAATGTCCAGAACTGCGCCATGGAGCGCGCGCAGCTGGGATCTATTATGTGTATTTTGCACGGTTTTCATTGACGGGGTCGCTCGCTGGATTTATGTGCATTTTACACGCAATAACGACCAGGGAAAGACTCACGTCCATGCAGGCAGCAATTGTCCAAGGGGCAGGCCAGACGCCTGTGCTCCGCGCGGTGGCGGAACCGCAGGCGGGGGATCACGAATGTCTTGTGGCGGTCACCGCCGCCGCGCTCAGCCAACTCACCCGCAGCCGGGCTTCCGGCCGGCACTACAGCGCCACCGGCACCTTCCCGTTCGGGGTCGGCATTGACGGCGTCGGCCGCACTTCCCAGGGGCGACGGGTCTACTTCGTTCTGCCGCGGGCCCCGTTCGGCAGCATGGCCGAGCGCACCGTCGTTGCTGCCACGCACTGTCTGGACTTGCCGGAGGCCCTCGATGACGCGACCGCCGCCGCCATCGCCAATCCCGGCATGTCGTCCTGGGCGGCTTTGACCGAGCGGGCGCGGCTCCAGCCGGGCGAGACCGTGCTCATCAACGGCGCCACCGGCATTTCCGGGCGGCTGGCGGTGCAGATCGCCAGGCATCTGGGTGCGGGAAAAGTCATCGCCACCGGGCGCAGCGCGCAGGCCCTGCGGGAGCTGGAGACGCTCGGCGCGGACGTCACGCTCGAGCTCGGAGCGGACATGGAGGCTTTCGAGGCCGGCGCAATGGCCGCGTTCGCCGGCGGCGTGGATGTGGTGCTCGATTATCTCTGGGGCCCCAGCGCCGAAGCGCTGCTGGTCGCCGCGGCCAAGGCCGGTCCCGACGCGGTGCCGATCCGCTTCGTCCAGATCGGCGAGGCGAGCGGACCCATCATCCGCCTGCCCGGTGCGGTGCTGCGCTCGTCCGCGCTCACCTTGATGGGCAGCGGCATGGGCAGCATCGCGCCCCAAGGGCTGTTGCGGGCCATCGATGGGGTGTTGCGCGCCGCGGTGCCGGCCGGCCTGCGCATCGCCACCCGAACGATCCCCATGGCCGACCTGGAGGCGGCATGGTTGGATGACGAGGGCAACCGTCGCACGGTGTTCACCCTGGCCCCTCCCGCGCCGTGACCGCCCGCCGGGCGGCGCACCATGAGGGCGCGCGCGCCGGGGGTGCGCGGCCGCGCGATTCGGCTTAAACCGCGCAGTCGGCCCGTGGTGCGTGCCGGCGGGAGACCGGCTTTCAACGCCTTGGGAGGCAGCATGTCCGAATTGACCCTGGATCAGGCCCAGACCATCGTCGCCACCGCGCTGGAGAAATCCCGCAGCCTGGCCTTGAGCCCCCTGGCCATCGCCGTGCTGGATGCGCGCGGCGCCCTGAAAGCCTTCGCAGCCCAGGACGGCACCAGCCTGAAGCGGGCGGAAATTGCGCTGGGCAAGGCCCGGGGCGCATTGGCGCTGGGCATGGGCTCGCGCTCGCTGTTCCGTAGAGCCAAGGACCAGCCGTTCTTCATCTCCGCGGCGGCCTCGGCCACCGGCGGCGATCTGGTGCCGGTGCCCGGCGGCGTGCTGATCCGCGATGCGGACCGCAAGGTCATCGGCGTGGTGGGCATCTCCGGCGACACGTCGGACAATGACGAAACCTGCGCTGTGGCCGGCATCGTTGCTGCCGGCTATCTGGCCGATCCCGGCGAAGACTGAGCCTTGTGCCCGCGACCCGCCGACGAGAGCGGCGGGTCGCGGCGCAGGATCAGACGATCTTGGCGCCTTCGTCGAAGGACAGGCGCGGCAGGCGGTCGAACACCTTGGAATGATCGCCATGGCCCAGAGCGGCGATGAAGTTGGTCTTGATCTTGGTGCCGGCGAAGAATTCCTCATCCACCTTGGCGGCGTTGAAGCCGGACATGGGGCCCACATCCAGGCCCACCGCGCGGGCGGCGAGGATCAGATAGGCGCCCTGGAGCGAGGAATTGCGGAAGGCGTGGGGCTCGACCATGCCGGGATTGTTGACGAACAGATCCTTGAAGCCCGGATTGTGCGGGAACAGCTGCGGGATCTTCTCGAAGAATTCCAGATCGTAGCCGATGATGGCGATGACCGGGGCGGCCAGCGCCTTCTGGTTGCCTTCCGACAGCGCCGGCTGCAACCGGGCCTTGGCTTCGGCGGAGCGCACGAACACCAGGCGGGCGGGCTGGGTGTTGGCCGAGGTGGGGCCGTAGATATAGAGCTCGTACAGCGCCTTCAGCTCGGCGTCGGTGACGTCCTGCGCGGTCCAGCCGTTGTGGGAGCGGGCCTTCAGGAACAGCAGGTCCAGAGCGGCCTGGTCGATCTTGTAGCTCATGGGGATCACCTTTTGGGCGGGAGCGGCCGATGCCGCCTGCGCCAGCACTTAAGCCAATGGCGGTATGGAGCAAGACACCACTGCGCAAGAAATGCTTGCATCCATGCAAACGGCGAAGGCGCCAACGCCGCTTTTGACAGCATGGAGAGGTGTCTTGAGGCGCTCGCATCACCGGCAGCGATGGGCCGTACACGGGAATTGATGGGCGCGAGCCACCAAATCGGTCTATGGTCCGGCCTTCGTTTCCAATGACTTGCCGATATCCCATGCCCGCTTCCGCCCTTGCCGCCGCCTCCCGCCTCGCCTCCCCCGCCCCTGAAGATCGCCTGTTTGCCGAGGTGCGCGCCCATGTGGCGGCGCTGCCCCAGAGCGGCATCGTCGAGGTCAAGAATTACGGCGCCGGCCGCGAAGGCCTGATTCCGCTGTGGGTCGGCGAAGGCGATATCGCCACGCCCGCCTTCATCTGCGAAGCGGCGGCGCAGGCCCTGCACGGCGGCCAGACCTTCTACACCTGGCAGCGCGGCCTGCCGGATCTGCGCGGTGCCATCGCCCGCTACATGGCCGGGCTCTACAATATCCCGGTGGACCCGGAGCGCTTCTTCGTCACCGGCTCCGGCATGCAGTCGATCCATATCGCCTTCACCATGACCCTGGCGGCGGGCGACGAGATCATCATCCCCACCCCGGCCTGGCCCAATGCGGCGGCGGCGGCGGAGAAGATCGGCGCCAAGCCGGTCTATGTGCCGTTCACCTCCGGCCCCGCCGGCTTCAGCTTGGATATCGAGCGGCTGGCGGCGGCGATCACGCCCCGCACCCGCACCATCTTCATCAATACCCCGGCCAATCCCACCGGCTTCGTGGCCAGCCACGATGATCTGCGCGCCGTCCTGGCCCTGGCGCGCAAGCACGGCCTGTGGATCGTGGCCGACGAAATCTATGGCCGCTTTTATTATGGCGACGAGGCGCGGGCGCCCTCGTTCCACGACATCATGGATGCGGACGACCACATCCTGTTCGTGCAGACCTTTTCCAAGAACTGGGCCATGACCGGCTGGCGCATCGGCTGGCTGGAAGCCCCGCCGGCTTTGGGCCAGATCGTGGAAAATCTGGTGCAATATTCCACCTCCGGCGTTGCCGCCTTCATGCAGCGCGGCGCCATCGCCGCGCTGGAACAGGGCGAGCCGTTCGTCGCCGAGCAGATCGCCCGCGCCCGGCACGGCTGCGACCTGGTGGCCGATCCCTTGATCGCCACCGGCAAGGTGGATCTGGTGAAGCCGCACGGCGCCTTCTATCTGTTCCTGTCCATTCCCGGCCATGACGACGTGCGCCGCCTCGCCTTGCAGCTCATTGACGAGGCCAATGTGGGCCTGGCCCCCGGCACCGCCTTCGGTCCCGGCGGCGAGCGCTATTTGCGGCTGTGCTACGCCCGCGGCGAGGCGCAGCTGAAAGAAGCCACCGCCCGCCTGGTGGCCTGGCTCGATCGCCAGCCGGCACCGTAGCCCGGCGTGCGGCGGTTCCTCGCGCCGGATGCGTCTGTCTGGCTGGCCGTGCTCCTGACCGCAGGGGTGGGCACGGCCGGCGGCGCCTTGGCCTCGGCCCTGGGATTTCCCGCGCCCTGGATGTCCGGGGCGCTGGTGGCCACCACCCTGTGGGCGCTGGCGGATCGCCCCATGGCGGTGCCGGAGCCGGTGCGCTGGGTGACCTTCGTGGTGCTCGGCGCCTCCATGGGCGCGGCTTTGTCCTCGGACACCCTGGCCCAGGCCAGCACCTGGCCGGTGAGCATGGCCTGTCTCGCCGTGAGCGTCATCGCGGTGATCGCCTGCTGCATGCTCTATTTCCGCAAGGTGGCGGGCTGGGATCTGGCCACCGCGCTTTATGCCTCGGCGCCCGGCGCGCTGTCGGCGGTGATCGCCATGGCCGAGACCACCTCCGCCGACATGCGCAAGGTCGCCTTCTCCCAGGGCCTGAGGCTGTTCCTGCTGGTGGCCGGCCTGCCGCATCTCTTGGGGGTGGCCGGCGGCCATGCCATGGGCAGTCCCACGCCGGCGGTGGACTCGCCCTTAGGCGCGGTGGCGGTGCTGCTGCTGGCCAGTGCTGTGGCGGCCCTGTTGTTTGCGTGGGTGCGCATTCCCGGCGGCATGCTGCTGGGGGCGATGGCGGGCAGCGCCGGGCTGCACCTGTCGGGGATCTCGCAGGCGCATCTACCGGCGCAGATGCTGATTCCGGCCTTCATCGTGCTGGGGGCCAGCGTCGGGATCCGGTTCCAGGGCACCTCGCTGGCGATCCTGCGCTCCAGCTTCCTGGCCTCCTTGGGCGGGTTTGTGGTGGCGGTGGTGATCTCGCTGGGCATGGCAGTGCTGGCGTCGGCGCTCACCGGGGAAGAGACCGGCAAGATGGTCACCGCCTTTGCGCCCGGCGCCCTGGAGACCATGACGGCTTTGGGCTTCGCCATGGGCTATGACCCGGCCTTCATGAGCGCGCATCATCTGTTCCGGTTCGCCGCTTTGTCCGTGGCGTTGCCGCTGTCGGCGCATCTGCTGTTTTCGCTCTCGAAGACACACCAGCGCTGAGCCTGTTCGAGGCCGCGGACGAGCGTCGTCAAGAAGTTGTGTTTTAGCCCGGCCTTGCCAAGGACGGCGCCTCTCACGCACATGCTGCATTGCGGTATGAACCGCGTGCCCCCATGAACCGCGTCCAGAAAGGCTTCTTTCCAGCCTCAGGCGACGCGGACCGAACAAGGTAGACATGATGAACCGTCTGGACGATCTCGCGCTGTTGGTGGGCCGCCTGCTCATGGCCGCCCTGTTCCTGCCTGCCGGCGTCAACAAGGCGATGGATCTGGGCAAGATGGCGGGCATGCTCGCCGGCAAGGGCCTGCCCTCCCCCGATCTCCTGGCGGCGTTGGCGGCCAGCGTGGAAATCGGCGGCTCCATCCTGCTGATTCTCGGCGTGCTGCCGCGCTTGACCGCGATCCTGGTGGGTGGGTTCACCCTGGTGGCGACCCTGACCTCGCACAATTTCTGGGCCATGCCCGATGCCGCCGCCCAGGCTGCGCAGCAGACCCAGTTCTTCAAGAACATGGCGATCATCGCCGGCACGATGTTCTATTTCGCCGCTGGCCCGGGCGCCTTCGCGCTGATGCGCCGCCGCTGAGCCCCCTGCGCCGGGCGCGCGTCGCGGGACGTTTCCCCGGCTGAGGTTTGAACAGGGCGCTCCCTCACCGGGGCGCCCTTTTTGGTGCGCGGGAGCGAAGGGCAGCTATTGCGCGCCGTAGCGATGCAGGCCGGCGCCGTTCGCGCGCAGCCAGGCTTCCGCCGTGCGGCGCTCGGGGAAGATGCTCTCCACCAGCCGCCAGTAGCGCGGCCCGTGGTTCATCTCCAGCCGGTGGCAGACCTCGTGGGCGGCCAGATAATCCAGCACGAAGGCCGGCGCCAGGATCATCCGCCAGGAAAACGACAGATCCCCCTGGGAGGAGCAGGATCCCCAGCGGCTGGCGGTATCGCGCAAGGTGATGCGGCCGATCTCCACCTTCATGGATGCGGCATGGCGCCGACTGGCGGCGGTGATGTCGGCGCGCGCCTGACGCTTGAGGAAGTCTTCCACCCGCCGCGCCACATGCGGCCCATCGCCGGCGACGCAGATCAGCGGGGGCTCCCCGTCCACTTCCGGCTCAAGCCAGACGGTGCCGCGGGCCTCGGGCCGATGATCGATGCGATGGGGAATGCCGCGCAGCGGGATCATCGCCCCATGGACGAAGGGCACCCCTTCCGGCAACCGCCCCAGCCGCACCCGCACCCATTCCCGATGCCGCTGCACAAAGGCGGCGGCGGTGGCAAAAGGCACGTGGGGCGGGGCCGTCAGGGTGACATCGCGCGACGCCGCGCGCACCCGCAGGGTGAGGCGCTGGGCACTGGGATGGCGGCGAATCTCGACCTTGAGCGTCTCGTCGTCCAGCACCAGCGCAACCTGCTCCGCGCCGCGCAGGGGCCTGGCGGCGGGTGGGGCTGGCTGCCTGTCCTGACGGCGGAAGAGCATGGCGGTCCAAGCGGGTTCGCCGCGATCTTGGTCAGATTCGTCCCGTCACGCTACTGATAAAGTGTGACCGGTACAGGACAGATCGGCCCGCACGGTCTCCGCTCCGGCGCGGGGACGCGGGGCGCAGGCGACGCCCCGCCGCCGCACGAGACTCAGCGCGGATAAAGGGCGGTCACGTTGGCGCCGTCCATGTCCACCGCCCGGGGAAACTCCTGGGACAGGATGAAATCGGCGATGCGCGGCTGGATCTCGGAACGGAAGCGCGAGCCGTTGAACACGCCATAGTGACCGACGCCCGGCTGCATGTAATGGGCGCGCTTGGCCTCGGGGATGCGCGGGCACAAGGTGTGCGCCGCCTTGGTCTGGCCGATGCCGGAGATGTCGTCCTTCTCGCCCTCCACCGTCATCAGCGCGGTGCGATGAATGGCCTGGGTCTTCACCGGCTGGCCCCGGTGCTGCATCTGCCCGGTGGGCAGGGCATGGGTGATGAAGACGCTCTCCACGGTCTCCAGATAGAAGCGGGCGTCCAGATCCATCACCGCCAGATATTCGTCGTAGAATTCGCGGTGCTTCTCGGCGCTGTCGCCGTCGCCCTTCACCAGATGGCCGAACAGATCGTAATGGGCCTTCACATGCCGATCCAGATTCATGCTCATGAAGCCGGTGAGCTGGAGGAAGCCGGGATAGACATGGCGGGTCGCCCCTGCATGGGACCAGGGCACCTGGGTGATGACGTTGCGGCGGAAGAACTCGATGCCCTTGTCTTTGGCCAGCGCATTCACCGCGGTGGGCGCCTCGCGGGTGTCGATGGGGCCGCCCATGAGGATCATGGATTTGGGCGCATAGGGATCGTCCTCGGCCTCCATGCGGGCGATGGCCATCAAGACCGGCACCGCCGGCTGGCACACCGCCAGCACATGGCAGTCGCCGCCGAGGCGGTGGAAGATGGAGATCAGATAGTCCACATAATCGTCGAGACCGAACCTGCCGTCCGCCAGAGGCACGGTCTTGGCGTCGAGCCAGTCGGTGACATAGACGTCATGGGTGGGCAGGAAGGCTTCCACGGTGCCACGCAGCAAGGTCGCGTGGTGGCCGGACATGGGCGCGACGATCACCAGCCGCGGCTGCGGCCGGCGCAGCGGCTGGGCGAACTCCCGCTCGAAATGCAGCAGGCGGCAGAACGGGCGCGCCCACACCGCATTGATATGGATCGGCACGCGGTGGCCATTCACCGTCGTATCGGTGATGCCCCACTCCGGCTTGGCGTAGCGCCGGGTGGTGCGCTCGAACAGCTCGAAGGCGGCAGCCATCGACTTGCCCATGGGAGTATGGGACACCGGATTGATCGGGTTCTTGAACAGCAGCCGGCTGACGTCGGCCATGGCCCGCGACGGGTTGAGCGCGGCGTGGCTCATCTCGTACATCCAGTAGAGAGGCGATGACTGGAGGGCCGCGCCCTCAACCGGTTGCCGCACCGGGCCGACAAACTCACCAATGGCCGCCATGGAAGGGGTCCTTTTTATCTATCAGGGCAGAGACTGTCCGCGGATGATTGAACCGTCAATTACGACAAAAGTTCCCCCTGATATCAGGCAGATACTGGCCGGCCGTTGCTTGCGTGAGGCTGGTCGGCCGTAAAGAACAGCAGAGAATCACTTCCATGCAGCATGCTTTCGCCCCCCATGCGCGGTCTTTAGGACTTCGGCTGGACACCCTTATCCGCTTGAGATGGTTGGCAGTTGTGGGCCAGACGCTGGCTCTGGTCATTGTATCCATTTTGCTGGGTTTTCCGGTTCCGATGATCCCCTGCCTGGTGGTGGTGGCATTGTCGGTGATGGTAAATGTTCTATTGCGCATCAAGTATCCGGTGGCCCGTCGGCTGCCGGATCTGGCTGCTGGTCCCTTGCTTGCCTATGACGTGCTTCAGCTGACCGCGCTGCTCTATCTGACCGGCGGCCTCAACAATCCGTTCGCGCTGCTCTATTTGGCGCCGGTGATGATCTCGGCCACCGCTTTGTCATGGCGCACCACGGTGATGCTGGGCGCGTTCGCGGTGGTGTGCGCCGGGGCGGTGGGGCTGTGGCACTGGCCGCTGCCGTGGGCGGAGACCAATGTGCCGGTCCTGCCGGACCTGTTCCTGGCCGGAACCTGGGTGGCGCTGTCGGTCTCCGTCGGCTTCATCGGCCTGCACTCCTGGCGGGTGGCCGAGGAAGCGCGCGAACTGGCCGACGCCCTTGCCGCCACCGAACTGGTGCTGGCGCGCGAACAGCATCTCTCCCAACTGGACGGGTTGGCGGCGGCCGCGGCCCATGAACTGGGTACGCCGCTGGCCACCATCGCCCTCGTGGTGCGGGAACTGGAGCATTCCACCAAGCCCGACGATCCCCATGCGGACGACATCGCCCTGCTGCGCGATCAGGTGAAGCGCTGCCGCGACATTCTCCAGACGCTGACCTCCCTCGGCTCCGGCGACGCGCCGTTCGACCGCATGCCGCTCTCCATCCTGATCGAGGAAGTGGTGGAGCCGCACCGGAACTTCGGCATCGACATCGTGGTGGACCTGCCGGAAGACCGCGACGCCGAGCCGGTGATCGCCCGCAATCCCGGCCTGATCTACGGCCTGGGCAATCTGGTGGAGAATGCGGTGGACTTCGCCGCCGAGCGGGTGCACCTCACCGCCCGTTGGACCGGCACCCGCATGGAACTGATCGTGCTGGACGATGGACCGGGCTTCTCGCCCGAAGTCAGCGACCGCATCGGCCAGCCTTATGTGACCAGCCGGACCCGCGACCGCGCCGACGGGGTGGAGGAGAGCGGCCTCGGCCTCGGCTTCTTCATCGCCAAGACCTTGCTGGAGCGCACCGGCGCCACCTTGTCGGTGAAGAACCGTCCGTTGCCGGCCCGCGGGGCGGAGGTCCATATCTCCTGGCCGCGCAGCGCCGTGGCCCTCGATGGGGATGAAACTGCGTCAAATCAACGCACCCATGCCCCCGAGGGGATAAAAGGAGCGTAAAAGCCCGGAGCGTCGCGCGTACCCGCGCCGGCTGGCCACCGGCGCCCGAAGGAAAGAACAATGTCTGAGCCCCTGCCGTCCGAGACCGCTGAAGAGCGTTCCGTCCTGATCGTCGACGACGACAAGTCGTTTCTCCAGCGGCTTGCCCGCGCCATGGAAGCCCGTGGCTTCGTGGTCACCACCGCCGAGAGCGTGGCGGAGGGCCTGGCCCATGTGGAGCAGTCCGCGCCCGCTTATGCGGTGGTGGACATGCGCCTCGGCGACGGCACCGGGCTGGATGTGATCTCGGCCCTGAAGAAGCACCGCCCCCATGCCCGCGCCATCGTGCTGACCGGCTACGGCAACATCGCCACCGCCGTGACCGCGGTGAAGCTGGGCGCCGTGGACTATCTCGCCAAGCCCGCCGATGCGGACGACGTGATGGCGGCCCTCATGGCCACCACCGACCACAAGCCCTCGCCGCCGGAAAATCCCATGTCCGCCGACCGGGTGCGCTGGGAGCATATCCAGCGGGTCTATGAATTGTGCGGCCGCAACGTGTCGGAGACGGCGCGCCGGCTGACCATGCATCGCCGCACCTTGCAGCGCATCCTCGCCAAGCGCGCCCCGCGCTGAGCGTGTCGCGCGTATCAATGCCCCTGCCGGAGCCGACCCCACCGGCGGGGCCGGCTGGCCGCGCCCATGTGGAAGCCGCCCTGGATGCCCATGGCGGGCCGGTGCGCTTCTCCGGCTGGATGCTGGCCGACGCGGATCTCTCTGCTCTGGACCTGCGCGGCTGCGCCTTCGTGCGCTGCCGGGGCGGGCGGGCGGACTTCTCCTCCTGCGACCTCACCGAGGCGCAGTTTTCCGGTAGCGATTTCAACAATTCGGTGTTCCGCCGGGCGACCCTGGCCTCGGCGACCTTTGCCGATTGCAAGCTCACCGGCATCCAATTGGTGGCCACCAGCACCTTCGGCCTCACCTTCACCCGCTGCCTGCTGATCAATGCCCATCTCAAGGGCATGTCGTTTCGGCGCGCCGATCTGGAGGGGTTGGACTTCCAGGATGCGGACCTCACCGAGGCGGACTTCCGTCAGGCGGTGCTGAAGGACTGCAATCTGCGCGAGGCCAATGTCACCCACGCCCGCTTCGAGGGCGCTGACCTGCGTGGCGCCGATCTGGGCGGGCTCAAGCTGGCGGATGTGACCCGCTTCAAGGGTGCCATCATTTCTCGCGCGCAGGCGGCCGAATTGATCAGCAGCCTCGGATTGAAGCTGGGCTAGATCACTCCCAGCAGCCGCCACCACGCATAATCCAATGGGGCCAGCAGCAGGAAGGTGAGGGCCGAACTGGCCAACGCCAGCCGGGTGCCGTCGGCGAGGCGCACTTTGCCCAGTTCCAGCGCCACGATGATCGGCGGGGCCTGATAGGGCAGGATGACGGTGGAGAAGGCCAGCACCTGCGTCAGCAGCACCGCCGGCAAGGAAAAGCCGGTGGCGGCGGACAATTCCTTGGCCATGGGGGTGAGCAGCGCCGGCACACCATTGGCGGTGGCCGCCAGCGACAGCACGCTGCCCAGTCCCAGCAGCAGCGCGAAATTGGCCGCCGGCGCCTCGGGCGAGAACGGCATCAGCCCCACCAGCCCATGGCCCAGAGCACTGCCGACCCCGGTTTCATTCACCGTGCCGATCAGGCCCAGCAGGCCGGCGATATAGAAGATGGTGCGCATGTTGATCTGCGCGAACGCCTCCGCCGGCAGCACGCCGATGCCCGGCATCAGGCACACCATCGCCCCCGCCAGCCCCACCCAGGCGGGCGAGATGTGGTGGACGCTGTCGCTCATCCACAGCGCCAGGGTGATGACC
The DNA here is from genome assembly GCF_943371865.1 of Azorhizobium sp. AG788. GTDB lineage: Bacteria > Pseudomonadota > Alphaproteobacteria > Rhizobiales > Xanthobacteraceae > Azorhizobium. The sequence continues at coordinate 141,163 of NZ_CALRWL010000003.1, read as the reverse complement.
AGCAGCACCGACAAGCGCTTTTCCGCCCCGCTCCAGCGGGTCGGCGGGGCGCCGTCCTGCAGCGGCGGCTCGTGGGCGAGGCTGTCGGGAAACATCAGGCAAATCAGGGCGATCAGCAGCAGGCCCTTGCCGAGGCCGATCACCGGCGCATGCAGCGCGAAATAGGGCAGGTAGCCGAAGTGGAGCCCATAGAGTTGCTCGGCGGCGCCGGTCATCACCAGGTTCGGCACATTGGCCGGCAGGATGGAGGCGGAGAGCAGAAAGGTGCCGAACCCCACCGCCAGCATCACCCCGGTGCGGCCCTTGCGACCGGGCGCGAGGCCGATGCGATCGCACAAGGCCTGCATGATGGGGATCAGCAGCGCGATGCGGCCCATGTTGGACGGCATCACGAACGACAACCCATAGGTGATGGCAATGACCCCGGCGATCAGCCGCGGATAGGAGCGCGACAGCGGCACCGCCAGCGCCTGGGCGATGCGGGCGGCGAGCCCGGTGCGGGTGATGGCGAGGCCCACCACCATGCCGGAGAGCACCAGCCAGAAGGCCGAGGCGGCAAAGCCGGAGAACACGACCGGCGGCGGCACGATGGCGGTGAGCGTCGCCAAGGCGAAGAACAGGAAGGTGGTGACGATTTCCGGCAGCGCCGCGCTGGCCCACAGGCCCATGCACAGCAGCCCGATGGCCGCCCCCAGCGCCGTGCGCGGCGCCAATCCCAGGGCCGGCCCGGCGGCATAAAGCGCGGCGGAGAGCACCAGCAGCGTCCCCGGCACCAGCCAGAAGCGCGGGCGCAGGTGGGGCGCGGTGGCGGCCAGGGATGTGCTCATGCCGAATGCCCCCGTGTGGCAGGTTCTGTGGCGTTTCCCCCTCGGAGATCCTTTGGATGGCGCGCCCGTCTGTGCGGTGCGTCGCGCACGGGCGCCGGCGGACCGGCGCCCGTGGAGGTGGGATCAGTGCTTGAAGTGACGCACGCCGGTGAACACCATGGCAAGGCCGGCCGCATCGGCGGCGGCGATCACCTCGGCGTCACGCATGGAGCCGCCCGGCTGGATCACCGCCGTGGCGCCTGCTTCCACCGCCGCCAGCAGGCCGTCGGCGAACGGGAAGAAGGCGTCGGACGCCACCACCGAGCCCTTGGTCAGCGGCTCGGCGAGGCCCGCGGCTTCCGCCGCATCGAGCGCCTTGCGGGCGGCGATGCGGGCGGAATCGACCCGGCTCATCTGGCCGGCGCCGATGCCCACCGTGGCGCCGTTCTTGGCATAGATGATGGTGTTGGACTTCACATGCTTGGCGACGCGGAAGGCAAAGCGCAGGTCCGCCAGTTCCTGTTCCGTGGGCTCGCGCTTGGTGACCACTTTCAGTTCCAGATCGTCGACGCTGGCGTTGTCGCGGCTCTGCACCAACAGGCCGCCGGCCACGGTGCGCACATTCAGGCCCACCGCGCGCGGGTCGGGCAGGGCGCCGGTGAGCAGCAGGCGGAGATTCTTCTTGGCGCCGATCAGGGCGATGGCTTCTTCCGAGGCATCCGGGGCGACGATCACCTCGGTGAAGATCTCCACCATCAGCTTGGCGGCGTCCGCATCCAGGGTCTGGTTGACGGCGATGATGCCGCCGAAGGCCGAGACCGGATCGCAGGCCAGCGCCTTGCTGTAGGCGTCCGCCAGGGTCTTGCCTTCCGCCACGCCGCAGGGATTGGCGTGCTTGACGATCACCACCGCCGGGCTGCGCGCGGGGTGGAACTCGGCCACCGCCTCGAAGGCGGCGTCGGTGTCGTTGATATTGTTGAAGGACAACTGCTTGCCCTGCACCTGCCGGGCGGTGGCGACACCCGGGCGGGCCTCCGAGGTGGCGTAGAAGGCCGCCTTCTGATGCGGGTTCTCGCCATAGCGCAGCGGCTCGATCAGCTTGCCGCCGATGGCCCGGAACAGCGGCGCATCCGCATGCACTTCACCGGCAAACCAGTTCGAGATCGCCGCATCATAGGCGGCGGTGCGGGCATAAGCGGTCTGGGCGAGGCGGCGGCGCAGGTTCAGCGTGGTGCCGCCGTGGAGAGTGATCTCGGAGAGCACCGCCTCATAGTCGGAGGTGTCCACCACCACCGCCACGTCGTGATGGTTCTTGGCGGCGCCGCGGATCAGGGCCGGGCCGCCGATGTCGATATTCTCGATCACGTCGTCGAACGGCGCGCCGCGGGCGACGGTGGCCTCGAACGGATAGAGGTTCACCACCACCAGATCGATGGGGGCGATGCCGTGCTCGGCCAGCGAGGCCTGATGGCCCGCATCGGCCCGGATGGCGAGGATGCCGCCATGCACATGGGGGTGCAGGGTCTTGACCCGGCCGTCCATCATCTCCGGGAAGCCGGTGAGATCGGCCACGTCCTTCACCGCCAGCCCGGCGTCGGCCAGCGCCTTGCGGGTGCCGCCGGTGGAGACCAGTTCCACGCCGGTCTTGGCCAATGCGGTCGCGAACGCAACCAGCCCGGTCTTGTCGGACACCGACAGCAGGGCACGGGTGACGGGACGGACGTTGACGGACATGAGGCACTCCAGATGGCGGCGGATTTGCCCGTCGCCCTATCACGGGCGGGGCGAGCCGTCACCCGCCGCCACGCTGGGAGCTGGCCCGCGCCCTACGCCGATCTGGAGCCGCTGCCCCGTGAGCCGCTCGGCCGGGGCACTTCTGCCTCGCGGGTGCGCAGCAGGGTCCAGACCAGGCGGGGCATGTCCGCCAGGGTGCCGATCAGCACCAATTGGGTGGTGCGGCGCGGCCCGTCGGTGGCGGCGAGATAGACGCTCTCGTCCAGGATGATGGATTGCCCCGGCGCCACGAACGCCCAGGCTTCGCCATTGGGCAGGCCCAGCAGCATGGTGGAGGGATCGTCCAGTCGGTCCACCTGCACCTGGGGATGAAGGTGGAAACGCACCGCGAACGGCGTGGCCGGCAGTGCCGCGGGCGCCCCGTCCGCCGGGCGGAACAGGTCTTCCCCATCCAGGCGGGCGCCGTCGGCGGCGAGACGCCAGGAGCGCTGATGGATGATGCCGAACGGTTCGTCATAGCCGTCATGGCTGGCGCGCAGCAGCAAGGTGCCTTCCCGCGCGCCGCGCTGCACCGGCACATCGCGCGGTCCCGACACGATGGGCACGCCGGCAAAGGCGGTGAGCCGGCTGCCATGCAGGAAGCGGCACGAAGACGTATCGCCCACCACGACGGTGGAATGGGCGGCGGTGGCCCGTGCCACCTGGCGCCACACCTCGCGATTGATGCCGGTCATGCCGCAATTGACGATGATGCGGTTGCGCCCGGAGGAGAATTCGAACGCCAGGCACGAGGCATGGGCCTCGTTGGAAGCGGCCAATGGCGGCGGCGGGCCGGTATCGGCGATCACCACCGTGCCCTTGGCATCCAGCCGCTGGAAGCCGGAATGGGGCGCATTGGCCACCGGCGCGCCGCGGGCATCGTCATAGGCCAGGATGGTGGCCAGCTGGTCCGCCGCCGTATGGCCCATGCCGTGGAACAGCGCGAAGGCGCCATCCCCATGCCGGAAGAAGCGCAGCATGGGCATCATGCGGTCGATGGCATTCATCAGCGCCGGCGGCGCCGGCTGGTTGCGGGCGGCAAAGGCGTGGCGCAGGGGCAAAAGGTCCAGCAGCAAATCGATCAGCATGCCGGGGCTGCGGGTGATGCAGCCGCCATCGGGCAGGATCTGCCGCTCCAGTTCCTCGGTGAGGCGCTTCTGCGCCGCCCGCAGCAGCCGCGACTGCTCCGACATGCACAGGCCGGCGAACACCAGGGCGATCACCGACAAGAGGCGCGGATAGCCGTCGGGCGCATCATTGGCGGCGCGGCGCAGCGCGCGCACCTGCCGGGCGATGGAGCGCATGAAGCGGCGATAGAAATCGTGGTCGGCGTCCTGGAGGATGAAGGGCGCCTGGGTCAGCCAGGAGATGATGCGCTGGGCCATCACATCCGGCCGGCCGGCAATGGCCTTGGAGCGGCCGGGATTGCGCATCCAGTCGCCCACCAAGGCGCGGGCATTGGCGCGGGCGATGGTGGTGCCGGCGGCGCGCAGATGGCGCAGCCAGGAAAAGCCGTGCAGCGCCTCCGCCCATTCCTGGGAGGGCGGGTCCAGTTCGAACGGGGTCTTGCCTTCCAGCAGCGCCACCTTGCCGGCGAAGGCGAAGCGGCCGGAATAGATTTCCGTGGCCCGGGTGGCATCGCCGGTGCGCAGATCCTGCGGGGCGATCAGCAGCCGCTCGGGCACCGGCACGGCCACCTGCGCCAAAGTGAGCGGCGCGCCGGGGGCGCGCGCCGCCAGCAGGCGCCAGGAGCGACCGGCGAGAAAGGCGGCGAGGCGCGCCCGCTCCAGAAGAGCGACGCGGGTCATGCGATGGCCCCCGGCGCGCGGACGGCGCCGGCTGCCGGCCCATGGCCAGCCTGCCGGGCCTGATCCTGCGGTCGTGTTTGCCATCGCTGCGCTCCCCACCGGGCCGCGAGGCTCCCTCGCGCCGACCGCGCGCTACCCCTCGAACGAAGGGCCGGCGTGCGGGGCGTGGCGGAAGTCGTCCTCATGGCCCTCGTTCGGCGGCGTCAGCCGCTTTTGCGTAAGCGGGCCGCGAAGAAGCCATCCAGGCCCGAGCGTTCCGGCTCTCCGCGCACCCAATCACAGGGCAGAGTGCGCACATCACCTTGAGGAGTGATGAACGGCGCGATGCCCGGAACGTCATCGGGGCGAATTTCGTCGCGTTTCACGTCTTTTCGGGTGGCGAGGATACGGGTGATCTGGTCTTCGCCCTCCTCCGGCTCCAGCGAGCAGGTGGCATAGACCAGCACGCCGCCGGGCTTGAGCAGGTCGAGCGCATGGTCCAGCAGCCGCCCCTGGACGGTGGCCAGCGTGCCGATATCCGCCGGGCGCTTGCTCCAGGCGATGTCCGGATGCCGGCGCAAGGTGCCGGTGGCCGAGCAGGGCGCATCCAGCAGAATGGCATCGAACGGGCCGGCCTGGATGCTGGCGGCATCGCCCTCGCGCACGTCGGCGCTGAGCTTGAGGCGGGCCAGATTCTCCTTCAGCCGCACCAGCCGCTGGCCGTTGCGATCCACCGCCGTGACTTTGGCGCCGGCGGCCGCGAGCTGGGCGGTCTTGCCGCCGGGGGCGGCGCACATATCCGCCACGCTCTTGCCGCCGATATCGCCCAGCAGGCGGGCGGGCAAAGCGGCGGCGGCGTCCTGCACCCACCAGGCGCCGTCCTCATAGCCGGGCAAAGCGCGCACCAGACCGGCCTGGAGCACTCGCACCGAGCCGGTGGGCAACACCTCGCCATTCAGTTCGGTGGCCCAATGGGCCGGATCGCCGGTGACGGTGAGATCGAGCGCCGGCTCGAAGGCATGGATCTCGCAGATGGCGCGGGCGCGCTCGGCGCCATAGGCGCGCACCCAGCGGGCGCGCATCCATTCGGGCGTGTCCACCGCCAGGGTATCGATGGCGGCGAGGCGCTCCACATGCTCGCGAGTCAGGCGGCGCAGCACCGCATTGATGAGGCCGGCGAAGCCGGCGGTGGTGCGATCGCCCCGCGCCAGATCCACCGAGAGGCCCACCGCCGCATGGTCCGGCACATCCATGAACAGGATCTGGGCGGCGCCGACCAAGAGGATGGTTTCCACCTTGGGGGCGGATTTCGGCGCGCCCTTCTCCAGCAGCCCGCCGATCACCGCTTTCAGCGTCCCCAGCCGCCGCAGGCAGGTGGCGACGATGCGGAACGCCAGGGCCCGGTCGCGGGGTTCCAGGCCGGCGTCATTGGCGAAGGCGTCTTCCAGGGCGGTGTTGCCGCGCAGGACGCGATCAAGCGCATCGGCGGCCAGCAGCCGGGCGGGCAGGCCCGCGGTGTCTTCCGGCCGGCCTCGCGGGGCCGGGCGAGCGGTGGAGCGCGGGGCGGAGCGGCCGGGGGCCTTGGGTCTGGAAGGTGCTTTCATAGCGAGCACCTAAGCGGACCGGGGCGCGAGGGCAAGGGGGAAGGGGAGCTGGTCGGTTGGCCAGATCGGAATATCGGATCTGGCCAACCTCTTATTCCATGTCTCAGTAGACTTCCGTGATGGTAATTTTTTCTATTTCCGCCTCGAACCCGGCGGGTACATTCAGCCGGAATTCCACGCTGCTTACGCATTCAGGTGCTGTAACCTGAACTTCAAGGTGTCCGGAACGGAGAGTTTCGATATCAAAATCGGAACAATAAATGATGTTCTGACCAGACTCGCAGCAGACGTCGAAAGTGACTGTCCCGGAGACATGATCGGGGATCGTCATTGCGATATCTATATTGTAGATACCGTTTGCAAGATTGATATAGGGGCCAAACAGGCCAAAATACCGTCCGCCCTCGGTCGCCGGCGCAGAGAGCTTGAGCGTGTTGCCCGCGCGAACGCCAATCTGGGTTTGCAGGCGTGGATCATCCGCCAGAATGACGATCGGTTCGTTCCGCCGCACCGCGACCCAGAAATGCGGACTGACGCATTGCCCCCGCCAGCCATTGCGCCGAAGCAGCTCCTGAAAAAACGTACTGTGAAAACCAAGCTCCATCCAGCCGGAGCGGCGGGCGACAAACAGGGATTCCCCGTCCAGGCGCACACCCCAGGGGACGGTGAATTGCTCGTTTATGGGCTCGGCGCCAAAGTAAATCTTTCCACCAGGATTGATCACCCGATGCAAGGCTTTCAATAGCCGGTCGAACTCCCAGCAGTGATGGAATGACTCGAAATAAACAACAGCATCAAATTTCTCGTCTGTCGTTTCGACCCACAGGAAATCAGAATGCACAAATTTGACATTTGATAGCTTCAAAATATCGGCTCGATTCTGAACGAGCTTGCAATATTTCTCCTCAATATCGAGCGCCGTGACATTATATCCAACCATGGCCAGGGCGAGGGTTGTGTTCCCCCAGCCGAAGCCGCACTCCAAAATGCTGGAACCTGGCTCAAGGTCCATCATGTCGAACAGTTTGGCCATCAGGTCGTAGTGTTGCGCGGTCCGCTTGAGGCTTTTCGTGAAATATGGATATGGACGAAGGGTGTGATATTCCACATCGAATTCGGCGCGTTCATTTTGAACCGAATAATTCGTTTGATGAGATATCTTTTTGTAGAGGTCCATGAATACTTTTGAGTATTCATCGGAAAAGGGGTCAGCCGGCAAATCTTCGGGTGGGAGAAGTTGGACTTCTGAAAAACGCCTGTAGGCTTCATCGTGAGATGTTTTGTATCCCTCATCGAAATAGACCAAAAGCTCATCCAGCTCCGAAAACGGAATGCTGCGCATTGTCTCCCACCCTTCCGAGTACCATTCGTCTCGAACGTAGGCCTCAAAGGTGCGAAATGGCAATGCGTCACAGGGCGATTAAGCCGCCAGATCCGGGCCGGACGGGGCTGCGACGCGTAGGGGCAATGAGGTTTTGGAAGGCTTGACGCCTGTGGCATGAGCAGCGCAAACGACGCGTCTCGCGCGGGGTGCGTCTGTCGCTGTCCATCCCTGTGTGGCGCAGCCCCGTACCTTCCCACAGCGCCCGCTTTGCGCCCCACCAGGCGCCATCTGAGGTCCTCGCCTAAATCTGCCCCACCCATCCGCTGCGCCAGGTGCTGCGATGGTGCGATCGGGCCTTGCCCTCTGATGTGCCCTGGTTTAGTTGGTACACTAACCAAGGAGCCGCATGACTCCCCCCGATGTGCGCGAGCGCCTTCTGACCGCGGCCATGGGCCTCCTGCGGGAGCATGGATTGGCGGGGCTGACGCAGCCGCGCGTGGCCAAGGCCGCCGGGGTGTCGCAGAGCCACCTCACCTATTATTTCCCCACCCGCACGGACCTCTTGCGCGCCGTGCTGGAAGCCGCCGTGGCCGGCCAGATCGCCAATCTCGGCGCGGCAATGGCGGCGCCTGCCACCCATGGAGCGCGTATCGCCGCTCTGGCCGAGGCGCTGACCGATGCGGAGAACACCCGTGTTCTCGTCGCGCTGGTGTTGGCGGCCGACGGCGACCCCGCCTTTCGCGAACTCTATGGCGCGCTGGTAACGGCGATGCGCGGGCGTGCCGCCGGGGTGTTGGCAGGCGCCGGCCTTGCGCCTGAGCCTGCCAAGGTGGCTTTGCTGCACGCCTTGGGAACGGGCCTCGCGGTCATGGGTGCGGCCCTCGGCCCCGATGCGGGGCGAGAGCTCAACATGATGGTTTTCATCGAAATGTTCCGCTTGCTGGCCGCCGATGCGGCGGCGGCGGAGGACGACAGCGCCGGCCCGTCCGGCGCGGCATGAACAGGAGTGCGGCTATGGGGGAGTGGCTGGACAATCTGGTGCCGATCAAGGCGCCAGCGCTGGACCATGAGCAGTTGGCCGGCTGGCAGCCGGGCAGCCTAGCGGCCCAGGGGCTTGGCTGCCGGTTGCTGGCGGACCGGCGCATTCCCGTCGCGGGCGGTGTCACCCTCTCCGCCGACGTCTACGTGCCGCGCATACCGGGCCGCTATCCCGCCGTGGTCCAATTCGCCGCCTATTCCCGCGAGTTGCATACGGCAGGCATGCCCACGGGCAGCAATGAGATCGGCTGCCCGCCGGTCTTTACCGATCGCGGCTATGGCCAGGTGGTGGTGATGCGTCGCGGCATGGGCCGTTCGGGTGGCACCGAGGCGGTGTTCCTGTCGCCGGAGGACGTGGACGACCACGAGCAGGTCATCGCCTGGGCCGCGGAGCAGCCGTGGTGCGACGGGCGTGTGGTGCTGTTCGGCACGTCTTATTACGGCATGACGCAGCCGCTGGTGGCGGTGCGCCGCCCGCCGGCGCTGAAAGCCTTCTTCTGCAACGAAATCTGCACGGACTATTTCCGCCACCTCCTGGCATTCGGCGGGGTCTGTAATCTCTATTTCTTCAATCTCTGGATGGGGGCCAATTTCACCCCGGCCATGTATCGCCTGCGCGTGCCGCCGGTGGTGCGGGCGCTGGTGAGCCACATCACCAATTCACCGCTCAAGCGTTTCTGGCAGCCGTTCATGATGAAGCGGGTGGATGCGCTCTATCGTGCCTTCATGGCGAAGACACCGCAGAAGAAGGTGCGAGAGATCTACGCCAATTGGATGCTGGACGCGAAATCCCGCGACACCGCGTCCCTGCAATCTGGCCCCTCTGGCCAGCTGGACCGGATCGATGTGCCGTTCGTGGTGGTGCAGAACCTGGGCTACTTCAACCTGCATCAGTTCGGCACCTACGACCTGTTCGAGAACGCCAGCACGCCCAAGCATCGCAAATGGATGATCCTCGCGCCCCCGGCCTATGAATTGCCGGTCTATGCGTGGCAGCTGGAGGCGCTGGCGTTCTTCGACCATGTCTTGCATGGAACGGACAATGGCTATGCGGCCCAGCCGGCCGTGCGCTATTGGGTGGAAGGCGCGGACGCCTATGCCGGCGCTCCGGACTTTCCTCCTCCGCAGGCCGCCACACGGCGCCTCTATCTGGCCTCGGGCGGGGCGGATGCGGACATTCATCATCTTCGGGCGCAGCCGGGGGAGGGGGAAAATCGGTGGGCCGCCGTGCCCTTGGGGCTACCCATCCTCGGCGGCTTCGACGAGGTGGCCAATCAGGTCTTGGCGTTCGAGTTCACCGCCGATCGTCCCATGACCCTCGCCGGCCCGGTTTCGCTGAATCTCTCCTTCAGCTCCAACGAGATTGATTCCCATCTCGTCGCGCGCCTCTCGCGGATCGGGGCGGACGGGCGCAGTCATCTGCTCTCGCTGGGGGCCATGAGCCCGGCGCGGCGTCGGCGGGACCCCGCCCGTGATACGGCCTGCGAGATCGTCCACGATACTTCGGTCCGCGAACCCTTGGTGCCGGGAGAACCGGTGGACCTCGCTTTCAGCCTCACCCCCGGCCCGACCCTGCTTCAGCCCGGAGATCGGCTGCGGCTCGACGTGGCAAGCCGGCTCGACTTGCTGCGCAGCAACGTCAGCCAGGGCTACGTGCATTTCGATATGCCCGGGCCGCCCTATTTCGCCCGCAATACCCTTCACTACGGCGCGGGAACCTACCTCACCGTGCAGGAGCTGGCGTGAGGCTCAGCCCCACGGCCCCCGCTTGCGCGCGCCACCAGCCCATGGCCCGCGGGGCATGGCCCCGCCGGTCGCGATCTGCGGTCCACGCCCCAACCCGCTCCCGCCCATCCGCTGCGCCAGCTCCTGGAGCGCGGCGATGCGGTTCTCGGTGGCGGGGTGGGTGGAGAACAGATTGTCCATCCGCGCCCCGGACAAAGGGTTGATGATGAACATGTGCGCGGTTGCCGGGTGGCCCTCGGCTTCATAGTTCGGCACCCGATGGGCTTCGCCGGCGATCTTCGCCAGGGCCGAGGCCAGGGCCAAAGGCTGGCCGCAGATCTCGGCGCCGCCTTTGTCCGCCTCATATTCCCGCGAGCGGGAGATGGCCATCTGCACCACCATGGCCGCCATGGGGGCCAGGATCGCCATCAGGATCATGCTGACGAAGCCGAACGGATTGTTGTTCTCGCGATTGCCGCCGCCGAAGAACATGCCGAAGTTCGCCAGCATGGAGATGGCACCGGCAATGGTGGCGGTGATGGTCATGGTCAAGGTGTCGTGGTTCTTCACATGGGCCAGCTCATGGGCCATGACGCCGGCGATCTCGTCGCGATTGAGCGCCTGGAGCAGGCCGGTGGTGGCGGCCACCGCCGCGTTCTGCGGATTGCGCCCGGTGGCGAAGGCGTTGGGCTGGGGATTGTCCATGAGATAGACCTTGGGCATGGGCAAATTGGCCCGCTGCGCCAGTTCCGCCACCATCCCGACGAACTCGGGGGCGGTCGCCATGTCCACCTCGCGCGCGCCATACATGCGCAGCACCATCTTGTCGGAATTCCAGTAGCTGAACAGGTTCATGCCTGCCGCCACCAGGAAGGCAATCATCATCCCGCCCCGGCCGCCGAGCGCGAAGCCCACCACCATGAACAGCGCGGTCAGTCCCGCCAGCAGGATCGCCGTGCGCACGTAATTCATTGCTTCCTCCATGACGCGACGCATGCCCGCGCCCGCCCGCGAGGCAAGACGTGGGCATGGCCGCTGCCTCCCGCAAGGGCAGAACCCGCTCCGACGCGCCCCTGCGGGACCGAATCGGGCACAGCCGCCGTTGCCTGATTCGGACGGGCTTTGTTCCGCTCCCGTTCCGCGCGCCCTGCGGCAGCGTCCCGATCCGGCACACGGACCGGCGGCGCCCTTCCCGAACAGCGGTTGCGCGCTTATGTTGGCGTGGACACGCGGCCCGGCCGCGACCAGATATTTGCTCAAGGAGCAGAGCCATGTTCATCCAGACCGAGGCGACCCCGAACCCGGCGACCTTGAAGTTCCTCCCCGGCCGCACCGTGCTCGGCGACGGCACCCTCGAAGCCCGCTCCCCCGAAGAGGCCGGGCGCTCGCCCCTGGTTCAGCGCCTGTTCGAAGTGAAGGGCGTGGGCGGGGTGTTCCTCGGTTCCGATTTCGTCACCGTCACCAAGACCGATGGCGAATGGGCCCACATGAAGCCGGCCATCCTCGGCGCCATCATGGAGCATTTCATGTCCGGCGCCCCGGTGCTGGCGGATGGGGTGGCCAGCGACAGCGAGGATTCGGATGAGTTCTTCGCCCCCGATGATGCCGAGCTGGTCTCCACCATCAAGGAGCTGATCGAGACCCGGGTGCGCCCGGCGGTGGCCAATGACGGCGGCGACATCACCTTCCGCGGCTTCAAGGAAGGTGTGGTCTATCTCAACATGAAGGGCTCGTGCTCGGGCTGCCCGTCGTCCACGGCGACGCTGAAGAACGGCATCGAGAACCTGCTGCGCCACTTCGTGCCGGAAGTGCTCGAGGTGCGCCCGGTCTGAGCGCATCGCCGATTTCGCGATCTTTTCCGGGGGATTGTGTTCTATCCCCTTCCGTCAGCGGCGTTTTCGATGGATCGTGGACGCGGGGAGCGAGCGTCCACCTTCATGTATGTTCTGGCCATAGATACTGCGCTGGCGGCGTGTTCCGTCGCCGTGCTCGATGCGGAAGCCGACGCCATCATCGCCGGCGATTCGCTGCTGATGGAGCGCGGGCATGCGGAAGCGCTCGTGCCCATCGTCGAGCAGGTGATGCGCGAGGCCGGTCTCGAATTCCAGGATCTGTGGCGGGTGGCGGCCACCGTCGGCCCCGGCAGCTTCACCGGCCTGCGGGTCGGCCTGTCCGCCGCGCGCGGCTTTGCTCTGGTGGCGCAGAAGCCGGTGGTGGGCGTCACCACCTTGTCGGCGCTGGCCGCGCCGTTCCTGGCCATGGACGATACCTTGCCGGTGGTGGCCGCCATCGATGCCCGTCACGGCCATGTGTTTCTGCAGATGTTCGGCGCCGGCGGCCGCACCCTGATCGCCCCGCGCATCGCCGCGGTGCGCGATGCGGCCCGGGCCGCCGCCATCGGCGCGGTGCGGCTGGTGGGCTCGGGGGCGCAATTGGTGGCCGATGTCTGGCCGCCGGGCGAGCGCCCGCCCATGGCGGTGGAAGTGATGGTGGCCCCGGACGTGGCCTGGGTGGCGCGTCTCGGCGCCGTGGCCGATCCCGCCCGCGCCGAACCGCGCCCGCTCTATCTGCGCCCGCCCGATGCCAAGCCCCAGAACGCGGCGCGCATCGCCCGGCGATGACCCCGTTCTCCCGGCTGTTTTCGGGATCGCCTGCCCCCGAACTTCGCACCGCCACCAGCGCCGATGCGCCGGAAATGGCGCGCCTGCACGCGGGCGCGTTCCATCGCGGCTGGTCGGCGGAGGAGTTCGAGCGCCTGCTGGCGGAGCGGGCCGGCATCGCCCACGTGCTGGCGGTTCCCAAGGGCAAGATGCTGGGCTTCGTGCTCTCCCACATGGTGCCGCCGGAATCGGAGATCCTGTCCATCGTCCTGGACAAAGGCGCGCAGGGGCGCGGCCATGGCCGGGCGCTGCTGACCCACCATCTGGGCCGCCTGGCGGCCCTGGGGGTGACGGCCTCGTTCCTGGAGGTGGAGGCGGGCAATGTCGCCGCTCTCGCGCTCTATCGCCGCGCCGGCTATGGCGAGGTGGGCCGGCGCAAAGGCTATTATGCCGGGCCGGACGGCGCCGCCGACGCCTTGGTGATGCGGCGGGATTTCTGACCCCTTTGTATGCGCGTGCTTGCGGCGGCGGGGCCACAGGGTGATAAGCTCGCGCCGGAACGCCGGGGAGACGCCTCTGGCCTGTGTCGGCAGTGATCAAATCAGGGGTGCGTGCGGTTGAGCGAGAAGATCAGCGCCATTGAAGAGGCCTGCCTCGCCAAGGGCATGCGCATGACCGAGCAGCGCCGGGTGATCGCCCGCGTGCTCAGTCTGGCCGACGATCATCCCGATGTGGAAGAGCTGTACCGCCGCGCCAGCGCCATCGATGCCAACATCTCCATCTCCACCGTCTACCGCACGGTGAAGATGTTCGAGGATGCGGGCATCATCGCCCGCCACGAATTTGGCGACGGCCGCTCGCGCTATGAGCCGGTGCCGGACGAGCATCACGACCATCTCATCGACCTGCGCTCCGGGCAGGTGGTGGAATTCCGCTCCGAGGAGATCGAGCGCTTGCAGGATGAGATTGCCCGCAAGCTGGGCTTCAAGATCGTCGGCCACCGGCTGGAGCTGTATGTGCTTCCCCTCGACGAGGACGCCTCGTGACCGGCCGCGCCCCCGGCGCCCGCCCCGCGCCGGGCGATGGCTATCCGCTGGATCCGCTGGGGCCGGAACAGCCGCTGGCAAGCCGCATCCTCGATGGCCTGCGCATCGGCGTGGTGATGACCCTGGTGGGGCTGGTGACGCTGATCGGCCTGCCGCTGCAATGGCTGGCGCTACGGCTGAAGCTCAAGGCGCGGCGGGCCATCCCCGCCCTCTATCATCGCATCGTGCTGCGCCTGATCGGGGTGCGGGTGATCGTCACCGGCGCGCCTGCTGCCGGGCGGCCGCTGCTGCTGTTGGTCAACCATTGCTCATGGCTGGATATTTCGGTGGTGGGCTCGCTCATGCCGCTGGTGTTCGTGGCCAAGAGCGAGGTGGCCGGCTGGCCGCTGATCGGGCTGCTGGCCAAATTCCAGCGCACCATTTTTGTCGACCGCGCCCGCCGCCACGCCACCGGGGCGGTCAACCAGCAGATCGCCGCGCGTCTGGCGGATGGTGATCCGGTGGTGCTGTTCGCCGAGGGCACCTCCAGCGACGGCAACCGGGTGCTGCCGTTCCGCTCCGCTCTGGTGGGGGCGGCGCGCGAGGCGGTGGCGGCCGCCGGCACGGTGATGGTGCAGCCGGTGGCTGTCTCTTATGTGCGCATCCAGGGCGTGCCCATGGGGCGCATCCATCGCCCCATCGCCGCCTGGTATGGCGACATGGATCTGGCGCCCCATCTCATGGCGCTGCTGCGCCAGGGGGCGGTGGACGTGGAGGTGCGATTCGGCACCCCCATGGCGCTGGCGGACGATCACGACCGCAAGGAGGTCACCCGCGCCGGCGAGGCGGACGTGCGCACATTGAACGGCTTAGGGCTGGTCGGCTTGCGCGAGACGCCGTGAGTTTTCAAATCGGGCGAATGCCGATAAGAGTGAAGAGACCATTAGGACGGGGGATGGGCCACGCGGGCGTCACGGGAGCGTCGCGCCCCTGCGCGATGCTGGAGACGACAGAACAGGCACGATGCACGAACCCCGCAAGCTCTATGTGAAATCCTTCGGCTGCCAGATGAACGTCTACGATTCCCATCGTATGGCGGACACGCTGGCCAAGGAGGGATATGTGGAGACACAGGACCCGGCGGACGCCGACCTGGTCATCCTGAACACCTGCCATATCCGCGAGAAGGCCGTCGACAAGGTCTATTCCGAGCTGGGCCGCCTGCGCAAAGCCAAGCAGGAGGACGGTCGGGATACGATCATCGCCGTGGCCGGCTGCGTGGCCCAGGCGGAAGGGGCGGAGATTCTGCGCCGGACGCCGGTGGTGGATCTGGTGGTCGGGCCGCAAAGCTACCACCGCCTGCCGGAATTGCTGGCGCAGGCGAAGGCCGGTGCACGCCCGGTGGACACGGAATTCCCCACGGAAGACAAATTCGACCATTTGCCCGCGCCAAGCGCTGCGGCCACACGATCTCGGGGCCCCACGGCCTTTGTCACAGTACAAGAGGGATGTGACAAGTTCTGCACCTTCTGTGTCGTGCCCTACACCCGCGGCTCGGAAGTCTCCCGCCCGGTGCTGAAGATCGTCGACGAGGCCCGCCGTCTGGTGGACCAGGGCGTGCGCGAGATCACCCTGATCGGCCAGAATGTGAACGGCTTCCATGGCGAGGGGCCGGACGGCAAGACCTGGGGCCTCGCCGCCCTGGTGGAGCGGCTGGCGCAGATCGAGGGCCTGGCCCGGCTGCGCTACACCACCAGCCATCCCCGCGACATGGATGACGCTTTGATCGCCGCCCATCGCGATCTGCCGGTGCTGATGCCCTATCTGCATCTGCCGGTGCAGTCCGGCTCGGACCGGATCCTGGCGGCGATGAACCGCCGCCATGGGCGCGAGCTGTTCGTGGACATCATCGCCCGACTGCGCGACGCCCGCCCGGACATGGCTTTGTCCTCGGATTTCATCGTCGGTTTCCCCGGCGAGACCGAAGAGGATTTCCAGGCGACGCTGGATCTGGTGGACCAGATCGGCTTTGCCAGCGCCTATTCGTTCAAATACTCCACCCGCCCCGGCACGCCGGCGGCGGGCTATGGGGCGCAGGTGCCGGAAGAGGTGAAGACCGATCGCCTCGCCCGGCTGCATGCGCGCCTGGAAGCCTCCAAGACCGCGTTCGATGCCGGCTGCAAGGGCCGCCGCTTCGACATTCTTCTGGAAAAGCCCGGCCGTCTGCCGGGTCAGCTCATCGGCCGTTCGCCGTATTTGCAGAGCGTGGTGGTGACCGCACCGCCCGCCGGCATCGGCGAACTCCTGGCGGTGGAAATCACCGAGGTGGGGCCGAACTCTCTGGCGGGCCGGGTGGTTGAGCATCAGGATGTCGAGGATCGGGGCTTGGCGAGCGACCGTCCGCTCGCGGCCATGGAGGCTTGAGCGTGCGAAGAGCGAACGATCGAGAGCGTCCCGTTGCCGCAAATCAAGGTCCGGCGCGCGCCGCCGTGACCGACCCCTGGGCGGCGCAGGGGGAATCCGGCAGCACGCAAGTGGTGCTGGCCTTTGACGACAATCGTCTCGCCACCCAATTGTTCGGCCATTATGGCCGCAACCTCGCCTTGCTGGAGCGCAAGCTCGGGGTGAAGGCGGAGTCCCGCGGCAATCATTTGACCCTGGAAGGCCCGCGCGATGCCTGCGAGCAGGCCCGGCGGGTGCTCGAATATCTCTATGAGCATCTCAAGCGCGGCCGCGACGTCGGCCCCGGCGACGTGGACGGGGCGATTCGCGAAGCGGTGGCGCAGGGCTCGCTGTTCGATTTCGATCCCAGCGAGGAGCGCCAGGCGTTCGACGAGATCCAGTTGCGCCGGCGCCCGGTGCGGGCGCGCACGGCGGCGCAGGATGCCTATATCCGATCGCTCAAGCGCCATACCCTGGTGTTCGGCACCGGCCCCGCCGGCACCGGCAAGACCTGGCTGGCGGTGGCCTATGCGGTGCATCTGCTGGAGCGCCGGATGGTGGACCGCATCATCCTCACCCGCCCGGCGGTGGAGGCGGGCGAGCGGCTCGGCTTCCTGCCCGGCGACATGAAGGAAAAGGTCGATCCCTACCTGCGGCCGATCTATGACGCGCTCCATGACCTGATGGACCGCGCCTTCGTGGAGCGGGCGATGCAGTCGGGCGAGATCGAGATCGCGCCCTTGGCCTTCATGCGCGGGCGCACGCTGGCCAATGCGGCGGTGATCCTGGACGAGGCGCAAAACGCCACCTCCATGCAGATGAAGATGTTCCTCACCCGCCTGGGCGAGAATTCGCATATGATCGTCACCGGCGATCCGAGCCAGACGGATTTGCCCGGCGGCATGACCTCCGGTCTTGCGGAAGCCGTGCGCTTGCTGGAGGGGGTCGAGGGCGTGGGTGTGGCGCATTTCAAGGCGGAAGACGTGGTGCGGCACGAACTCGTGCAGCGCATCGTCTCGGCCTATGAGACCCACGAAGCCGCCGCCCGCGCCACCGCCGTGCGCCGGGCCTATGGCGATCCCCGCCCCTCGGCGCAGATCACGCCGCCGGATACGGTGGAAGCCCCTTCGGACGTAGAACCGTCCTTGGAACCGTCCTTGGAACCGCCGGTCATCGACCTCCCGCCCGCCCGCGAGGCCCACTGACATGGGCGACGCTGCGCGACAACGATCCTCGGGCGTCCCCGCTGCCGCAGCGGATCCGGCGCCCGGTTCCGACGTCCCGCCGGACGAAACCGCCGTCGTCATCGACGTGATGGTGGATGACGACGGCTGGAGCGCTGTGCCCGATGCGGAGGGCGTGGCCGAGCGTGCCGCCCGTGCGGCCCTCGCCAGCCTGGGCGACGAGGTGCCGCCGGGCGCGGAGATGGCGATCACGCTCACCGACGATGCCCGCATCCGCATCCTCAATCGCGACTGGCGCGACAAGGACAAGGCCACCAACGTCCTGTCCTTTCCGTCTCCGGACCTGCCGGAAGACGTGACCCCGCAACCTTTGGGCGACGTGATCGTGGCGCGTGAGACGCTGCTCGCGGAAGCCCTCGCCGAAGACAAGCGACCGCAGGACCACCTGGCACATCTGGTGGTCCACGGCACCTTGCACCTCATGGGCTTCGACCATGAGGACGACGCGGAAGCCGAGGAGATGGAGGCGGCCGAGCGCCAAATCCTGGCAGGCCTCGGCATCAGCGACCCCTACGCTTTACCCACCGAAAGCTGACAGGCTTTAAAGGGAGACCATGTCCTCCACCGACCTATCGGGCGACCCGAACGCTTCCGAGCCGCAAAGTTTTCTCGATCGATTGCGTGCCCTCCTCGGCACGTTCCGGCCGCATGGCTCGCTCCGCACCGACCTCGTTGAGGTGCTGGACGCCACAGGAACGTCCGAGGAGGTCAGCGAATTCACCCCCTCCGAGCGCCAGATGCTGCGCAACATCCTGCACCTCAAGGAGGTGGGGATCGACGACATCATGGTGCCGCGCGCGGAGATCGTGGCGGTCCACAAGGACATCACCCTCGGCGCGCTGCTGATCGAGTTCGCCAAGGCCTCCCATTCCCGGCTGGTGGTCTATGACGACACGCTGGACGACCCCGTCGGCATGGTCCACATCCGCGACCTGCTCGCCTTCATGACCGGGGTTCACCCCGGCGACGATGACGATGCGGCCGAGCCGATGCCGGACCTGTCCGCGGTCAATCTCTCGCAATCCCTGGTGGAGGCCGGGCTGCTGCGGCGGCTGCTCTATGTGCCGCCCTCCATGCCGGCGGTGGACCTTCTGGTGTCCATGCAGGCGGCGCGCATCCATCTGGCGCTGGTGATCGATGAATATGGCGGCACCGATGGCCTCGTCTCCATGGAGGACGTGGTGGAGGAGATCGTCGGCGACATCGAGGATGAGCATGACGACGAGGCGGCGCTGATCCAGCGTCAGCCGGACGGCAGCTTCCTGGCCGATGCCCGCACCGCCTTGGAAGATGTGGCGGAAATGGTCGGCGCCGACTTTATTCCCGGCGATGCCGCCGACGAGGTGGACACGCTGGGCGGATTGATCGTCACTTTGGCCGCCCGGGTGCCCGGGCGGGGGGAGATCATCAACCTGCCCGGTGCCTATCGGGTGGAAGTGATGGAAGCCGATCCGCGCCGGGTGAAGGCCCTGCGGATCATTCCGCCCATGGCCGAGGCGGTGGTCGCCGCGTCTACGGGCAACGGCATCTGACGGCCGGGGTGACGGTCTCGATCGCCGCATGGGTCGCCGGCCAGTCCGGCTGGCGGCGCTTGGCCCTGGGGCTCGGATCCGGCGCGCTGGCGGCGCTGTCCATGGCGCCGTTCGGCCTCTGGCCGGTGCTGGCCCTGAGCTTTCCGGTGCTGGTGCTGCTCATCGATGGCGCCGCGGCTCGCCGGTCCCTGGGGCGCTGGGCGGTGGCCCGCGCCGCTGCCGCCGCCGGCTGGGCGTTCGGCTTCGGCTATTTCCTCGGTTCGCTGTGGTGGATCGGCGATGCGTTCCTGGTGGATGCGGACGTGTTCGCCTGGCTGCTGCCGTTCGCGGTGCTGGTGCTGCCGGCGGGCCTGGCGCTGTTCACCGCCTTAGGCACGGCGCTGGCCACTCTGGCCTGGCCCAAGGGGCCGGCGCGGCTGTGCAGCTTTGCGGCGGCGCTCACGGTCTCGGAATGGCTGCGCGGGCATGCCTTCACCGGATTTCCCTGGAACACCTTCGGCTATGGCCCGGCGGACTCCCTGGCCTTGGCCCAGGCGGCGGCGGTGGTGGGGCTCTGGGGCCTGACCTTCTGGACCGTGCTGGTATTCTCCGCGCCGGTGCTGCTGCTGGCGCCGGGATCCTGGCGCCGCCGGCTGGCGTGGCCGGCGGTCGCCGGTGTCGTCCTGGCCGCGACCTTCATCGCCGGGAGCGTGCGCCTCGCCACCACGCCCACCACCTTCGTGCCCGATGTGCGTCTGCGGGTGATGCAGCCGGCCGTCCCGCAGGGGGAGAAGTTCGCCTATGACAAGCGCGAGCAGGTGCTGTGGGACTATCTCGCCCTCAGCGCCCGGCCGAGCGCCACCTATCCGAACGGCCTGGCGGACGTCAGCCTGCTGATCTGGCCGGAATCCGCCTTTCCTTTCATCTATGAGCGCGAACCCTGGGCCAGGGCGCGCATCGGGGCGGCCTTGCCGGAGAATGTGACCCTGGTGACGGGGGCGGCGCGCATGGGGCCGCCGCCGCCGGGGCAGTCCTCCAGTTTCTTCAATTCCATCCGGGTGATGAATGCCCAGGGCGACGTGCTGCAGACCGCCGACAAGGTGCATCTTGTTCCCTTTGGGGAATATCTGCCGCTCCAGTCCACTTTAGAATCGTTCGGACTTGAGCAACTTACGCGTGTACGCGGCGGCTTCTCCGCGGGCGCCCGGCTGGCCCCGCTGGTGATCCCGGGCGCCCCCGTGGCCGCGCCGCTGATCTGCTACGAAGTGGTGTTCCCCGGGGCGGTGCTTCCCCAAGGGGAGCGGCCGGGATTCCTTTTGAATCTCACCAATGACGCTTGGTTTGGCGAGACGCCGGGGCCCTATCAGCACTTCCTTCAGGCCCGCCTGCGCAGCATCGAGGAGGGCTTGCCGCTGGTGCGTGCCGCCAACACCGGAATCTCCGCCATCGTTGATCCCCTGGGGCGCATCGTCGCATCGCTACCCCTTGGAAAACAGGACGTATTAGATGGCATGCTGCCAAAAAGGGTGGAACATCCCCCATTTGGGGCACGTCATTCCAACTTGGTCCTTATCTTAACCATAGCGGTAGCAATCGCGGTTGCGATTTTGCATAGCTCGCGTCAGGCTACACGCATAAGTTGATCGACGCTTGAAGTTTGTGTGCCTATCTTGGCCGCACTCAGGGCAGCCTTCGCAGTGCGAAGTGAGAGCAATCTTTTCCGACATAGCCGGAGAGACCATGGTCAAGAAGGCGCCGAATCCTATCGACAAGCATGTGGGCAGCCGCGTGCGAATGCGTCGAATGATGGTTGGCATGAGCCAAGAAAAACTTGGCGAGCATCTTGGAATTACGTTCCAGCAGATCCAGAAGTATGAAAAGGGAACCAATCGGATCGGGGCAAGCCGTCTTCAGCAGATTTCAATCGTTTTGTCCGTTCCGGTCGCCTTCTTCTTCGAAGGTGCGCCGTCCATGAATCCCGACGGGGACGGAGAAGGCTTCAGCGAGGGACACTCGCCGGCCTATGTCTCCGACTTCCTGGCCACGTCCGATGGCCTGGTGCTGACACGCAACTTCATGCGCATCAGCGACTCGAAGGTACGCCGCCGGATTGTGGAACTGGTTTCCGCCATTGCCGGCGAGGAAGCGGAGATCCAGCGTTCGATTTGACGAACGCTTTCGCTTCGTCGATCTTGACCCGCCCGCGCTGGCTTGCCACAAGACGGCAAGCCGCGTGGGGGGCAAGAGGAAGCAGTCATGGCGCGTCAGTCCTATCTTTTCACCAGCGAGTCCGTCTCCGAAGGGCATCCCGACAAGGTTTGCGACCGGATCTCCGATGAAGTGGTCGATGCCTTCTTTCGGGCGTCCATTGAGAACGGCTTCGACACCACGCAGGTGCGCGTGGCTGCCGAGACGCTGGCCACCACCAATCGGGTGGTGATCGCCGGCGAGACCCGCGGCCCGTCCGCCGTGACCCCCGAGCTCATCGATGACCTCGCCCGCAAGGCGATCAAGGCCATCGGCTATGAGCAGGAGGGCTTCCACTGGAAGAATGCCAAGATCGAAGTGCTGCTGCACGCGCAGTCCGCCGACATTGCCCAGGGCGTGGATATCGCCGGCAACAAGGACGAAGGCGCGGGCGACCAGGGCATCATGTTCGGCTATGCGGTCAATGAGACCCCGGAGCTGATGCCGGCGCCGATCTTCTACGCCCACAAGATCCTCAAGGTGCTGACCGATGCCCGTCACTCCGGTGACGCCAAGCAGCTCGGTCCCGACGCCAAGAGCCAGGTCACCGTGCGCTATGAGAATGGCAAGCCGGTCGGCGTCACCCAGATCGTGCTGTCCACCCAGCATCTGGACGAGGCCATGACCTCCCAGGACGTGCACGCTTTGGTGAAGCCCTACATCCTGGAAGCCCTGCCCGCCGGCTGGGTGACCGACGAGACCGTGTGGCACGTCAATCCCACCGGCAAGTTCGTGATCGGCGGTCCCGATGGCGATTGCGGCCTCACCGGCCGCAAGATCATCGTGGACACTTACGGCGGAGCGGCGCCCCACGGCGGCGGCGCCTTCTCCGGCAAGGATCCCACCAAGGTGGACCGCTCGGCCGCTTATGCGGCGCGCTATCTGGCCAAGAATGTGGTGGCCGCCGGCCTCGCCGACCGCGCCACCATCCAGCTGGCCTATGCCATCGGCGTGTCCGATCCGCTGGCGGTCTATGTGGACCTGCACGGCACCGGCCAGGTGGACGAAGCCAAGCTGGAACTCGCCCTGCGCGAAGTGGTGAACCTGCGTCCCCGCGGCATCCGCGAGCACCTGGGCCTCAACAAGCCGATCTATGCCCGCACCTCCGCCTACGGCCATTTCGGCCGCGCGCCGGAAGCGGATGGCGGCTTCTCCTGGGAGCGCACCGACATCGCCGCGGCCCTGAAGGCCGCTCTGGCCTGATCGGTTCGCGCCATCGTGGTCCGCATGGCCGGGTTCGTCCCGGCCATGCGCATTTTCAAGCCCCGGAAGGATGCCGGCGCGCCGGCGTGAGACTTTGATTTCCGACAGCGAACATAAGGGCGCCTTCTACGGGCGTCGCGTGGGCAAGCCCCTGCGCCAGGCGCAGCAGGATGCCCTCGATGGCACCTTGCCCGGCTATCTCATCGATCTCGACCATCTGCTGCCGCTGGCGGGCCTGTTCCCGCACGCGATCGCCGAATTGCGGCTGGAGATCGGCTTCGGCGGCGGCGAGCATCTGATGGCGGAGGCGGCCCGCTGCCCGGACATGGGCTATATCGGCATCGAGCCGTTCTTGAACGGCATGGCCAAGATGTCCCAGACCCTGACGGACCGCCCGCTGCCCAATGTACGGCTGTTCAACCAGGATGCGGCGCTGCTGCTGGAGCGCCTGCCCGCGGCGTCGCTGGCCCAGGTGGAACTGCTCTATCCCGATCCCTGGCCCAAGCGCCGGCACTGGAAGCGGCGGTTCGTCCGGCCCGACAATCTCGATCTGCTCGCCCGCGCCCTGCGCCCCGGCGGCACCTTCCGCTTTGCCAGCGACGTGGCCGATTATGTGGACTGGACCTTGCGCGAAGTGCGCGCCCATGGCGCCTTCCGCTGGACCCAGACCCGCGCCGACGACTGGCGCACGCCCTATCCGTTCTGGCCCGGCACCCGCTATGAGGCCAAGGCGCTGCAAGTGGGCCGGGTGCCCACCTATCTCGCGTTCGAGCGCATCTGACGCTGCGCGTCCGGCCTTGTGGCGCCGCCCGGCGAAAGCCTAAAAGGGCGTTCTGACCGCACGAGGGGCACGGCCATGTTCGTCCGCCAGCTGCATTATCTGGTGGCCGTGGCCCGCGAGGGCCATTTCGGCCGTGCCGCCGATGCCTGCCATGTGACCCAGCCCACCTTGTCCGCCGGCCTGCGCAAGCTGGAAGAGGAATTGGGCCAGCCTTTGGTGCTGCGCGGGCACCGCTTCATGGGCCTGACCGACCAAGGCACGCGGGTGCTGGGCTGGGCCCAGCGTATCATCGACGATTATGAGAGCCTGCGGCAGGATCTCTCCGGCGCCGAGGCCGGCCTCTCCGGCATCCTGCGCCTCGGCGCCGTGCCGGCGACGCTGCCGGCCTTGCCGGATCTGGTGACGGCGTTCTGCGCCCGCCATCCCGACGTGCGGGTGCAGATCAACTCCCTGAGCGCGCTGGCCATTCAGCGCGGCATCGACGATCAGGCGCTGGATGCGGGGGTGAGCTATCTCACCGGCGTGCGCCCCGCCCGCATGCGTTGGCTGCCGTTCTACCAGGAGCGCTACGTATTCGTGACCGCCCGTGCCGGCGCAGCTTTGCCGGCGACCATGACCTGGGCGGAGGCGGCGAGCTATCCGCTGTGCCTGCTGACGCCGGACATGCAGAACCGCCAGATCATCGATGAGGCTCTGGCGCGGGCCGGTGTCGCTTCGCTGCCGCGCATCGAGGCTAATTCGTTTTTCGGCGTGTGGTCGCAGGTGGGCTCCGGCGCCTGGGCCAGCATCGTGCCGCACACCCATCTGGCCACCTTCGGGCGCAGTGCCGACATCGCCGCGGTGCCGCTGGAGGGGCCGGAATGCGGCCAGCCGGTGGGCCTGGTGCTGGCCGAGCGCGATCCGCTGGCCCCGGTGGCTGCCGCCTTCCTGCGGCTGGCGCAGCGCTGGACCTGGCCGGACGACGGCGCCACTTCATAGACAGCGTCGATCAATCCTTGCACGCAAACGATTGGACCGACCGCGTTCAATTGATTTGAATGATCAATGTCGGCACCGAGCGTGCTGCATTTCTGACCCTTGCTGCACTGCCCCGGACGCCTCAGGCGCTCCGGGGCGCTTTCAGGGCGTCCGGCAAACCAAACTCCCCCTCCGATCGAGATCATCCCGGTGCTGCGCCCGCCACAGGCAGGCCGCCGGGTGGAGATGATCGGGCCAACCGGGTCATTCCCGGGGCCGTCCCGCCGCTCCGGACGGCGGCGAAAACGACGGAAAAGAAGCCGGTCTGCTTCCGCTTGCGCCTTTTGGTTTTACGTCTATATTGCAGCCGTCCCCCATGGGGATGCCTCAGAGCCATCGTCGTCGAAGGTGATGAGAGTGGGTCCCCAGCGGGGCCCGCTCGTTTTCTGCTTACGCGGATCATCCCGTCTCGGCTGGCGGCTCCGAGCCGGCCCGGAAACGGGTCGGACTGCAGAGATTTTGATGCCCGTCCGGCAGTGCGCCGGGGGCGGCATCCCCGCCGGGTCCTCAGAACGCCCGGCAACACGACCCTGTGTTCAAGCCAACTTTTGTTCAAGCCAAACGACCCGTCCCGGAGGGACATGACCGAAGCTCTCGACGCGCTGGATCCCAACGAACCGCGCCTGATCACCGAAAATGGCGTGGCCGCCCGTGTGGCCGCCATCGTCACGCCCGTGCTCGCGGACCTGAACCTGCGCCTGGTGCGGGTGAAGATCACCGCCCGGGACGGCGGCACCTGCCAGATCATGGCCGAACGGCCTGACGGTTCCATGACCATCGAGGATTGCGAGGCTGCGTCGCGCGCCATATCGCCGGTCCTGGACGTGGAAGATCCCATCGCCAGCGCCTACCGCCTGGAAATGTCCTCCCCCGGCATCGACCGGCCGCTGGTGCGGCTGTCGGACTTCGCCCGGTGGTCCGGCCATGAGGTGAAGGTGGAAATGGCCGTGCCGGTGGCCGGTCGCAAGCGGTTCCGCGGCATCCTCCTGGGCACCAAGGGCGAAGCCGCCGTGCTGCGCCGCACCGATGCCCCCGCCGGCGAAGATCCCGATGTGGACCTGCCCGCCGCCGACATCGGCGAAGCCAAGCTGGTGCTGACCGACGCCCTCATCACCGAGGCGCTGCGCCGGGCCAAGGCCGCCGAGCGCGACGACGATGATCTCGACGACGCGGTCGAAGACGACGCCGAGGCCGAGGCCGACGCCCGCAAGATGGCCACCGACGCCGCCAATGCGGAACGGGCCAATGCCAAGAAGGCGGCGGCGACCGCCGACAAGCGCGCCGAGAAGGCCGCCCGCAAGGCGGCCAAGGCCGAAAAGGCGACGCAGCTGAAGAAGGCCGGCAAGGGCAAGCGCTCTGCCACCGAAGAGATCGACCTCGCCACCTCCAATCCTGTCCCCCGCGCCGAGCGGACGGGCAAGCCCAAAGCGAAGGAGACGCACTGATGGTTGCCGTCAGCGCAAACCGGCTGGAACTGCTGCAGATCGCCGAAGCGGTCGCGCGGGAAAAAACCATCGACCGGAGCATCGTCATCGCGGCGATGGAAGACGCCATCGCCAAGGCCGCGCGCTCGCGCTACGGCCAGGAGACGGACATCCACGCGGAGATCAACCCGCGCACCGGCGAACTGCGGCTCGCCCGGCATCTGCTGGTGGTGGACGAGGTGGACAATTCCGCCATCGAGATCACCCTGGATGGCGCCCGCCGGCACAATCCCGCCGCCCAGGTGGGCGACACCATCGCGGACACCTTGCCGCCGTTCGACTTCGGGCGCATCGCCGCCCAGTCGGCCAAGCAGGTGATCGTGCAGAAGGTGCGCGAGGCCGAGCGCGACCGGCAGTATGACGAATATAAGGACCGCATCGGCGAGGTCTCCAACGGCCTGGTCAAGCGGGTCGAATATGGCAACGTGGTGGTCGATCTCGGCCGCGGCGAAGCCATCATGCGCCGCGACGAACTGCTGCCGCGCGAAGTGGTGAAGACCGGCGATCGCGTCCGCGCCTATATCTATGACGTGCGCCGCGAACCCCGCGGCCCGCAGATCTTCCTCTCCCGCACCCATCCGCAGTTCATGGCGAAGCTGTTCGCCCAGGAAGTGCCGGAAATCTACGACGGCATCGTCGAGATCAAGGCGGTGGCCCGTGATCCCGGCTCCCGCGCCAAGATCGCCGTGGTCTCCCGCGACCAGTCCGTGGACCCGGTGGGCGCCTGCGTCGGTATGCGCGGATCGCGCGTGCAGGCGGTGGTGAACGAGCTGCAGGGCGAGAAGATCGACATCATCCCCTGGAGCCCGGAGATCGCCACCTTCATCGTCAATGCGCTTGCCCCGGCCGAAGTGGTCAAGGTGGTGCTGGACGAGGATCGCGAGCGCATCGAAGTGGTGGTGCCCGACGCCCAGCTGTCGCTGGCCATCGGCCGCCGCGGCCAGAATGTGCGCCTTGCCTCCCAGCTCACCGGCTGGGACATCGACATCATGACCGAGCAGGAAGAGAGCGAGCGCCGGCAGAAGGAATTCGCCGAGCGCACCCAGATGTTCGCCGAGGCCCTCGACCTCGACGAGATGATGGGCCAGCTGCTCACCTCCGAAGGCTTCACCTCGGTGGAAGAAATCGCTTACGTGCCGATCTCGGAACTGGGCTCCATCGAAGGCTTCGATGAAGAGACCGCCGGCGAACTTCAGGCCCGCGCCCTCAAGCATCTGGCCGACGTGGAAGAGGCGCTCGACGCCGAGCGCCGCGAGCTGGGTGTGGCGGACGATCTGAAGACCGTGCCCGGCGTCACCTCCAAGATGCTGGTGGCGTTCGGCAAGAACGACATCAAGAGCACCGAGGAT
Source organism: Azorhizobium sp. AG788 (assembly GCF_943371865.1). Classification (GTDB taxonomy): domain Bacteria; phylum Pseudomonadota; class Alphaproteobacteria; order Rhizobiales; family Xanthobacteraceae; genus Azorhizobium. The sequence goes on along the minus strand of NZ_CALRWL010000003.1, from coordinate 114,203 downwards.
CTCGCCGGCTGCGCCACCGACGATCTGGTGGGCTGGAGCGAGCGCAAGGACGGCGAGACCGTCCGCTTCCCCGGCGCCCTCGACGGCTTCGAACTGACCCGCGAAGACGCGGAACAGTTGATCCTCCAGGCCCGCGTCGCGGCCGGCTGGATCACCGAAGACGATATGAATCAAACATCGGACGAAGGCGAAGACGCCGCGTCCGATGATGAATCCGCCTGAGCGCAAGGAGATGACCCAGCGTGCTAGCGAGTGTGGACCAGGAAGAGACGGATGGGGGGCCGCGCGGGCTGAATTCCGCGCGGGCGCCCGAAGCACGTCTGTGCCTCGCCACCCGCACGGTGACGCCGGTATCCGATATGCTGCGGTTTGTGGTGGGGCCGGACGACAGTGTCGTTCCGGATCTCGCCTGTAAGCTGCCCGGGCGTGGCGCCTGGGTTACCGCCACTCGCGATGCCCTGAACCTTGTGCTGAAGCGCAAGGCGTTCGGGCGCGCCTTCAAGGGCAAGGGAACCACTACGCCCGCCCTGCCGGATCTTGTGGAAACGCTGCTGCTGGCCGACACCCGCGCAGCGCTGTCCATCGCCAACAAGGCGGGCAAGGTCGTGACCGGCACCACCAAAGCGGAAGCGGCGCTCGCCTCCGATACGGTTTCTCTCATTCTCCACGCCGCGGACGCCCGTCCCGACGGGGTTCGCAAACTGAACGGGTTCGCCCGTCAGATGGAGGCTGCCGGGATGCGTCCGGTGGCCGTCGTAGACTGCTTTTCAGGGCTCGAATTGGACTTGGCGCTGGGGCGGTCAAATGTGGTACATGCAGCGCTGCTCGCGCATCCGACGACCGCGGGATTTCTCGCGCGCTGCCGTAGGCTCGAGCGCTGGCGAATGGGCTCAGCCGCCAGCGCTCCGGAAGGGCATTGCCCGCCGCCCGACCGGATGCAAGGAACGGATACGGAATGAACGACACTAAGACCCCCGGCGACAAGACGCTCCATCCCGCCCCCGGCAAGACGCTGACGTTGAAGCGCCCGGTGGAGCAGGGCACCGTTCGCCAGAGCTTCAGCCATGGCCGCTCCAAGGCGGTGGTGGTGGAGAAGGTGAAGCGGCGCGTGATCGGCCCGGGTGAAGCCGGCGCCGCCGGCGCTGCCGCGCCCAGCACACCGGCCCCTGCGCCGGCGGCTGCTGCGCCGCGCCCCGCGGCTCCTGCCGCTGCGGCTCCCGCCGCGCCGCGCCCGGCTGCCCCGACCCCAACCCCGGCTCCTGCCGCTGCAGCGGAGGCGGCGCCCGCGCCGGTCGACGCCAAGGCCGCGGCGCCCGTGGCGGCTCCCGCTGCTCCTGCGACCCCCGCTCCGGCGCCGGTCGCTGCGGCTCCGGTGGCAGCTCCGGCTCCGACGCCTGCGGCGCCTGTGGTTGCTGAGGCCGCCGCTGCCCCGGCCGCTCCGGCGCCCGTTGCCGCGGCTCCGGCTGCCGCTGCACCTGCGGCCGCACCGGTTGCCGCAGCTCCCGCGACCCCGGTCGTGGCCAAGGCTCCCGAGGCCCGCCCGGCACCGAGCGCGCCGCGTCCGGCCGCCACCTCTTCGGCCGGCTCGACCTCGCGTCCGTCCGGCGCCGCCCAGCGTCCCGGCGCGCCGCAGCGCACCGGCAGCGGCCCGGCCGGCAGCCAGAACCGCAATAGCGGTCCCGGCGCCAACAATCAGCGCTCCGGTGGTCCCGGCGGCGAGCGTCGGCCCGGTGCCGGCGGCCCGCCCGCCCGTCCCGGTGCCAACCGCCCCGGCGGTTCCGGCGTGGTGCTGCGCACCCTGACCGAAGAAGAACGCAACATGCGCGCCAGTGCGCTGGCCGACGCCCGCGTCCGCGAGGGCGAAGAAAAGCGCATGCAGGAAGAGCGCCGGATCGCGGAGGACGAAGCCCGTCGCCGCGCCGAGCGTGAGCGCGCCGAGCGCGCCGAGCGGGAAGCCGCCGAAGCGCGCAAGCGCGAGGAGGAAAGCCGCAAGGCCAATGACGACGAGAGCAAGCGTCGGGCCGAGCAGGAAGCGCGCAAGCGCTTCGGCGAGGATGGTCGCCCCATCAGCGGCACGGCGCCCTCCACCGGCACTGCCGCCCGTCCGACCACCCCCCGTGCGCCCGGCGCTCCGGGCGCCCCGACCACCGCCACCACCGAGGAGGACGATCGTCGTCCCGCGCGCCGTGGCGCGACGCCGGTTCGCCCGGTGGCGCCGGTCAAGCTGCCCAAGGGTCCGGGTGGCGAAAAGCATCGCGGCCGCCTGACGCTGGTCACCGCGCAGTCCGGTGAGGAGGAGCGTCAGCGCTCCGTCGCATCGTTCCGTCGTCGCACCCAGCGCATGACCGGGCACCGCGCCCAGGAGAGCAAGGAAAAGATCACCCGCGAGGTGGTGCTGCCCGAGACCATCACGATCCAGGAACTGGCGAACCGCATGTCGGAACGCGCCGTGGACGTGATCCGCATGCTGATGAAGCAAGGCCAGATGGTGAAGATCACCGACGTGATCGACGCCGACACCGCCGAGCTGATCGCCGTGGAACTGGGTCATACGGTGCGCCGCGTCTCGGAATCGGACGTGGAAGAAGGCCTGTTCGATACTGCGGACGAGCCCGAGAACCTGCTGCCGCGCCCGGCCGTCGTGACCATCATGGGCCATGTCGACCACGGCAAGACCTCGCTGCTGGATGCGCTGCGCAAGACCACCGTGGTCTCCGGCGAAGCCGGCGGCATCACCCAGCACATCGGCGCCTATCAAGTGACGGCGCCGTCGGGCAGCAAGATCACCTTCATCGACACCCCCGGCCACGCCGCCTTCACCGCCATGCGCGCCCGCGGCGCCAAGGTGACGGATATCGTGGTGCTGGTGGTGGCGGCGGACGACGGCGTGATGCCCCAGACCATCGAGGCCATCAACCACGCCCGCGCCGCCAAGGTGCCGCTGATCGTGGCGATCAACAAGATCGACAAGCCCGACGCCAAGCCTGAGCGCGTGCGCTCCGAACTGCTCCAGTATGAGGTGCAGGTGGAAAGCATGGGCGGCGAGACGCTGGAAGTGGAGGTCTCCGCCACCAAGCAGATCAACCTCGACAAGCTGCTCGAGATGATCGCGCTGCAGTCGGAACTGCTCGATCTGCGCGCCAATCCCGACCGTCCCGCCGAGGGCACGGTGGTGGAAGCCAAGCTCGATCGCGGTCGCGGCCCGGTGGCGACCGTGCTGGTTCAGCGCGGCACCTTGAAGGTGGGCGATGTGGTGGTGGCCGGGGCCGAGTTCGGCCGCGTCCGCGCCCTCATCACCGACACCGGCGCCAACACCAACACCGCGGGGCCGTCCCTGCCGGTGGAAGTGCTGGGCTTCTCCGGCACCCCGGAGGCGGGCGACCGTCTGGCGGTGGTGGAGAGCGAGGCGCGTGCCCGCGAAATCACCGACTATCGCCAGCGCCAGAAGCGCGAGAAGGCGGCGGCCCGTTCCGCCACCATCCGCGGTTCGCTGGAGCAGATGATGAGCCAGGTGCGGTCCACGGGCCGCAAGGAATTCCCGCTCATCATCAAGGGCGACGTGTCCGGCTCGGTGGAAGCGATCATTGGCGCCCTGGAAAAGGTCGGCAACGAGGAAGTCCAGGCCCGGATCATCCATTCCGGCGCCGGCGGCATCAACGAGAGCGACGTGACGCTGGCGGAAACGTCGGGCGCCGCGATCATCGGCTTCAACGTGCGTGCCAACAAGGAAGCGCGCGACGCGGCCGAGCGGGCGGGTGTGGAAATCCGCTACTACAACATCATCTACGACCTGGTGGATGACGTGAAGAAGGCCATGAGCGGCCTGCTCGCGCCCATCACCCGGGAGACCATGCTGGGCAACGCGCTCATCCTGGAGATCTTCGCTGTGTCGAAGGTCGGCAAGGTGGCGGGCTGCCGGGTCACGGACGGAACCGTGGAGCGGGGCCAGCATGTGCGCCTGATCCGCGACAATGTCGTGATCCACGAAGGCAAGCTGGCGACCCTGAACCGCTTCAAGGATGCGGTGAAGGAAGTCGTGGCCGGCCAGGAGTGCGGCATGTCGTTCGAAGGCTATCAGGACATGCGCGCCAACGACGTGATCGAGTGCTATCGCGTCGAGATCGTGCAGCGGTCGCTGTAGTCCAGGCCTACGGAACAGCTGGCGCCGGGGACATCTCCGGCGCCGGCGTTTTCGTTCAGATCCGGTGCCGTCCGGTCCTTCGGGACTGCGGTTCCTCGGTCGCCCGCCCCTCAGTCCCGACGCGCGCCCGGCATCTTGAGCCGGCGAAGCATCGCGGAATATGACGGCCGGCGGCATGCCGGACACGAGGAAGGCCCCGCTGGGGCGCAGGACCGGGCCGGCGTCGCGCCGACCGGGCCGCGCCTTGGCCGTGGCGTCAGATTCACCCGGAGCGCGGCGGTCCAAGTCCGCCCCGCTTCGTGTTTTCCGCAGGCCCGCGCCGCTGTTGCCGGGCCTTTGAAGGTTGGACTCATGAAGACAAATGACCGTTCGGGCTCCGGCCCGAGCCAGCGCATGCTGCGCGTGGGCGAATTGGTGCGCCATGCCCTCGCCGATGTGCTGCAGCGCGGCGACCATGTGGACCCGGTGCTGTCCGGGGTGCTGGTGACCGTACCCGAAGTGCGCATGTCGCCGGACCTCAAGATCGCCACCTGTTACGTGATGCCGCTGGGCGGCAAGGACGTGACGCCGGTGCTGAAAGCCCTGGCGGCGAACCAGAAGATGCTGCGCACCGAAGTGGGCCGGCGGGTGGAACTGAAGTCCGTGCCCTCGCTGCGCTTCCTGAAGGACACCTCGTTCGACGAGGGCGCCCGCATCGACGCGCTGCTGCGCAAGCCCGAGGTCGCCCGCGACCTCGGCAAAGATCCGGCGCATGACGCCGACGCCCCCCCTTCCGACGACGCTCACACCGCCGACGCCCACAAGGACGAACAAGCATGAACGCGCCTTTCCCCCGCCCCGAGGAAGCGTCCGCAGACCTCGCCGACCTCGCTGCGCGGGCGCCCCGTGGCCGTGACGGGCGTGGCCCGCGCGGCCAGGGCCAGCGCGATCAGGCCCCCCGCGCGCCGAAGCGCGACGTGGACGGCTGGGTGCTGCTGGACAAGCCCAGCGGCATGACCTCCACCCAGGCGGTGGCGGTGGTGAAGCGCCTGTTCGCGGCCAAGAAGGCCGGCCATGCGGGCACGCTCGATCCGCTCGCCTCCGGCTGCCTGCCCATCGCTCTGGGCGAGGCCACCAAGACCGTCCCCTACATCATGGACGGCCGCAAGACCTACCGTTTCGCCGTGACCTTCGGCATCGAGACCGATACGGACGACAGCGAAGGCAAGAGCGTCGCCGAGAGCGATCACCGCCCCTCGGACGACGAGATTCGCACCGCGCTGGAGGGCTTCCTCGGCCAGATCATGCAGGTGCCGCCGGCCTATTCGGCGTTGAAGATCGCCGGCGAGCGCGCCTATGACCTCGCCCGCGAGGGCGCCGAGGTGATCCTCGAAGCCCGCCCGGTCACCATCCACCGCATCGAGCTGGTGGAGCGTCCCGATGCGGACCATGCGGTGCTGGAAGCGGAATGCGGCAAGGGCACCTATGTGCGCGCCATCGCCCGCGATCTGGGCCGGCTGCTGGGCACCCGCGGCCACGTCTCCATGCTGCGCCGCGCCTGCGTCGGCCCGTTCCTGGAAGAGGATCTGGTGCCGCTGGACGAATTGCGCGCCCGCGCCGAGGCTGGCGATGCGGACCTGTTCGAGGCCCTTGACCCGGTCGGTTCGGCGCTGGAGGAGATCCCGCAGCTTTCGGTCACGCCGTCCGATGCCCATCGGTTGCGCTGTGGCCAGCCGGTGATCCTGCGCGGCCGCGATGCCCCGATCCTGGAAGGCCATGTGGCCATCCTGTGCCAGGAGTCGCTGATCGCTATCGGCGATGCCCAGGGCGGCGAAGTGCTGCCGCACCGGGTGTTCAACTGGGCCAAGCAGAGCCGGCCGCCGGTGCGCCCCGCCGCGCCGCGCCCGGCCCGCGAGGACTTTGCCCCCGCGGACCTGCCCCGCGACGAGCCCGACTTCGAAGCCTGATTGGCCTTTAACTAGAAGGGCACGGCGTGCGCGCCGTGCCCTTTTTGCGCTTCTGGGGGGCGACTAGTCTACGAGGCGGCGCGCGCCGCACCGGCCCGATGGCCGGCGATCACCTCGAAGATGCCCGCCACCGCCACCGCGCCGGGATCGGCCACGCCGTCCAAATTCTGCGCGCTGAGATAGGCCGCGCGTCCCGCCATGGCGCGGGTCATGGTGCGGGTGGCTTCCGCCCCGGCGCGGGCCGCACGGGCGGCCCCCAGCGGTCCCTCGCTTGCCAGTGCCCGCAGGCCGGGATCGAGCGCATCCACCAGGGTGCGGGCGCCGGGCGTGGCGCCGCCATAGAAGGTCAGCCGTTCCAGGCCCGCCAACAAGGCGGCGGGCAGGTCGGCGGTGTCGTCCAGCGCCTTGGCGGCGGCGGTGAAGAAGATCGAGGCCAGCACGCCGCTCGATCCGCCCATATGGGTGCCCAGGATATGGCCCATGGCGCCGAAGGTGGCGGGCAGGCTGGCCAAGGGAAGCTCCGTAAGCCGCGCTTCGATGGCCCGGGCGGCGGTGGCCACGGTGGAGCCGGTGTCGCCATCGCCGATGCGGGCGTCGAGCCGGTTCAGCTCCGCTTCCTGGGCGATGAGATGGGCGCACACGGCAGCCAAGACGCCTTCGAGCGCCGCATCGGCACTGGCGGCGGGGGCAACGGCCTCGCCCGCGCCTTTGGGCAGCGGCAGCACCTGGATCTCTTGCCGCTCTACCGGCACCGCCCAGGCGGCGGGGTCCACGGGGGCGAGCAGGGCCGCTTCGCGGGCCGGATCGAGCGTGATCAGGGACAGCGAGAAGCCGTTCATGTTCAGCGCCGTCATCAGGGGGCGCGGGCCGATGATCAGCTTCACATGCGCGGCCAAGGGTGACGAGAGCACCGCATCGGCGATCAGGCTCATTTCCAGCGGCGGCACCGCGCCCAGATTGTTGATCAGCAGGGCCTGCGGCGCACCGGGCGTGAGCCGGGCAGCGAGGCGTTCGGTCATGGTGGCGATCAGCGCATCGGCGGACTGCACCGCGATGCGCTCCACGCCGGGCTCGCCATGGATGCCGAGGCCCAGCTCGCCTTCCGCCTCGCCGAGGCGCTCCTCATGGGCCTGGCCGGGAATCGAGCAGGTGGAGAGCGACATGCCAAGCGAGACGATGTCCCCCGCTGCCGCCTGGGCGGCGGCGGCCACCTGCGCAAGGTCGGCGCCGCTCTCGGCCACATGGCCGGCGATCTTGTGCACGAACAAGGTGCCGGCCACGCCGCGGGGCTGGGCAATGTCCGGCAAGGCGATATCGTCGCCGACGATCACCATCTCCACCGCATAGCCCTCCGCCCGCGCCTTCTCAGCGGCGAGGCCGAAGTTGAGGCGGTCGCCGGTGTAATTCTTCACCACCAGCAGGCAGCCCGGGGCGCCGGTGACGGCGCGGATGGCGGTGAGCACCGCTTCCACGCTGGGGGAGGCGAAGATCTCGCCGGACACCGCGGCGGTGAGCATACCCTTGCCGACGAAGCCGGCGTGAGAGGGCTCATGGCCGGCGCCGCCGCCGGAGATCACCGCCACCTTGGCCTTGTCCCAGTCGGCGCGGACGATGACCTTGATGCCCGGATAGCCATCCAGCCGCGCCAGCTTGCCCGCCGGCGCGGTGCGCAGCAGCCCATCCAGGGCCTCGGTGACGATGCTCTCCCGGCGATTGAAAAAATGCTTCATGGGGGCAGTTCCGCTTGGTGTGGACGCCAAAGCAGCGTCACGCATGGAGGTATCGGGAAAAACAAAAGCAGCGTAAGGCCTCGAAATGACACCAGTGTGCAAGTTAAACGCCGCACCGGCATTGATGACAAGGTCGGTTCAATTTTGCAGCGCAACATATGTCGATGAATAGAAGCCGGGCAATTGGCGCGATGACCGGTACTAAGGGGCGCGATCCCGGTGCGGTGACCATGGGTGAGCGGCGCAGCCGTCTCTCGGCAGAGCAAGGTGCCCGGGGCCAAATGCGGGAGACCGGGGGCAGGGGGCGGACCGCACACAAATCCGTGAGATAATGTATACAAAATCGGCATGCGTCTTGCTTTCCTCAAGGTCGGTTCGATCCGCTCCTGTGGAAGGAAGACGTGGCATGATGCGCCGAGTATTGGGTATAGCCGCTGTGATTGCGGGCGTGGCGCTGGCCGGCGCCGCCAAGGCCGAGAGCGTGGTGCGCTACGGCATTTCCATGGCTGACATTCCTTTGACCACCGGACAGCCAGATCGCGGCGCCGGTGCCTATCAATTCACCGGTTACACCATCTACGACCCGCTGGTGGCGTGGGAGATGAATGTGGCCGACAAGCCGGGCAAGCTGGTGCCGGGCCTGGCCACCGAATGGAAGGCGGATCCCGCCGATCCCAAGAAATGGACCTTCACCTTGCGCAAGGGCGTGAAGTTCCACGACGGCTCCGATTTCACCGCCGATGCGGTGGTGTGGAACCTGGACAAGGTGCTCAACGACAAGGCACCGCAGTTCGACCAGCGTCAGGCAGCGCAGGTGAAGACCCGGCTGCCCTCCGTGGCCAGCTGGCGCAAGGTGGACGACTATACGGTGGAGATCACCACCAAGTCGGTCGACAGCTTCTTCCCCTATCAGCTGCTGTGGTTCCTGGTCTCCAGCCCGGCCCAATATGAGAAGGTGGGCAAGGACTGGGACAAGTTCGCCGCCAGCCCCTCCGGCACCGGGCCGTTCAAGCAGGATAAATTGGTGCCGCGCGAACGCCTGGAGCTGGTGCGCAACGAGGCCTATTGGGACAAGGCCCGCAGCGCCAAGGCTGACCGCCTGATCCTGATCCCCATGCCGGAAGCCCTCACCCGCACCAATGCGCTGCTGGCCGGCCAGGTGGACATCATCGAGACCCCCGCGCCCGACGCGGTGCCGCAGCTGAAGGCGGCGGGGATGAAGATCGTCACCAACGTCACGCCGCACATCTGGAATTACGACCTGTCCAAGCTGCCGGGCTCGCCCTGGACCGATGTGCGCCTGCGCAAGGCGCTCAATCTGGCCATCGATCGCGAGGGCATCGTCGCGCTGATGAACGGCCTCGCCGCCCCGGCCAAGGGCCAGGTGGATTCCCAGAGCCCCTGGTTCGGCAAGCCCACCTTCGACATCAAATATGATCCCGAGGCGGCCAAGAAGCTGGTGAAGGAAGCGGGCTATTCGGTGGAGAAGCCGCTGAAGACCACCTTCATCATCGCCCAGGGCGGCACCGGGCAGATGCTGTCGCTGCCCATGAACGAGTACATCCAGCAGAATCTGAAGGAAGTGGGCATCGACGTGGAGTTCAAGGTGGTGGAGCTGGAGACGCTCTACACCCACTGGCGCAAGGGGGCGAAGGATCCGATCAACAACGGCATCACCGCCAACAACATCGCTTATGTGACCTCGGACCCGCTCTATGCGCTGATCCGCTTCTTCGATTCGCGCCAGGTGGCCCCCGTGGGCGTGAACTGGGGCTATTACAACAACCCCAAGGTGGATGCCCTGATCGACGAGGCCAAGACCACCTTCGATCCCAAGAAGCAGGACGAGCTGATGGCCCAAGTCCACGCTCTGGTGGTGGACGATGCGGCCTTGGTCTGGGTGGTGCACGACACCAACCCGCACGCGCTCAACCCCAAGGTGAAGAGCTTCGTGCAGGCCCAGCATTGGTTCCAGGACCTGACCACCATCGGCCTGCAGTGAGGTGTCGCCGCAACGCCTTGCGGGCCAAGGGGTTGCGCCCCGCCTGACTTAATACTGGTCGGCGACGGGAATTTCTGTATATTGCGCGGCGCGGGCTCAACCCCCGCGCCGTTTCCGTTCGAGATTGACCGCGCTGGACGACATCCCGGCCCGGCCACCGAACGGCTCAGGCGACCCTTCCGGCCCTCTGGCCCCCGGTCGCCGCTTCCATCAGCAGCAAAGGACGTCCCGATGTCGATCACCAACGAGCGCAAGCTGGCGCTCATCACGGAATATGGTGCCAAGGCTGGCGATACCGGTTCGCCGGAAGTCCAGGTTGCGATCCTCTCCGAGCGCATCTCCAACCTGACCGAGCACTTCAAGTCCCATAACAAGGACAACCACTCTCGCCGCGGGCTGCTCAAGCTCGTGTCGCAGCGTCGTAGCCTCCTCGACTATCTGAAGAAGAAGGACGAGGGCCGCTACAAGACCATCATCGGCAAGCTGGGCCTGCGTCGCTGACGCTGGGTACCGGGTGCGCTTCGGGACTGTCCCGCGGCGCACTTTCCGGCTTTGGTCGGGGATGACGGCGCGCAGGCGCGGTCGGCAGGCAGAGCCTCCCGGTCGCAGCGCGCGCTGCACGGAGGGCGGGCCAGACGGCCTCTCCTCCCGCAGCACCGATGGCAGGACCGTAACGTAAGGCGCGAGGGCATGAGCGCTCGCGCGCGGAAAATGGCCGGATGGCGTTTTCTGCTGGCATGCACAGACGCGGTGGGCATGGGGCTTGCCGCGAGACCGCGAAGTGCAAGGAAAGTCATGGCAGGATCGCCGGACGCAACCGTCGTCGCCGCCCCCGGTTCCGGGAGCGCTGGCGCGCGGTGCGTCCGGCCGTCTTGCTCATGGCTCTCTTAGCTTCGCTTGAGAATGAGAGAGATTTCCATGTTCGACATCCATCGCGAAGAGCTCGACTGGGGTGGCCGCACGCTGGTCCTGGAGACCGGCAAGATGGCCCGTCAGGCCGACGGCTCCGTGCTCGCCACCTATGGCGACACCACCGTGCTCGCCACCGTGGTTTCCGCCCGTGAGCCCAAGCCCGGCTTCGACTTCTTCCCCCTGACCGTGAACTATCAGGAAAAGACCTACGCCGCCGGCCGCATCCCCGGCGGCTATTTCAAGCGCGAAGGCCGTCCGAGCGAAAAGGAGACCCTGGTCTCCCGCCTGATCGACCGCCCCATCCGCCCCCTGTTCCCCGCCGGCTACAAGAACGACACCCAGGTGGTGATCACCGTTCTCGCCCACGACCTGGAGAATGATCCGGACGTGCTGGCCATGGTGGCCGCGTCCGCCGCGCTGACCCTGTCGGGCATCCCGTTCATGGGCCCCATCGGCGGCGCCCGCGTCGGCTTCATCGGCGACGAATATGTGCTCAACCCCACCGTGGATGAGCTCAAGGAAAGCGACCTCGACCTGGTGGTCGCCGGCACCGCCGACGCCGTGCTGATGGTGGAGTCCGAAGCCAAGGAACTGCCCGAGGAGATCATGCTCGGCGCGGTGATGTTCGGTCATCGCCACTTCCAGCCGGTGATCGAGGCCATCATCCGCCTCGCCGAGAAGGCCGCCAAGGAGCCGCGCCTGTTCGTGCCGGCGGATCATTCCGCCCTCGAAGCCAAGATCCGCGAGATCGCCGAAGCCGACCTGCGCGCCGCCTACAAGATCAAGCAGAAGCAGACCCGCTACGAGGCGGTCGGCGCTGCCAAGTCCAAGGTGAAGAAGTTCTTCGAAGAGCAGGCCCAGGACGGCGTCGCCGGTCCCACCTCGCAGCAGATCGGTGAGGTCCTGAAGGGCCTGGAAGCCAAGATCGTGCGCTGGAACATCCTGGACGACGGCATCCGCATCGACGGCCGCGACGTGAAGACCGTCCGCCCGATCGAGTCGCAGGTCGGCATCCTGCCCCGCGCCCATGGCTCGGCGCTGTTCACCCGCGGCGAGACGCAGGCCCTGGTGGTCGCCACCCTCGGCACCGGTGAAGACGAGCAGTTCGTGGACAGCCTGGAAGGCACCTACAAGGAAAACTTCCTGCTGCACTACAACTTCCCGCCCTTCTCCGTGGGCGAGACCGGCCGCATGGGTTCGCCCGGCCGCCGCGAGATCGGCCATGGCAAGCTGGCGTGGCGCGCCATCCACCCCATGCTGCCGGCCAAGCATGAGTTCCCCTACACCCTGCGCGTGGTGTCCGAGATCCTGGAGTCCAACGGCTCCTCGTCCATGGCCACCGTCTGCGGCGCCTCGCTGTCCCTGATGGACGCCGGCGTGCCGCTGCGTCGTCCGGTGGCGGGCATCGCCATGGGCCTGATCCTGGAAGACGGCAAGTTCGCCGTGCTCTCGGACATCCTGGGTGATGAAGATCACCTGGGCGACATGGACTTCAAGGTGGCCGGCACCGAGCGTGGCGTGACCGCGCTGCAGATGGACATCAAGATCGCCGGCATCACCGAGGAGATCATGAAGGTCGCCCTCGAGCAGGCCAATGGCGGTCGCGCCCACATCCTGGGCGAGATGGCCAAGGCGCTGACCACCGCGCGCGCCGAGCTGGGCGAACATGCCCCGCGCATCGAGGTGATGAAGATCGCGGTCGACAAGATCCGCGAAGTCATCGGCTCCGGCGGCAAGGTGATCCGCGAGATCGTGGAAAAGACCGGCGCCAAGATCAACATCGAGGACGACGGCACCATCAAGATCGCCTCCGCCAATGGCGATGCGATCAAGGCCGCCATCAACTGGATCAAGTCCATCGCCTCGGAGCCCGAGGTCGGCGTGGTCTATGACGGCACCGTGGTGAAGGTGGTGGACTTCGGCGCGTTCGTGAACTTCTTCGGTTCCAAGGACGGCCTGGTGCACATCTCGCAGCTCTCCAAGGAGCGCGTCGGCAAGGTGTCGGACGTGGTCAAGGAAGGCGACAAGGTCAAGGTCAAGCTGGTCGGCTTCGACGAGCGCGGCAAGACCCGCCTGTCCATGAAGGGCATCGATCAGGTCACCGGTGAAGACCTGGAAGCCAAGGCCAAGGACGCCGCCGCTGACGATGCCGAGGCCGGCGCCGCCGAGTGAGGTCATCCTGACCGAGGCGCGCGGCCGGGGCTCTCCCGGCCGGCGTCTTCCAAGTTTGAAAGGGCGGCCTCGTGCCGCCCTTTTTCGTGCCCATTTTTCGTGCCCATTTTTCGGGATCGCTTTTTCGGGATCGCCCGCACGTCATTGCTCCCGTGCCTTCGGGGCCTGGCGCGCGGATTGATGCGGGTCAACGCGGGCGGATGGCTTCGGGCCTAGCCTGGAGCCATGAACCGTCGTCCGTGGCCCAGTGATACGTGGTTTCCCGTCTCAATCGCGCCGACGGATCAGGCGCTTGAGTTGTGCGTCATCGAAGGCGCGGAAACCTGCGTCCTGGTCTTCCCCTGCCAGAAGGTGGGGCGCAACTGGGTGGACTGTGAAAGCCGGCAGGTGGTGGACATCGAACCCACCCACTGGCGGCCCTGGGCCGGGCAAGGCGAAACCGATCGGTGACGCGCCGCCGGAGCAAGGTCCGACGCGACGGGACCTTTGGGGGCCGGCGCGGCGTTCGGCGTCCCGGTCAAGCTGAAGCTGGAGTGGAATGGGATCCAATGCGGAATGGGATCCGAGCCCAGTCGCGCCGATACGGCCTCAAGCCTTCGGGGCGACATCCGCGCAGGTGCTGCGGCCGGCACCGTCAGGACAAGCGGGCATCTCCGCCTTGCGCTGCGCCCGTTCCTCCCGCTTGACCCGCTCCTCTCGCAGCAGGCGTTGGATCATCGCCCGCTTGACCGGCTCGACTTCGGTTTCCAGCAGCTTCTTGTAGCGGTCGATATTGGCCTTGATGATTCTGTCCATCGCTACCTCCATCCGCGCCGGCGTCGGGCGGGCGGGATCAGCCATGCGTATTGGACGGGAGAGTACGCGGCGACGCCTGGGCCCGCATATCTCGCAATCGTCAGCGTCCTTGGCACATCGGACGACGACCATACGTAACAGTGGCAGAGATTGGCGTCGAGAAAAAATCCGTCCAATCACCGCCGCAAAGAGCAGTATTGGCGGGAACTCTCATATTCTTCTCTGGAACGTGCGGCATTCAAGATTGAACGGAAAAGTTCCCTGTCGCGGAATTTACTTCATCCTTCCAATCTCCATCCCAAATCCATCGCAGGCCATCTATAGCTTGGCTGGTAGCGGGTGGGTTTGTTTTGCCTAAGCGGCCCGCACGGTACCCAGGAAGTGGGTGACCTCCGCCCGCAGGACCTCGGCGTGGCGGGAGAGATCGGTGGCCGAGGAGAGCACCTGCATGGCGGCGGTGGACGAGGCCTGGGCCGCGCGCTCCACCCCAGCGATGTTCACGGTCACTTCATTGGTGCCCGACGCCGCCTGCTGGATGTTGCGGGCGACCTCCGCGGTGGTGGCGTTCTGCTCTTCCATGGCCGCGGCGATGGCGGTGGTGCCTTCGCTGATTTCGGTGATGGTGCGGCTGATGCCGGTGATCGCCCCCAGCACGTCGCCGGTGGACTCCTGGATGCCGGAAATGCGCTCGGAGATGTCGGCGGTGGCCTTGGCGGTCTGGCCGGCGAGACCCTTCACCTCCTGGGCCACCACGGCGAAGCCACGACCGGCCTCACCGGCGCGGGCGGACTCGATGGTGGCATTGAGCGCCAGGAGGTTGGTCTGGCCGGCAATGCTGTCGATCAGGCCGATGATAGTGCCGATCTGGTCGGCGGAGCTGCGCAGCTCGGTCATCTGGCCGTTGGTATGGTCCACCTCGGACACGGCCCGATCGGTGACTTCATTGGAGCGGGCGAGGCGGCTGCCGATCTCGCGGGCTGAGGCGGACAGTTCCTCGATGGCCGCTGCCACCGTCTGCACATTGGTGGTGGCTTGATTGGCCGCGGCCGCAACCGCGGTGGCCTGGGCGGTGGTTTCTTCCGAGGTCTTGGTCAGGGTCTCGGCGGCGCGCTGCAACTGGGTGGCGGCGGAGGCCACGGTGTCCACCACGGCACCGACGGCCGCTTCGAATGTATTGGCCATCTCGTGCATGTCGCGCTTGCGCTGCTCGGACGCCTCGCGTTCCGCGGCTTCACGCTGGGCGCGCAGACGGTCGGCTTCCGCCAGGCCGTCCCGGAACACGATCAGAGCGCGGGCCTGCTCGCCCAGTTCATCGCGGCGCGCGCCGTAGGGAATGGCGGCGGTGAAGTCGCCGTTCGACACCTGCTCCATGGCATCGCTGACATGCTTGATCGGACGGGCGATGCCGAACACCGAATAGAGGCCGGATGCCACAGCCGCCAGGATGGCGACGAGGGTGAGGCCGAGGATCTGCAAGAAGCCGGCGGAGAGTGCCGCCGCCGACGCCTCGTTGAGCGCCTTGGATTGCGCGGTGGCTTTGGCCACGGCGGCCTGGATCTGGCCCGCGGCAAATTCATTGTCTGGCCGGTTGCGCTGCTCCAGGATCTGCCGCTTCAGTTGAAGCTGGGCGACGCCGTCGCCCACGGCACCGATATATTCGTCGAAGGCGGCTTGAACGGCTTTGATCTGGCCGGCAATCGCGGGTTCACGACCGGCCGCCTCCGCAAGGGCGGCGAGTGCCTTGCGCGCGGCTTTCTCATTCAATTCGACGGTCTGGATTTCGCTGCTGTCCTCGGTGGAGGCGTAGCGCCAGGTGGTCAGGTCGATCTTCTGAAGGCTGCGGTCGAGAACGGACAAGGCCGCCACGGCCGCCGCGCTTTGGTCGGGGGGCAGGGCACTCACCGCGGCCCTGAGGCTGTCCTGGACACTCTCCAATTGCGCGCCGATGTCGCTGCGCAGGCTGAAAGAGGCCAGCTCGGCCTTCTGCGCAGCAGCTATGGCGGTCACCCCGGCTTCGATCTGGGTGAGACGGGACTTGATGCGCCGGTAGGCATCCTGATCCTCGGGGGTCCCGGCCAGCGTCGTCGCGGTGTCGAGCTGGGTGTTGGCCGCCGTGATGTCGAGGGAGATCTTGCCGAGCAGGACATCCACCTCCCAACTCGCGGCGGCGAGCCGGATATCATTTGCATTGAGCTGGATTTGACTGAGCAGGAAACCCACCTGCTGGGTCCGATTCAAGAGCTCCCCTTGCATCTCAGCGGCCAAGTCGGCCTCTGCGATCCTTGACGCGGCAAGGTGCCTGCTCAATAGTATGCCGCAAGCCAAAATGACAACGAGACTTGAAGCAAGCCCGAGCTTGAAGCCAATTCCAAGTTTGATCGTAGCCATCGTCCACCCTGCTAGATTTTTTTATTATAAAATATCATTCTCTCACGCGAGGCTTGCTTTGGACTTGCAAGGTGCAAGCGATGGTTGTTCGTTCCATGAACATCCCGCGATTGTGCGCGCCGGAGGATTGCCACCAGCGGGGTCCATCCAAACAGTCATCGCCCTCTCCTTCATCGGAGACAGACGGGGTCCGCATTCCGGTGGGATCGCACTGCGATCTCGCCTGACACCCTTCGGCCCCTGGTCACCCCCGCGCGGCCCGTGAGCGAAACCAACGTGGCACCCGTCGAAGACGTGGCCCTTGGCACAAGGATCCAAGGACCAAGACATGGTCCGCCATAACCGTCGCGCCGCCGCCGGATGGCGCGATGAAATGCCTTCGTTGCGTGACGGCGGGCGCGCGTGATCGCCGCCGCCGTCAGGCCGCCCGCACGGTTCCCAGGAAGTGGGTGACCTCCGCCCGCAGCGCCTCGGCGTGGCGGGAGAGATCGGTGGCCGAGGAGAGCACCTGGGTGGCCGCGGCAGACGAGGCCTGGGCCGCGCGTTCCACCCCGACGATGTTCATGGTCACTTCATTGGTGCCCGACGCCGCCTGCTGGATGTTGCGAGCGACCTCCGCGGTGGTGGCGTTCTGCTCTTCCATGGCCGCGGCGATGGCGGTGGTGCCTTCGCTGATCTCGGTGATGGTGCGGCTGATGCCGGTGATGGCGCCGAGCACGTCGCCGGTGGAATCCTGGATGCCGGAAATGCGCTCGGAGATGTCGGCGGTGGCCTTGGCGGTCTGGCCGGCGAGGCCCTTGACCTCCTGGGCCACCACGGCGAAGCCACGACCGGCCTCGCCGGCGCGGGCGGACTCGATGGTGGCATTGAGCGCCAGGAGATTGGTCTGGCCGGCAATGCTGTCGATCAGGCCGATGATATTGCCGATCTGGTCGGCGGAGCTGCGCAGCTCGGTCATCTGGCCGTTGGTCTGGTCCACTTCGGCCACCGCACGCCCGGCGACCTCGCTCGACCGGCTGAGCCGGCTGCCGATCTCCCGGGCGGAGGCGGACAGTTCCTCGATGGCCGCTGCCACCGTCTGCACATTGGTGGTGGCCAGATTGGCCGCCGCCGCCACGGTAGTGGCCTGAGCGGTGGTTTCCTCGGCGGTGGTGGTGAGGGTCTCGGCGGCGCGCTGCAACTCGGTGGCCGCCGCCGCCACCGTATCCACCACCGCACCGACGGCGGCTTCGAAGCTGTCCGCAAGGGCGTGCATGTCACGCTTGCGCTGTTCGGCCGCCTCGCGCTCCGTTGCCTCGCGCTGGGCGCGCATGCGGGCCGCCTCGGCCAGTCCGTCGCGGAACACGATCAGAGCGCGGGCCTGGTCGCCCACCTGGTCGCTGCGGTTTTCATGGGGAATGACGGCGGACAGATCGCCGGCGGACACCTGCTCCATGGCGGCGCTGACATCCTGGATCGGTCGGGCGACGCCGATCACCGAATAGACCGCGGCGCCGATGGCGGCGAGGATGGCGACGATCGAGAAAATCAGGATCTGCTGCATGCCGTGTTCCAGCGCGGATGCGGCCTGTTCGTCGGCCTCCTTGGACTGCTTGACGCCCTCGTCCGTCACCGCCCGGAGCTGCTTGGTGGCTTCGGCCATGAGCGGCTGGAGGCGCTCGCGCACGATCTTTTCGCGGGCCTGGACCTGGCCGAGGCCGTCGCGCACCGATTGCACATAGTCGTCGAACGCCTTGCGTGCGGGGGTGATGCTGGCGGCGATCATGCCGATCCCGCCAAGGGTCTCCTGCACGGTGTCGAGCGCCTTGCGCCCGGCATCGGCGCTCACCGCGATGATATTGAGCTGCTTGGGATCCTCCTCGATGATGAAGCTGAAGGACGCCACATTGATCTGCTCAAGCAGGGCCTCGAGGGGAGCGACTTCGCGGGCCCCGTCGGCATCGCCCACTTCGGTCAATTGCGTGGCAAGGTTGGAGAAGGCCGAGCGCGCCGCCAGACGGATGCCGGGGCGGGCATCCACCGCATCCAACTGAGCAACCTGGGTCTTGTAGATGTCGGTGACGGCGACGTTGACCTGATCCAGCAATGTTTGCAGCTTGCGGAAGACCTGGCGATCGTCCTCATGGGTTTCCAGGACCATGGTCTCGTCGAGCCGTCGCTTGGCGGCGACCACGTCCTTGTTGACCTGCTTCATGAAGTTTTCATTGTCGAGATTGGCAAAGGACAGCCGCATCTCGGCGGCGTTGATCCGGATGCGCCCCAACAGCAGCCCCATATTCTGCAGCTGGTCGAAGATTTCCGCCTGCAGCTGAGCGTCAGCGTTCGCTTCCGCCATGCGCTGCATGGCCACCTGTCGGCTGACGATGACGCCAAACGAAAGCAGAACCAATATCGCCGAAGCAATGCCGAGCTTCAGCCCAATGCCCAGTTTAAAAGTCTTCATTGCGCCGCAACCAAGGATTGCCAATCAGGAGGCTACATGTGAGCCCTCCCGAGCTTGCTCCAGGCTTGCGTTCTGCTCCCCATATGGGCGGGGAGACGAAGAATCTGGCAGGTCTACCCCATTTTGGGTGCAATTGAAGCCGGTTCA
Organism: Azorhizobium sp. AG788; assembly: GCF_943371865.1. Lineage (GTDB taxonomy): Bacteria > Pseudomonadota > Alphaproteobacteria > Rhizobiales > Xanthobacteraceae > Azorhizobium. Next base: position 95,527 of record NZ_CALRWL010000003.1, on the reverse strand, counting down.
GCTGCTCCGGTCGGCCGCCCGAATACCTTATCTCCGCCTCGTCCAAGATCCTCGGCCCTGTAGAGTGCAAGCTATATTCTTTCCAGGTCCTGACATGAAAAGGGCGGGCCTGCGAACAGGCCCGCCCTTTTGTCTGGTGCCCAGCGTGGGAGGTGATCAGGCGGCCCGCACGGTGCCCAGGAAGTGCTGCACTTCCGAGCGCAGCGCCTCGGCCTGGCGGGACAGATCGGTGGCAGACGAGAGCACCTGCATGGCGGCGGTGGACGAGGCCTGGGCCGCGCGTTCCACCCCGACGATGTTCATGGTCACTTCATTGGTGCCCGATGCCGCCTGCTGGATGTTGCGGGCGACCTCCGCGGTGGTGGCGTTCTGCTCTTCCATCGCCGCGGCGATGGCGGTGGTGCTCTCGCTGATCTCGGAGATGGTGCGGCTGATGCCGGTGATCGCCCCCAGCACGTCGCCGGTGGAATCCTGGATGCCGGAGATGCGCTCGGAGATGTCGGCGGTGGCCTTGGCGGTCTGGCCGGCGAGGCCCTTCACCTCCTGGGCCACCACGGCGAAGCCGCGACCGGCCTCGCCGGCGCGGGCGGACTCGATGGTGGCATTGAGCGCCAGCAGATTGGTCTGGCCGGCAATGCTGTCGATCAGGCCGATGATGGTGCCGATCTGGTCAGCCGAGCTGCGCAGTTCGGTCATCTGGTCGTTGGTGTGATCGACCTCCGAGACGGCGCGGTCGGTGACTTCGTTGGAGCGGGCGAGGCGCCCGCCGATCTCGCGGGCGGAGGCGGACAGCTCCTCGATGGCCGCCGCCACGGTCTGGACGTTGGTGGTGGCCTGGTTGGCCGCGGCCGCAACCGCGGTGGCCTGGGCGGTGGTTTCTTCCGAGGTCTTGGTCAGGGTCTCGGCGGCACGCTGCAACTGGGTGGCGGCGGAGGCCACCGTGTCCACGACGGCACCGACGGCGGCCTCGAACGTATTGGCCATGTCGTGCATGTCGCGCTTGCGCTGCTCGGATGCCTCGCGTTCCGCGGTCTCGCGCTGGGCACGCAGACGGTCGGCTTCCGCCAGGCCGTCCCGGAACACGATCAGGGCCCGGGCCTGGTCGCCCAGTTCATCCCGACGGGCACCGTAGGGGATGGCGGCGGTGAAGTCGCCGTTCGAGACCTGCTCCATGGCGTCGCTGACATGCTTGATCGGGCGGGCAACGCCGAACACCGAATAGAGCGCGGACCCGATGGCGGCGAGAATGGCGACGATGGAGAAGATCAGGATCTGCAGCAAGCCGTTGGAGAGCGCTGTCGCTGAGACATCATCCGCGACCTTGGAAGCGTCCGCGGCAGCAGCGACGGCCACCTGGATCAGGCGCGTGGCATCTTCAATGGCCGGGAGGCTGCGCTGCGCCAGGATGGTCTGCTTGGTCTGCACCTGGACGATGCCGTCGCGCACCGCCTTCAGGTAATCCTCGAAGAAGGTGCGCACGGACTTCACGGTGGAGGCGATCAGCGGGTCGTTGCCGGCGGCCTGGCCCACGGAATCCAGAGTGGCGCGGCCGGCCTTTTCGTTCATCTCGATGATCGGCAGCTGCTTGGTGTCCTCGGTGGCGATGAAGCGCCAGGAGGACAGATTGATCTGCTGCAACTTGCGATCCAGCAAAGCGAGATCGGCGACGGCGTTTTCGCCCTGGCGGGTATTCAGGTCCAGCAGGGCGGCCTTGGCGTCGTCCAGTGCGCTGTCCCAGCGCACGGTGATGCCGGTGCGCTGATCGAACGAGGCCAGTTCCGCTTTCTGGGCCTTGGCGATATCGGCCGTGGCCGCGCCGAGATCGGCGATGCGCGTCTTGATGCGGGTATAAGCGTCGATCGCCTCTGGGTTCTTCGTCAGCCCCATGGCGCCGTCGAGCAGGGTGTTGGACTTGGCCACGTCCGCCTGGACCTTGCTGAGCAAGGTGTCGATCTGGTTGGCGGAGAAGGACAGGCGGATGTCCTTGGCGTTCAGCACGATCACATTGAGCAGGAAGCTGGCTTCCGAGGTCTGGGCGGTGATCTGGTCCTGGATGCGGGACACCTCATCCGCGGCGCCGATCCGGGCCGCGGCAATCTGGCGGCTAAGTATTACGCCACCAGAGAGAAGTACCAAGATACCTGATACAATACCCAGTTTGAGGCCAATGCCGAGTTTCAAAGCAGCCATATCAATGCTCAATCCGGTGCGTGGGTCAAAAATCCAGCAAAGCAAATGGACTCAGGCTTGCGCCAACCTTGCGTTCATCGACATTTGGCATCTTATTGCCATTTTTTGCAAACCACGGATTGAATATCGCGAAAGCGCGTTACGTCAGTATGTCAGTTCTGTTGATTGCATGGGTGTTGCAATGCACCGCAGGGTGGCGTTGGTCGCGTGCGCTGCGGCGTGAAGCGCGGTGCCGCTGGCCGCGAACCCTTGGCAGCACAGACACTTGACCGCTGGCGGGCGCGTGGCGCCGCCAGCGGTCCGCGCATCAGGCCCGCGCCGGCGCGGCGACGGATTTCCGGCCGGTCAGGGCCACGTACAGGCCGACCCCGACCCCGAGGGCGGAGATCAGCAGCAGATAATGGGCGTGGGCGAGGGGATCCACCTGCAGGGCCAGCGTGACCGCCAGCGGCGTCAGGCCGCCGAACACCGCATAGGCCACATTGTAGGAGAAGGACACGCCGGAAAATGCCACCGCCGGCGGAAACGCCCGCACCAGCAGATAGGGCACGGCGCCGATCACGCCCACGGTGAGCCCGGCCAAGCCATAGAGCGGCATCAGCAGGTCCGGCCGCGGCCCCACCAGCGTGTAGAGCGCATAGGTGGCGGCGCCCAAAGCCACGCCGCCCAGCGCCAGCACCCGCCCGCCGCCGAAGCGGTCGCACAGCGTGCCGGCCAGCACGCAGCCGATGGACAGGAAGAAGGTGGCGACGCTGTTGGCCTGCAGCGCCACTGGCGCTGAAATGCCATAGCGGGTCTGGAGCAAGGTGGGGGTCATGAGGATCACCACCACAATGCCGCCGGTGAGCACCCAGGTCAGCAGCATGGAGACGACCACCGCCGGGCCGTGCCGATGCAGCACCACCTTGAGCGGCAGTTCCGCCGCCAGTTCGCGCCGGGCCTTCATTTCCTTGAACACCGGGGTCTCCTGCAGCCAGCGGCGCAGATACACCGAGATGAAGCCGAACACGCCGCCCAGCAGGAACGGAATGCGCCACGCATAGGCCAGGATATCCGCCGGCGTGAACACCGTGTTGATGGCGGTGGCCACCAGCGAGCCCAGCAGGATGCCTGCGGTCAGGCCGCAGGTGAGGATGCCGCAGGCCAGGCCCACATGGCGCCGCGGCACATGCTCGGAGACGAACACCCAGGCGCCGGGCACCTCGCCGCCGATGGCCGCGCCCTGCAGCACCCGCATCAGCAGCAGCAGCACCGGCGCTGCATAGCCGATGGTCGCGTAGCTGGGCAGGAAGGAGATCCCCAGCGTGGACAGGGCCATCAGGAAGATGGACAGGGTGAACATGCGCTTGCGGCCCATGGTGTCGCCGAAATGGGCCATGACGATGCCGCCCAGCGGCCGGGCGAGATAGCCGGCGGCGAAGATGCCGAAGGCCTGCAATTGCACCAGCCATTGCGGGATTTCCGGCGGGAAGAACAGGTGCCCCAGCACGGTGACGAAATACACGAAGATGATGAAGTCGTAGAATTCCAGCGCGCCGCCCAGCGCGGAGAGCACCAGGGTGCGGATGTCGTTGCCGGTGAGCGGATGCCGGTCCCGCGTCGCCGCGGGCGCAGGCGCCACCGCGGGCCGCGATGCGGTCGCGGCGGAGACGGGCTTCGGCTTGCTGCGCCGGGCGGACTTGGGACGGGCGGTGGGGGACGACTTGCGGGCGGTCATGGCAAAGCTCTGCGGCGCGGCGACGCGAAAGGGGGAGGAAATCGCGGTTGTCCGTGCCCGGTTGCAGCGCAATATTCAAGTCTGAAATGACAAAATGGCGACATCTCCTGCATGGCGGACCTGCGCCCAGCGCAAGGAGTGCAAACCGGCACGGACCGGATCGGCCGCCGCGACCGCACGGCCCGGTGCCCTCATTTCGCACTTATGCTAGGGAAAGCTTCCATTGATCGGCAAAGCGTGAGCGGAACGCTGCTGTGCCGATGGCGACAAGGTGCGGTCCCATGGTGCATTGGTCCATCTATCTGCTGATCCCGCTGGCGCTGGCCAGCGTCGCCGGGGTGCTGATCCTCGGGCTGGCCAATCTGGCCACCGGCGGCTCGCCGCAGCGCTCGCAGAAGCTGATGCAGCTGCGCGTCCTGTTTCAATTCGTGGCCGTGGTCGTGATCATGGTCACCATCTACGCCATGCGGCACTGACAGGGAAAAGCAGACCAAGGCCATGGTGAAGCTGAACAAGATCTACACGCGCACCGGTGACGACGGCACCACGGGGCTCGGCAGCGGCGAGCGGGTGCTGAAATATGACCTGCGGGTCGCCGCCTATGGCACCGTGGATGAGGGCAATGCCGCCATCGGCATCGCCCGCCTGCATCTGGACACCCAGCCGGAGGTGGATGGGATTCTGGCGCGGGTGCAGAACGACCTGTTCGACCTGGGCGCCGATCTGTGCGTGCCCGAGCGGCCCGACGCGCCGCCGCCGGCGTACGAGGCGTTGCGCATCGTCGCGCGGCAGGTCACCCGCCTGGAAGAGGATATCGACCGGCTGAATGCGGAGCTGCCCCCGCTGCGCTCCTTCATCCTGCCGGGCGGAGCGCCGGCCGCCGCGCATCTGCATCTGGCGCGCACCATCATCCGGCGGGCCGAGCGCGACATCGTCGCCCTGGCGCAGGTCCCGGGCGAGGCGGTGAGCGCGCCGGCGATCCAGTATGTGAATCGCCTGTCGGACCTGCTGTTCGTGGCCGGCCGTTACGTCAATGGCCATGGCGCCAACGACGTGCTGTGGGTGCCCGGTGCACACCGCTAAGAGACGCAGATCATGAAGGTTAACAATTCCTAAATCATCATCGGTCCAGTACGCGGCGTTTTTCCGCAGTGACAGGCAAGTGGCCGCTGTGCGACCGAATTTACTTCTGTGATCTATGGGGATGCCATGAGTCCGCGTCAGCAGATCGTCCCGGTTATTCTGGCCGGTGGCACCGGGACGCGCTTGTGGCCGCTGTCGCGCCAAAGCCTGCCCAAGCAGTTTCTGGCCCTGGTCTCGGACCATACCCTCTATCAGGACACCCTGCTGCGGGTGGCCGCGGGGCCGGTGTTCCATCCGCCGGTGGTCATTACGGGCGCGGAGTTCCGCTTCTTCGCCGCCCGTCAGGCCCGCGAGATCGGCATTGACGCCACGGTGCTGCTGGAGCCGGTGCGCCGGGACAGCGGGCCGGCCCTGCTGGCGGCCGCGGCCTATGTGGAGGCCCGCTATGGCGCCGACACCCTGATGCTGGCCCTGGCCGCGGACCATGTGGTGACCGATCCCAAGGCCTTCCTGGCGTGCGTGGATGAGGCTGCTACCGCCGCACAGGCCGGGCATATCGTCACCTTCGGCATTCAGCCGCGCGCGCCCAGCACCGCCTATGGCTATATCAAATGCGGCGCGAGCCTCGATGGCGCGGCCATGCGGGTGGCGTCATTCGTGGAGAAGCCCGACGCCGCCACGGCGGAACGCTATGTGAGCGACGGCTATCTGTGGAATTCCGGCAATTTCCTGTTTCCCGCCGGCCTGATGCTGGCGGAAGGCGCGCGCCTGGAGCCGGACACCACCGCTGCCGTCACCGCCGCGGTGGCCAAGGCGCAGGAGGATCTCGGCTTCCTCGCCCTGGATGCGGACGCCTTCGCTGCCGCCACGTCCAAGTCGATCGACTTTGCCGTGCTGGAGCACACCCAAGTCGCGGCGGTGGTGGCGGGCGATTTCGGCTGGTCGGACATCGGCGCCTGGGATGCGGTGCATGCGGTGAACCCCGCCGATGAGGCCGGCAACGTCACCCACGGTCCGGTCGCGCTCACCGACAGCCGCGGCTCCTATGTCTATTCCGACGGCAAGCTGGTGGCCGGCATCGGCCTTGAGGGTCTCAGCGTGATCGCCACCGACGATGCGGTGCTGGTGATGCCATCCGATCGCAGCCAGGATGTGAAGGCGCTGGTGGCGCGCCTGTCGGCGTCCCGGCGCAATGAGGTCAGCGAGCATCTGAAGATGCACCGGCCATGGGGCACCTACCAGACCATCTGCCGCGGCGAGCGCTTCCATGTGAAGAAGATCGTGGTGGAGCCCGGCGGCACCTTGTCGTTGCAGAAGCACCACCATCGGGCGGAGCATTGGGTGGTGGTGCGCGGCACCGCCGAGGTGACGCTGAACGGCAGCGTTTCCACCCTCCATGAAAACCAGTCCACCTATCTGCCGTGCGGCAGCGTGCACCGCCTCGCCAATCCCGGCCGCATCCCGCTGGAATTGATCGAGGTGCAGACCGGCTCCTATCTGGGCGAGGACGACATTGTGCGCCTGGAAGACATCTACGCCCGCGCGTGATCCTGACGGCGTCGCTGCCGCCGGCATTGACGCTGTATCGGTGCCACGATCTGCTCTAAAGCCTGGGCGTCCACACGACGCGCCCGTCGCAGCGCGGGGCGCCACGCCATGCCACACGTCGCCGGGGGCGGATGCTTGATGCCGTTTTTCCATACGCCGGCGCCGATTCTGGAAGAGAGCGGTCCCGGCTGGTTTGCGCCCGCCCGGCCCCGCCCGCATCCCAAGCGCCTCGGCACCTTGGAGATGATCTTCGCCGCCAAGCACAATCTGATCTCGCTGTGGCAGGTGAGCGACTACAAATCCACCTCCGGGCAGATGCGCATTTTCGGCCGGCAGGTGTTCCTGGCCAATTCGCCGGAGACGGTGAAATACGTCATGGCCACCCGCCACGACAATTATGAGCGCAAGAGCCCGCAGATGCGGCGCGCGCTGGAATATCTATTGGGCGACGGGCTGTTCATTTCCGACGGCGAGACCTGGAAGCGCCGCCGTCCCCTGGTCAGCGACATCGTGCACAAGAACCGGGTGCCCACCTTCGGCCTGACCATGGAGGCGGTGACGCTGGCCATGGTGGAGCGCTGGCGCGCCCGTCCCGCCGGTGAAACCTTCAATGCCCTGAGCGAGATGGCGGAACTCACCGCCGAAATCATCGCCCGCGCGGTGTTCGGAAATCATCTCGGCCCGGAAGCCGCGCACGAGGCGGTGGACGCCTTCACCCGCTATCAGAGCCTGATCGACAATTTCAACCTCGGCTATTTTCTCGGTGCCGACGAGGGCCTGCCGGTGTTCCGCGGCCCGCGCCTGCGGCGCTCCGTGGCCCAGCTCGACCGGGTGATCGGCAAGGTGGTGTCCGACCATCTGTCGGGCCATGGCGACCACAATTCCATGATCGACCTGCTGGTGAAGCGCCAGCAGAAGAGCCCGGACCTGGGCCTCGACGTCTCCGCTTTGCGCAACGAGGCCGCCACCATCTTCATGGCCGGGCACGAGACCACGGCGGCGACCCTCACCTGGGCCTGGTATCTCATCGCCAATGCCCCCTGGGTGGAGGAGGCAGTGCTGGCGGAACTCGCCACCGTCTGCGGCGACCGGCCACCCACGGTGGCGGACGTGCCGCGCCTCGACTGGTGCCGCGCGGTGATCGAGGAGACGCTGCGGCTCTATCCGCCGGTGCCGATCCTCGCCCGCCAGGCCAAGGATGCGGACCGGATCGCCGGGGTGGACATAGATCCGGCGGCGCTGATCGTGGTGGTGCCCTGGCTGCTGCATCGCTCGGTGGGCCTGTGGGACCAGCCCGAGCGCTTCATGCCGGAGCGCTTCCTGAAGGACCGCCCGACGCCCTACACCTACATCCCGTTCGCCGTCGGCCCGCGCATCTGCGCCGGGCTGGCGTTCGGCTTGACCGAATCCATCCTGTGCTTCGCCATCCTGGTGCAGCAATTCAAGGTTCGGATGGCCGCGGGCACGCAGGTGGAGCCGGCGTGTCGCCTGACCTTGCGGCCCGCCGGTGGATTGCCGGTGACGGCGGCGATGCGACGCTAAGATGGCGCGGGCCGAGGATCGCCATCGGCCCCGGAGATTTCTGTGTCCGTGCAGGGACGGTGCACCGGCGGTTGTGCTATCGCCTCTGCAGACCGTGTTGGACAGGTTGCACCCTCATGACTGAAGCAACGCCCACGACTTTGGACGATGATCGGATCGCCTCCGCGGCCCAGAGGGTGATCGATCGGTTCCAGCTGCGGCAGGGCAGTGTGGCCGACGGGCCGATAGGGACCAAGAGCGCCCCAGCCCTGAATGCCGATGACCCGCACAGTCTGCGCCTGGCCCTTGACGGCATGGCTGAAGCCCTGGTGCGCATGGAGCAGCTCCAGGCTGCGCGGGACCAGGCCTTCACCGCCGCCCTGGAGCGGATGGAGCGCATGCTGGCCAAGGCCGAGGGGCGCATCGACGCCGTCTCCGACGAGCTTGCTGCGGTCGGTGCGCGGCCTGCGATGGTGTTGGATGGGGTGCGTGAAAGCCAGGAGGCTATGCTCAGCGCAGCCAAGGCCGAGTTCACCGCCATGTTCGACCTGACCCGGTCTCTCCTGGACGAAGCGCGGCACTTGCATGGAGACGCTGTGCGCAAGGCGGGGGACTGATGCGGGTTTTTCACTATTCGCCAGCCATCGTCGCGCGCGATGCGGTCGGATTTTCACTAACATTCCTCCATCGCGCTCTGCTGCGGGTCGGAGTTTCGTCGTTTCTGGTCTGCGGCGAAGATTCCCTGGCCGCAGCACCGGCGTTTACGCGGACTGTGGCCGATTTGATCGCGCTACAACCCGATCCTGACGACGTTCTGATCTTTCATCACGCCTTTTTTGACGCCAATGCCAGCCGCTTGCTTGAGCTGTCTTGTCGCAAAATCATGGTTTATCACAATATCACCCCCGGTTATTTCTTCCGGCGGTTTGATCAGATCTGGCTGGCGGACGTCTGCGATCAGGCGCGGGCCATGCTCGGCGAGATGCGGCACGGGTTCGACGCCGTGGTCGCGGATTCCGCCTATAATGCCCAGGAACTGACCGATGTCGGGTATCCCGCGTCGGTGGTGATCCCCGTCTTCTACGACGAGCATTTCTATCGTGACCGTGCGGGGGACAATGAGGCTTTCCTTGAGCGCCACATGGCCGGGGCGATCAACCTGGCCTTTATCGGTCGCTATGTTCCCAACAAACGGCCCGACAATGTGATCCGCATCGCGGCGCTGGTGAAGCGCATGGCGGGCAAGCCGGTGCGCCTGCGGCTGCACGGCAAGGTGTGGGAGCGCGGCTATTATCTCAGCCTGCGCCGGCTCAGCGAGGACCTGGGGATCGAGCAGGACGTGGTGTTCGAGGTCAATCAGCCGCGCGAGGCCTTGCGCACCTCGCTGGCGTCCGCAGATGCCTTCGTGTCCGCCAGTGAGCATGAGGGCTTCATGGTGCCGCTGGTCGAGGCCTTTGCCGTGGGCTGCCCGGTGGTGGCCATGGCCTCCAGTGCCGTCACCGAGACCTGCGGCCCGGCGGGCCTTCTGGTGCGGGATGCGGACATTGAGCACGTCGCGGCGCGCGTGGTCATGGTCCATGAGGACCAGGACCTGCGAATGGCGCTCATCCGCGCCCAGAGCGCGCGGGCGGCGTTCTTCTCCACCATCGCGACGCTGCGCAAATGGGAGGGAGTGCTCGCTCCCTTCCTTGAACAGCCCTTGGTGACGCATGCACATCGCATTTGACGGCGGCTGCTTTCAGCAGGGGAGTCCCGCCGGGGTCTATGCGGTCGCCTGCGGCATCCTCAACGCGGTTAAGGCGGAAAGCCCGGCGTTTCGCGTCACCTTGGTCTGCGATCCCCGCCACGGTCCGGTGCGGCCCGAGGCCCTGGCGGGGCTGACCTTTGTGCCGCCGGTGGTCCATGCGCCCCTGGCGGTCTCCGGCGAGGAGCGGGAGCCTTGGCCCACGGTCGACGATCCGGATCTCCGCTTCCTGGTCGATGGACGGATCGTGCCGGCCTCAATGGCGGGCGGTGTGGCGAGCTATGCGGGGCCGACGCCCCGCCGCAGCTTTGCCGTGCTCAGCCGGAGCAGCCAGACGGCGGAAACGGGGAGTTGGGGGACGCAGCGTCGCGGCATCCGCGTGTCCGGCATCGAGATCTCGGCGCAAGGTCAGGTGGTGCGGGTCTCCGGGGCCGATCGCCGTCTGGCGCAGGGCTTTTTCGAGGCCGACGCCGGCGGCCGTTGGACCGACGGTGCGGGCTTCGTTCCGCTCTCGCTGTTTCCGGACCAGGCCGCCGAGGTCTCGGTCGACGTGCACTTCACGGCGCAACCGGCCTATCGCATGCAGCCGGGGCCGGGCGCCCAGATCATCCATGATCTGCGCCGGGCGCGGGCGCTGGCGGAACGCGCGGGCATGCTCCGGGATCTCGCCGCGCGGCTGAAGGCGGATGGATGCACAGCCTATGTGGCCAACCATTTTACGCCCATCGCCCTACCAGGGCTGGTGAATATTGCCTGGGCACACGATCTCGCCCCGATCCTTCTGCCGCAGTATGTCCGTGCCGACGCACGGCTGGCTTTCGCCGAGACGGTGAAGCGATTCAGGGATGCCGACCGGGTTTATGCGGTGTCTGGCTGCATGCGGGATGACCTCGTCACCCAGCTGCACATCCCCTCCGATCGGGTCGTGGTGGTGCCGAATGCGGCGAGCGAGGGCATCGCCCCTCAGTCCGACGCCGCGGTCGACACGGCTCTGGCCCCACTCGGCCTCGGTCGCGGCCAATATATTCTCGCGGTTGCGCCCCTGGAGCCGTGCAAGAACCACCTGCGTCTGCTGATGGCCTATCAGGCCCTTCGCCAAAGCCTCCCGTCTGCGCCCGATCTGGTGTTCGTCGGAACGATGGGGTGGGATGTTGAGAAGATCCTGACGTTCCGCCGGGCGGCGGGCCTTGAGGGCGCGGTCAAGATCCTGCCGGATGGCGCGGAGCAGGAACTGGCGTGCCTCTATTCCGGGGCCATGTTCAGCGCCTGTGTGAGCCTCTATGAGGGCTCTGGGCTGCCGATCCTCGAGGCGATGCGGTGCGGCACTGCGGTTCTGACCTCGGATCGCTCGGCCATGGCCGAGATCGCCGGCGATGCCGCGCTGCTGGTGGACCCCTATGATATGGACGCCATCAGCGCCGCCCTCCAGCGCCTGATCGAGGATGCGGCGCTGCGAAAAAGCCTCGCGTTGAAGGGGATCCGGCGTGCGGACTCCTATTCCTGGCGCGCGTCCGGGCAGATCGTCCTTGCGGATCTGGCTCGCCTGACGGGAGCCGCATGATGCGGATCGCCGTTTTCAATCCCTGTGACATGACGCCCGGGGAGACCGCAGGTGAGACGCGGCTGCTCAATCTCTGCCGCCGCCTCTCCCGCACCCATGAGGCGCGGTTCACGCTGCTCGACGATATGGCGGCCGGCATTCCGATCCTGGCGAATGCGCCCCGTCCGCGCCGGGTGACTGGCGCGGACGGGTTCATGCCCGTGGCCAGTGCCACGCCGATGGCCCAAGCGGTGGCGCAGCGCCGCCGGGCCTCCCCAGAGGCGCGGCGCGGCGCCAATGCCGCCCGCGGCATCGCCTGCCGCACTTCCGCTGGGGAGCACCCGGCGGCGACATACGGAGCGATCCTGTCATGAGCGCGATGTGGTTGCGCTGGCTGGCGTCCGGCACGGGGCGCGCGATGCGGGACCTGCAGCGCGCGGATGCGGCGCGCGATGCCCGGGACTGGGCCGCGGCGGGACAGTCCTACGCCGCCTACCTTGCCGTGAAGCCAGATGACTGGGGCGTTCGCGTCCAGCTTGGCCATGCCTTGAAGGAGGCCGGTAACCTTCCCGGCGCAGAAGCGGCCTATCGGGATGCGGCTGCATCTGCGCCTGAGGATGCCGACGTCCTGCTCCATCTGGGCCATCTGCTGAAGACCATGGGGCGCCAGAGTGAGGCCGAGGCGGTCTTCCGCCGCTGCGCTGAACTGCTGGAGCGGACCCCCCACACGCCGCGCGCGGACGAGATGCGGCGCGCCGTGGATGACGCCACGCGGCCGTCGTTCCGCATGCTCGGCGACGCGGCGAGGGACGCGCGCAACTGGCTTGAGGCGTCCCGCCACTACCGGGCGCATCTGGAGGCCGAGGCTGCCGATGGCGCCATCTGGGTCCAACTCGGCAACGTCTCGAAGGAAGCCCGGCAATTTGGCCCCGCGGAAGCGGCCTATCGGCAGGCCATGCACCTCAACCCGGCGCAGCCCGAGGCCTGCCTCCAACTCGGTCACCTCCTGAAACTGTTGGACCGCTTCGACGAGGCGCGGGAGGCATTCCGCCTGGCCGCCGAACTGGGCGGCGGCACGGAGGCCGTGCGCGAGTTCAGCGCTCTGGGGGCGTGGGGGCGAGGGGCCGCTTCCGGGATGGGTTCATCTGAGGGCCAAGGCCATCACGGCGCCCGCCCCTTTACCCCGGACAGCAGAGGGCCGAGCGAGCGGCCGCCCGAGGTCCTGACAGGGGACGATCTGCGCGCGCTCCTGAACGCACAGGCGGCGCGTGACCGGAGCTCATGGGATGTGGCCTGCGCCCTCTATGGCACCTATCTCGCGGCCGTGCCGTCCGACCCCGGCGTTTGGCTTGAATATGCCACAGTGTTAAGAGAATCCGGGCGTTATCAAAAGGCCTACGACGCAACCATTCGCGCGGGGGCGAACGGGCCGGCCTCGGTGGATCTCATGCGGGAGAAAGTGCGGTTGCTCCGCCATCTGGGGCGTCACAGCCAAGCCGAGGCCCTCTCGACGCAGCTCATGATGGAACATGGGTTCGCCGCGGGGAATATGGAATGAATGCAGATCGTTGAGGCGATGAGCGCAGGCCTGATCGGGTTTTCGCGGATCTGCTCGGACATCTGACTGCTCCCTGGGGAGCAGGCTAAAAAACGTTCAATGTGAACGGGTGTACAGGTTGTTGGTCTTCGGATAAGGAAGGCCGTTCTGCAGATGTTTGGGGGCGTTGATGGCCAAGCGTGCGTTGCTGACTGGGATCACCGGACAAGACGGAGCCTATCTTTCCCAGCTTCTGCTTGAGCATGGCTATGAGGTTTATGGCGTCGTCCGGCGCTCGTCGCATTTCGGCGTCGCGGACCATCGCCTACGCTGGATCGGTGTCGACAAGGACGTCCATATGTTGGACGGCAACCTGTCGGACCTCTCCAGCCTCATTCGCCTGGTGGGCGAGGTCAAGCCGGACGAGGTGTATAATCTCGCGGCGCAGTCTTTTGTCGCGTCATCCTGGCAGCAGCCGATTCTGACCGCGAACATCACCGCCGTCGGGGTTACGAACGTGCTGGAAGCCGTCCGTATTGTCGCGCCTGAGGCGCGTTTCTATCAGGCGTCGTCGTCTGAGATGTACGGCAAGATCCAGGAAGCAGCCCAGAGCGAGACGACGCCCTTCTACCCGCGTTCGCCTTATGCCGTGGCCAAATTGTATGGCCATTGGATCACGGTGAATTATCGCGAGAGCTTCGGGCTCCACGCGTCCTCCGGCATTCTGTTCAACCACGAAAGCCCGCTGCGCGGCATCGAGTTCGTGACGCGCAAGGTCACCGACTGCGTGGCGCGCATCAAGCTGGGCCTGGCGTCCGAATTGCGGCTCGGAAACATCGATGCCAAGCGCGACTGGGGCCATGCCAAGGACTATGTCCGCGCCATGTGGCTGATGCTGCAGCAGGACGTTGCCGATGATTACGTGGTGGCCACCGGCCAGACGACGACCGTGCGCGACATGTGCAAGATTGCATTCGAGCATGTGGGCCTCCCCATGGAGGATCATCTGGTAATCGACCCCGCATTCTTCCGGCCGGCGGAAGTGGATGTCCTGCTGGGCAATCCGGCCAAGGCAAAGGCCAAGCTCGGCTGGGAGCCGAAGATCACCTTGCAGGAGATGATCCGCGAGATGGTCGATGCGGACCTGGAACGGCTGCGGCGGGCCTGATTCATGCCCGACACGCCAGCTTTGCTCCTGGTTGGTGGCACCGGTTTTGTCGGTGGCTACTTTGCGTCGGCGCTCGAAGCCGCGTTTCCGGCGCATCGGCGCGTTCTGCTGAGCCGTGAAAGCGACGAGGCCATCCCGCGCGGCTGGGAGGTGGGCAAGGCCGACCTCCTGGACCCTCAATCGGTGGAAAATCTCGTTGCCGCCCTCCGCCCGCAGGTGGTGGTGCATCTGGCGGCCCAGTCGCATGTGGTGAGCGATGCGGAAGCCACGTGGCGCGTGAACTTCGGCGGCACCTTTGCGCTTGCCTCGTCCGTTGCGCGTCACGCTCCGGAAGGAGTGTTTTTCTTCTCCTCATCCGGTGAGGTCTACGGGCGAAGCTTCAAGGACGGTGTGGCGACGGAGGAGACGGTGCCGCGGCCGCAAAACGCCTATGCATCCTCGAAGTTGGCCGCTGAGGGCATGCTGAGCGACGTTTTGCCGGCAACCAAGCGACTGATCGTCACCCGCTCCTTCAATCACACCGGTCCCGGCCAGGACGAGCGCTTTGTCCTGCCAACGTTTGCGGCGCAGATCGCCCGCATCGAGGCGGGGCAGATCCCGCCGGTGATGCGTGTGGGCAATCTCTCCGCGGAGCGCGACTTCCTCCATGTGGCCGACGTGGTGGATGCCTATGTCCGGTTGCTGACTCATCCGGAACCGGAGAGCCGGGTCTTGGTGAACGTTTCCTCGGGGCACGCCTACCGCATCGAGGCGTTGCTTGAACTGCTTCGGAAGGCCTCAAAACGGCCGTTCGAAGTGGAGATCGACCCTGCCCGTCTGCGGCCTTCAGATATTCCCCGCGCGGTGGGAGATTCTGCGCGGCTCATGCAGCTCACCGGATGGGCGCCAAAGCGTCCCATCGAGGAGATTCTCGAAGAATTGTTGGAGTGGTGGCGCGGTCGTCTGGCGCACCCCACCCCACAAGCGTAACGCAGATCTAAGGTCTGAGTACGTAAAACGGCCTAAATCATGTTTTGATGTCGTCCGGCTTGAACTTGCGTATCTCGCTTCAGCGATTCGCTGGTGGCGTCGAGTGACACCTTTTGCAGCTAGGCCTTGGCGTCGTCGGCGCGATGGCAAGACCTAGTCTCGCAATTTGTGACGCATTCGATTTTAGCGGTATAAAGCAACCTACCAATCGCGCCTTAGCAAAGGAATCACGTCTTATGAGCGAGGCCTACAAGCAGATCGATGGCTGCCGCGTCAGTGGCTCCAAGAATTTGATCACCGTACTGCAGCTTGGCCACCAGGAACTTACGGGTGTTTTCCCCTCGCCGGGGCAGCCTGTGACGTCTGGCCCGCTTGATCTCGTCTGGTGCCCCGACAGCGGCCTGCTTCAGCTCGCTCATACCTACAATTCCGCAGAAATGTATGGTGATAACTACGGCTATCGCTCGGGGCTGAACGCCTCGATGGTGCGCCATCTGAGCGCCAAGATCGGTTTCCTTGAGAAGCTCGCCGACCTCAAGCCCGGCGACGTGGTGCTGGATATCGGCTCCAACGACGCGACGTCGCTGAAGGCCTATACCACTCCGGGCCTGGAGCGTGTCGGCATCGATCCGACCGGCGCCAAGTTCCGCGAGTATTATCCCGACGATATCAAGCTGGTGCCGGATTTCTTCTCGGCCGCTAACTTCCGCAAGATGACTGACAAGTCGGCCAAGATCGTCACCTCGATCGCCATGTTCTACGATCTCGACGAGCCGATCGCCTTTGCCCGCGACATCGCATCGGTTCTGGCTCCCGAAGGCATCTGGCACTTCGAGCAGAGCTATATGCCAGCCATGCTGCGCACCACGTCCTATGACACCATCTGCCATGAGCATCTGGAATATTACAGCCTCGGCGTGGTGAAGCTGATCCTCGACGCGGCGGATCTGCGGCTGGTGGATGTGCAGATGAATGGCGTGAACGGCGGCAGCTTCGCCGTGACGGCCGCCCGCAAGGGATCCACGATCAAGGCCAATGATGCGGTCATCAACTGGCTCCTGGAGCAGGAAGATCGCATGGGTCTCAACACCGTGCGCCCGTTCCGCGAATTCGAGGATCGGGTGTTCCGGCACAAGGCCGATTTGATCCGACTGTTGAAGGCGCTGGAGGCCGACGGCAAGAAGGTCCTGGGCTATGGCGCCTCGACCAAGGGCAATGTCACGCTTCAGTTCTGCGGCATCACCGAAAAAGAGGTGTCCGCCATTGCCGAGGTGAATACCGAGAAGTTCGGCAAGGTGACGCCGGGCACGCGGATCCCGATCATCTCGGAGGCTGAAGCGCGGGCGATGCAGCCGGACTATTTCCTGGTCCTGCCGTGGCATTTCAAGGAGGGTATCCTCCAGCGCGAGAAGGAATACATCGCCAAGGGGGGCAAGTTCATCTTCCCGTTCCCCGAAATCGAAATCGTCTGAGGCCTTGCCCGTGCTCACCGGGGCGGGGCGGTTCCGTCCCGGTGCGCGCACTCCGCCTCGTGCGACCGTTCCTCTGTCGCGCCGCAGCTATGCTCTGCGGCGAATGGCTGACGACCGAGGCGCCGGGGATCGACCTCCTGGCCCTCGGCATTCGGATGTCCAAGTGGCACTTACATGTGCCCTCATCAGGTTGAGCTACCTGACGTAGCGGCCAATCCTGCCATCATCTACGTGTGCTGTATCCCGACCAATGGTCCTTCTGAGGTCCTCAGGGGGTACCGAACACGAGCCATTTCACATCACTCTGCCGATTCCTATCGGCGTGCGGTTCTTAATTGTCTATTTCGCCGCGTCTGGCATACATGAGAGTGGAGGCGGTCGTTTTTAACCGCTCTAATACTCTGCCGTTGCGGCGAATAGGGAGGCGGCAGCGACTATGACGTCATGGATCAAGCGGGTAGCCAGGAAATTGGGCCGCGACGCGGAGATTCGCGAAGCAATCGAGCGCCGTGCGCAATTGGTCCTGGCCGAGGCCGATGCCGCAGCCGCCCAGCGGGAGGATGCCCTCCGCCACGCCATCGAGCGGCGCGCCCAGCTCACCACCCATGAGGCAGCCGCGTTTGGCGAGCAGCGCATCCGCGCGTTATGGGAGGATATCGAGCGGCGTGCTCAGCTGGCGGTGGCCGAAGCCAGCGCCAGAGCGGACCTTCAGCACCATGATTGGCGCGCTGCTCTGGCGCATCATGTCGACGAGGCCATCTCCGCTGCGATGTCGTCCCTCGGCCAGGACGTCGAGTTGCTCCAGGACAAGGTCGAGCGCGGCTGGGGCCCCGCCGCTGGGGGCGCCTCCACCGGTCAGGTCCGCCGCGGTGGAGGGGATTCCACCGCCAGTGCGCGCGGCCCGGCTTTCGAGGCGTTCTGGTCTCCGGCGCTGACCTGGTCGGTTGAAGCCGGGCATGGGCCATCAAGCGGCTTGGGCGGCGCGGCGGCGCATGACTTCGCGCAGGCTTTGACGGAACTTGGCCATGATGTTCTGCCGGCCGGTCGCGCCGGTGGGGCGACTGTGACCGCCCTGGTCTCGTCTGACGCGACCTCCCTCGGCGCGTCTCCCACGGACGCTGCCCTGCTGGTGGGGTTCGACTGGGGCGAGAGCGGCTATTCGCTGCAGGATATGGCGCGGATCAACGCCACGCTGTCCGGTGTGGCCTGTGCGTCCCGTCATGCGGAGAAGGTTCTCATCGACCACGGCATTGCGATCCCCACCGCGACCGTCGGCGTGGGGCTCGACGGCTGGGAGCGCATCGAAACCGCCCTGAATTACCAGGCGCCGGGCAAGAGCTTCCGCTTCCTGCACGTGTCCGATTGCGATGCGGCCTCGGGCGTGGATCTTCTGCTGGAATCCTTCGGGCGCGTTTTTGCCAGCGACGATGCGGTATCCCTCATTGTCCGGCCAACCGGGCCCGTGCCCGCGCATTTGACCGCCACCTTGAAGGCGTTGCGGGCCAAGAACCGGACCTATCCGGACGTCATTGTCCTTACCGATGCCTTGACCGCCGGCGAACTGAAGGCGCTCTACTGCCGCTGCCAAGTGTTCCTCGCCCCGAGCCGCGCGGGGGGCTATGGCCTGCCGATCGCCCATGCGCTTCTGTCCGGCTTGCCGGTGGTCGCCACCGCCTGGGGCGGGCATATGGACTATTGTGATCGGGACAACGCCTGGCTGGTGGATTACGAGTTTCAGGACGCCAAAACCTCCCATGAGTTGATCGCGTCGGTGTGGGCCGAAGCGCTGCCGAAGGCGCTGGATGAAGCCCTGTGGCTGGCGTTTCGCGCCGAGCCCGCCGAGCGCTTTGCCAAGGCGTGGTCCGGGCGCAAGCATCTGATCGGGCAGGCGAGCTGGAAGGACGTGGCACTTCGTGCGGCAAAGTTCGCGCAAACGGAGGGTGCCCGCCCTGGATCTGCCACCCGCGAATCCCGGGTGGGTTTCGTCTCCACCTGGAACAGTAAGTGCGGTATTGCCACTTATATGGGGCACTTGCTCGCTAATATTTCGTCAAAAGACTACATTGTCTTCGCCGCCCAAGCCAAAATGGGTGAAAAATTACGCGATGATGATAAAAATTGCGTCCGGATCTGGAATGAAAGCGTCGGTGTCAATGGTCTCAGCGCGATTGATCCGTATCTAGAATCCTGCTCAATCGACGTTATTATTATTCAGTTCAATTATGGTTTCTTTAATTCACGCGAATTGAAGGGGTGGATCGAATCTCTTCTCGCAAAGAAAATTGCGGTCGTTATTGAGCTTCATTCTACGTTAGATCCTCCCGCGAATATTCTGGATATTCAACTCGCGGACTATGCGGATGTGTTCCGCAAATGCGACCGTCTGTTGGTTCATGGCCTGAGTGATCTCAACCGGCTGAAGGCCCTCGGGCTTGCGGAGAATGCGGCCCTGTTCCCGCTTGGCGTCCTGGTCCAGCAGCGAGCCGTGCGCTCCATGCGCAATGTCGACGCGACCCCACTGGTCACGACATTTGGTTTCTGCCTGCCGGACAAGGGTCTTCTGGAGTTTGTGCACGCGGTAGGCCAGCTCAAGCGCGACGGCCGTCCCGTACGAGGCCGCATGCTGAATGCGGAGTACCCCGACCCCGCCTCGAAGCTCGAAGCCCAGAAAGTTCGCGATGCCATTCAGGCTCTTGGGTTAGAAGATGACATTGAGTTCGTGAGTGCGTTTCTCGATGACGCGGTGTGCCTCCGACTGTTGGGGGAGGCGGATCTCCTCATAAACCCCTACCAAAAGACCGGCGAGTCCGCGAGCGCATCGACTCGTTATGGCCTTGCGGCCGGCTGTCCAGTTCTTGTCACGCCTTTAGAGATCTTTGATGACCTCGGCGGCGCGGTCTTCCGAACCGCGGGAACTGCGCCGGAGGACTTGGCCGCGGGTATGTTCCAGACCCTGACGGACTTGGCAGCCGCGACCCCTGAGGCGCTCGAAGTCAATCGGGCGGCGCGCCATTGGGCCGAAACGCACAACATCGCTCGCCAAGGCGAGTGCTTGATCGGAATTGCACGAGCTGTGGTCCGCACGCAGCGGCGGGGCGATTGAGAGTGATGGATATGCGCACAAAATCCGAAAACGCACCGTCCACTCAGTCCACCGCCGCGCCGTCGAAGCGTTTGCGTGGCGCCTATGTAAATACGGCCGCCGCACAGTGCAGCATTTATGAGAGCGGACGCATGGTGTATCGCAATATTTGCGATTCACCCTTTTATGATCTGGAATATTTTTCTCTCGACTCGATGGATATCGAGCTCTTTTCGCGTGAGGGGAAGCTTCGGCGCACGGACGGCCAGAGTCCAGATTCGGGCCAAGAGACGGTTGAATACGATTTCTATGTGTTCAACTGGCACTTCATCACGATGGCCTCGACGCTCAGTCCGGATAGCATCGCCCGGCTGCCGCGGCCCAAGTTTACCGTGGTTCTTGAACTCGCCCCCAATGACCCTTTGCAGTTGGTCCCGCCGGGGGTGTTTGACGGCCATATTGCGCTGGACCCATCCGCGGATCCGACCCACAGCATCTTCCCGTTCCCGCGTCCCCTCGACGGCGACCCGTGGATGGGGCGCCTGGAGCGGAACGAGATTCCTGTCATCGGATCATTCGGTTTCGGGACGCCGGGGAAAGGCTTTGAACTGCTGGTCGAGGCGGTCAATCGCGAGTTCGACCGAGCCATCGTGCGGATCAACATCCCCAGCGGCACCTATGTTTTTACGGAGAGCTTTCACCAGCAGGATTATCCTCGCTACATCGAGTCGATTTGCAAAAAGATCGCCAAGCCGGGCATAGAAATCCGATTTACCTACGATTTCCTGTCGCCCGACGAACTGGTCGCCTGGTGCGCCGGTAATGATCTCAATTGCTTCATGTATACGCGGGCGCAACCGGGACTGGCGGCCACGACCGATCAGGCTGTGACGTCCGGTCGCCCGTTGCTGACGCTCTCCAACGACACGTTCCGGCATATTCATCGCTACATCCCCCCCTATCCGGTCATCGGCCTGCGTCAGGCGATGGCGACCACGACACCGCAGGTGCTCAAGCTCCAGCAGGATTGGTCGCGGGCCGCGTTCAGCGACAGCTTCCACCAGATGCTGATCGCTTTGGGCGTCGACGCTGCGCCCGGAGAGGCGGCCACTCCCCGCCAGGTGCTGTCGTTACGGACAGAGCGTGTTCTGGTTCTGTCGCGGGCAGCGGGAAAAGCCCTCGATGCCTCCGATTATGCCAAGCGGCTGCTAGATTCGCTGGGCCGGTCTGGCAATCGGCAAATCCTCTCGCTGCCGTACGGCGACGCCTCCGAGCTGCGGGAGACCATCAAGACGTTTGAACCCACGGCCGCCATTTTGGTGGGCGCCGGCCCCGGTGAAGTCGCCGAGTGGACGGCGGTGGTGGAAGGGGTATCCGGTCCGAAACTGATCGTCGCCGCCGACCCGCGCGCCGCGCAACTGACATTCTCGGGGCCAAGCGACAGCGTTGTCATCCTGCCGCGCCAGCCCATCGTTCCCTTCTTTACGGCAGCTGCATCGCGTCGTGATCCGCCATCCATCTGGATGCTCGGGTTCGCCGCCAGCGGGTCCAATCTTGAAGAGGTGGTGACGAAGATCGCCGAGGCATTGCCCGAGGTTGAGATCTACCTCGAAGCCCGCGACACTGAAATCGAGGCATTTCGGGCTCGGATCGCCGCGCTTGACGTGGCAAATGCTGGATATCCCGGCCTCACCCTCTCCGTGACGGCCATACCGACCGGCGCCGACACGATCATCGGCAATTTTGCCGGGGCGAGCCTTCTCGTCTTCTTCAACGACCCCGCCCGGACCGACGATCTCGAGAGTCTCAGCTGCCTGGGCATGACCACCGAAAAGGCGGTGGTGTTCACCCGTGCGGGTGTGTTCCCGAGCTATCTCGGGCGCGGCACCTATGTGGAGGACCTGCCGGTTCGCGATCTGATGGCGCTGGGAATCGCCGCGCACATCAAGACCTATTACGACTTCGGCGAGTGGCAGTTCGCTGCCGCCGTGACCCGCATTCTGGATGGCACGTGGCAGCGGCCGGCGACCACGGGTCCGGCTCCGCTGGCGCTCACAGGCACGCAGTTTCTCCAGATTGCCTGTCAGGCCACCGGGGTGGTTGTGCCCGAGCCCGCGGCCGAACCGGCCGTTCCCGCGCCGGCACCGGCCGAGGCGGGTCTGGCCGCGCCTGCCTCCGCCCCCGCCATCCGCTCATCCGGGCCGGCGGTGTTCCTGCTGGTCGGCGTGGTGGATGGCGATGTTGCCAAGCCATCACGCTTTGTCACTCGTCTCGCCCGGACATGGCAGCAACGCGGGGAGCCGGTTCACCTCGTGGTTTGGGATGCCGCCACCAAGCGGCTGCAACTGCCAACCCATAAGCAATGGACCCAATTGGGCGCGGCGAATGGCTCCGGGCTGCATGCGGCCCGCTTTACCGGACCGGGCCAGCCGCCCGTCCTGGTGGACCCGGCCTCGTGCAGCGCCGGGGACTGGCTGGTGGTGCCAGAGCCATTCCATGACACGCCGGGCCGTTACCCGTTGCTGACCATGGACATGATTTTGGAAGGCCGCCGGCTCGGGGTGAAGTCTGCCTTCATCTTCCACGGGGCCGAGCCGCTGTTTTCGAAGGGTTATGCCAGGCACTTTGCGGAACAGCACGAACTGCACATGCAGGCCCTGCTGCTGGCGGACGTCATTCTTCCCGGCTCGGATGTCGCCGCCGCCGACCTCAACGCCTTCTTCGTTCAATATCAGCTCGCCGACGTGGTGCCGCTCACCAAGAAGGTTGCGCTTCCCACCGTCAACGACGCCCATGGCTCGGACCCTTGGGAAACCTATGTGCGGAAGCTGAAGGGCGTGTTGGTCGACGCTGCCGATCCGGCCCGCCACCTCACCTCGCTCTATGTCTGGCACGACGGGTCGGCCGGTCCGCTGAAGGGGCGTGACGCCCACCTTGTGGCAGCGCTGTCCGCACGGGGCATCGACCTCATTCCGATCAGCTGGGACCTCCAGGCCCAGCGCTTCACGCCCGGCGAGGACGGGCTGGAGGACACGGACGGGTATGACGGATTCACCTGGTCCTCGTGGGTTGCGCCCGGGCGCCCCGGTGCGCCGGGATGGATCTTCATGCCTGATGCCCTTGAGGCCGGCCTGCTGACGGTTGTTACGCACGCGGCGCATGGCTTTGGCCTCCGGATCAGCGCCCTTCAGCGTCCCAGGGACCCCGGCGCCGCTACGCCCGAGACCCCGCGCGAGGCTTACGCCGCACTGGGAGAACTCGATAAAGTTCTCGCGGTCTCCCAGCCGCTGCACGACGATCTCTATGCCTTCCTTCTGTCCTCGCCGGCGAAGGTGCTCGGTGCGGAGGAGCGCTTCCAGATCGTCGCGCCCGCGAACGAAATCGTCGGGCGGGAACGGCGCCTCAGGGCCAAGCGCGGCGATCAGGCCATCTCCCGCTGTGTGGTGTGGGTGGCGAGCGATGATCCAGCCGACCTCGGAGCGATGTTCGATGCGGCCGCGCGGGCCATCAAGCTCTCGCCCACCCGGTTGAAGTTCAATTTCGTCTGCCTGTTGCCCCAGTCCGACGTCATCACCGACGCGGCGCTGAAGGTCGCGCTTGAGACGGTTCCCGGTGCGCAGTGGGAGCAGAGACCGTGCGAGGCGCGGACCTGGGAACTCATTGAGGCCGCGAGCTTCGCCGTCTATGTGGGCGAGGCGGCAGCGGATGCGCCGGAGGTGACGGCCAGCCTGTGGCACGCAGTGCCGTGCCTGGTGCAGAAGGCCGCGAGCGCCGCCGCTTCGTTCGCGGGTCATGGCGTGGTGAGTGCGGACCTGCGGCACGCGCCTGCCTTTGCGCAGGAACTGATTAAGCTCACCGACGCGGAATGGCGCAGCCAGCTGGCCGGGGAGGCGATGGCCCGCCCCGTCCGATCCTTCCAGCACTATGCGGACGATATTGCCGCAGCGCTGGCGACGGATCGGTTGCGGGACGGCCTGACGGTGCCGGACACCCGTCGCCAACCCGATGTGTTCGAGCGGCTGACCTTACTGCGTCGTCGCCCCAGGCTGTCACTCTGTATCAGCACCTATAACCGAGCCGGCTGGCTCGGCGTGAACCTGAAAAATATCTTCAGGCAAATTCCGCACGTCAGGTCCGATCTCGAAGTGCTGGTCGTCGACAATACGTCCACCGACAACACCCCCGAAGTCGTCCAGCCCTATTTGGATCGCGCTGATTTTACCTATATCCGCAATCCGCGAAATGTCGGGATGCTCGGAAATCTCGCGGTCACGGCGCAGCGGGCCCGGGGGGACTACATCTGGATCCTGGGGGACGATGATCTGACGCGGGACGGGGTGATCGAGCAGGTTCTGAGGATCATCGCCGAGCGTCCGCGGATCTCCCTGATTTATATGAACTACGGCTATACGTCGGAGAAGGACCCGGGCACCGTTACCGACTTCGACGTGTTCCTGAGCAACTTCAACATTCTTGAACCCGCCGGACCGGATGAGGTGGCGACGGTCAAGGCGCTGGCAGCCAAGTGCGAGAATTTCTATACGGCGATCTATTCCCATGTGTATCGCCGCGATCATGGCATGCGCTCATATTGTCAAGATACGAGCGAACGGCCGTTTTCAACCATGTTGTCGTGCATCCCCACGTCTTACTACACGCTCCATTATATGGCGGATGCGTCGGCCTATTGGATTGGCGAGCCGTCCTTGGTGGTGAACTCCAACGTGTCCTGGCAGGCCTATGGAACGCTGCTCGATCTTGAGCAATTGCCGCGCGCGTGGGATCTCGCGGAGCGGATGGGATGCCCGCCGCAGGAGGTGGATCGCCGCCGGGCCAACCGCTTGTGGTTGGTGGAGTTGATGTGGCGGGAAATTTTCGAGGATGACCGGGCGGGCAACGCAGCCTACTTCTCCGCCGCACGGGTTCTGATGCGCCTCAAGCATCTCGACGGGTTCTCGAAGCATATCGCGGCATTCCGGGCCATCTACACGAAGGCACATGACGCGGGGCATCCGGCGGCGCGGCAGGATCCGTCACGGCTGTTCAATTTCTCGGCTTAAGCATGCTGCGGATAACACCAGCCGCGTGTGCGACGCCGTTCCGTTGGATCACACAACGCAGCCTGGGCCTTGCATCGGCAGACTCCGCATCTGCCTTCAACAAATAGGAGCGCCTCGATGACCGTTTACTATCGCAAGAACGTGGTCGACCTTCCCCACGATGTCGGTGTTGACCAAGCGGACGGGTCGCGCTCTTCGGATGGTAGCCCCGGGTATCTGAGTTTCGGTCCTTATCTGGCCCTGAGCCCGGGCACCTATTTCGGTGGCTTTCACGTCCGGAAAACCGCCCCATGCGCGCACACCGTCGCCCTGGATGTGGATGCGAGCTGCAAAGGCGGGTCGGTCATCGTCGGGAAGCGGAGCGTCTCCGGCGATGAGATCCTGACGGATATCGCCGGGCTGGTCGGTTTCAGCTTCGACCTCACAGAGCCCGAAGATCGCTTTGAGCTGCGCCTGCATGTCTCGCCCGGTGCGCGGGTCAACGTGCGTGACGTGGTCATTTTCCGCCTGAAGCCCACGGCAAGCTGACGTCACTGAAGACCGGGTGCGGACCGGGGATCATATCTGCCGGTCCGCACCCATGCGAAGGTGCAGGGGCAAATTAGCGCCGCCGCAGGGTGCGCTTCGCGCTGCGGCGGGTCCAGGAGACCGGCTCCCGGCACGCGGTCGTCGTCGGCCTCTCCGTGTCCCAGATCGACGGCACGTCAATCCTGCAGAGTGCCATCACGGGTGGGCCAAGAATGCCGCTTTGCCAGCGATGGTTCAGCCTTCCTCGCCGAAGTTCGGGTAGCTTTTTTCTTCGACCACCGCGGAGCCGGTCAGGTCGTTGATCTTGCGCTTCAGGCGGGCGCGCGAGTCGTTCTGCTCGAACGCGATGCGCGCCTGGCGCAGAAAAGCGGCATCGCTCAAGGTCGCATGGTCTTCTCCATGCACGACTTCCTCCGCGTCCCAAATCCGCTCGTTCACAGCCTTCAACTGCTGGGCAAGACTGGCGATTTCAGCGCTCAGTGGGCCGAGGGTGGCGTCGCGGGCCGCGTTCAGCAGCGCCAGTTCGTGGTGCACATTGACCAGGCGCTCCGGCTGGGTAATGCGCTCCGACTTGATCTCCAGGATGCTGACCTTGTCGAGCAGTTCACCCAATGAAATGGGGATGCTCACCTCCAGCGGCGCCGGCGTTGCGGCCGGTCCCGAATGAGACTGTACCGGCGTCTTGTCGTGGTCCGTCATGTGGTCAATCTCCCGCTTGTCTGGTCGTTGCCTTGTTACTGCTCGGAAAGCGGATCGCAAGCTCCGAGGAACACTATCCGGTCTGGGTGGGCACATGGCGCTCCCATTGCGGGCGAGGATGAGGCGCGCGTGCGACCCGGCGATTGAGGGCTGCGCTGGGGGCAAGCGGGTGTCGACCTCAGCCAAGAGGAAGCCTTCGACCTAGTCTTGGGCGTTGGGCTGGTCATCAATGGCGAGACGCCGCGCCTCCTGCGTGGCGGAGATCACGAACATGATGGAAAGCGCCACGAAGGTGACGATCAGAACCAAGTCGCACCAGGTGAATCTTTGCGACAGGATCTCGAAGGAGGGCGCACCGAAGAGCAGAAGCGTGGCATTCATGATCAGAATGCCGATGCGCACCTCGGTCGGGCCAAAACCCATGACCGCCAAGTGGAACTCCCGTCGCACCACATTGCGCACGAACACATAGATGGACACCATGTGGTAGCCGGTGAGCGCCAGCAACGCGGTGTCCAGCCGGGCGTAGGGCGACAGGCCGATGCCAGCGGCAATCAGCAGATTGCCGACCACATCAATGTTCTGGTCGAGAAAATACCCGTAGCGGGGCCGCGCAATGTCGCGCACCCGCGCCAGCGTACCGTCCAGAGAGTCCCCGAACCAATGCACCAGCAGACCCAGGTTCGCCAGCCACAGGAAGTGGATGGACACATGGCAGGCGAGGTAGCCGGCCATCACCAGCACGGCGCCGAATACGCCGAAGGCGGTGAGATGGTCGGGCATGACCCAGGACGGCAGGCGCGCGGCCATCCAGCGCAGCAGCGTGCGTTCCGGAGCGGCGAGGAAGCTTTCGTGGAAACGTTCGAACAGGCTTTCGGCCGGGCGCGTCACTGGCGAATGGTCTCCGTGTCATGGCGGTAAGAGGACGTCCGCCCCATTTCGGGACCGCTGTGTCGCCAACGCTGAGCGGCGGTCTCCGGTTCAGACGGATGGACGTTCGCCATCCCGACAGCCTTTACCCTGCGCACCGCATCATGCCGAACGAAATCGGGTCCCATCGTTCCGGCACCGGCTCTAGAGCGACTCGATCCGGGCCGGGCGGACGCGCGGTGCAGCCGGAACGAGGGCCTCCCCGTTGGGGCCGTGACGGCGGGTATCGGTGACCGCGCCGCTCGCCACCCGCTCCGCATATCGGTGCGCCGCACATTGGCTGAGGAAGGTCTCGACCGCCACGAAATAGGCTTCGCGCGCGTCCACGGCGTGTTGCACCGGGCGCGGCGCGACCTGGGGGCGCTCCCCGCGGGTCCAGGCGCGAATGGCGCAATCCCAGGCCTGCGGCGCGCAGGGATCCAGCAGCAGGGCGCTGTCATCGACAACCTCCCGGTGGGCGGGAATGTTGGAGGCCATCACCGGGACGCCAAGGCGGCTCGCCTCGATCAGCGGCAGTCCGAAGCCCTCCGCATGTGACGGCATCAGCAGGCCGATGGCGCCGGTCAGCAGCCGCTTTAGCGAGGGACTGGAGAGCCCGGAAACCACATGAACGCGCGCGCCGAGCGCCTTGTTCTCGCGCACCGGTGCGAGGATCTCGTGACTGCGCCAGCCCGGCGAGCCGATGATGACCAAATGAGGGGCATCCTCCCCCATGTCTTGCACCAGCCCCCGCCACACGTCGAACAGCAGGGAATGGTTCTTGCGCGGCTCGATGGCCCCGCAGATGACGAAATAATTGGCGCCGTCGAGGGTGGAATCCTTGGCCGCCGGCGTATCGAACACCCGTGGCACGGGCAGGGGCTGCGCCAGCGTCATGATGTCATCGCGGCCGAACCGGCCGAGCGCCTTGCGGACCGTATCCTTCGCCGCCGCCGTGGTCACCAGCAGGCCTGCGGCGTAACGAGCGGTGGACGCAACCATGGTGGCGTGATGCCGCGCGGAGGCGGGCGAGACATATTGCGGCGTGTCGAGCGGGATCACGTCGTGCAGCATGAAGACCGGCGTGACGTCCGGCCGCGCATCCAGCCAGCGCAGGTAGAGCGGCATGGCGAGGCTCACATGCCCGACGTTCAAATAGACCGCGCGATCGGGGACATGATGCTTGGCTGAACTGCCGAATTGGAACCCGGTCGCCGAGACCAGCGAGCCCATGCGCTTGGCGCGCTGCCAGCGGCTGAAGCGCGGCGGTGATGCCATCGCCTCTCGCCCGGTGGGTTCGCCGCGCAGCTCTTGCACCAGCTGGTGCCAGAGCACGTCATCTTCCATCCCGCGGCGCTCGGCCCACAATTTCTGCAACCGGAACAGGCCGCGACGCACCGCGTG
Organism: Azorhizobium sp. AG788; assembly: GCF_943371865.1. Lineage (GTDB taxonomy): Bacteria > Pseudomonadota > Alphaproteobacteria > Rhizobiales > Xanthobacteraceae > Azorhizobium. The sequence goes on along the minus strand of NZ_CALRWL010000003.1, from coordinate 67,356 downwards.
CTTTTCGAACACCCGCATCCCCTGAAGGGTCGGCATCACGCCGACGCAGGGTTGGGCAGATTGCCGGAACAGCCGGGCGGCGAGGGCGAAGTCAACCCGGTCGATCCCGCGGGGCGTGCGACTCAGCGGACCGAAAAACAGGCGCGTCACATCATATGCGATGGGAACGGTCACCAACATACTCCAACGCCGACACAGGCATGTGCAGTCGCAAGGGGTTGGGTGCCCGACCGCCGAGAAAAACACTGTCCCCTCGAAGGGAGCTTCTCCACCACCCACCACATCTTTCTTCGCAGCATTGACCGCAGGGGGCAACAGCTTCTTCGCCGCAATGCGGCAATTTCCCATGCTCCCCATGGGAAATATCCGCTCGGCGCGTTAACGTTTCCCCCTACGTCAGAGCCTTGCGTGACAGGATTTGGATACCTGCGGCAGGCGGGCGCATATCCCGGCATGGCCCCGCCCGTGCGACGCGCCGAGAGCCGTTGGTGGGCCATCTCGCCCGGCGTGTCTGCTGGACCGGCGGTTGCCTCCGCTGCCGATTCGTGGCGTGGTCCGCTCCCGCCGTTTTGACGCTCAGAGGACATCCGCATGAACCGCCGGGCCGCCCCGCACTCGATCATGATCGATGGGTTCAACCTGGGTCTGGAGAAGGGGACGGGCGTTGCGACCTATGCGCGCAATCTGAGCTATGCCTGCCGCGACATCGGGTTGCGTACGGAGATCCTGTACGGTGCACCCTTCGGGCCTGGCCGGTCGTCCCTGCTGCGGGAAATCTCCTTCTTCGATCCGCACCAGCCGCAGAATGCCTGGGAGAGGATTGGGCGGGATCTGCAGCGGCTGATGCCGCGCCCGTTCGGTCCCCGCGCCTTCGAGGTGCCGGTAACGGGCGATGTGATCATCGAGTCCCAGCGCTCCCGCATGCCGCATTTCGACCGGATCTGGAATGCCAATGACCTGTTCGGCGCCGCCACCACGCAATTCGCGCTGACCAACGGCTTCATGCCCGTGCGCGACCTGCCGCCCGTGGACATCATGCACTGGACCTATCCGCTGCCCCTGACGCTGCCGGGCGCTAAGAACATCTACACCCTGCACGATCTGGTGCCGCTGCGGCTGCCCTATACCACGCTGGATCACAAGGCACGCTACCTGCGCCTGTCGCAGAAGCTGGTGCAGACCGCCGACCATATCGTCACCGTGTCGGAGACCTCGCGCAACGACATCATCGAGCTTCTGGGGTGCCCGCCGGACAAGGTGACCAACACCTATCAGGCGGCGGAAATCCCGGAGAAGTATCTCAACCGCTCGGAAGACGAGGTCCGCAACGACATCGAAGGCGCCTTCGGCCTGCCCTACAAGGGTTACTTCCTGTTTTTCGGGGCGATCGAGCCGAAGAAGAATGTGGGGCGGCTGATCGAGGCCTATCTGGGCAGCCAGATCGAGGCGCCCCTGGTGCTGCTGGGCAATACGGCCTGGAAGGCGGAGCAGGAATTGCGCCTCATCAGCGCCACCACCAACCAATATGTGGAGCAGGTCGGCAGCCGCACCTTCACCCGCGAACGGGTGCGGAAGCTGGAATATGCGCCGTTCTCTTTGCTCACCAGCGTCATTCGCGGCGCCAAGGCGACCGTATTCCCCTCACTTTATGAGGGGTTCGGCTTGCCGATCCTGGAGAGCATGCTGCTGGGCACGCCGGTCATCACCTCGGACCTGGGGGCAACGGCGGAGATCGCCGGCGACGCGGCGCTGCTGGTGGATCCCTACGACACGCGCAGCATTGCGCTGGCCATGCGCGAATTGGACACCAACGAGACCCTGCGCGCGGATCTCGTGGCCCGTGGCCGGGTCCGGGCGGAGTTCTTTTCCATGGCCCGTTATGCGGAGCGGGTGAAGAGCCTTTATGATCGGCTAGTGTAATCAAGGCATGGGCCTTTCTCAACGGAGACATCGGCGCTGACCAGCCAGCCGCGCCGCGCGGCTATCAAGTTTCTCCCCGGCGCTGTACGAGTGTCCGGCACCAGGATCGCACGGGAGCATGCGTTGAAGGCGAGCAGATTGATGGATGGCGTTGCGCAAAGAATCGCCCGCCAGATCATGGGCATTCTTGCGAAAATGTACCCGCCCAGTGCCATTGAGGACGTCTTGGCAAGGCTCGAGCGCATCGAGCAGAAGCTCGATCAGATCGAGTATTTCAGCCATGGCGGGCGCGCCAATTACATTGGCAACAACCGCGTCTTGACCCGTTGTGTGGTGCGAAACAATGTCATCGCTTTCATTCTTGAAGCCGATGATCGCATCTTGAGCCCATGGTTCATTGTCTCGGGTCGATACGAAGAGATTCTGACAAATTATTTTGCCGACAACCTGAAGCCGGATAGTCACTGTATCGATGTCGGTACAAATTTCGGGTACTTTACCTGCCTTATGGCGCGTTTCTGTCCCAGTGGCCGGATTCTTGGTATCGAGGCCGAGCAGAACGTCTATGCCGTTGCCCGCGACAATATCTACGTCAATGGGTTTGAAGGCATCGCCAGCGTCATCCATGCCGCTGCGTCAAACAGCACTGCAGATGTAATTTTGCACAGCCGCGGAACCCGTTCTGCCAATACAAGCATTGCGAAGATGCCGGAGGATTTTATCCGCACACTTGCCGAGCCGGACTCGCAAGCCTTTGCCGTGCGAGGCGTGCGGCTCGACGACTTGCTTCCGCAGATGGGTGGACGGGTAGATTTCCTGAAAGTGGACGTCGAGGGGGCCGAGCCCCTGGTGTTCCAGGGCGCACAGGAGACCTTCGCCACCAACCCGCAACTCCGTGCGGTGATGGAGTGGTCACCGGGCCAAATCTCTGCGGCGGGCTTCGATCCGCCCATCTTCCTGGCAGAGCTTGAGGCGATGGGGCTCGCGTTCCACGATATCGAACCTATGGGACTGACGCCGCTGAGCGCGCATGAGTTGCTCAATATCCCCTATCGGGCCGGGATCGTGCTTCAACGCGCTGGTCTGGTTTGAGTCGCATCCGCCAGGTGCAGCCGGGTGTCTGCCTGCGAACGATTTAGGCGTCCTGTCGCAGGCTCCGCTGGTTGGGGGCGCGGCGCGCGGCCGGGCCGTCGGTCGCATCAACGACCGCCGACTTGAGATCGAGGCGCCCTTCGATGGCGCCCTCGCGCATGAAGATTCGGATTTCCAGTGGTGCGCGCGGCTCATCAATGTCGAGGTGCGCTCGAACCAGAAAGGAACCGGCCTTTGGCAGGTCGAACGCATCGGAAACCACAGTGCTGCCGTGCACGAACTGGATTTCGATGCGGTTGCCCGAAAGGTTCGCCTCGACTGCAAGCTCGACGGCGATATCCCACCGACCCATGGGGAGATGGAGATAGGGCCCGTAAGAGAGGCACCGGGCCGGGCCCAGCATCTCTATCGGGCCGATGAGAATCTCGTTTGGAGTATCCGCAGGGATGAATATTTCCTGTGGCCAGAAGAAGTGATCCACGTTGCGGCCGCTCATGAGAGATTTAAGCGGGGCGTTGATCTGCTCGATGACCTTGGCATCGCTGCGCGAAAGCCCTTCGGGCGCTTCATACATCGGATGGGCATGTTCCCAGCGGGCGAGCAGTCCCTTCTCCATGGAGTCGGACAAAGCGAAGTCCGCGCCGAAGTTCGCCCGCGCCATGATCCCGAACATGTGGCGCTCTTCCAATTCAATCTGGAAATGGGTGGCGATCGCCTGAAAGAACTCGGCAAAGGTCAGCTCATACTCGCGTCGCAGGATCAGCGCCCGCGAGCCCAGCATCAGATCATTGATGGCAAAGAGACATTGATGGGTCAGGCGCACCGCCCAGGGCCATGTCTGAGCCCGTTCGCGCATGATGTATGTAGTGATGTCGTCCACGTGCTCGGTAAGAATAAGAAGGGGACGGTCAAGCTTCAGGAAAACATCGACCATCGCCCGCTCAGGGCTGTAGGAAAAAAAGAGAACATGTGGATGTTGGCGCTTCGCCCAGGCCGCCCGCATCTGCTCGATCTCGTCCACAGCGATATAATCGAGGTCCTGCAGGACCTCCTCGGCGAGTGCGCGGATCATGAAGAGGCAAAATTGCGTGTAGCCTGACGGAGGCCCAAACGTGGATATCAACATGAGGGCCGGCCCCTATGGTCTGTGATCCTCATGGAGCCTGGCGGCCGACGTCTGATGAAGCAGCGCACGCCGTCACATGGTCTCATAAATGCTCAGGGCTAACTCTAAGTCTTCCAGCACCCGACCGCGCCCGTTTTTCAGGACCAGGGCCTTGTTGCAATAGGTGCGGATCATGTGCATGTCGTGGCTGACCAGGATCATGGCGCATCCCGCGCGTTTCACGAACAGCTCATCGTGACATTTGCGTTGGAACCGCTGGTCGCCGACAGAGATCACCTCGTCGATGAGGAAGCAATCGAAGTCCACCGCCAGGGTCAATCCGAACATGAGCCGGCTGCGCATGCCGGAGGAATAGGTCTTCACCGGCAGGCTGAGCAGCCGGCCGAGCTCCGCAAAGTCGTCAACGCGCGCCACCGCATCCCCGCCATCCACCCCATAAAGTCGGGCAATGAAGCGGATGTTGTCCAGGCCGCTCATGGTCACGTCGAAGCCACCGGAGAAGGCGATGGGCCAGGACATGCTGAGGTCGCGGGTGATCGTGCCGGACGTGGGGGGTTCTACGCCGCCGATGATCTTCACCAGGGTTGATTTGCCGGCTCCGTTCCGGCCGAGCACGGCGATCTTCTCGCCCTTCACGATCTCAAAGCCGATGCCGTCGAGCACCCGCCGCATGCCGATGGGCGTATGATATTCCTTCACGATCTGGTCGAGGCGAATGGACGGCACGGCCGCCCTGCTGGAAGGCGGTCCCGCCAGGGCGAGCGGCTGTTGGCGATCCGCTGGCAGCCAATGGTCGTTCATGCCTGGTGTTCCAGGGTGTTCGCCACCAGGCTGCGCGCGATCCAATACACGCACAGGGACATGAACAAGACGGCAATCACGCCCAGCAAGCGCTTGGGTTGCAGGGCCTGGTCGGGAACGTTCGGCTCGGAGATGGTCTGCAGATAGATGCGCTGGGACTGGGCTTCCTGCCGCGCGCTCTCCAGGAAGGTTGTCGCCGCGGCCAAGGCCTTGGCCGCGAGTTCACGTTCCACCACCAGAAGTTCATAGCCCTGCAGCTTGCTGGCAATGGAGTCGGCACCGCCCACCACGGCCTTGCGCTGCTTCTGCATCTCGGCCCGATAGGCGGAGATGCGTTCGGTCAGGGGCGCGTTGGCTGGGCTGTCCGGGGCCATGGCCCTTTGCTGCGACAGCGTGGCTTCCAGGCGGGCGATTTCGGTCGCCATCTTGCCGAGCATGGCCAGCGACTGAGTGGATTCCTTTTCCGGGTCCACCACGAGTTGCGTGTTGCGGTATTCCGCCAGTCGACTCTCGACGTCCGCCAAGCGTGCCTGGGCTTCCTTGAGCATCGTCTCGGAGAATTTCACGGCGTCTTCATTGGAACGCACGTTCAACCGGTTCACGAACTTCTCGGTGACGCCGAGGAGCGCCAGGGCCAAGGTCGAGGCGTCCTCGGGGCGATAGGTTCGCACTGTCAAGGTGGAGATGCCGGTTCCCCCATCGGTCACCACGTCGACGATCCGCCGGTAGGCGCGATAAAACTGTTCCTGCGTGTCCTTGCCCAGCGGGCTTGGATAGCGGCTGAAGATGTCGGCTTCCTCGCGCGCCATGATGGCCTTGAGGTTGGCGGATTTCGCCAGCTCCGTGGCCGCATCGCGGGACAGCATGTACTCGGCGACCGCATAGGTCTCATCGGCGGCACGCGACATGCTGTCGCTTTGCATCATCATCGAGAGGCTCGACCCGCTGGTACGCGAGGAAGAGCGTACTAGGAACGTGGCTTCGGAGATGAAGATATCCGAGGCGATCAGGCCGAAATAGACGATGGCCAGAAACACGGGCAGGACGAACAGGCTGAGGAACAGCGCATAGCGCCGCCAGAACGGCAGGGGTGGGGTGCTGGGGTGCTCGGAGTCCCGGGTCTCGGCGCCGGCATCCGGCACGAGCGGAATGAGTTCAATCCGGCGCATGACCGGGAGGGCCGGCGCCGCCACCTCGGCGGGAGCCGCGCCGGTGGCGGCTGCGGAATCGGTGACGGTCCGGCTCATGAGACTTGCACGTGTTTTTGCGCGGCCCGCGCCATGGCAAGGCCCGCAGCGGTGGTGATCGTGCACACCACAACCATGTAGGGGATGCTGAACTTCGCGTGAACCTCCGGCCCGAACAGGCCGGCGCGGAAGATCTCGAACGGATGCACGAGCGGTGACCAGATCAGTATTTTCTGCGCCTTCTCCGGCAGCCAGTTCAACATGTAGAAGCTTCCGGTGAGCGGGAGCGTGACGTACATCACCGGCGCCACGAACCGGCGCAGGGCCTCGCTCATCTCCGATACGCCGGCCAGGAACAGGCCGAATCCGAAACCCAGCCAAGTGAGGATGGCCCAGCCGCCAATGAGCAGCAGTGGGTCATGGATCTCCGGCACGGAGCCCCACATGTAGAGCGGAATATAGGCGATGAAAAAGGCCGCGAGGCCGCCGAGGCTCTCCAGGATCACATGGGCCGCCAGCACGTCGAGCATGCGCACGTTGCGATGGAACATCAGCCCCGCATTGTGGGTCATGGCATGGACCAGATGCCCCACAAGATGGCGCCACAAGGTCAGCATCGCGTAGCCGGTGAGGACGAACGGGATCAGGCCTACGCCGTGACCATGGTCCATGCCGGCCATGGTCCACATGATCATCACGCCGCAGGTCATCAGCAGCGGCTCGCCCATGAGCCAGAAAAATCCGAGATTCTCATGGCCGAAGCGCGTCAGCGCATCGCGCAGCATGAGGGCGGTGATCACCCGGCGCTGCACGTTCAGGGCGGCCACGAACGAGGTCTTCGACCCGTTGGTCGGCGGCAGTTCCGCGAACCGCGCAAAGGCTTGCAAGAGGCTCATTGGGCGTGTTCCCCCGAGCCGACGGAGATGATCCAGATCACCGCGAACGCAGCGAAGCCGAACACCAGGACCGTCATGATGGCGCGCAGACGCCGCGGTTCGGTGGATTCATCCGGCAGGTTCGGCTCGACCACTTCCTCCACATAGATGTGCTGGCGGCGCGCTTCCTGGCGGGCCGTGTCCAGGGCATTCATGGAGGATGCGAGCGCTTTATCCGCCAGATCACGCCGCAGCGCCAATTGCTCATAGGTGGCGATCTTGTTGGCGAGCGAGTCGTCGCCTCCGGCCATTTTCGCCCGCTCCGCCCGGACGCGATCCTCCAGCGCCGCGATCTTGGCGCGCTGGGCCGGAATGCCGGGATTGTTGGGCGAGGAGGTCTGCATCTCCTTCAGGGAGGCGATGGCATAGGAGAGGTCGGTGGTCAGATTGCCGATGGTCTCGATGAGCGAGAAGGTGGATTTGGACGGATCGACGATGACTTCCTTGTTCCGGAATGCCGTCAGGGCGGCCTGCGCCTGGATCACCGTGTCCATGGCGAAGGTCACTTCGCGATTGGCCGCGCCCATGGCATCGCGCTGCGCCCGCTCGTTCATCTTGTTGACCATGCCTTCGGCAAGCCGCAGCAGGGTCTTTGAAAGTTCGAGCGAATCCGCTGGCCGAAAAGTCTCCACCTTGAGTTCGATGATGCCCTTCGTACTGTCCTCATCGACGGTCACATGACCGCTGAAATAGTCGTAGAGGGATTCGTGGCTGTCCCGCCGCCAGACGTAGGGGTAGGCCGACCACCAATCGGCTTCCGGGCGCTGGAAGATGGCTTTTACGTCAATGCCCGAATCGATCACGCCCTGCATCGCATCGCGGGATTGCAGGTATTTCTGGATGACGTTGGCATCGTCCACGGTCTTGGCGATGCCGAAGGTGCGGAACAGCATGTCCAGGCCGGTGGCCCGCTGCGTCGAGACGCTGCGGACGATGAACTTCACGTCGGACACATAGCGCGGGGCGGCCAGCAGCCCGTAAAACAGCGTGGCAAGAACCGTCGGAACGAGCACCAGCGCGATGAAGCTGATCCGTGTGATGTTCTTACGGAACTGAAGATTGGCGATATAGGCTTCCGCCCCGCGACCAAGGCCCTTGGGCGGCTTTGCACCAGCAAGGAAATTGGTCACGATCGCCGGCAAGGACCGCTCGGTTACGCTCATCCCTTAGCCTGTCTCCGCCGGCCATCCGAAGATGCGCCAACCTAGCAGATTGCCAGGCCGCCTGCATCCGCTCCGCCGCAGCGCGATCTCACGATAATGCAGCAATTTTGAGATTGCGTTGCTCCCGTAGGGGAATTGGGCCAGCCCGCACGCGCCCTCGACCCGCCTTTCAGTTCCCGACGTGGAACCTCAGCCCCCGCATCCCGAGCCGCCGCACAAAGGCCGGCGCCAGCAGCGACAGGCGCGAGACCCAGTAGAGGCCGAACGGAAAACCCGAGAGGGCTCGGTCGCGGCCCAGCGCCTTCAGGATGCGCGCGGCCGCATCATCGGCTGAGATTTCGCCCGGCCGCTGGCCGAGGTGAAGGTCGCTCATGCCGGTGCTCACATAGCCCGGGCACGCGACGCAAACCCCGATGCCCTGCCCGCGCAAGGCGTCCCGAAGGGCCAGCCCATAGGACAGCAGGCCGGCCTTGGCGGCGGAATAAGCCGGGGCGTCGGGCAAGGGGGCGAAGGCGGCGAGTGAGGCGATGAACAGCAGACGACCGCGGCGTCGGGCGCGCATGCCCGGCAGAACCATATGCACCGCGTCGATGGCGGCCAGAAGGTTGGTGTCGAGCACACGGTGGGCGGCCGCTGCGCCCTCCACGGCCTCACCGTTGCGCCGGCCATCGAGGATACCGGCGTTGGAAATGAACAGGTCGATGGGCCCCGATTGCTCCAGGTCGGCCAGAAAGGCTGCAAGACTGTCGCGATCGCGCAGGTCCAACCGGCCGATGTGGCATTCGGCCCCCAGCACCCGACAGGCACCGGCCACCGCGTCCAGGCGCTCCGCATTGCGCCCGACCAGGGCGAGGCGGTGGCCCGCGCTGGCCAATTGGCGGGCCAGCGCGGCGCCGATCCCGCTTGAGGCGCCGGTGATCACGGTGAAGCCGGCGTTTCCTGGTGCGGCCACGACGGGCGTGCTCAAGCCTGTGTCCCCCGGCGCATGTGGCGAGGGGCGGCGCAGGTCACTTCATCAGCTCGGCATAATGGGCGACAGAAACGCCCTCTTCGATCAGCTTGTTCAGCTCTTCCGATACGGCGGCGACCGCGGTGTCGATATCTTCGTCCGAATGGCTGGCGGAAATGAAGAAACGCAGACGGGCGGATTTTTCCGGGACGCCGGGCGGAATGATGGGGAAGGCATTGATGCCGCGCGCCAGCAACCGATTGGCCAGCACCACGGTGCGCAGGCTGTCGCCGACGATGACCGGGGTCACCGCATAGCCCCAGCTGGTGGCCACATCGAGCCCGGCGGCGCGGGCTGTCTCCAGGAAACGCTGACCATTGGCCTGGAGCTTGGTCACCCGCTCCGGCTCGCGCAGCATCAGGCGCAGTGCGGTGAGCGAGCCCAGAGCCGTGGTGGCTGGCAGGCCGACGGAATAGACCATGCCCGCGGCCTGGAATTTCAGCAGGGTCATGAGATCCGCCGGGCCGGCCACATAGCCGCCGCAGCCCACCAGGGTCTTGGACAAGGTGCCCATCCAGATATCCACCCCGGCCGGATCGATGCCCTGGTGCTCCCACAGCCCGCGCCCGGTAGCGCCGAGAACGCCCAGGGAATGGGCCTCGTCCACCATCAGCCAGGCGCCCCAGCGGCTCTTGATCTCAATGAGGCGGGCCAGATCCGGGCCGTCGCCATCCATGGAGAACAGGCCCTCGGTGACGATCAGGCAGCGCTCGTGCTTGTCGCGGGCGCTTTCCAGGATCGCCTCCAGGGCCTCCAGGTCGTTGTGGGCGAAAATCCTGCGGTTGGCGTGGGACAGATCGGCGCCGACGACGATGGAATTGTGCGCCAGGGCATCGTGGATCACCAGGTCCTTGGGGCCCAGCAAGGTGGAGATGACCGAGACATTGGTGGCATGCCCGCCCACGAACACCAGAGCGTCCTCGGTCTGGTACAGCGCCGCCAGCGCCGCTTCGAATGCGCCATGGAACGGGCGCTCGCCGGCGGTGAGCCGGCTGGCGGAGACGCTGGTGCCCCAGGTTTCCGCCGCCTGTGCCACCGCGGCGGTGATCTCCGGGTGGCCGTTCAGGCCCAGATAGTCATAGGAGGCGAAATTGAGAATGGGCCGGCCGTCGATGACGGTTCGTGCCCCCGCCCGCACCTGATGGGTGAGGTAGAACGGATTGCCGATCCCCAACATGTCGCCCGCTGCCCGCTGGGTCTTCAGCATGCGGAACGCGGGCAAGGTCTCGAACGAGACGTCCCGCACCGGGGCGGGGGCCGTGGCGGCGCGCGCTGTCGTCGGGGCCGCGGTCCGCCGCATGGAGGAGAGGAAGGCAGTCCGCTCGGTAGCGGTCAGGCGGTCGGCGGTGGGCTTCTTGGTCACATCACCCTCGTCACCTGGTTGCGGCGGGCCGCGAGCCTGTCGCCCATCTGGGCAAAATCGGCCTCATCCCCGCCATGCATGGCGATCAGGCGGCGATCCCCGGCGTCAATGGTCTCGGCGGCTCCGGGCGTCCGCACCGATTGCAGCAGGCGGCGGCTGAGTTCGCGCAAATTCGGCACCGAGGTGATCGCCACCAGTGGCAGCCCGACCCCCAGCTCATGCTCGATATTCATACTCAGCTCGAGCGCCATGAGGGAATCCATCCCCATTTCGGCAAACGGCCGATCCACGTCGATCTCCTGGGCGGACAGACGCAAAATCCGCGCGATCTTGCCGGCGATCAGGTCGCCGAGCAATCGTTGGGCTTCCGCATCGCTCTTGCCGGCGATCAAGGCGGCGATGTCGATCTCGGCGGCTTCGTTCTGCTGGCCCTCGTCGTCAAAGACATTCGCAAAGGCCGACGTGGAGAGGATCGGCAGGTCGCGCATCAGGCCGGTGCGCTGCCAGCGGGCGCAATAGACCACCGGGTCGGTCAACCGCCCCGCCGCCCGCAGCAGGCGGCCGAGCCGGCTCAACGCATCGGCGGAGGCGAGGCCGGTGATGCCGCTGATCCGTTCCAACTGCTCGGCGGTGGCCTGGTCGCGGGCGAGCACGCCCGCATCGGCGATGGCGCCCCAGCCCACCGCCAGCGCCGGCAGGCCCTCGGCGATGCGCTTGCGGGCCAGGCCCTCCAGATAGGCATTGGCCGCCACATAGGCCCCCTGGCCCGGATTGCCGATCAGCGCCGAGATTGACGAGAACAGCACGAACTGCGCCACCGGCTGGTCGCGCGTGGCGCGGTCGAGATGGGCCGCGCCGTCGATCTTGGGCGCCAGAACCGCCGCCAGTGCTTCGGGCTCCAGGCCGCGGATCAGTCCGTCCTGCAACACCATGGCGGTGTGGTACACGCCGGTGATCGGGCCGTAAGTGGCGGCAACGCGGGCGATCAGCGCATCCACCGAGGCGCCGTCGCTGGCATCCACCTGCTCCACGGCGAACAGGATGCCCTTGGCCCGCCAGGCGGCGATCCGGGTCTGGAGGCCATCGTCCACCACGCCGCGGCGGGAGGCGACCACCACCCGTTTCGCCCCGCTCTGGGCCAGCCATGCGGCGGTCTCGAAGCCGAAGCCGCCGGCGCCGCCCACCACCAATTGCACCCCATCGCCGGGGGTGAAGGCGGGGGCAAGCGGTTGCGGGATCGTGACGTCCGCACACACCGGCGGGCGGATCACGATCTTGCCCACATGAGCGGCGGACTGCATCAGGCGGAAGGCTTCGCCGATCTCCTCCGCCGCGAAGGTGCGGTGGGGCAGGGGGGCGTAGATGCCCTTGGCGAAGCCGGCGGCGAGTTCCTTCAGCCCCTTGGCCACCAGGCGCGGATCCTGCGCCAGCAACTGGTCGAGATCGACACCGAAATAGGTCAGGTTGCGCCGGAACGGCCGCAGGCCCAGCTCGGTATTGGCCACATAGTCGCGCTTGCCCAGCTCCACGAAGCGGCCGAACGGCTTCAGGCATTTGAAGCTGGCCCGCATGGCTTCGCCGCTGAGACTGTTCAGCACCACATCCACCCCGCCATGGGTTTGGCGGATGGTGTCGGCGAAGGCCAGGGAGCGGGAGTCATGCACCTCGTGGGCGCCGAACAACTGCACCAAGGCGCGCTTGTCCGGGGTCGAGACCGTGGCGATGACCGTGGCGCCGCGCGCGCGGGCGATCTGGATGGCGGCGAGGCCGACGCCGCCGGCGGCGCCATGGATCAGCACCCGCTCGCCGCGCTTCACCTTGGCCAGTTCCACCAGCCCATACCAGGCGGTGAGGAAGGCCACGGGGATGCCGGCCGCCCCTTCCGGCGTGGTGCCGGCGGGCAAAGGCATGAACACCCGGCGCGGCGCAGTGACATGGGTGGAGAAGGCGTTCTTGGCGAAGCCCACCACCATGTCGCCGATGGCCAGATCGCGGACGCCGGCGCCCAGCGCCACCACACGGCCGACGCACTCGAAGCCGAACACGGCGCCAGCCATGCCATCATCCAGCACGTCGTCATCCAGCAGGCCCATGGCCAGCATGACATCGCGGAAATTCAGGCCGGCGGCGATCACTTCCACCTCCACCGAGGCGCGGTCCGGCACGACACGGGGCTTGGGCACCCAGCTGAAATGGTCGAGGACCCCTTTGCGGGGGAATTCCAGGGTCAGGCCGGTCTCCGGGCCGAGCGGCACCTTGGCCAAAGGCAGGCCCCGGTGCACCCGCATCACCTGCAGGCCGTCGGCGTCCAGCACCACCTCCCGCTCCGCATCCGGCGCGGCCAACAGCGCGCCCAGGCGATGGGCGGCGTCGAGGGGGCTCAAGGCCGGGGCGATATCCACGAGCCGGATATCGATATCGGAAAACTCATTCATCGCCACGCGGCCGAAGCCCCACAGCGCATCGGCGACCGGATCCAGCGGTGCCGCATGGGCGCCGCGGACCACCAGCCACAAGCGCGGCTTCGCGCCGCCGGTCGTGGCCTCGCCAAGGGCGGTGATGATGTGGGCAATCTCCTGTTCGGCCCGCTGACGGTCGTCGCCGCCGATGCTGTCGAGCAGGCAGATGAAGTCCGCGTCACAGGGCTCGATGCCGCCGAAGGCCACGGTGTCGGTAAGCGCCAGGCCCGCCGCCTGGAGCCGTTCCGACAGCACAGCCGCCAGCGGGCTGCCTCCGGCGCCCGCCCGCAGAATGCGCAAGGGCCGCTCCGAGGCGGGCTTCATTGGAACCGGGGGCTTCGCCACCAGGCATGAGCCGCCGTCGGCAAGGGCGAGCACGCGGATGTCGCTGCACCCGGCCTGGCCCAGCGCCGCGCGGGTCTCGTCCGTCGACGGGACTTGTCCCAGCGGCAAAGTGAGGTCGGCGGACCGCGTGAACCAGTCCGCATCGGTGCCCAGGAAGAAATCGATCACCGGATCGGCGGCGGGCTGGGCGACCATCACCGCTCCTCCCGTCCCGACCTGTTCGGCGATCTTGCCGATCAGCGTGGCGCCGCTGCTCCGGGATGCGCGCCAGCCCTGAATCAGGGCGATGTCATATGCCGGACGTCGTTCTGGGTCTGGCGTCGCATCAAGGGCGAGGAAATCCACCGCTGCGGTGGCCGGCAGGCGGCGGCGGAGACGCTCGAGGGCGGCGGCATCCAGCCCGGCCACGGTCAGGCGGATCTGGCCGGCGCGGCTCAGCGCCAGCAAAGGCGTCAGCAGCCCCCGGCCATCGGCCTCGGCCACCAGGACGTGGGGGACATCGCCGGCGCCTGCCGCCCGCACCGCATCCAGCCCGGCGGTGAGTGCGCGGACCGTCGGGGCAAAGATCAGTCCGTGGGCGGAGAATTGCTCCCGCACTTCCGCACGGTGATGGACGGCGGTGCCGGTGGCGAGGAATTGGTCGATTTCCGCGGCGGTACATGCCGCCAGCAACAGTTCCGCGGAGGCGCCCGGGCACTCGGCTGCGAAGGTGCGCAGGATTCGCTCGGGATCCGGCAGGCCGGACTCGGCGGTGAGGCGAAACCCGCCCGGCTCCGGTGTGGCCAGTTCCGCGGCGGCCAATTCCTCCGCCAGCATGGCGGCGAAGGCCAGCGATGGGGCAGCCAGTTTGCCGGTGGTGGTGAGGGTTGCCCAATGCACCAGACCCGCAGTGTCCGCCAGCTTCCATAGGGCCCGGTGCCCTACGGCCCGCACGAAGGCGCGCAGCATCAGCCAGCCGTCGGAGACGTCCGGTTCCGGGGCGGCGGCAACACCGTTGGCGGCGATGGCGGGTAGATCCATGCGCCCGGCAATCCGCCCACGGCGCTGGAGTGCCGCATAGAGGAAATCCGCATCGGGGTCGGTGCGGGAGAGCACCACCGATTTCAGCAGCACGTCCTCCACTTCGGCCACCACCAGGCCGTCCGCATCCTTCAGCAGGATATGGACCTTCAGCGACTGGTCCGTATGCCGGTCCACCGTGATGGTTGCGGCGGTGACCACGGGATGGTCGCGGAACAGCGCAAGGCGGCCGAGCCGGATCGGCAGGTAGGTGCGACGGACGCCCGGCTCCATGTCGATGAGCAGGAACAGGCCGTGCAAAGCCGCGTCGAGGCTCGCCGGATGCAGCAGCTGCGGGCGGGTGAAGGCGCCCGTGCCGGCCTCGGCGGGCGTCAGCTCCACCTCAATGGTCTTGGCATCGCGCTTGATGGACTTCGCCAGCCGGAAGGCCGGTCCATAGCCGAGGCCGCAGGCTTCTGTACGGGCATAGATTTCGTCGGCCGTGGCCTGAAACAGGCGACCGCGGGGCTTGCCCGGCGTGCGCGGCGCATGGGCCACGTCCACCAGCCGGCCGCGCGCATGCAGCGTCCATTCGTCGGGTCCGAGGCGCGGGCGGCTGAAGAGCTCCACATCTCTGGTTGCAGCGGCATAGCGCACCGAAATCTCGCGCATGGACTGCCGCGGCAGCACCAGCGGCTGGAGGATGTCGCAATCCTCGACGCCCAGCGGCCCTTCGGGCCTGAGTTCGCGGGCCACCGCCAGCACCATCTCCACGATGGCGGCGCCGGGCACCACCACTTCGCCGTCCACAAGATGGTCGGCGAGATAGGGCACCACCTCGGCGTCCAGCGTCGTGCGCCATTCCGGCTGGCCGTCCGCCAGCCGCCCGCCGATGAGCGGGTGACGCGGCCGGTCACCGAATAGGTCCAGGGCGGCGGAGGTGCCGTGGAAACGATAGGTCGAGCGCTGCCACGGGTAATGCGGCAGGTCCAGGGACCGGTCCACCTGCGGCGCCAGGGGCGACACCGCCAAAGCGACGCCGTGGGCATGGGCCTGGGCGGCGATCCAGGCGATGGGGTCGCGGTCCGGATCACGCTCGTCGCTCTCCAGCAGGCTGGAGATCACGCTGGCGCTGGCGCCGCGCTCCTTGAGGGTCTCGGTGATGGGGGACAGCAGGATCGGCCGCGGGCCGATCTCGATGAACAGGCCAGCGCCCAGTTCGGACGCGGCATCCACCGCCTGCTTGAACTGCACCGGCTGGCGGACGTTGCGCCACCAATAGGCCGTGTCCAACTGCTGCCCGTCGAGGGCGCCGCCGGTAACGGTGGAGATCATCGTGGCGCGGGCTGCACCGGGCTGCACCATGCCCACCGCAGCCAGGAAATCGTCGTGCGTGACCTCCAACAGCTTGGAGTGGAACGGATATTCCAGATCCAACGTCCGGCTGGCGATGCGCTGCTTGCGCGCGGTGCGGGTGGCAAGGTGCACCGCATCGCCCGTGCCGGACAAGGTGATGGACGAAGGGCCGTTCTCCGCGGCGATCTCGATGTCGTCGCGTTCGAACCCGGCCAGGAACTCTTCCATGCGCGCGCGATTGGCGGCGAACACCGCCATCAGGCCCATGCCGTGAGTGGCTTCCTGGGTGGTGGCGCGGGCGTGGATGATGCGCACCGCCTGCGCCAGATCGATGGCGCCGGAGGCTTCCGCTGCGGCGACCTCGCCGATGCTGTGGCCGAGCACCATGTCCGGCCGCAGGCCTTCGGCGGCAAGTGCCGCCGTGACGGCGGACTGGACGGCGAACATCAGATACTGCGCCACGCTGGCGCGGCCGATCCGCTGGCCCAGGTTCGGGTCGAACAGATCGTCCTTGATCGAGCCGCCGGCAAGCGCGTGGAAGGCGGCGTCGATCTGGTCGATGCGTTGGCGGAAGGCCGCGTTGCGCAGATAGGCCGCGCGGCCCATGCCCGCATATTGGGCGCCATTGCCCGAGAAAGCGAAGCACACCGACACGTCGGCCTTGGGGGCGTTGCCCAGGGCCACGCCCTTGGAACTGCCGCTGCCGACATAATCGTGCAGGGACTTGGCCATCACCGCGCCGGCGTCGAGCACCTGCACCAGCCTGTGGCGCAAGGTTTCGCGGCCGCCTGCCACCGCTGCGGCCAGGCGCGCGGGATCGACGCCCTCGTCCAACAGCACGGCATGGGCGGCGGCGGTGGCCATCAAGGCTTCCGCGCTGGCGGCGGACAGCGTCAGGTGCCGGGGGGGCTCCGATGCCGGCTGGGTCGGTTCCGCCGCTGCCGGGGCGCTGGCCAGGATCACATGGGCATTGGTGCCGCCGAAGCCGAAGGCCGAGACGCCGCAATACAGGGTTGCGGCGGAGCGATCGAGCGCCACGGACTCACGGGCGGGCAGCAGGTTCAGGTCGCCGAAATCGATCAGCGGATTGAGGGCATCCAGATGCAGCGAGCGGGGGAACTCGCGGGTTTCCAGCGCATGCAGCGCCTTGAGCAGGCCGGCGACGCCCGCGGCAGGCTCCAGATGGCCGATGTTCGATTTCACCGAGCCGATGGGCAGCGGCGCGGCGCGCCCGCGTCCCAGCACCGAGCCAATGGCATGGGCCTCTACCGGGTCGCCGACGCGGGTACCGGTGCCGTGGGCTTCCACAAAGGCGACTTGGTCCGGGCCAAGCCCGGCGTCGCCATAAAGGCGTTCCAGCAGAGAACGCTGGCCGTGCATGCCGGGCAAGGCGATGCCGGAGGTGCGGCCATCGGAATTGACCCCGGCTGCGATGACGAGCGCGCGCACCGAGCCAGGTGCCGCTAGGTCCTGCCGGCGCAGCACGAAGGCAACAGCGCCTTCGCCGCGCACAT
Source organism: Azorhizobium sp. AG788 (assembly GCF_943371865.1). Taxonomy (GTDB): domain Bacteria; phylum Pseudomonadota; class Alphaproteobacteria; order Rhizobiales; family Xanthobacteraceae; genus Azorhizobium. The sequence goes on along the minus strand of NZ_CALRWL010000003.1, from coordinate 50,087 downwards.
AGCCGTCTCCGTCGGCGGAGAAGGGCCGGCATAGCCCGGTCGGCGACAGCATGGATGCGCGGGAAAACCCGATGAAGGAGGCCGGTGTCAGCAGCATGTTGACGCCGGCGACCACCGCCGTGTCGATCCGCCCGCTGCGCAGGTCGGACAGCGCCTGCGCAAACGCCACCAGCGAGGAGGAGCAGGCGGTGTCCACGGTGAAGCTGGGGCCGCGCCAGTCGAACGCATAGGAAATGCGGTTGGACACCACCGACAAGGTGTTGCCAGTCATGAAGTGGCTCTCGATGGCCGCGGGATCGGAGGCCAGGAGATTGCCGTAGTCGAGACTTGAGGCGCCCACATAGACGCCGACCTCATGCCCCGCCAAGGCAGAGGGCGCGATGCGCGCGTCTTCCAGCGCTTCCCAGACCACTTCCATCAGCAGGCGCTGCTGCGGGTCCACCTGAGCCGCCTCGCGGGGCGACATGCCGAACACGGTGGGATCGAAGTCGAACGGGGCATCCAGATAGCCGCCGGCGAAGGAATAACTGAAGCCGGCTTCGCTGGCGCGGGGATGCAGGAAGCGCTCGACGCTCCACCTGTTCTCCGGGAATCGCTGCACCGCACAGCGGCCGTCCGCGAGCAGGCGGCGGAAACGGGCTTCGTCAGGCGCCCCCGGAAGGCGACACGCGGCTCCAACGATTGCTGTCACTGTTGCATCCGAAGCCCCGATCCCGGGAGGACTTTTGAACCGCAATGCATTCACCTGGGGATGAGGGTTCTTGAGAAACGCAGGGTTTCCGGTGCTTGGAGCGACGTTTTCCCTTATCGCAGCGGACCCTCTCGACGGTCAATATCCCAGACCTTCCCAGCGGTACCCTTGCTTGTGGCGGCTCACTCTTTGCGTGCAATCTATCCTGAATCGCAGCGCGTGTGGAATGTGTTGTGCGCGCTGTCGCAACGGAATCCGGGTCTCTCGCCGGGATTTTGCAGCGGCGCAGGTTGTGCCGATGAAAAATCCAACCCTCAGCTTGGCGATGGGCGGTGTTGCGATGCGACAAGCATGAGGTCGGCGACGGCGAATATGCTCCGTAAACGGGTGCCGCCAAACGCAGAGGCGTTAACGATATGCGGCGGTTTGGAGCGCTGCGCAGGTGTGGCAAAGGGGAAACAGCTTTAAGAGGAGTGGTGGCCCTCCGGCCGGGCAGGCTTGGTACATCCCAGCCTGCATGGTATCTGGCGACGTGGTTGAAGACGGAGCGTTCATGCGCAAGCAGTTGGGTTGGCCGCTTTTCCTCGCGAGTGTGGCGTTGGCGCTGTCCGGTTGCGCCGAATCGCTGCCGCAGGTGGGGCCGAACGCGAAGTCGGTGATCTCGCAGGCCAACGAAGAGAACATCCAGCGCTACGAGATCGTGGATCTCGACAATGCGGTGCTGAACATCGTCCGCCAGCGCGCGCCCGACAGTTTCTATACCACCCTCGGCTCTGCTGCACCCGCCCGCACCCCGGTGGTGGGTGTGGGCGACTACGTCGCCGTGACCATCTGGGAAGCCGGCGCCGGCGGCCTGTTCTCCTCCGCCGTCGTGGCCGGCAGCTTCACCACGGGATCGAAGACCGCCACCATTCCCGAGCAGGCCGTCAAGTCCAGCGGCACCATCTCCATTCCTTACGCGGGCGAAGTTCAGGCCGCGGGCCGCAGCACCGCGCAGATCCAGGACGATATCGTCCAGGCCCTGACCGGCAAGGCGATCCAGCCGCAGGTCCTGGTGTCCGTGGTCAAGTCGGTGAGCAACACCGTCACCGTCACCGGCGAAGTCATTGCTGGCGCGCGCGTGCCGCTGAACGTCAAGGGCGACCGGCTGCTGGACGTGGTGGCCACCGCCGGCGGCGTCCGCGCGCCGGTCAGCGAGACCTTCATCCAGCTCTCCCGCGGCCAGCGCACGGTGCGCGTGGCCATGGAGCAGGTGGTCGCCAATCCGCGTGAGAACATCTATCTCCAGCCCGGCGACGTGCTGACCCTGATCCGCGACCCGCAGGTGTTCCTGGCCTATGGCGCCACCGGCGCCAATGCGGAGATCCCGTTCAACGCCTCCGGCATCACGCTGGCCACCGCCCTGGTCAAGGCGGGCGGCTTGCAGGATGCCCGCGCCGATCCGTCGGGCGTGTTCGTGCTGCGTTACGAGCCGGAATTCATCGCCCGCAAGCTGCGGCCCGACAGCCCGCTGGTGGTGCGCGGCGGCCTGACCCCGGTGGTCTATCGTCTGGATCTGCGTGACACCAACAGCCTGTTCGTGGCGCAGCACTTCCCGATCTTCAATCGTGACGTGGTCTATGTCACCAACGCGCCCATCACCGATGTGCAGAAGGCAATGCAGGTCTTTGTGATGATCTCCTCGCCGGCCACCACCGGCGCCTCGCTCTACGCCGGCTTCAAATAGGACGACCTCTCGTGCCAACGGTGCCTTCCCAGGCGCCGTTGGCTTTGATCGGGTACTGTCGTTTTCTGAGCATCTGTGGTGCGACGCAAGGCCCGCACCGGCGGCGTAGCCGATCAGCCGGCGGCGGGGCGGGCCAAGGGCGAGCGCTCGGTCTCGCTGCGCGGCGGCACCTTCACCCAGGCTTCGCCATCCAGAACCAGTTCGTCACCAACGCTGCAGGTGCAGGCGAGGCGCGCGCGGCGGCGCTCGGGGATCAGTTCGGCCACCTCCACCTTGACGGTGACGGTGTCGTCGATCTTCACCGGCGCCCGGAAATTCAGCGTCTGCGAAATATAGACTGCCCCAGGGCCGGGCAGGCGGGTGCCGAGCACCGCCGAGATCAGGCTGGCGGTATAGAGACCGTGGGCGATGCGGGTGCCGAACGGGGTGCGGGCGGCGAAATGCTCGGACAGATGGATCGGGTTGCGGTCGCCGGTCACCTCGGCAAAGCCCACCACGTCGGAGGAGGCGATGGTCTTGGTCAGGATTTCCGTCATCCCCAGTTCCAGGTCTTCGAAGCACAGCAGGCGCAGCTCAGGAAACATCGCTCTCCCCTTGTTTCTTCCGCCGGTCCGATCGCTCGGTGACCGACGCGTCCGTTGGTGCCGCACCTGGCCCCGGGGCCGGGCGGGCGCGCATTAGGACTCATCCATAGGCCCAAGCAAAGCCGGACTTTCGGCGGGCGCTCGATCACACCGGCAGCGGGGCGTCGCTCTTCACTTCTTCCATCACCGCATAGGAGCGGGTTTCCCGCACCCCGGGAAAGCCCAGCAGCACATTGCCCAGGAAGCGACGATATGCGCCCATGTCCGGCAGCCGGGCCTTGAGCAGATAGTCGAAGCCGCCCGCCACCATGTGGCATTCCAGCACTTCCGGCGCCGCCCGCACCGCCTTGGCGAAGCGCTCGAACACGTCCGGCGTGGTCTTGTCCAGATGGACCTCCACGAACACCAGGAAGCCCAGCCCCAGCTTGTGCGGGTCGAGCCGCGCCCCGAAGCCGGCCACATAGCCTTCCCGTTGCAGCCGCTTCAGCCGCTCGCCGGCGGAGGTCGGGGAGAGGCCAACCTGCTCGGCCAGTTCCACCCCGGAAATGCGGCCATCCCTTTGAAGGATCGCGAGAATTCGCCGGTCGGTGCGATCAATGTCGCCCATGATTGACGCCTAATCTCCCTGTTTTCCTTAGAATATAAGGACATATGGCTAAAATCGCCATAGAGCTACGGTCGTTGCTGGATTATGCGGAGAAACCTGCCGGAGAGTGTCATGCCCCACCTTGTGTCCACCGCCCTCGTCCCCGTGGCGTCGTCCCCGGTCCCGCCCTTCGTCGCGCCCTATGCGCCGGACGATGCGGAACTGGCCGGCCCGCTGCTGGCCCAGGCCGGCCTGCCCGCAGCCGCCGAGGCCCGCATTGATGCGCTGGCGACCCGGCTGGTGGAGGCCATCCGCAAGGGCGGCAGCGGTGGCGGCGTCGGCGGCCTCGGGGGCATCGAGGAGATGCTGCGGGAATATGCCCTCTCCACCAAGGAGGGTCTGGCGCTGATGACCCTGGCGGAGGCGCTGCTGCGGGTGCCCGACCCTTCCACCGCCGATCGGCTGATCGAGGACAAGCTGGCCCAGGGCGACTTCCTGCACCACGCGTCCAAGTCCGATGCCTTGCTGGTGAATGCCTCGTCCTGGGCGCTGGGCATCACCGCGCGGGTGATCCAGCCGGGAGAGACGCCGGAGGGCGTGCTTGGCCGCCTCACCAAGCGTCTTGGTGTTCCAGCGGTGCGCGCCGCCACTCGCCAGGCCATGAAGGTGCTGGGCAATCATTTCGTGCTGGGCCAGACCATCGATGCGGCGCTCGATCGCGCCCAGTCCGCCAGCGGCCGGGCCTATCGCTATTCCTTCGACATGCTGGGCGAAGGCGCCCGCACCGCCGATGACGCCGAGCGCTATTTCCGCTCTTACGCCAATGCCATCGCCGATATCGGCGCCCGCGCCGGCAATGGCACGCTGCCGGATCGTCCAGGCATTTCGGTCAAGCTCTCCGCGCTGCATCCGCGCTATGACGCGGTCAATCGCGATGCGGTGCTGGTGGAACTGGTGCCGCTGGTGATCGATCTGGCGCGGCAGGCAAAGGCCTTCGATCTCAACTTTACCATTGACGCGGAGGAGGCCGACCGCCTCGAACTCTCGCTCGACGTGATCGACGCAGTGCTGGCGGACCCCTCGCTGGCGGGCTGGGACGGGTTCGGGCTGGCGATCCAGGCCTATCAGAAGCGCACCGCGGCGGTGATCGACCATATGGCGGCGCTGGCGGAGAAGCTGGATCGCCGGCTGATGCTGCGGCTGGTGAAGGGTGCCTATTGGGACACCGAGATCAAGCGCGCCCAGGAGCGCGGCCTGGACGACTTTCCGGTCTTTACCCGCAAGGCCATGACGGACCTCAATTATCTCGCCTGCGCCCGCAAGATGCTGGCGCTGCGGCCGCGCATCTTTCCGCAGTTCGCCACCCACAATGCCCAGACCATCGCCACTTTGGTGGAGCTGGCCGGCGGGCAGGGCGGGTTCGAATTCCAGCGCCTGCACGGCATGGGCGAGCAGGCCTATGGCGAGCTGCTGGCGTCCGACCCGAGCCTGGGCTGCCGCACCTATGCGCCGGTGGGCGGGCATCGGGATCTGCTGGCCTATCTGGTCCGGCGGTTGCTGGAGAATGGCGCCAATTCGTCATTCGTCTCGGTCGCCGGCGATCCGGCGGTGCCGGTGGCCGAACTGCTGCGGCGGCCGGCCAGCCTGATCGGCACGCCGGCGGGTGCGCGCAATCTGAACATCCCCTTGCCCCGTAACCTGTTCCCCGGACGGGTAAATTCCCGCGGCGTGGAGCTGGGCAGCCGCGAGGCGCTGGCCGATCTGCTGGCGGATGTGGCCGGGCAGCGGCGGGAGGTCACGGCGGCGCCGCTGGTGGAGGGGGTGGCGCTTACCGGGACGGTCCGGGAGGTGCGCAGCCCCAATGATGGCGCCCGCATCGGGCGGGTGACCGAGGCGGATGCGGCGGCGGCAGAGGCGGCGATAAGCGTTGCCATTGCTGGATTCCGTGCTTGGGATCGGACCCCGGCGGATACCCGTGCGGGGTATCTGGAGCGGGCGGCGGAGCTGCTGGAGGCGCGGCAGGGGAGCTTCCTGGCCCTGCTCCAGGACGAGGCCGGCAAGACCCTGGACGATGCCATCTCCGAGCTGCGCGAAGCCGTTGATTTCCTGCGCTTTTATGCCGGGGAGGCGCGGCGGCTGTGCGGGGCGGGGGCGGTGCTGCCCGGACCGACGGGCGAGAGCAATGTGCTCTCGCTGCGCGGCCGCGGCGTGTTCATCGCCATTTCGCCCTGGAATTTCCCATTGGCGATCTACATGGGACAAATCTCCGCCGCGCTGGCCGCCGGCAACACGGTGGTGGCCAAGCCGGCCGAGCAGACCCCCCTCATCGCCTTTGAGGCGGTCAAGCTGCTGCATGAGGCGCAAGTGCCTGTCAGCGCGCTGCAATTGGTCCTTGGCGACGGCGCCATCGGCGCCCGTCTGGTGGCCGATCCGCGCATTGCCGGCGTGGTGTTCACCGGCTCCACCGAGGTGGCGCGGCTGATCAATCGCGCCTTGGCACACAAGGATGGTCCCATTGTTCCGCTCATTGCCGAAACCGGCGGCATCAACGCCATGATCGTGGACGCCACCGCGCTCCCCGAGCAGGTGTCCGACGACGTGGTGACCTCCGCCTTCCGCTCCGCCGGCCAGCGCTGCTCGGCCCTGCGCCTGCTGCTGGTGCAGGAGGATGTGGCCGACCGGATGATCGAGATGATCGTCGGCGCCGCCCGCGCCCTGAAGCTGGGCAATCCGCGCGACCCTTCCGTCCATGTGGGGCCGGTGATCGATGCCGAGGCCAAGGGCAAGCTGGAGGCCTATGCGCAGGCCCTGAAGGGGACTGCCAAGGTGCATTATGCCGGGACGGCGCCTGCGGCCGGCACCTTCGTGGCGCCGCATGTGTTCGAGCTGAAGCAGGCGGGCGACCTCAAGGAAGAGGTGTTCGGCCCGATCCTGCATGTGGTGCGCTATCGGGCCAAGGATCTGGACGCGGTGCTGGATGCCATCGCCGCCACCGGCTACGGCCTGACCTTGGGCCTGCACACCCGCATCGACAGCCTGGTGGAGAAGGTCGTCGCCCGGCTGCCGGTGGGCAACATCTATGTGAACCGCAACATCATCGGCGCGGTGGTGGGGGCGCAGCCGTTCGGCGGCCATGGCCTGTCCGGCACCGGGCCGAAGGCGGGCGGGCCGCACTATCTGCTGCGCTTTGCCAGCGAGCAGACCGTGACCATCAACACCGCCGCCGCCGGCGGCAATGCGGCTTTGCTGGCGCAGGGGGAATAGGTCCGGCGCGGGACAGATCGCTGGGTCAGGAGCGCGCGGTCTCGCCGCCCCAGCGCTTGATCAGCGGCAAAGAGATGTCGAACAGGTCCAGCGCCCGGGCCACGGTCTGGTTGATCATGTCGTCCAAGGTGGCGGGGCGGTGGTAGAAGGCGGGCACCGGCGGCATGATGATGGCGCCGTTGCGGGTCGCCTGGGCCATCAATTCGATATGGCCCGCATGCAAAGGGGTCTCGCGCAGCAGCAGCACCACCCGGCGACGCTCTTTGAGGCAGACGTCGGCGGCGCGCACCGCCAGTTCGTCATTATAGCAATGGGCGATGCCGCTCAGGGTCTTGATGGAACAGGGCGCCACCAGCATGCCGGCGGTGACGAACGAGCCGGAGGAGACGGCGGCGCCGATGTCCTTGGCATTGTAGAGCTGGTCCGCCAGGGCGCGGACGTCGTCCGGCTTGAAGTCGGTTTCCTCGACGATGGTGCGCAGGCCCGAGGGGGTGAGGATGACGTGGGTCTCCACCTCCGCCACGTCCTTGAGCAATTGCAGGGCCCGGATGCCGTAGATGGCCCCGGAGGCCCCGGTGATGGCGACGATCAGGCGTTTCATGTCCGCTCCCTGGATCACGGAACCTGCCGCGATCAATCCCGTCCGTCTACGGCCCGTGGCGTCCCCAGCCCGGCCTCCACTGATGCCGGCCCGCTCTCAAGCGGGGTCGCCACCCTCTTGCGCCGCCGCCGTGGCGATGGCGGCCAGGGCCGCGCGTTCGTCAATCTTGAACGGGCGATGGGCGCTGCCGGCGGCCACCATGGTCAGGGCGGCCAGGGCGCGGGCCTCGGGCGTGCCGATGGCCACCGGTGCCCCCAGCCGGGCAGCCAGATGGCCCAGTTCCGCCAATTCGATCAGTTCCGCCTCGATCTCGAGCTTCTGCAGCTTGCCGCGCAGGAGGCCGGTGGCCGCGTCCGGCGCCGGAGCCGGGCCGGCCTTCAGCCTTTGGCGCACCGCCCGCAGCGGACGCACCACCTCCCGGTGCCAGTCGCCCACGGTGGCGGCCACCGTGTCCAGATCGGCCGGCGCCAGGGCCTCGCCGCGCACCGCGCCGAGAAAGGCGGCAAACAGCAGCACATTCACGTCCAGGCCGAACCGCTCCTGGAGCAGCAGGCAGGCCGGTGGCACCCCCTCGGTGCCATAGACCTTCAGGGCGAAGGCTTTCAGCGCCTCGCCGGCATCGCCATCATCCGGGGACTGGTCCATCATGTGTCCTCGCCGCTCACACCGGCAGCGCCAGATCGGACCAGATGGTCTCGGTCAGGTGCACGAAGGCGGGCTCGCCGCGCATGGCCCGCAGGTCGCGGGGGCGGGGCAGGTCCACCTTATAGTCGCCGACGATGCGCGCGGGGCGGGCGCTGAACACCACCACCCGGTCGGCCAGCGCCACCGCCTCTTCAATATCGTGGGTGACGAAGACGATGGAACGACGCTCGGCCTCCCAGATGCGCAGCAATTCGCGGCCCATGGAGATCTTGGTCTGGTAGTCCAGCGCGCCGAACGGCTCGTCCATGAGCATGAGGCTGGGATTATAGGCCAGCAGCCGGCCCAGCGAGACCCGCTGGCGCATGCCGCCGGACAATTGCTTGGGCCAGGCATCGGCAAAGCCGTCCAGCCGCAGCAGGGTGATCAGCTCCGCCACCCGCGCCGCCTGCCGGCTGGCCGGAACGCCGCCCAGCTCCGCGCCGACGCGGATGTTCTGCGCCACCGTGCGCCAGGGCAGCAAAGCGTCCTTCTGGAACATGAAGCCCACTTCGGGCGGTGGGGCCGACACATCGCGCCCGTCCACCCGCACCCGCCCGCCGGCCGGCTTCAGCAGGCCGCAGATGGCCCGCAGGATGGTGGACTTGCCCGAGCCGCTCGGCCCCACCACCGCGACGAACTCGCCGTCCGCCACGTCCAGGGAAATGCCGGACAGCACCTCCAGGGGCGGGGCGTCGGGACGGGGGAAGGTGATGCGCAGGTTTTCGATGCGGACCCGGGGCGGCAGCGCGGCGGCGGCGCGCGGTTGGACAGGAATGTCCGCTTGGCTCAGCGCCATTTCACCACCCTCCGTTCCACGAAGCCGATGATCTGGTTGGCCAGCATGGCCAGGATCATCAGCACCACCAGGCCGGTGAACACGCCGGTGGTGTCCAATTGGCCGCCGGATTTCTCCACATACCAGCCGAGCCCGCGATTGGCGCCGATCAGTTCGCCCACCACCGCGCCGATCAGCGCCAGCCCGACGCCGATGCGGAACGAGGCCAGGATCCACGGCGTCACCGCCGGCAGCAGCACCCGCCGCACCAGATAGAAGCGCCCGGCGCGCATGGAGCGCATCAGGTCCAGATGGTCGGCATCGATGGTGCGGATGCCCTCCATCACATTGAGCATGAAGATGAACACCACCATGGTGAAGGCCATCATGATCTTGGAGAACAGGCCGATGCCGAACCACAGGATGAACAGGGGCGCCAGCGCCACCCGTGGCAGGCCGTAGAGGCCCATCACCACCGGCTCCACCACCTTGGCGGTGCGCGGCGCGCGGGCCAGCGCAATGCCCAGCGGCACGCCCACCAGGGCGCCGAGGAACAGGCCGGCGCCGGCCTCCTGGAGGGTGATGGAGCAGTGGACCCAGAGTTCGCCGCTGCGGGCCAGGGTCCACAGGCGCTGGAGGATCAGCGTGGGCCGGCTGCTCCAGAACGGGTTCAGCACGGTCCAGGATGCGGCTTCCCACAGGCCCAGCAGCACCAGGATCAGGGCCGCCTGCGCCGCACCCATGCGCCAGGCGCCTTTGGGACGCGCGGGGGCGGCCACGGTGTCGTCTTCGGCCATGGCGATGGTCTCTGACATCAGAACCACGCTCACTGCGGATAGTAAGCGAGGGCGACGATGTCGTCGTAGGGCACCTTCTTCATGGCCGGGTCGGCGATGGTCATCATCTCGATCAGCGTCTTGTAGCTCTCGGGATTGAGCTTGCCGTCCGGGGAGAGATAGCCGGCGGCCACGTCGGTGGTGACCTTGTCCACCAGCGCCGGATCGAAGCTGGGGAACATCTCCACCACCGCCGCCCGCAAGGCGGAGCGGTCGGTCTGGATCAGCTTCAGCGCCTTGACCACGGCGCGGGCCACCGCCTTGGCCTCATTGGGATGGGCCTTGAGCCAGCCGTCGGTGACCACCAGGTCCTGGGCCGCATAGGGCATCTTGCGGAAATCATCGACGATCTTGTAGACGCCCGGCCGCGCCTCATTGGCCTGGATGTCCGGGGTGGAGAACAGGCCGGCGGCCACAGCCCCGCTTTCCACCGCCGCCCGCATGGGTCCGCCGGTGCCGATGGACAGGATCTCGAAATCCTTGTCGGGATCGAGCCCCAGTTTCTTGATGGCATAGCGCAGGGTGGTGTCGGTGAGGCTGCCGGCGGAGGTGATGCCGATCTTCTGGCCCTTGAGGTCTCTCAGGCTGTTCGCCTTGGAGGCGGCAGGCGCCATGATGGCGTAGCTGTGCTGGTCGGCCAGGGCCACCAGCACCTTGCCGCCCAGGCCCCGCTCCTGCAGCCGCACCGCATGATCGGCGGCGCAGATGCAGATGTCGATGCTGCCGGCGGCCAAGGCCTGCACCGCCGGGGCGCCGCCCTTGAAGTCCAGCCGCTCCATCTTGAGCCCTTCGGCGGCGAACAGCCCCTTCTGCTGCGCCACCAGCAACGGCAGCGAGCCGGCGGAATTCTGCGCCGCGCCGAACTTGAGCAGGGTCTGCGCAGAGGCGGGCAGGGCCAGCAGCAGGCTGCCGGCGACGATCAGGGATGAGAAGACGTGACGCATGTTTGCCCTCGCTGGATACGTGGAAACCGGTCTTGTCCCAAGGCGTTGGCCGCATGGTTGGATCTGCGGACCTTATCGTTATCGATGTCACACTTGACGTAACTGTGCGGCGGTGGCGGCGGCGCGTCCAGCATGTGCGTGGCAGGCGCCGAAAACCGTGTTGTGCCGGCGACCTTATTGGCCCGGCGAAGCTTACTGCCCCGGCGGTTTGGCGGCGAAGGCCGAGCCGCGCAGGCACATGCGCCCGCGTGGATCCTGCCACAGCCGCTCGGTGGCGTGGAGATGGCCCAAGGCGCGGGCCACCACCGGGAAGGCGTAGCTGGAGAAGGCCTCGGCCACGTCCGTATAGTAGCGCGGGGTTTCGCCGATCATGGCGGCGATGGCCTCGGCCAGCTTCACCACCTCGTCCTCATTGCCCAGCGCCCCGGCGGGGTCGGTCTTGCCGGAGGCGTAGTCGCCGATCTTGGCGGTGTCCGCATAGGCATAGGCGATGCGCTCATAGCGCTCTTTCGGGATGCCTTCGGAGATGGTGGCATCGATGCCCACCTTGGCGGTGGTGGGCACCACGCCGGGCGGGGTGGGTGGCAGGCTGGGATCCAGCGGCTTTCCGCGCGCGCCGGTGACGATCATGATGTCCTTGTCGCCCTGGACGCGGGTGGCGATGGCCCATTCCACGTCGGTGGGATTGAAGACGTCGATGTCGTCATCCACCACCACCACATGCTTGAGATCCATCACCGACAGCGCGGCGAGCAGCGCATTCTTGCCCTCGCCCGGCTGCTTCTTGATGGAGATGACCGCGTGCCAGAAGGCGCAGCCGCCCAGCGTGACATTGATGTCCTTGACCACCACGCCGGCGGTCTTCAGCGCCTGGCGGATGGCGGCATAGCGGGTGGGGGCGGCGAGCCAGGTGTTCTCCCACGGCATGTGCAAAGCGTAATAGATGGCGTCCTTGCGCATGGACACCGACTTGATGCGCACGATGGGGTTCCAGTGCAGCCCGCCCATGAGCCGGGTGAACTCGCCGAACCGGCCTTCCGGCCACACCCAGCCGGTAGGCAGGATCTCGGCTTCCAGCACGATCTCGGCGTCGGCGATATAGGGCACGTCGATGGTCTGGCACGGCGCCAGCTGCACCGGCCCGCCGCGCAGGCCGCCGGCAATGGCCATCTCGTCCACCCCCAGCGGGGCGCGGAAGCCGGAACCCATGATCTCGTAAGGGTGGGTGCCGATGGAGATGGAGATGGGGCACGGCCGCCCGGCCTCGAACGCCCGCTGCGCGAACAAGCGCATGTTGTTCGGCGTGACGATGTCGATGCCGGTGAGGTTCTTTTCCTTGACGATGAAGCGGTAGATGCCGGAATTGAGCCCATATTCCGGATCGCGGGCGATCACCACCCCGGCGGTGATCATCGGCCCGCCGTCATAGATCGAGCTCATGGGGATGGGCAATTTGTAGAGGTCCACCTCATCCCCGCTCATGGTCACCTCATGGGTGGGCGAGCTGTTGAGGGTGACGGGGGGCACGGGGGCATCGATGGCGCCCTTCAGCTTGGCTTCGATCTGCGAATACTGGTCCGCCCCCAGCGACATCATCGCCCGCTTCTGGGTGCGGATGATGCCGGAGACCACCGGCACGTCGTAGCCGATGACATTGTGGAAGAACAACGCCTTGTCGGACTGGTCCACCAAAGTGGCGATGTGGCGGATGTCCACGGCCTGGTGCAGGTCGATCAATTCGCCGGCGGAACGGAGCCGGTCGAGGAAGCCGCGGAAGGTCTCGGTATCGTGCATGCCCAGTCTCCGGCGTCTCAGCAATGAAAAGCGCAATCCGCAAACAAAACGGCCCGGCGGGGAGGCCGCCGGGCCTGGGTCTTATTTGGTGCTGGTGGCGTAGGTGCCGCGGCCTGAGGCCAGGAGCTTGCCGCTGGCATCCTCCACCGTGGCTTCCGCCGTGGTGAAGGTGGAGCCGAGGCGGATGACTTTTCCGCGCACGGTCAGCGTCCCCTTCATGGCCGGGCGGTGGTAGTCCACCCGCATGTCCACGGTGGGGAAGGGCCGGCCCAGCTTGGTGGCGATGGCCCAGTCGGCCACCAGATCCACCATGGTCGCCAGGATGCCGCCGTGGGTGTAGCCGACCTCGGCATTGACCACGAACTCCTCCCGCCAGGGCAGCTCCACCACGATCTCGCCGTCGCCGACGCCCACCACGGAGATGCCCAGCCACTGGTGGTAGGGCGCGCGGCGAATGCGGGCGTCCAGTTCGGCCACCGTGGGCAGGGTCTTTTGCTCTGTCTCGCTCATGAGGGTCTTCCGCAATCTAGAGGACAGGGGCAGGGGTCAGGGGGCGATGATCACCTTGCCGATGACTTCGCGCTCCTCGATCAGGCGCAGGGCTTCCTGCGCTTCTTCCAGCGGGAACACCTTGTCGATGACCGGCTTCAGCCGGCCCTCGGCGATGTAGCCCAGCAGAGCGGTGAGATCTTCCCGCGCCCAGGAATTGGAGCCGAGGATCTTCAGCTCGAAGGTCCAGATGAAGCGCAGGTCTTCCACCGGATCGAAGCCGGCGGTGGCGCCGCAGGTGAGCAGCTTGCCGCCGCGCTTGAGCGCGCGCATGGACTTCACCCAGGTATCGCCGCCGGTGAAGTTCACCACTACATCCACGCCGCCCTCGGTGGTGCGGCGGTGGGGCTTGCCGAAGCGCGCGAACACTTCCTTGGCGAAATCCACCTTGGTGTAGTCGATCACCTCGTCGGCGCCGATTTCCTTCAGTTTCTCCAGCTTGGCCTCGCTGGAGCCGCAGGCGATCACATGGGCGCCGGCCAGCTTGGCGAGGAGCACCGCGCCGGTGCCCACCCCGCCGGAGGCGCCGAGGATCAGCACCTTGTCGCCGGCCTTGATCTGGCCGTTGGTGAACATCATGCGGTGCGCGGTGCCATAGGCCACCGGCAGCGCCGCGGCCTGCTCGAAGCTGACGCCGTCGGGGATCGGCACCAATTGGTGGGCGCGCACGCGGGCATATTGCTGCAGGCCGCCGTCGTTGGTCTCGCCCATGAGGCCGCCTTCGACGCGGTTGAGCGGATCCACCAGCACCCGGTCGCCCACCTTCACCTCGGTGACGCCTTCGCCCAGCTCGGTCACTTCGCCGGCGAGATCAAGGCCGGGAACCACCGGCAGGTTGAGCTTGATGCCGGGCATGCCGCGGCGGGTGAAGACATCGTGATAATTGAGAGAGCTGGCTTTCACGCGGATGATGACATCACCCGCACCGGCGGTGGGCTTTGCCCAGTCGGCCATGAAAGTGAGGTTTTCCGGCCCGCCGTGGGCGCTGATGACGGCTGCTTTCACGTCGCTTCCTCCACTTTGATAGCATGCAATGTTTATGGGCGCGGCCGATTTCTTCCGGTCGGACCTGTCCCCCGAAAGGTTTGCATGGCTAGCTATTTATTTCTAGATCGTCCTCTGGCGAAAGATTCATCCGTCGGGACGCCGATTTGCCTAGCGTGACGCCAGACGCGGAAGCCGGGACGCCGTCAGGCCCGAAAGGCCCTTCCAGCGAAATCCGCCTTCCAGTTCGCAATTTCGTCAGCGATGGCGGGCGATGTCGGCCTCAAGCCGCTCCACCATGGCGATCAGCCCGGTCCGCAATTGCACCTGGGCATCCTTGTCGAGGGCCTCAAGGGCGACGCGGTTGACGTCGAAGGCGTTGATCACCGCCGTTTGCGCCAGGTCGCGCCCGCTGGCGGTGAGATGCACGGTGGCCTGGCGGCCATCGTCGGCGCAGGCGCGCCGCTCGATGATGCCATCGCGCTCCATGCGCTTCAGGGTATTGGCCATGGTGCTCTGTTCGATCTTCACGAACTCGCACAGGTCGCGCTGGGTGGGGCCGTCGGACTTCAAGAGTTCGAGGACGATGGGAAACTGGCCGGGCAAGATGCCGTCGATCCCGTTTCGGGCCTTGAGGGATTGCGCCAACAGGCGCGCCAGCAGGTTGATCAGATAACCCAGGGTTACCCGCTGCAACGGGTCGGCACCAAAGTCCTGGTCGCTGAACTGCGCACCATCAGGTTGTGCTGACATTTTTTGCTCCAAAAGGTTGCTCGATATCTCGCCCATAACACGGTGACTCCCCATCCGTCAGCAGTGGACAGGGACCTGCGCGAAGATGCAACCAACCGGCTCAAACCCCTGTTGCGCCAAAATTATTGCGCCCTTACGCCTTCCGGTGAAATAGGATCACCGGTTGTTGGGGCAAAAGCATTGCTAACGGGGGATGATTTCCCCTGCGGGAGGAGGAAGATTGCGCCGAAATTCGGGCATTTTCTACCGGAAGGCCCGGGGGTTAGCATGAACATTGCGCATGTTCGTGACCCTGTTACCGACATGGAGGGCGCTGTGCCCGATTCCGCCGACACCATTTGGGCCTTCACCGAGCGCGATGCGCAGCGCGCGCGGGACCGCGGATGGGCCGATCAGGCCCTGGCGATCCTGGAGCGGGATTTGCGCCGTTCCGCCGACACCCATCTGCTGCGCTTCGAAGGTCATCGCCTGCCGGGCATCACCCTCTATCTCAAGGATGAATCCACCCATCCCACCGGCAGCCTCAAGCATCGCCTGGCCCGCTCGCTGTTCCTGTACGGCATCTGCAACGGGCAGATCCGCGCGGGCGTGCCGTTGGTGGAAGCCTCCTCCGGCTCCACCGCCGTGTCGGAAGCCTATTTCGCCCGCCTGCTGGATCTGCCCTTCTATGCGGTGATGACCCGCACCACCTCGGCGGAGAAGATCGAGGACATTGAGCGCCAGGGCGGGCGCTGCCATTTCGTCGACGACAGCGGCCAGGTCTATGCGGAAGCCGCGGCCTTGGCCGCCCGCCTCGGCGGCATCTATGTGGACCAGTTCACCAATGCCGAGCGGGTGACCGATTGGCGCGGCAACAACAATATCGCCGAATCCATCTTCCAGCAGATGCAGGGCGAGCCCCATGGCGTGCCGCAGTGGATCGTGGTGGGCGCCGGCACCGGCGGCACCTCCGCCACCATCGGCCGCTATCTGCGCTATCGGCATTTCGCCACCAAGCTGTGCGTGGTCGATCCGCAGAACTCGGTGTTCTATGATGCCTTTCTCTCCGGCGATCGCGCCCTGACCGGCTGCACCGGCTCGCGGATCGAAGGCATCGGGCGGCCGCGGGTGGAACCGTCCTTCCTGCCGCAGGTGATCGACCACATGCTCAAGGTTCAGGATGCGGCCTCTGTGGGCGCCATGCGGGTTCTCTCCCGCCGGCTCGGGCTGCGGGTGGGTCCGTCCACGGGTACCAGCTTCTATGGGCTGTGCGCCCTGGCCAG
This sequence comes from Azorhizobium sp. AG788, assembly GCF_943371865.1. Lineage (GTDB taxonomy): Bacteria > Pseudomonadota > Alphaproteobacteria > Rhizobiales > Xanthobacteraceae > Azorhizobium. The sequence goes on along the minus strand of NZ_CALRWL010000003.1, from coordinate 34,054 downwards.
CGCCATGGTCCAGGCCGGCGAGGAGGGGTCGCTGGTGACATTGCTGTGCGACCGCGGCGAGCGCTACGGCAAGACCTTCTATGACGACGCCTGGATCGCCGCCCAGGGCTTCGACACCGCGCCCTATGAGGCCCAGGTGGAGCGCTTCCTCGACGGCGGCGCCTTCTAAGGTCTGCGGGACCGATCGGGTGGCTCCCGGCGATCGGTCTCGCCGCCGCGCGATGGTGTAACCAACGTTGCGCCCATGCTTCGGGCGGCATCGCAGGCATATGCCCATTTTCGTCTCACTTCTCCCCGCGTGAGACTGCGGGCGACTGCCTCTCACGGTGGCATGTGCCTTGCTTTGCCCCAGGCAACGGGAGGACGTGGCCATGAAGCACAATATTCGCGGGCTGATCGGGGCGGGGGTGGCCGGGGCGTTGGGCCTGCTGGCGGCAGTGGCGCCGGCTCTGGCCGACACCGACATCAAGTTCGCCCTGGACTGGAAGTTCGAGGGCCCCTCCGCCCCTTATTTCGTCGCCATCGACAAGGGCTATTACAAGGCTGAGGGCCTGAACGTCACCATCGACACCGGCCCCGGCTCGGTGGCCGGCATCGCCCGCGTGGCGGCGGGCACCTATCCGCTCGGCTTCTTCGATGTGAACTCGCTGGTGAAGTTCCGCGACCAGAATCCGGACAAGGCGGTGAAAGCCGTCCTCATGGTCTATGACAAGCCGCCGTTTGCCATCGTCACCCTGGCCAAGACCGGCATCACCAAGCCCAAGGATCTGGAAGGCAAGATCCTCGGCGCGCCGGCGCCCGACGGCGCGTTCGCCCAATGGAAGGCGTTCGTGAAGGAAAACGGCATCGACGCCGACAAGGTGAAGGTGGAGAACGTGGGCTTCCCGGTGCGCGAGCCCATGCTGGCGGACGGCAAGGTGGACGCCATCACCGGCTTCTCGTTCTCGTCCTATTTCAACCTGCTGCAGAAGGGCATCAAGCCCGAGGACGTGAAGGTCATGCTGATGGCCGATTACGGCCTGGTGCTCTACGGCAACGCCGTCATCGTGAACCCTGAGTTCGCCAAGGCCCATCCCAAGGAAGTGGCCGGCTTCGTGCGCGCCACCATCAAGGGCATCATCGAGACCGCCCGCGACCCCGAGGCGGCCATCAAGTCGGTGATGAAGCGCAACGAAACCGGCGACGAGGCGGTGGAACTGGCGCGCCTGAAGATGGCGCTCAAGGACAATATCGTCACCGAATGGGTGACCAAGAACGGCATCGGCGGCATCGATTACGACCGCATGACCAAGTCCATCGAGCAGATCGCCGTCACCTACGACTTCAAGGCCAAGCCCGCGGCGCTGGACATCTTCACCGAAGAATACCTGCCCCCCGCCGCCGAGCGGAAGGTGAAGTAGCGTCGTCTCTTCGCCGCTTGCCGCGCCCGACCCCTTCCCCGCGAAGGCGGGCAGGTGGCGCGGGGGAGGGGCGATTTTGCGATCCGCTGCTTCGCCGCAGAATGCCGGTACCGCAGACGCGCCATGGCTCCCTCTCCCGCTTGCGGGGGAGGGCGGGGGTGGGGGCCGCGCGGCAGCGCGGAACCGCCCGCGCCGGAAGCGACAGGGGGGGCTCCGGGCGGCACGCCGCCGGCCTGCGGCCGTCGCCCCCACCCAACCCTCCCCCGCAAGCGGGAGAGGGCTTTCCGGGTCCGCCCGGCGGGTAAATCCTGCCCCGCAGGGGGCGCGGAGATTGGGCCGGCGTGCGCTCCGATGAGCGCCGCCGCAGGACGGCGGGGCCGACGCCCCGCGCACGGGACCGGCCCTTCGGCCAAACCAGAAGGCAAACCTCCTTGATCCGCCTGGATGACGTGACCCTGTCCTACAAAGGCCGCAGCGGCGAGGTGACCGCGCTGCGGAACACCTCCATCGATGTGAAGCGCGGCGAGTTCGCCGCCGTGGTCGGCCCCTCCGGCTGCGGCAAGTCCACCTTGATGAAGCTGGTCACCGGCCTGATCCGGCCCACCTCCGGCACGGTGTCGGTGGAGGGGCAGATCGTCACCGGGCCGGTGAAGGTGGCGGGCATGGCGTTCCAGAACGCCAACATGCTCCCGTGGCGCACGGTGCTGGACAATGTGATGCTGCCGCTGGAGATCGTGCAGCCCCATCGCAGCCGCTTCCGCGCCGAAAAGGCCGCCTATCGCACCCGCGCCCTGGATCTGCTGGGCGTGGTGGGGCTGCGGGATTTCGCCGATCGCTTTCCCTGGGAAATGTCCGGCGGCATGCAGCAGCGCGCCTCGCTGTGCCGCTCGCTGATCCATGAGCCCGCCCTGCTGATGCTGGACGAGCCGTTCGCGGCGCTGGATGCCTTCACCCGCGAGGAGCTGTGGGCAGTGCTGCGCGACCTGTGGCAGCGTCTCGGCTTCACCGTGGTGCTGGTGACCCATGATTTGCGCGAGGCCGCTTTCCTCGCCGACACCATCCATGTGATGAGCGCCCGGCCCGGCCGCATCGTCGAGAGCCGAAGCGTCGACTTCCCCCGTCCCCGTCCGCTGGAGGTCTGCTACGAGCCGGCCTTCACCGATCTGGTCCACCAATTGCGCGGCAAGATCGCGGAGGTTCGGCAGGCATGAAAATCGCGGCCGAGGACATCACCCCCGTCGCCTTCACGGTGGCTTTGTTCGTGATCTGGGAGGCGGCCTGCCGCCTGTTCAAGATCGACACCTTCATCCTGCCGGCGCCCAGCGCCATCTTCGCCGCCGCCGCGCAATATTGGTGGCCGCTGCTGAAGAATTCCTTCGTCACGCTGTGGACCACGGTGGCCGGCTTCATCCTGGCGGTGGTGTTCGGCATCGCGCTCGGGCTGGTGGTGGGCTGGTCGCGCGCCATCTATCGCGGGCTCTATCCGGTGATGATCGGCTTCAACTCCATCCCCAAGGTGGCGGTGGTGCCGATCCTGATCATGTGGTTCGGCATCGGCGAGATCCCGGCCATCCTCACCGCCTTCCTGATTTCCTTCTTCCCGATCGTGGTGAATGTGGCCACGGGCCTTGCCACCACCGAGCCGGAACTGGAGGACGTGCTGCGGGCGCTGGGCGCTTCCAAGCTCGACATCATGCGCAAGGTCGGTATCCCGCGCACCGCGCCCTATCTGTTCGGGGCGCTGAAGGTGGCGATCACCTTGGCCTTCGTGGGCGCGGTGGTGTCCGAGACCATCGGCGCCAATGCCGGGGTGGGCCATCTGATGGTGCAGGCGGGCTCCAACTTCCAGATGCCGTTGGTGTTCGCCGGCCTGCTGGCGCTCGCCATCGAGGGCATCGCCATGTACGCGGTGTTCGCGGTGCTGGAACGGCGCATGGCCGGCTGGGCCTTCCGCTCCTCCATGAGTGCGGCGGGGTGAGGGGGCGGGCCGGACTTAAGGCTGCGTCGGTCCGGTTAGATCGACCATGGCGGCGCGCAGCGCAGCCTCGTCACCGGCGAAGCTCCGGATCAGGGCATCCAGAAGACGATCGGCGGAGACGCGCCCGAAATCCAACGGATGGCGGGATTCGTGGGCGAGGAAGGCAAGAAAGGTCAGCTGCGTGCGGCCATTGCCTTCCCGGAACGGGTGGATGGCGTTCAAGGTCGCGAGGAAGGATGCGGCCCTGTCCGCGAACGTGACCGCGTCGAGGCGAGACTCGAGGACGGTGTGGCGCAGCCCTTTGAACAGGCGGCTCATTTCGGCCGGGATGTGTTCGGGATAGCAGAACATGCTGCTGCCCTTGGAAATCCGCACCGTGCGGAAGGTTCCGGCCCAGGCATAGACGTCCTGGAACAGATGGTGATGTATGGCCTGGTAGTGCCGGACGTCGAGCCCGCCGATGGGCAGGGGCTCGTCGGAACGGGCGAGCGCGGCTTCGTGCTCGAAGGCGTCGAGATCGTCCTGCGTCCGCAGATCCAGCAGATTGCGCAGGACGCTCGTGCCCGGATAGCAATCGGGATCAGGATCGCCCTGATACACGAACCGTCAGGCCGTCCTGCGGAACTTGGCGAGGACGAGGGCGCGCCGCTGCTGCGCATCTGCGCCGGTGCGGTCGAAGTCCGCGAACATGCGGGCGGTCTCCGGCGCCGTCGAGATGCCCTCCACCGCGCTGATCTGTTCGAACCGGGCCCGGCCGAGGACAAACGGCGCAGGTGTCCGAGGATCTGATGCTCGAGGATCCGGCTTCTGTTTCATGGCGCAAGTGTACACCCTGGCGACGGGGCTGTGAACACGTCGCCCCCTTTCCTCCCCGCGGCCGCTGTGCCAGTGAAGGGCCATGCGGATCGATTTCCTGGGCCTTCAGGCGTTCCTGGCCATTGCCGAGCGGGGCTCGTTCCTGCGGGCGGCGGCGCATCTCAATCTGTCGCAGACCGCGCTCTCCCACCGCATGAAGAAACTGGAGGATGACCTCGGCATCCGCCTGCTGATCCGCACCACCCGCCAGGTGACGCTGACCCCCGATGGCGAGAGCCTGCTGCCCAAGGCCCGCCGCGCTTTGGCGGAACTGGCAGGCGAGGTGGATCTGCTGCGCGAGAAGGCGCGCCAGCATCAGGCGCGCATCGCGCTGGGCTGCCTGCCCACCATCGCCGCCAACCATCTGCCCCTCGCCCTGCAGGATTTCGCCCGCAGCCATCCCGGCGTGGCGGTGAAGGTCTATGACAATTCCGCCTCCGAGATCGCCGGGCTGGTGCGCTCGGGGGCGGCAGAGTTCGGCATCGGAATTGTCACCGCCGCGGTGTGGGACCTGGAGATGACGCCGCTGCGCAAGGAGGCGTTCCTGTTGCTGTGCCCCGCCGACCATCCCTTCGCCGCCGGCAAGTCGGTGGCCTGGGGCGAGTTGGAGGGCACGCCGCTCATTCGCATCAGCCCGCAGGCGGGCAACCGGGCGCTGATCGACGATGCCCTCGGCAGCCGGCGCGAAAGCCTGAACTGGCGCTATGAGGTGCAGCATGTGCAGACCGCGGTGAGCATGGTGCAGGCGGGCATCGGCCTCACCGTGGTGCCCAAGCTGGCGCTGGACGTGGCCCGCGCGCCGGGCTTGGCCCTGGTGGCGCTGCGCAACCCCTCGGTCACCCGCACCCTGGCGGTGTTCACCAAGCGCGGCGCGCCCTTGTCGCCCGCCGCCGATGCGCTGCTGGGCCTGATCCGAAGCCGGCTCGGGGGCCGCCGCCCGGCGTGAAGATGCAAGTTTTTCACTAATCGCGGAAAACTTGTCATTTGATTCATCCCACCCGCATCCGCCAAGGTCGCCGCAACAGAGCGCGACAGCGCCGAACGGGAGACGACGTGCCATGGCGCCACGCATCGGGATCATCGGCTTCGGCGAGGTGGGCACCATCTTCGCCACCGATTTGCTGAAGAACGGCGCCGCCGCCGTCGCAGTCTATGACATCAAGTTCGAACACCCGGATCTGGCCGCCCCCCTCCTAGCCCGTGCCGCGAGCGCCGGTGCCCGCGCCGCGTCCAGCGCGGCGGATGCGGCGGACGGCGCCGACATCGTCTTTTCCGCCGTCACCGCCGATGCGGTGCTGGCGGTGGCCGAGCAGGCCGCCACCTATCTGCGCCCGGGCCAGGTGATGGTGGATCTCAATTCCGCCGCCCCCCACACCAAGACCGCCGCCGCCCGCCTGGTGGAGGCCAGCGGCGCCGACTATGTGGAAGGCGCGGTGATGGCGCCGGTGGGCGCGCCGCGGATCGCGGTGCCGATCCTGGCCGGCGGCCCGCAGGCGCAGGCCATGGTGGAGGCGCTGACCCCGCTCGGCCTGAACATCCGCGCGGTGTCGGAGACCCATGGCCGGGCCTCGGCCATGAAGCTCTGCCGCTCCATCATGGTGAAGGGCATCGAGGCGCTGATCGTGGATTGCGCCCAAGCCGCCCGCGCCTTCCAGGTGGAAGACGAGGTGTTCGGCTCGCTCAGCGCCAGCTTCCCCGGCATGGATTTCGCAACCTTGGCCGACACCATGGCCGAGCGCGTCGCCACCCACGGCATCCGCCGCGCCGCCGAAATGCGCGAGGCCGCCGACATGCTGGCCGACATCGGCGTGGTGAGCGATCTCGCCCGCGCCGTGGCCGAGGCGCAGCAGCGCGGCGCCAAGCCCAAAGCCTGAGCCAAGCCCAAGACCTAAGCCAAGCCCAAGACCTGAGTTCACGCCACTTTCAAAAACCAGCGCCCCCCAAGGGGCCGGACCACCGGGAGAACGACCATGGCACAGATGTCGAGGCGCACCTGCCTTGCGGGGCTCGCCGCCGCCGCCACCGCCGGCCTGCCCACCGGGCCGGCGATTGCGCAGGACAAGGCAGCCCCTTCGCTGACGCCCACCATCCTGCCGCCGGACCCCAACACCAAGACCCCGACCTACAAGGCCCCCGCCGGCGCGGTGGACACCCACACCCACATCTTCGGCCCCAACGCGAAATACCCCTACGCCGCCAAGCGCAGCTACACCCCGCACGATGCGCCGCTGGAGGCGTTCCGCGAGGTTCATGCCAAGATCGGCATCACCCGGGCGGTGCTGGTCAATGCCACAGTCCATGGCCTGGACAATCAGGTGATCGTGGATGCCATCGCCCAAAGCAACGGCGCCTACAAGGGCATCGCCAATGTGGACGAGACCACCACCGACAAGGAACTGCTGGCGCTGACCGAAGCCGGGTTCAAGGGCTGCCGCTTCACCTTCCTCGGCCGCCTCGGCGGGCGGCCGGACATGGCCAAGTTCAACACCGTGGCGGACAAGATCAAGGGCTATGGCTGGCACGTGGACCTGTATCTTGAGCCAGCGATCATCGAAGAGTTCGTGCCCATCCTGCAAAAGCTGCCTTTGCCTTACGTGATCGACCACATGGGGACGATCAAGGCGGCGGGCGGGCTGGAACAGAAGCCGTTCGTCGCTTTGGTGGACCTGATCCGGAACGACGAAAAATCCTGGATCAAGATCACCGGCCCCGAGCGCATGACCGCGACCGGTGCGCCTTATGCCGACACGGTGCCGTTCGCCCAGGCGCTGATCGCGGCGGCGCCCGACCGCTGCCTCTGGGGCACCGACTGGCCCCATCCCAATGTGCCGGCCATGCCCAATGACGGCGTGCTGGTGGATCTCATTCCGCAGTTTGCGCCCGACCCCAAACAGCAGCAAAAGCTGCTGGTGGACAATCCGGTCCGCCTGTTCGGATTTGCGTCCTGATCATCATCTGCTCATCAAAGCCATTAGGTTCATCATGACCCTGACCCCCGGCCCCATCAAGACCATCCCCGGCCCCGATCCGGACACCCGCACCCCGGCGTTCAAGCTGCCGCCGGGGTCCTGCGACACCCATTGCCACATCTTCGGGCCGGGCGATGTCTATCCCTATGATCCCAAGCGCTCCTACACCCCGCCCGATGCGCCGCTGCCCGCCTTCAAGGCGCTGCATGCCACCCTCGGCGTCGAGCGGGCGGTGATCGTCAATGCCAGCGTCCACGGCACCGACAACCGGGTGGCGCTGGATGCCATTGCCCAGTCCAATGGCGCCTATCGCGCGGTGGCCAATATCGATGGCACCATCACCGAGAAGGGGCTGGAGGAACTGAATGCCGGCGGCTTCCGCGGCTGCCGGTTCAATTTCGTGCGCCATCTGGGCGGCGTGCCGGACATGAACGTGTTCGACCGCATCGTCGCCATGGTGGCACCGCTGGGCTGGCACATCGATCTGCATTTCGATGCCATCGACCTTCCCCAATATGCCGACATGCTGGCCCGCCTGCCGGTGCCCTACACCATCGACCATATGGGCCGGGTGCAGGCCAATGAGGGGCTGGACCAGGCCCCGTTCCGCACCCTGATCGACCTGATGCAGCGCGACGAGAAGTGCTGGGTGAAGATCTGCGGCGCCGAGCGCGTCTCCACGGCCGGCCCGCCGTTCCACGATGCGGTGCCGTTCGCCCGCAAGATCCTGGAAACCGCGCCGGACCGGGTGATCTGGGGCACCGACTGGCCGCACCCCAACGTCAAGGTCATGCCCAATGACGGCGACCTGGTGGACCTCATTCCGCTGTTCGCCCCGGAGCCGGAGCTGCAGCGCAAGGTGCTGGTGGACAATCCCGCCCGCCTGTTCGGCTTCGACGCCGCCTGATCCCGCCGCCGGTTTCAGCCGCCGGTCTCATGGCGCGCCACCACTTGCACCCTGGAGTTCGAGAATGTCGGTAACCGGAATGGCTGCGCCGCTGGCGGTCAAGAAGCCCGCACGGGCCTGGTATGCCCAATTGTGGGTGCAGGTGATCGCCGCCATGGTGATCGGCATCCTGGTGGGCCATTTCTATCCGCAGCTCGGCACCAAGATGCAGCCGCTGGGGGATGCCTTCATCAAGGCCATCCGCATGCTGATCGCCCCCATCATCTTCTGCACCGTGGTGCATGGCATCGCCAAGATGGCGGACATGGCCAAGGTCGGGCGCGTGGCGATCAAAGCGCTGATCTATTTTGAGATTCTCACCACCATCGCCCTCATCCTCGGGCTGGTGATGGTCAATCTCTGGCAGCCCGGCGCCGGCATGAATGTGGACCTGTCCACGGTGGATACCACCTCCATCAAGGGCTATCTGGCCCAGACGGAGAAGACCGACACCGTCTCCTTCCTGATGAACATCATCCCCAACACCTTCATCGGCGCCTTTGCCGAGGGGCATGTGCTCCAGGTGCTGTTCATCTCGGTGCTGTGCGGCTTCGGTCTGATCTGGATGGGGCCGCGCGCCAAGCCGGTGGTGGATCTCACCGAAACGGTGTCGCAGATGCTGTTCCAGGTGGTGGGCATCGTCATGTGGGCGGCGCCCTTGGGCGCGTTCGGGGCCATCGCCTTCACCGTAGGCAAGTTCGGCGCCGGCTCGCTGATCTCCTTGGGCAATCTGCTCATCAGCTTCTATGTCACCTGCCTGATCTTCGTGTTCGGCGTGCTCGGCCCCATCGCGTATTTCTGCGGCTTCAGCATCTTCAAATTGATCCGCTATATCCGCGAGGAATTGCTGATCGTGTTCGCCACCACCTCGTCGGAAACCGTGCTACCGCGGATGCTGGTGAAGATGACCAAGGCCGGGTGCGAGGAGAGCGTGGTTGGCCTCGTCATCCCCACCGGCTATTCCTTCAATCTGGACGGCACCTGCCTCTATCTGGCGACGGCGGCGGTGTTCCTGGCCCAGGCCACCAACACCCATCTGGACATCAGCCACCAGATCGGCCTGCTGCTGATCCTGCTGCTCACCTCCAAGGGCGCGGCCGGCATTGCCGGGGCGGCATTCGTGGTGCTGGCGGCCACCTTGGCCTCCTCCGGCACCATTCCGGTGGCGAGCGTCGCTTTGATCCTCGGCATCCACCGCCTGATGTCCGAGGGCCTCACCCCCACCAATCTCATCGGCAATGCGGTGGCCACCATCGCCATCGCCAAATGGGAGAACGCCCTTGATGAAGACCGCCTCAAGCGGGTGCTGGACGGCGAGGACGTGGACGCGCAACCGGTGAGGGCCGCATGATGAGCAGCCAGTCTTCCATTCCCTGCATGATGATCCGCGGCGGCACCTCCAAGGGCGCCTATTTCCTGGCCTCGGATCTGCCGACCGACATTGCGGCGCGCGACGCGCTGCTGCTGGCGGCCATGGGCTCGCCGGACCCGCGCCAGGTGGACGGCATCGGCGGCGCCCACCCGCTCACCAGCAAGGTGGCCATCGTGTCGAAGTCCGATCTGCCGGGCTGCGACATCGATTTCCTGTTCTGCCAGGTGGGGGTGGACAAGCCCCTGGTGGACACCACCCCCAATTGCGGCAACATCCTCGCCGGCATCGCGCCGTTCGCCATTGAGCGGAGGCTCATCACCGCAACGTCACCGCAGACGCGGGTGACGGTGCGCACGGTCAACACCGGCACCATCGCCGAACTCACCGTGGAAACCCCGGACGGCGTGCCGGATTATGGCGGCACCGCCCGCATCGACGGCGTGCCCGGCACCGCCAGCCCGGTGGCCATCGTGTTCCTGGATGCCGCCGGCTCGGTGTGCGGCTCCTTGCTGCCCACCGGCAATGTGGTGGATACCGTGGCCGGGGTGCCGGTGACCTTGATCGACAACGGCATGCCCTGCGTGGTGCTGGCCGCCTCGTCCGTGGGCCGCACCGGCTATGAGCCGCGCGACGTGCTGGACAAGGACACCGAGCTGAAGGCCCGGCTGGAGGAGATCCGCCTTGCCGCCGGTCCGCTGATGAATCTGGGCGATGTCGGCCCCAAGGTGGTGCCGAAGATGATCCTGGTGGCCCCGCCCAAGGCCGGCGGCGCGGTCTCCACCCGCAGCTTCATCCCGCACGAATGCCACGCCTCCATCGGCGTGTTCGCGGCGGTCACGGTCGCCACCGCCTGCGCTTTGCCGGGCTCGCCCGCCGCCGCCGTGGCGGTGATGCCGGAGGGGCCGGTCAAGACCCTGTCGGTGGAGCATCCCACGGGGGAGTTCTCGGTGCGGCTGGAGCTGGGCGGCACCGTGGAACGTCCGGTGGTGGAGCGTGCCGGGCTGCTGCGCACCGCGCGGCCGTTGTTCGATGGCCGGGTGTTCATCCGCCCCGGTGTGAATGTCGCCTGGCCGGCGGCCGTCGCGGCAGAATGAGCCGCCGATCCCATTTTCATGCGTGAAGAGGTTCCCATGTCGCAAACCAAGACCGCCCTCGTGGTCACCGCCCATCCGGGCGATTTCGTCTGGCGCGCCGGTGGCGCCATCGCTCTGCATGCGCGCAAGGGCTACAAGGTGAAGATCGCCTGCCTGTCCTATGGCGAGCGCGGCGAAAGCCAGTGGGCCTGGAAGACCGCCGGCGTGAAGCTGGAAGACGTCAAGGCCCAGCGCAAGGCGGAAGCGGAGGAGGCCGCCGCGCTCCTCGGCGCCTCCATCGAGTTCTTCGATGCGGGCGATTATCCCCTGCGCGGCACCGAGGCCATTCTTGATCGCCTGATCGATATCTATCGCGAGGAGAAGCCGGCCTTCGTGCTCACCCACGCGCTGATCGATCCCTACAATGTGGATCATCCCGAGGCCACGCGCCTTGCCCAGGAGGCCCGCATCATCGCCCAGGCGGCGGGCCACAAGCCCGATCCCGCCCGCGCCTATTCCGCCCCGCCGGTGTTCCTGTTCGAGCCGCACCAGCCGGAACAGTGCGACTACAAGCCCAACGTCATCCTCAATATCGATGACGTGTGGGAGGTGAAGCGCAAGGCGTTCGAGGTGCTCGCGGCGCAGAAGCACCTTTGGGAATATTACACCCGCGTGGCCTTGAACCGCGGCATGCAGGGCGGGCGCAATTCCGGCCGGGCCATGACCTATGGCGAAGCCTATCAGCGCCTGTTCCCCATGGTTCTGGAGGAGCTGGCATGATCGGCGTCGTCGTTCGCAACATTCCCCGCACGGGGCCTGAGACCCTGGCGGCGCTGGCCGGCTTCGGCGTCTCCACCGTGCATGAGGCGCAAGGCCGCTTCGGTCTGGTGAAGCCCTATATGCGGCCGATCTGGCCCGGCGCGCGCATCGCCGGCAATGCGGTCACCGTGCTGGCGCAGCCCGGCGACAATTGGATGCTGCATGTGGCGGTGGAGCAGTGCAAGCCGGGCGATATCGTCGTGGTGGCCTGCACCACCGACAATACCGACGGCATGTTCGGCGATCTGCTGGCCACCTCCATGAAGGCGCGCGGTGTCGCCGGCCTGATCATCGATGCCGGCTGCCGCGATGTGGATACGCTCAAAGAGATGGGCTTCCCGGTGTGGCCGCGCGCCATCTCCGCCAAGGGCACGGTGAAGGCCACCATCGGCAGCGTCAATGTGCCGGTGGTGTGCGCCGGCGCGCTGGTGAACCCCGGCGACGTGATCGTGGCCGATGACGACGGCGTGGTGGTGGTGCCCCATGCCACCGCCGAGGCGGTGGCCGCCAAGGCCAAGGCCCGCGAGGAAAACGAGACTGCCAAGCGCGCGGTGCTGGCCGCCGGCACGCTCGGCCTCGACCTCTACAAGATGCGCGAGCCGCTGAAAGCCGCCGGCCTCGTCTATGTGGACGATCTGTCCGATCTGAAGGGCTGAGCCGCCCAAGGCCCCACTGAGCAGACGCCGGACCAACCGGCGCCATCGTCATCCCAGGGAGAAAACAACATGAGCATTCTTGCCCGGCTTGCCGCCGGTTGCGCCGTGGCCGCCGCCCTTCTGGCGAGCGTTGCCCCGGCGATCGCCCAGACCCCCTATCCCACCCGCCCGGTGCGCATCACGGTGCCGTTCGGGCCGGGGGGCATTGCCGACATCACCGTACGGGTGGTGGCGGAAAAGCTCACCGAGAAGCTCGGCCAGCAGTTCGTGATCGAGAACCTGCCCGGCGCCGGCGGCATCACCGCCGCGCGCGCCGCGCTCCAGGCCACCGCCGATGGCTATACGCTGGCGCTGATGACCAACGGCACGGCGATCTCGGTGCCGCTGTTCAAGAAGCTGCCGTTCAATCCGGTGAAGGATTTCGAGCCGGTGTCCTCGCTGGGCTATTTCGACTTCCTGTTCCTCACCGGCGGCGGTTCCAAATATCAGTCGGTGGCGGATCTGGTGGCCTTCGCCAAGGCCAATCCCGGCGCGCTGAATGTGGGCACCGTCAATGTGGGCTCCAGCCAGAATCTGTCGGCGGAGCTGTTCAAGTCCATGGCGGGCATCGATTTCACCATCGTGCCCTACAAGACCACGCCGGACCTGGTGATCGCCACCACCCGCAGCGATGTGGATCTGATGATCGACAGCTATGCCTCCGCCAAGGCCATGATGATGGACAAGAAGATCCGCGCTCTGGCCTCGTCGGGGCCGGCGCGCTCGCCGGTGACGCCGGACCTGGTGACGGTGGACGAGAGCGGCGTGAAGGGGTTCGAGGTCACCTCCTGGAACGCGATCTTCGCCCCCGCCGGCACGCCGAAGGAGGTCATCGCCATCCTCAACAAGACCATCGGCGAGGTGATGGTGATGCCGGATGTGAAGAAGCGCCTGTTGGAACTGGGCATCGAAGCCAAGGCCAGCACGCCGCAGGAACTGGGCGACCGGCTGAAGTCCGACATCGCCAAATGGACGGCGGTGATCGACAAGGCCGGCATCGAGAAGCAATAGGCGCAGCCGGGTCACGGCAGGCGGCGGCGGGTGAAGACATCCGCCAGTCGCCCGCCGTCCTCCCGCTCCAGCGCCAGCCAGTGGGCGAGATCCGTTCCCGCCCGGCGCTCGCCTTTCAGCCGGGCGATGATGCGCTCTCCGGGCTCGATATTGCCGTGATAGAGGATGTCCCGCTCCACGCTCACCGTGCCCGGCGCCGGCGCCAAAAGCTCCCATTCCGCGCGGTCGGCGAAGGCCTGGAAGGCGGCGAAATAGAGGAAGTGGGCGCCGTTGAAATCCTGCGACGGGCAGGGGTTGAGCACCATTGTCCCCAGATCCCTCGCCGCGCCGCGGGTGAATCCCAGATGCGCGTCCCAGCGGCCGCTGCGCAGCGCCGCCGCCAGCGCCGCGGTGCGGCTCACCTCGCCGGGCACGAACGGCGGCAGGCCCTCCGGCCGCACGCGGGCGGCGGAGCGGTTGCGGCCCGGCTCCAGGCGCTTCACGAACACCGAGACCAGTTCGACCTCGGCCACCATCCGTTCGCCCAGGCGCACCACATGGCGGCTGCAGAACTGGGTGCGGGACACATGGGCCAGCGAGGAGGCGAAGCTGAGCGTGTCGTTCTCGGCCACCGCGTCCAGGGCCGCCTCCCGCACGCTCACACCGCAGAAGGCGGCGTAGACCGGGGCGCCGTCCCCGTCGCGAAAATCCGGCAATGCCTCGCCCGCCGCCCCCGCCAGCAGGAACCAGTGGCGGTGGCCACACTCTTTCAGCAGCCAGCTTTCCGACAGGCCGCCGAGGCTCAGATGCGGCATGCCGACCACCACCGCCGGGGCGAGCGGCGAGAGCGCCTGCGGCACCGGCGGCGGGGCGTTGGCGCGGCGGGGAAACACCAGAATGCTCATGGCCGGCTCCTCCTCTGCGCTGCGCCGTGTGGCGTCAGCTGGCTGCCCGCAGCGGCTGGGCGGCGGTGCCGGCCAGCGCCTCGGTGATGCGCTCGGCCAGATAGCGGGCGTCCCGATCGACGCCGGAGAAGCGGCCCGAGCCCCAGCTGTGCAGCCAGGGCAGGCCGAGGAAATACACCCCCGGCTCCGAGGTGACGCCGCGATGATGCTTGGGCTGGCCGGCGCCGTTGAACACCGGGGCATCCAGCCAGCGGAAATCCGGTTGGAAGCCGATGCACCAGATCACCGCCGCAATGCCTTCCGCCGCCAGATCCAGGCGCGCCGGTTCCGCCTCCGGCTGCCACACGGGCGCATAGACCGAGGGCGGCGGGGCGCTGATGCCGGCCTTCTCGATATAAGCATCGATGGACGCATTGATGCCGTTATAGACCCGGTCCGCCTCGTCCAGCGCGGCGCGCAAGGTGGGGGCAAACGAGAGGGTGGTGCCGTCGAGATCGCCCAGCAGGCCGTAGAGCTTCATGCCCTCCAGCGCGAATTTGCGCAGGTCGATGTCGCGGCCGCCATCGCGGCCGGTGACATAATGGTTGGTGTTGTCGCGCACCCCTTCGCGCAGGGGATGGCGCTCCACCGGCATGTCGTAATAGCCCATGTCCGCCAGCCAGGTGACCACGTCGCGGCCGCGATAGAAACGGGCACAGCGCGGCGCATCGCCCACCGCCAGATGCACCTGGCGTCCGGCCAGATGCAGATCCTCGGCGATCTGCGCGCCGGATTGGCCGGAGCCCACCACGAGCACCGGGCCGTCCGGCAAGGCGGCGGGGTTGCGATACTGCTCGGAATGCAGCTGCACAATGCTCTTGGGCAAGCGCTCAGCAAAGCGGGGGATGATGGGGGTGTGATAACCGCCCGAGGCCGCCACCACCTGATCGGCGGTGAAGTCCCCGGCGCTGGTGGCCACATGGAAGCCGCCACCGGCACGCGGGGAGACGCGCTTCACCGCTACGCCCTCGAACAGAGGCGCATCCACCTTGGCCTTGAAGGCGGCGAGATAGGCCAGGATCTCGTCCTTCTTCATGAAGCCGTCCGGCTCCGGCCCGTCATAGGGATGGCCGGGCAAAGCGCATTGCCAGTTGGGCGTCACCAGGCAGAAATTGTCCCAGCGCTGATCGCGCCAGGCGGCGAGCGCCTCGCCTTTCTCGAACACGGCGTGATCCACGCCGTATTGCTTCAAATAATGGCTGATGGACAGGCCGGCCTGTCCGCCGCCGATGACGATCACGGAATGATGTGGGATGTCGGTCATGGCTGGGGCTCCGAAGGTCATTCGTCGAACGCGTCGACGGTGACGCGCGGCTGGGGGCTGTCGGCAAAGGGGCGGGCGGCGGCCTCGATGCGGGCCAGCTGATTGAGGGCGCGGGAACAGGGCATGCCGTATTTCGCCGCCACCCGGTCGCTGGCGATCTGCAAGGCGGTGCGGCTGCGGGCGAGGAAATCGGCCAGTTCGTAGCTCTGGCCGGGCACGAGATAATCCTTGATCACCAGCGAGGGCGAATAGCAGGCCTCCGCCCGGCCATCGGGCCAGCGGATATGAAAGCGCATCTCAGGCATGGGCGGGTTCCGTCAGCTGTTCATAGGCGGCCAGATGGGCGCGGGCGGTGTGCTGCCAGTCATGGGCGGCGGCGACTTCGGCGCCGCGCGCCACCAGCCGCCCGCGCTGCGGCTCGGTGCGCACCGCCATCATGGCGTCGGCGATGGAATGGGCGGTGAGCGGATCGCACCAGGCCGCATCCTGCGGCCCCAGATATTCGGTGAAGGGGGCGATGGCCGGGGCCACCACCGGCAGGCCGCTGGCCATGGCCTCCAGCACCACCAGCCCGAAGCCTTCCTTGAGCGAGGGAAACACCAGGGCATCCGCCACCCGGTAGAGCGCCGGCATGTCCGCCTGCGCCAGCGGCCCGGTCTCGATCACCGCTCCGGGCGCCAGCGGGCTGGCGCGCAAGGTGTGGGCGAAGGCGCGGCGGTAGGCGTCATGGTCCAGCAGCGAGGCGCCCCCGGCGATGATCAATTGCGCCGTGGGCAGCACCGCCCGCACCTGGATGAAGGCTTCCAGGATGCGCACGGTATTCTTGCGCTCCTCGATGCCGCCCACCGCCAGGAACACCGGCCCCGGCCCCAAGGCGAGGCGCTGGCGCAGCGCCGCATCGCGGCCATCGGGGCGCGGCGAGAAGCGGGTGCGATCCACCCCATTGCCCACCCGCACGGCGGGGCGCTCGAAGGTCTCGGCCAGATGCGCCTGCCAGGTGCGGCTGACTGTGAACAGGGCGTCGGCGCTGACAATGGAGCGCTGTTGCAAGACCGAAAGGCGGGGATCGGCGAAGGCGTCCATATGGTGGACGGTGCGGGCGAAGGCGCGGATCAGGCCCTTCTCCTTGAGGGTGGCCAGCGCATTGCCGGAAATGCCGTCCTGGGCGTGGAAGACATCGAACGCGCGGTGGGCCGGATCGGTGAAGTAAGCGAGATAATCGTCGATGCGGGTTTCCACCAAGGCGGTGGTGTCGCCGGTCACCGCGCGGGCGGGGATGCTCAGGGTCTCGCACAGGGTCTCGCGGAAGAAGCCCCGTCCGGCGGCGTCGGGCGCGTGGACGCAAGCGCGATGGCCCAGGCGCACCAAGGCATCGCCCAGTTCCAGCGCATGCACCACCCCGCCGCGCGGATTGGTGGAATGGGCCAATATGGCGATGGCGAGCGGCCCCCTCATGCGGCGGCTCCGGTGGGGGCGCAGCCCAGCAGCGGGCGCTGGGTGAAGTCCCAGATGGTCTCGCTCCCTGAGCCATCGCTCAGAGTCACGCGTCGGTCTGCGGTCACCGCGCCGATGTCGGCGGCGGCGATGCCGCGGGCGGCAAAGCGGGCGACGAGGGCCGGCACGTCCTGCGGGTCCGCCGCCAGCAGATAGCCGAACGAGGGGAAGGTGAGCAGCCAGCGGGCCAGATCCACGCCCTCCGGGCGCGGCACGGCGGCGAGGTCGAGGGCGATGCCCACCTGCGAGCATTCCGCCAGCATGGCGGCGGTGCCGACGATGCCGCCCTGGCTGATGTCCTTGGCCGCGCGCGACAGGCCCGCCTCGGCGATCAGCGGCAGCACTTCCAGATCGCCGCGCAGGCGCCCGGAGGGGGCGTCCGTGGCCGCTTCCCAATTGTCGAACGGCGCGCGGTAGCGCCCGCGCAAATCGATGCCCGCCACCAGCCGCTGGCCGGGTGTGGCATCGAAGCTGGTGAGCAGGCGCTTCGCCCGGCCGAGGATGGCAACCGAAAGCTGGCCGCGATCATTGCGGATATTGGTATGCCCGCCCACCACCGGAATGCCGAAGGCCGAGGAGGCGGCGGCCAGCCCCTCCAGCACCGGGGCGGCGCCGTCTTCGCCATCGGCCCAAACCGCATCCACCACCGCCAGCGGCCGCCCGCCCATGGCGGCGATGTCGGAGGCATTGACCATCACCCCGCACCAGCCGGCGAACCAGGGATCGCCGGCGACGAAGCCGTTCATGAAGCCCTCGATGGCCAAGAGCAGCCAGCCGTCGCCATCGGGAAGCGCGGCGCAATCATCGCCCACCGGCACCGCGCCCGCCCCCGACAGGCCGAGCCGCGCCGCCACTTGGGCGATGTCGGCCTTGCCGGCGAGGCCGGCGCTGGCCCGCAGGGTGTGGGCAAGGGTGGCAAGCGCCTGTTCCATCACGCGGCCCGCTTGGGGAAGGCCAGGAACCCGGTCTCCGGGGCGGCGAAAGGCGGGTAATAGGCCAGGTCCGCCTCCATGTGATGGTGCGGGCGGCCGTGCAGATCCACGATCTCCAGGGTGCGCCAGCGCAGGCGGCGGAACAGCAAAGCGTTCTGGCTCTGCACATAAGCGAAGAAGCGCCGGCAGCCGCGGGCATGGGCGGAGGAGACCGCGAGGCGGATCAGCGCCGAGCCCAGCGTGCCGACGTTGCGATAGTCTTCCGCCACCGCGAGGCGCGAGCCCCACCAGATGCCCGGCTCCGGCTCATGAATGCGCACCGTGCCCACCACCGCATCCGCCGCCACGCCCCACAGGGACAGCGCGACGATGGGGATGGCGTGGGTGTCGATGGCGTCGCGGTCGTCACTGCCGAACAGCCCCTGCTCGCCGCAGAACACGCGGCGGCGCAGGGCCGCGGCGCCGGCGCGCTCCCACGGGTCCATGGCGAACTTCACCTGGAATTCGCTGGCGGTGAACGGCTTGAAGGCGTCGAACATCAGCCGATCCCCCGCTCATAGGTGGAGAGCGCCGAGCAGGCGCCGCACTTGCCGCAGCCGGCCTTGATGTCGGTGGCGCGGAGGCCGGCGGCCCGCACCATCTGCGCCAATGGCGCCAGGATCTCGTGCATGAAGCCGGGCGTCGGCCCCGCATGGCCTTCCAGCGGCGTGCCGGAAATAGGGATGAACGGCACCACGAACGGATAGACGCCGTGGGCGATGAGCTGGGCGCACATGCCCAGGATCGCCTCTTTTGTGTCCCCCAGGCCCGCCAGAATATAAGTGGACACCTGCCCGCGCCCGAACACCGGCACGGCGGCATCGAAGGCGGCGAAATAGCGCTCCAGCGGCACCTGCGCCTTGCCCGGCATGATGCGGGCGCGCACCTCCGGCGTCACTGCTTCCAGATGCATGCCGAGCGCGTCCACGCCCGCCGCTTTCATGCGGGCGAACCAGGCGTCGCTGTCCGGGGGCTCGCACTGGGCCTGGATCGGCAGGTCCACGGCAGCCTTCACCGCCGCCGCGCTCTCGGTGAGAATGGCGGCGCCGCGATCCTTGCCCGGCGGGGTGCCGGTGGTCATCACCATATGGGTGACCCCGTCCAGCTCCACGGCGGCTTTCGCCACTTCCGCCAGTTGCGCCGGGGTCTTGCGGGCGATGGTGCGTCCCTCCGCCAGCGATTGGCCGATGGCGCAGAACTGGCAGGTCTTGGTGCGGCTCTGGAAGCGCACGCACTCCTGCAACACCGTGGTGGCGAGCACGTCGCGCCCGTGCAGCACGGCGATCTTGGAATAGGGAATGCCGTCCGCCGTGGTGCGCTCATAGAAGCGCGGCCGCAGCGGGAACGAAACCTGGGCGATGGGCAGGCCGTCGCGGGTGATGCGGCTGGCGCCGCGCGCGTCGGGGGTCTCCACCGCATAGGGGCTGCGGGCGGCCGGCGCCGTGTGCACCGGCACCATGACGGTCATGCCGTCCAGCGTCAGCGCCTTGTGGTCGGAGGGGCCGGCCCCGCCGCGCCGGCTTTCAGCCCCGGCGGAAGGATCAGCGAGCCGGACCCCGTAGGACTGCAATTCGTTCATCAGCTCCGCCGTCGGCAGCGGCAGGATGGGGGCGGTGCTGGGGCTGGTCTGCTTCATCGCGGCGACTCCCGAAGGATGGCGGGGAGGGAAAGGCGGCATCGGTGTGCATGGGCAGCGCCGGGCGGGTGTCGAGCACGAGGCTGAGCAGTTCGGGGCGGGCGTAATGGCCGACGCTATCCATCATCCGCTTGCGCTTGGTGATGAGGGCCATGTCGAGATCGGCCACCAGCAGCCCCTCGCCGCTGGTGAGCGGGGGCACCAGATGGCTGCCTTCGGGCGAGATGATCGCCGTCATGCAGCCGCCGGTGAGGGCCTTGCGCAGTTTTTCGTCCGGGGAGATGCGGGCCACCTGCTCTTCGGTGAGCCAGCCGGTGGCATTGACCACGAAGCAGCCGCTCTCCAAGGCGTGGTGGCGGATGGTGACTTCGATCTGCTCGGCGAAGATCGGCCCCACCAGCGCGCCGGGGAATTGCGCGGCGTGGATTTCCTCGTGCTGGGCCATCAAGGCGTAGCGGGCGAGGGGATTGTAATGCTCCCAGCAGGCCAGCGCCCCGACACGGCCCACCTTGGTGTCCACCACCTTCAGGCCGGCACCATCGCCCTGGCCCCAGATCATGCGCTCATGGAAGGTGGGGGTGAGCTTGCGGCGCTTGAGCAGAAGGGTGCCGTCGGCGTCGAAGATCAGCTGGGCATTGTAGAGCGAGCCGTGGTCGCGCTCATTGATGCCCAGCACCACCACCATGGCATGGCGGCGGGCGGCGGCCGCGATGGCCTCGGTCACCGGGCCGGGCACGGTGACCGCGTGTTCATAAAGCCGCATGTGCTCGCCGCCGGTCAGCACCGGCGGCAGCACGAAGGAAAAATAGGGGTACCAGGGCAGGAAGGTCTCGGGAAAGACCACCATCTGCACCCCTTTGGAGGCCGCCTCGGCCAGCGCGGCCAGCACGCGGTCCAGCGTGCGGGCGCCGTCGTCGAGATCGGGCGCGATCTGCACCGCGGCGACCCGGACGATGCGCTTCTCTGGTGTCTTGGCCGACATGGCCATCTTCCTTTCTGTCCTGACGTTCCGGTCGTCATGCCCGGGCTTGTCCCGGGCATCCACGCCGAGCCGAAAGAGCGGGGCATGGAACGGTGCGCCCGGCCGCCGGGCGTGGATGGCCGGGACAAGCCCGGCCATGACGAGACCTGAGGTGACGGTGTGGCTGGTTGCGCCGGCGCCGTCAGAGGGTCCAGGTGTCGAGGATGAAGGCGTTGTCGCGGCGGTGGAGCAGCACCAGGTCCAGCACGTCCAGCGGGCTGATGGGGATGATGCCGGGGATCAGCGAGGGCTCGCCATGGCCGTAGAGGGCCTGGAGCGCGAAGCGGCAGGCATAGACCTTGCCGCCTTCCTCGATGAATTTGACGATCTGGTTGTTGAAGTTCATGTGGCCGGGGAAGGCCTCGTCGCCCAGCTTCGGGAAGCCGCGCTGCACGCCCAGCGTCACGCCGGGGCCATAGAGCAGGATCGAGGTCTCGAAGCCCTTGCGCTTGAGGCGGGTGGCCTGGAGCAGGTTCACGAAGCCGATGGAGCCCTCGAACGCCACCGTATGGAAGGTGACCAGGGCCTTTTCGCCCGGCTGGGCTTTGACGTCCTCGAACTTCTTGTCCTCGTAATCGACGAAGAAATCACCCTTCTGGTGGGCGGGGGCGGTCACGGCGGGCATCGGCTTCTCCTCGTGGGGGAGACCTGCGGCCTTGCTGGGGGCAAGGGCGGTCACGAGGGGAAAATTGCAATCAATGTGCCAATTGACAGATTGCACATAACATCAGCAATGCATGCAAAATGCATTCAATCTTGCGATCAATGCAGCGGAAGGCGCCAGCGACCCGGTGCTCGACTCGCAGTCACACGCCGAGGAATCCGGCAGCCCGATGCCTGATCCGCACGCAATGCCATGTGTTGCAGCGCGGAATTTTTCCACGCCCGCCGTCGCCGCACCGCGTGACAAGCGATGACTGCAACACTATACAGTCAATTTTGAGCGGGCGGAAGCGATCCGTCCGCATGGAGAAGACACCCCGCCCCATGCCCGATTGGACGCCGGACCTGACGCGCAGCGACAAGCCGCGCTATCTCGCCATTGCCGATGGCATCGCCGAGGACATCAAGGCCGGACGCCTGTCCATCGGTGACCGCCTGCCGCCGCAGCGCAAGCTGGCGAGCCGTCTCGACATCGACTTCACCACCGTGGCGCGGGGCTATGTGGAGGCGCAGAAGCGGGGGCTGGTGGAATCCCGCGTCGGCCAGGGCACCTTTGTGCGCGGCGTGCCGCGCGCGGCGGCGCAGGCGCGCTCCGCCCGCCCGGATCTGGTGGATCTCACCATGAACCTGCCGCCGGAGCCGGACGATCCCGCGCTCATCGCGCGGATGCAGGACGGCTTGGTGGAGGTGTCCCGCGACCTGGTGGCGCTGCTGCGCTACCAGAGCTTCGGCGGCGCGCCCGCCGACAAGGATGCCGCCTCCTCCTGGCTGGGGCGGCGGGCCTTGGTGCCGGCGCAGGAACGCATCTTCGTCACCCCCGGCGCCCATGCGGCCCTGCTGGGCATCTTCGGCCTGCTGGCCAAGGCCGGCGACGTGGTGCTGTGCGAGGCGCTGACCTATCCCGGCGCCCGCTCCATCGCCGCCCAGCTGGGCCTGAAGCTGGTGGGCCTGCCCATGGATGCGGACGGGATCGACCCGGACGCCCTCACCGCAGCCTGCCGCAGCCTGTCGCCGAAGGCGCTCTATCTCAACCCGACCCTGCAGAACCCCACCACGCTCACCATTCCCGAGCCGCGCCGCGCGGCCATCGTGGCGGTGGCGCGGCGGTTCAATCTGAAGATCGTCGAGGATGACGCCTATGGCTTCATCCCCGCCCACGGCCTGCCGCCGTTCGCCGCCATCGCCCCCGATCTCACCTGGCATGTGGCGGGGCTGGCCAAATGTATCGGCGCCGGCCTGCGGGCGGCTTATGTGATCGCGCCGGAAGCGCGGGCCGGCTGGCCGTTCGCGGCGGCGCTGCGGGCGGCCAATGTCATGGCTTCCCCGCTGACCGTGGCGCTGGCCACCCGCTGGATCGAGGACGGCACCGCCGACACCATCCTGCGCTTCATCCGCGCCGAGACCGCTGCCCGGCAGGCGCTCGCCACCCAAATCCTGCCCAAGGGCAGCTTCCGGGCCGATCCGCTCAGCTTCAATCTGTGGGTGGAATTGCCGGAGCCGTGGACCCGCTCGGCCTTTGTCGGCCACATGCAGGCCACCGGCATCGGCATCGTCGCCAGCGATGCGTTCTGCGTCGACGGCGCGCCGCCGGAAGCCGCCCGTGTCTGCCTGGGCGGGCCGGTGGGCCGCGACAAGGTGCGGCACGCGCTGGAATACATGGCCCACGCCCTGGCCCATTCACCGGCGGAAGCTTCGTCGGTGCTGTGAGGGGGTAGCATCAGGCGTGCGCCCCGGGGGCGCAGACCTTGGACAGGATCGACGCTGCCGACCGGCGGATGTCGAACGGGGCGCGCGGCGTTTCGGCGAGGCATCCGGCGGGTCGTGCAAGGTGTTCGGCGCGGTGCGGCGATCAAGCAACGGCGGCGTTGCAACGTCAGGGGGCGATGATTGCCTGATCGGTCCGCCCATGCTACCTGCACGATGGACTGCCGCCGGCCTGAAGGGCTGAACGCGTTCGACCTCGTCGAATACAGTTAACATCGGCACGAAAAGGTGGAAGCCGGGCCATGTCGTTCAGTTCGCCGGGCTTTTTGTTCGCCTTCCTTCCGATCTTCTTCTTTATATATTACGCCGTTCCGGCGAGCATTCGTAATCTTGTCCTGCTGATTAGCAGTCTGTATTTCTATACGATCGATGCGGGCTTCGTCAGCCTGGTGCTGATCGCCTCCATCGTGGTCAATCAGGTCATCGGCGTGATGCTCGCCCGGACACCGGCCGGCCGGGCGCGGTTCGGCCTGCTTTGGTTCGGCATCCTGCTGAACCTCCTGCCGCTGATCTATTATAAATACTGGACCTTCCTGGTGGGCGTCAGCCATGACGCGCTGATGCCGGCCGGCATCCAGATCATGCTGGCCCCCGCGGGGATCATCCTGCCCGCCGGCATCTCCTTCTTCACCTTTCAGGGCCTGTCGTATCTGGTGGACATCTACCGCGGCGAGATCGCGCCGGCGCGGGGATTTGTCACTTTCGGCATGTACCACACGCTGTTCCCGCAGCTGATCGCCGGCCCGATCGTGCGCTATGTGGAAGTGCAGGACCGGATCCTGCGGCGCCCCATCGCCCTGGACGACGTCGAGGCGGGGATCGTGCGGTTCTGCTGGGGCCTGGGCAAGAAGATCATCATCGCCGATGGCATGGGCACGCTGGCCGACCACATGTTCGGCCTGCCGCCGGAGCAACTGAGCACCGCCGCGGCCTGGGTGGGGGCGCTTGCCTACACCTTGCAGATCTATTTCGACTTCTCGGGCTATTCGGACATGGCCATCGGGCTCGGCCGCATGCTGGGGTTCCGCTTCCCGGAGAATTTCGACCAGCCCTATCGCTCGCTCAGCATCACCGAATTCTGGCGCCGCTGGCACATGACGCTGTCGCGCTGGTTCCGCGACTATCTCTACATTCCGCTCGGGGGCAATAAGTGCGGGCCGGTGCGGACCTATGTGAACCTGTTCACGGTCTTCGTGCTGTGCGGGCTCTGGCATGGCGCCGCCTATACCTTCCTGGCCTGGGGCTGCTACCACGGCGTGCTCCTGGTCATCGAACGGGTGGCGATCCGCCGGGGCGGTGCCCTGCCGGGCGTGATCGGCTGGCCCGTGACGCTGCTGCTGGTCATGGTCGGCTGGGTGCTGTTCCGGGCGGATAGCCTGGGCGCGGCAGGGACGTTCCTGAAGGCCATGGCCGGGTTCGGTCACGCCGCTGCGCCGGTGGATGTCCTGGCGTTCCTGACGCCGGACAAAATCGTGTTCTTCTGCCTCGGCGCCGTGCTCTCGGTCGCGCCGGTGGGGCGGATCCTGGCGGGCATCGGGTCGGAACCGGCCGGCCCCCTGCGTGCGCTCGCCCAGCGCAGCACGGCACTGCTTCTGTTTGTCTATTCGTCGGTGCTGATCGCCGCGAACGGCTTCAACCCCTTCATCTATTTCCGCTTCTGAACCAGGGACCGCAGCAGCATGTGGCGCATCGCCTTCGTGGCCGTGTTCTTTGGCCTGACGCTTCTACCCGGCCTGCAGATGCTGACGGGGTTGGTGCCGATCCCGCCCGTGGAGGAGAACCGGACCCTTGCGCCGCCGGTCACCGCCGCGACGCCCTTGGACGCCATTCCGCGCGTGGCGGATCGCTGGTTCGCCGATCATTTCGGCCTGCGGCCCATCCTCATCCGCTTGAAGACGCAAGTGGACTTCTCCGTGTTCGGCATGTCCGACCGCGTGCTGGTCGGGCGCGACGGCCAGCTGTTCTATCGCTCGACCTTGAATGTGGAGGAGCCCTATATGGAGCGGGCCCTCGTCACGGCCGAGGCGCCCGCCATCGCCGGGATCGATCGGCTGACGCGCGCGCTGAAGGCAGCGGGAATCCAGACCGCCTTCGTGATCAACATGATGAGCGACCGCTTCTATCCGGAATTGCTGCCGTCCTCCGCGGTCCGTCGCCCGGCGGTGCCACGGATCGATGAGTTCGTGGCCAAGCTGCGGGCGTTGCCGGCGGTGAGCTTCGTTGACAGCACGGAGATCCTGCGGACCGCCATGAAGTCGCGGCGGATCTTCCATCTGACGGATTTCCACTGGAACGATCCTGCGGCCTATCCGGTCGGCAAGGCGCTGGTGGATGAGATCAGCAAGATCGAAGGCCGGCCGAACTCGGTCTGGACGCATCCGTTGAAGATCGTGACCCAGCGCGGCAGCGGCGGGATCGCCATGTTCATGCCGCTGTTCGTGCCCCCGTCCGAGGACATGCTGATGATCGGCCAGACCTGGGACTGGCCGGCCGGCTTCACCCAGGCAGCTCGCACCGACATTTTTGAGCATGCCACGCAGGCCTCGCCGGACCCGCGCCTGCTCCCGCCGACGGTCTTCGTCGGCGACAGTTTCCTTGATGGCATGCTGCGGTCCGGCGTGCTGGCGTATTTCGTCGAGACTCACCGCATTCGCTGGAAGGCCGGTTTGAAGATCAGTGAGATCATCGCCGCGCTGCCGGCGGATACGCGCTGGCTGGTGATCCAGTTCATCGAGGTGGGGCATCCGGCCATTGCCGCATTCGCCGATACCGCCGACATCGATGCCGCCATCAAGCTCATCGAGCAACGACCCAAGGCTTAGATCCAGTCAGGCGCGGACGCCTGACTGGATTTTCTGGTATTTTTTCACCACCCGGTCCCGCTTCAGGCGGGAGAGGCGCTGGGTCCAGAAGATGCCGTCCAACTGGTCGATCTCATGCTGGAGGCAGACGGACAGCAGGCCCTCGGCGGTGATCTCCTGCGGCGCGCCGGTCAGATCCTGGTAGCGCACGCTCACCCAGGCCGGGCGCTCCACATCCTCCACCACGCCGGGCATGGAGACGCTGCCTTCCGGGTGGCGCTGCACATCGCCCGAGGCGGCGATCACCTCCGGGTTCACATAATAAGACACGCCCGCCTCCGGCAGGTCGAGCACCACCACCCGCTGCGCGACGCCGATGTGCGGCGCGGTGATGCCGATGCCGGGGGCCTCGCGCATGGTGTCCAGCAGGTCGGCGGCCAGCGCGGCCAATGCGGCATCGAAGCTGGAAACCGCCGTTGCGACAGCGCGCAGGCGCGGATCGGGGAAGCGCACGATCGGGCGGACGGGCATGCGGGATCAAGGCTCCTGTGGCGAACGAACGCGGCAGCGTAAACCGGTCAATGCCAGAATGGAGACGCCAGCGCCATGGTGGCACGAGACGCAGAGCCCGGGCGCGGTGACCTCACATCTGGAGCCGTTGCTCTTACGCCGGAAGGCCGCCCCGTCCGGGGGACAACGGAGGCGCGCGCGTGCATGGGTGGTTGCCCGGCGTCCCATCGCCGACCGATCTGGGCTAAGCTCGCGCCATTGCGCCGGGCGGCGCCGGGGAGGGCACTATGGTGGCGATGTCCAGCGCAGGCGTGGGCGCCAGCAGATACCGCTGGTTTGTGGTCTTCCTGTTGTTCACCATCACCGTGGTCAATTACATTGACCGCGCCGCCATTTCCTACGCGATCCCAATGATGGAGCGCGATCTCGGCCTGTCGCCGGCCGCCGCCGGCAGCATTCTGGGGGCGTTCGGCATCGGTTATGCGGTGACCACGCTGCTGGGTGGCTTTGCGGTGGACAAGTACGGTGCCCGCATCGTGCTCACCATGGCCGCCATCCTGTGGAGCGTGTCCATCGGCGCCACGGCGCTGGCGGGCGGGTTCATGAGCCTTTATGCGGCGCGGGTGCTGCTGGGGGTCTCGGAGGGGCCGAACTTCCCGGCGCTCACCGGCGCGGTGAGCCGTTGGCTGGCGCCGCACGAGCGGGCGACGGCGCTCGGCAATGCGTTGGTGGCGGTGCCGCTGGCGCTGGCCATCGGTGGGCCCATCGTGACCCAATTGCTCACATGGCTGGACTGGCGCGCCACCTTTGCCGTGCTGTTCGCGCTCTCCGTGGTGTGGGTGCCGGCGTGGTATTTCCTGTTCCGCGACGATCCGGCCAAGTCCCGGTTCGTGAATGCTGCGGAACTGGCCCAGATCCGCGCCCCCGAAATCGCGGCCCCGCCGGTGGCACGGCGGGAGGCCGCGCCGCAGGGCGGCCTGATCCGCCTGCTGCTCACCAATCCGACCCTGCTGGCCAATTAATGGGCCTTCTTCGTGTTCGGCTATTTCCTGTTCTTCTTCATGTCCTGGCTGCCCAGCTATCTGGAGCAGGCCTACAAATTGAAGCTCGCTGCGGTGGGCCTGTTCACGGTGCTGCCCTGGCTTTCCGCCGCCGTGGTGCTGTGGGCCATGGGGCGGTGGTCGGACCATCTCTTGAAGACCACCGGGCGGCTGCGGGTTGCACGCTCCTATCTCATCGCCGGCAGCCAGATGGTGGCGGCACTGGCCATCGTGCCGGTGGCGCTCACCGACAACCTCACCGTGGCCATCGCCGGCATCACGGTGGCGGTGGCGGCCTCCATGGGCGCGAATGCGGCTTATTATGCGGTCAATGTGGACGTGGTGCCGCAGCGCGCGGCCACCGCGCTCGGCGTCATGGATTTTGCCTTCGCGGTGGCCGGCTTCATGGCGCCGGTGGTCACCGGTGCGGTTTTGAACCTGCGCGGATCGTTCACCGACTGCTTCATCCTGATGGCAACCATGGCTTTCTCCTCGGTGATCGTGGTGCTGGCCTTCCACCATCCCGACCGCGACCGGGACCGCGGCATCGCCTGAGGGGCGTCGATACCTCCGTGCGGGCGGCGGTTGAAACCGGAGGGGGAATCGGTATGAACTGCCCGGAGCAGACGCCGGCCGCAGACGCCATGCCCGATTTTGCGTTGTCCAACGGGAAATCAGCGGGCGCATGAGTCTTGTGGCGGTGGCAAACCTGATAAAGTGCAGCCGGCGCGGCGCTGTCGTGCGACGGCGAAGTGAGGGCTGAGGGCCGATGAAGGTTTCGATCGATCTCGGTCTCACGGGCCAGGGCGTGTCCGCGGCGCTGGATCTCGAAGAGCTTTTGGCCACCCGCCTGCTGGTCCAGGGCAATTCCGGCTCCGGAAAATCGCACCTTTTGCGCCGCCTGCTGGAGCAGAGCGTGCCGTGGGTGCAGCAGGCGATCATCGATCCCGAGGGCGATTTCGTCACTTTCGCCGAACGCTACGGCCATGTGGTGGTGGATGCCTCCCGCAATGAGGCCGATCTGCACCGCATCGCGTCGCGCGTGCGCCAGCATCGGGTGTCCGTGGTCCTCGACATGGAGGGCCTGGACAGCGAGCAGCAGATGCGCGCCGCCGCCGCCTTCCTGGGCGGGTTGTTCGATGCCGAGCGCGACCACTGGTATCCCATGCTGGTGGTGGTGGACGAGGCGCAGCTTTTCGCCCCCGCCGTCGGCGGCGAGGTCTCCGACGAGACCCGCAAGGCCTCGCTGGGGGCCATGACCAATCTCATGTGCCGCGGCCGCAAGCGCGGGCTGGCGGGGGTGATCGCCACCCAGCGCCTGGCCAAGCTCGCCAAGAATGTGGCGGCGGAAGCCTCCAACTTCCTCATGGGCCGCACCTTCCTCGACATCGACATGGCGCGCGCCGCCGACTTGCTGGGCATGGAGCGCCGGCAGGCGGAGATGTTCCGCGATCTCCAGTCCGGGCATTTCATCGCCCTCGGGCCGGCCTTGTCGCGCCGGCCGCTGCCGGTGAAGATCGGCGGGGTGGAAACTGGCGCCCGTTCCGTCAGCCCCAAATTGCTGCCGCTGCCCGGCCCCATGGAGGGCGGCGATGCGCAGGACCTGATCTTTACCGCTGCCCCCGACGAGGAGCGCATCCTGCCGCCGCCCCGCCGCGCGCCCGCGCCGGTGCCCACCGCCGACATCCTCACCCAGCTGGCCCGCGCCACCCGTATCCCCGCGACGGCGGCGCCCGCCGCCCCGGCCATGGAGCCGGAGGAGCGCCAAGCGGCCATCGATCTGGCCCTGCGCGAGATCCTGACCGATCCTGAGGCGGGCTTCCGCACCGCCGCCGTGCTCTACCAGGACTTCCTGGTGCGCTGCCGCATCCGCCGCATCACCGGCGAGCCCCTGAGCCTGCGCGCCTTCCGCCGCCGCCTCGCCATTGCCCATGCGGGCATCGACAGCGCCGAACTGGACAAGGAAGGCTCGCCCTGGGGCGAGGTCATCGCCATGGCCGGCCAACTGCCCGAGGACATGCAGAGCGTGTTCCTGGTGCTGGCCCGCGCCGCGTTCGAGACCCAGCCCTGCCCGTCCGACGCGGCGGTGGCCCATGCCTATGGCAGCCGCTCCTCCGGCCGCGCGCGGCGCATCCTGGCCTATATGGAAGAGCAGGGCGCCATCGTCTGCCGCACCGATGGCCGCGGCCAGCGCATCGTCGCCATTCCCGGCTTGGCGTGGGAGACCGCGCCGGGCGACCCCAACGCCCCTTATGCCGCCGTGCCCCACGGCGAAGCCGCCGAATAGGGCGCGCCCGCGCCTGTTCCGATCCTGTCCGTGTTCCGGCACGACCGCCGCGAGCCCCGCACCCGAGGTGTCCCATGAAAACCCGTGCCGCCGTCGCCTGGGAAGCCAAGAAGCCGCTGACCATCGAGACCATCGAGATCGGCGGGCCCAAGCCCGGCGAGGTGCTGGTGGAGATCATGGCCACCGGCGTGTGCCACACCGACGCCTATACGCTGGACGGGCTGGATTCCGAGGGCAAGTTCCCCGCGATCCTCGGCCATGAGGGCGCCGGCATCGTCCGCGAAGTGGGCGCGGGCGTGACTTCGCTGAAGGTGGGCGACCACGTCATTCCGCTCTACACGCCGGAATGCCGGCAGTGCAAAACCTGCCTGTCGCAGCGTTCGAACCTGTGCACCTCGATCCGCGCCACCCAGGGCCAGGGCCTGATGCCGGATCGCACCTCGCGCTTCTCCTGCGATGGCGGCGAGATCTTCCATTACATGGGCTGCTCGACCTTCGCGAACTTCACCGTGCTGCCCGAGATCGCTCTGGCCAAGGTGCGGGAGGACGCCCCGTTCGACAAGATCTGCTACATCGGTTGCGGGGTGACCACCGGCATCGGCGCGGTGGTCTATACCGGCAAGGTGTGGCCCGGCGCCAATGTGGTGGTGTTCGGCTTAGGGGGCATCGGCCTCAATGTGATCCAGGGCGCCCGCATGGTGGGCGCCGACAAGATCATCGGCGTCGACATCAATCCCGCCAAAGTGGCAATGGCGAAGAAGTTCGGCATGACCGACTTCATCAATCCCCTGGAAGTGGGCTCCGACAAGGTGGTCTCGGCCATCCAGGACCTGACCGACGGCGGCGCCGACTTCACCTTCGACTGCACCGGCAATGTGAATGTGATGCGCCAGGCGCTGGAAGCCTGCCATCGCGGCTGGGGCACCTCCATCGTCATCGGCGTGGCGCCGGCGGGGGCGGAGATCGCCACCCGGCCGTTCCAGCTGGTGACCGGGCGCAACTGGCGCGGCTCGGCCTTTGGCGGCGCCCGCGGGCGCACCGACGTGCCGAAGATCGTCGACTGGTACATGGAGGGCAAGATCAACATCGACGATCTCATCACCCACACCATGCCGCTGGACGAGATCAACACCGCCTTCGATCTCATGCACGAGGGCAAGTCCATCCGCTCGGTGGTGATCTACTGATGCAGTCCCTGTCCAAGGTCCGCGCCCGGGGTGGCATGCAGGGCGTCTATCGCCACGCCTCCGCCGCCACCGGCACCGACATGACCTTCGCCGTGTTCGTGCCGCCCCAGGCGGCGCGCGGGCCGGTGCCGGTGCTGTGGTATCTGTCGGGCCTTACCTGCACCCATGTCAATGTGATGGAGAAGGGCGAGTATCGCGCCGCCGCCGCCGAGCGCGGGGTGATGATCGTGTGCCCCGATACCAGCCCGCGCGGCGAGGGGGTGCCGGACGAGCCGGACAATTGGCAGTTCGGCTCCGGCGCCGGCTTCTATCTGGATGCTACCCAGCCGCCTTATGCCGCCAACTACCGCATGGCCTCTTATGTGCGTGACGAGCTGCCGGCGCTGGTGGCGGCGCAGTTTCCCGCCGACATGAGCCGCCAGGGCATCTTCGGCCATTCCATGGGCGGGCACGGGGCACTCACCCTGGCGCTCAAGAACCCAGATCGGTTCAAGAGCTGCTCGGCCTTCGCCCCCATCGTGCAGCCCATGACGGCGGACTGGTCGCGCCCGGCGCTGGAGAAATACCTCGGCCCCGACCCCGCCGCCTGGCGGGCCTATGATGCCACCGCCTTGATCGCCGACGGCCATCGCGTCCCCGAATTGCTGGTGGACCAGGGCACCGCCGACCCATTCCTGGACACCGGACTGCGCCCGGCCTTGCTGGCGGATGCCTGCGCGGCGGCGGGCATTCCCCTCACGCTCAATCTGCGCGAGGGCTATGACCATTCCTATTATTTCATCTCCACCTTCATGGGCGCCCATATCGCCTGGCACGCGGACCGGCTCGGCGCCTGAGCGCGCCCCGCTTGCAGCGGCGCCCACAGAAGGTGCGGTGGAAAACACCCTCATCGCCAGTTGTTCCGTGTTGCGATGCAATAATTCGCTGCCATCTTCGGCCGCTATATTGCGAGCATTTAAAATTGTGACCGTTTTTCTCGTCGAAGACGATTGATGCGCCGGCTCGTCTGTGCGCATCATTGTATGAGCGGTTGCAGAATTCACCATTTCTCATGGCATTTTCGAGCGCCAATGGCTGCGCGCGGTTTTTTTATACCTGTCGCGTTCGTGCGGCGTTTTAAATATGAGCGGTTCGACTTTGGTCTGTCATGCCAGCACTCATCCTGAATCTGTCCATCGCGCGTCTCCCCATCGTGCGTGTCTCCACGGTGCGTCTCTTCATGGTGGCGACCCGGTGAAGCCATTCGGGAGCGGGGCAGCGGGCGGCCGGAGGTGTCATGCCGGGCGGACGTAAATCTTCCCGTGCGGTCCTGGTGCACGCAGGGCACCCGGTGTCGAGCGGCGGCGCCGGTCGTGGGTCCCGCGCCCTGGCGGGCGGGCACCACAGCACGAAAGACCTTGGCTCCAAAGACCTTGGCTCCTCGGCCGCCATCGCCGTCCCCCATCTGGATATCTCGCCGGTCTTCGTTCACTCCAGTTTTCGCACCTCCAGCACCTGGCTCTGGAGCAAGCTGCGCGCCACGCCGCACACCACCGCCTATTACGAGATCTTCCACGAAGCGCTCGGCCATCTCACGGTGCGGGATATTGCGGGGCTGAACTACAGCGGATGGGACTCCCGGCATCCCTCCGGCGCGCCCTATTTCCTCGAGTTCCTGCCCTTGCTGCAAGACGCCGGCGGCATTCCCGGCTTCTCCGCGGACATGGCGCTCGAGTCCTTCCTTCCCGCCGGCGGCGTGGATGGAGACTTGCCCGATGCGGCGCGCAGCTATGTGGCGCGTCTGATCGCCAATGCCCATGCCAACCGCAAGATTCCGGTCCTGTGCTGCACCCGTAGCCTGGGACGGGCCCGGGCGCTGCGAAAGGCCTTTGGCGGGCGAACGGTGTTCTGCCACCGCAATCTCTTCCATCAATGGGCGTCCTATGCCGGTCAGGCGATGGATGGGAATCCCTATTTCCTCAACACCATCGACCTCACCCTCAAGGCGTCGCGGCACGATCCGTTTCTGGCGGCGGTGGATCTATGGACCGCCGACCGCACCATTTCCCCCACCGACGAGAAGCTGTTTCAGGCCTTTCTGATCCTGCATCTCTACCTCTCGGCCCAGGCCTTTGAGGACAGCGAGCTTCTGGTTGATGTCACTGCGATGGCGACCCATCCGGTGCTTCGGCGCAAGGTGGAGGTGGAACTGAGCCGGATGGTCGGCAGCCCCGTGGATCTCTCCGACGTGCGGCTGAGCTTTGACGCCTCGCCAATGGCGGTCCGCTCGACCCAGGATGTGGTCGATACCATCAACCAGTTCACCAAGATGATCAGCGCCAGCTGCCGCACCCCGCAGGCGGCGACGTTCGTGGAAGCGCTGAAGGACGCCGCCCTCGCGGAATGGGAGCGCCACGAGTTCTTTGTCCATAAGATCCGCAAGGCCCAGTCGGCGCAGGTGGCCGAGGCGGAGCGCTGTGCCCGTGCCGCGGCGGAGCGCGCCGACGTGGCCGGCGCCGAGCGGGACGCTCTGGCCGCGCAAGTCGGCGCCGCGACCGTGGAAGCCGCCGCGTTGCGCGAGGCCCAAGACCTGTCGCTGCAGGCGCAAAGCCGGCACGGGCAGGAGGTCGCCGACCTGGTCACCGCCCATGTGGCCGCGCAGGCGGCGCTCACCGCAGAACTCAATCTCCTCCGGGACCGCGCCCGCGCGGCCGAGGCCGCCCGTGATCGGGCCGCGGCGGACCTGCAGGCACGGGCGGCCACGTCGATGCAGGACCGAGAGCGTCTTGCCCATCGTGTGGGGGAGGTCGAGGCGGAGCGGGACCTGCACCTGCGTGGCGAGATCGCGCTGGCGGCCGCGCACGTCGCCGAGTTGCGGCGGGCCGTCGCCGCCGAAGCCGACCGTGACCGGCTCATCGACCAACTGAAATCCGCCGAGCTTGCCCTGATGGACCGCACCGCGGCCCTGGCCGCGATGACCGAGGCGCGGGATGCGCTGGCGCAGCGGCTGAGCCAGCCGCGCCCCGGGCGGCTGGCCGCATCGGCGGCGCGCCTGCGACAGCTTCTTGGCTGAATAATCCGGCTTTTCCGGCCCTGCCGCGCGCCTGCCGGCAGTATTCGCCCTTGCCCGCACTTTTTTCCAACACGGCCTCAAGGACACGGCAAGCGTTGCTGCGGCAGGATTCTCCGCGCTTCGACCGGCATCCGTGCCCATCGCTCATGCCGGGCCGAACGCCGCATCCGCCGTGTTTTCACACAGGGTCTTGCGGGCGTCGCAATCCTGATGGAGTATGCGGTTGTGGGTTCTTTTCGCCTTCGCTGTCCACAGCGCGGGTCGAGCTTTCGTCACTCGATTTTCGGGTGTTGACAGGAAAAAGGGCGCCCCCTATAAACCGC